>CAXYXY010000028.1:0-62724 GCA_964293125.1 uncultured Thiothrix sp. | reverse complement strand
CATCTGTCAGGCTGGGCTGCGCACCCAGCAGGATGGGGAAGTTACGACTGTCGAGCTCCTTGAGGATCATCAAATTTGTCAGCAATCGCTATAAAAATAACTTTTGCTTGTTTATTGCATTATTTTTTCCATAAAATTAATGCTTGTTTATTAGTGTAGTCCCTACAGCCTGATGTTCCGTTCTTTCTCTATATTAAGTTTTTATCCAAGATCAAAGGATTCGTAGATTTTTAGAAAAACAGGCTATGCGTTGTTAACGTTTGATATAGTTCATTCGTTGACACAAGTATGGTAGGGGGTGGCAAGGATGTTGTGGAGAGAAGGGGTGAGTGCGGGAAAATACCAGACAAATGGAAGTCTGGTATTTATTGGTAACTAATTAGCGCGATTCAGCATCTCGTCAGCTAATGCGCGGGTGGCGGGCGTAATGTCCATGCCACCGATCATGCGGGCAATTTCTTCGGTGCGTTGGGCGGGTGTGAGTGTTTCGATGCCAGTGCTGGTGGAATCAAGGCCTTTGAGCTTGGTGACTTTGTATTGCTGGTGAGCTTGTGAAGCCACTTGGGGCAAATGAGTGACGCACAGTACCTGGCGGTTGGTGCCGAGTGCGCGCAACTGTGTGCCCACCACTTCAGCAATTCCGCCGCCAATACCCGTGTCCACTTCATCAAAGATCAAGGCGGGCAGGGTAAGCTTTTGTGCGGCCATCATTTGTATGGCCAGGCTAATGCGTGACAATTCACCGCCTGAGGCTACTTTTACCAAGGGCTTGAGCGGCTGGCCGGGATTGGCACTGACCATGAATTCAATCTGATCCATGCCTTGCGGGTGCAGCTGGCTGTCGTTGACGCGACTGATTTGAATCTCAAATTGTCCGCCCTGCATACCCAGTTGCTGCATGGCTTTACTCACCCCTGCTGAGAGCGTGTGAGCCGCCTTGCTGCGTTGTTGGGAGAGTTTATCGGCACTGTGTAGATAGGCTTCGACCGAGGCATCCAGGCGTTGTTGCAGTGCTTCAATATCATAGTCATCACTGTCCAGCGACTTCAGTTCGGTTTGCAAGCGGGTCAGATACTCCAGAAGCTGATAAGGCTCCATTCGGTATTTGCGTGCCATCAGGCGAATATCGCCGATTCTGTTCTCCACCCATTGCAGGCGCGCCGGGTCTATATCCAGATCTTGTGCATAATCACGCAGTAACAGCGCCGCTTCCTGCAACTGGAGTTGGGCAGTGGTGACCAGCTCCAGTGGTGCGTTTAATTGCTCATCCAGTGTGACCTGACGGGTCAGTTCCTGCTGGAGCTGACTCAGGTTGGAATAAACCGAAGGCTCGGCTTCATAAAGCAGATGATGTCCGTGCTCTGCGGCTGATTTTAATTGCTCTGCATGTCCAAGGCGATTTAGCTCGTCATCCAGCTGTTCGATTTCATGCTCAGCCAGTGCCAGCGTTTCCAGTTCACCGACCTGAAAGTTCAGCAGGTCAATACGCTCCTGATGCTGGCGATTTTCCGAGGACAGGGTTTGCAGACGGTCATACAAGGTTTTCCAGTTTTTCCAGTGTTCCTGGGTCTGTTTTAGCAGGGTCTCGTTCCCGGCAAAGGCATCCAGCAGTTCGCGTTGCATGTCTTTTTTCATCAGCGACTGATGCTCATGCTGGCCATGAATATCCACCATTTGCTCACCGAGTTCACGCAACAGGGTCAGGGTAGCGGGCGAACCATTGATCCATGCGCGTGATTTGCCATTGGCACTGATTACACGGCGCAGGATGCAGGTGTCTTCTTCATTGTCCAGTGCTTGTTCCCGCAGCCACTGGTGAGCATGCGGTGTATGGCTGATATCGACACTCAGGGTAATCTCAGCCTTGTCTGCACCATGGCGGACGCTGCCACTATCGGCCTTGTCACCTAGTACCAGACCAATCGCATCCAGCAGGATGGATTTACCTGCGCCGGTTTCGCCGGTCAGGGCGGTCATGCCGCTATGGAGTTCAAGATCCAGTTCTTCGATGATCGCAAAATTACGGATATGAATGTGTGTCAGCATTATGGTTGGGTTCCCCAGTGCAGTTTTGAACGCAAGATATGGTAGTAATCATAATTGCGCGGATGCAGCAAGCGCATTTTTTCCTGACGAGCTTTGATCAGGACACGGTCACCCGACAGCAATTCAATATTGTGCTGACCGTCAAAAGACAGGCGTGAATCAACCGGGCGGTGGCTACACAGGGAAATCTCAATAGCGCTGCTATTGGCAACGACGAGTGGGCGGTTGGACAGGGTATGCGGGCAGATCGGCACCAGTACGGTGGCATCCAGTGAAGGATGCAGGATCGGGCCACCACTGGAAAGTGCATAAGCTGTAGAGCCGGTGGGCGTTGAGATGACGATGCCGTCTGCGCGTTGGGTGGTGACAAAAACATTATCGATGCAGGTGGTGAATTCGATCATGCGAATTTCGTTACGGGCATGCAAGACCACGTCATTCAAGGCAATATTTTCACCCAGGAGTTCGTCTTTGCGCCAGGCACTGGCCTGCAACAGGCAGCGCCGTTCTTCGGTAAATTCACCTTGCAGGATAGCCGCCAGTTGGGTGGTCATTTCATCCGGAGAAACATCAACCAAAAAGCCCAGTCGCCCCAGATTGATGCCGACAATGGGCACTTCATGGGGTGCCATCAGTCGCCCCGTGGTTAGCAGGGTGCCATCACCACCGACGACAATCGCAAGATCCGCCTGATGGGCAATCTGTTCAGCGGGTGTTGGGGAGATTTGCAGGATATGGGCGGGGTGTTCTGCAAACAGCAGTTCCAGCCCTTGTACTTGCAGGTAAGCACATAAGGTCTTGAGTGTCTGTTCGACCAGTGCACCGTCCTGCCGGGAGAAAATACCAACGGTAGTGAATAGTTTCATATAATGCAGCGTCGCCTGAAAAATGAAAGGATGGTGCTGTTCTGCGCATATTGTAGCGATACCGTTATAAAAAGGCTAAAGTCCTATAAGCAATCCTTTCAGGGGTGGTTTCGGGGACATCGAACCGCCGGTCGCTCAGTGTTATCAGCGGTATCAGTAGTGATCTCACTTGAAATGATGGTTTCAGTCACCATTTAGGAGGTAACTCCATCACATGGACGCAAGAAAATGACAGCTCCCAGACCCGCGACAGCGTTGACTGAACGTGCCCAGCACCTGCTGAAAGTGTTGGTAGAGGCTTATATTGCCGATGGCCAACCGGTGGGTTCACGTACCTTGGCCAAACGCAGTGGCCTGGATTTGAGTGCTGCCACCATCCGTAATGTGATGTCCGACCTGGAGGACATGGGTTATATCCGTTCGCCCCATACCTCGGCAGGGCGGGTGCCTACCTCCCAAGGCTATCGCTTGTTTGTTGATTCCCTGTTACAGGTACAGCCTATCGAATTGCAGGCGGTACAAACCCTGCAAGGCCGCCTGCACGCCAATCAGGACGCGAGCAGCCTGATCCATGCAGCTTCCAGCCTGTTGTCCGGTATTACCGCGCTCACCGGGATTGTAACTGTGCCCAAGCGCAACCCTTCCGCGATTCGTCAGCTGGAGTTTTTACGCTTGTCCGGGAATCAGGTGCTGGTGATTCTGGTGTTTAGCCGGAATGAAGTGCAAAACCGGATCATTCAACTGGATGCCGACTTTTCCAATTCAGAGTTACAGCAGGCGGCCAACTTCCTGAACGCATGCCTGGTCGGTAAAGATATTCATTCTGCTCGACAAGCCTTGCTGGATGAAATGCGCCAGCACCGTGAAGACATGAACCGCATCATGTTGTCTGCGATTGAGCTGGGTGAAATGGCGTTTGCTGAAATGGATATCAATCAACAGGAAGATTGTGTGATCGCCGGTGAAGCCAATCTGATGGGTTATGAAGACCTGTCCGACCTGCCCAAATTGCGTGAACTGTTCGGTGCGTTTACCCGCAAACGCGATATTTTGACCTTGCTGGACAAAAGCATCAGCGCCGACGGGGTGCAGATTTTTATCGGGCGTGAAGCCGGGCATCGGGTATTTAATGATTGTAGCCTGGTGACTGCACCGTATTCGCTGGGCGATGAACATGTCGGTGTGCTGGGGGTGATTGGCCCCAAACGCATGCAATACGAACGGGTCATTCCGGTGGTTGATCTGACGGCGCGCTTGCTCAGTATTGCCTTGCAATCGCGTCAGTAGCAGGACAGGGGCAAGGCGTGGGGGGCGGGGTAGCTAATTTGATTTGCCCCCGCCCGTTAGGCTTGTGCTAGGTTTGGGGCTGCCTCAGTTGCCGGTTAAGTTTCTGGAGCAGGCCATCTTGGTACAAAACAATCTTTTCTTTGGCTAACAACTGCTGGTTGAGCTGGCTGATCATCTGGTCTTTGAGCATGATCACTTTTTCACGTTGCTCCAGCGATTGCCGGTGGCGCAGCTGGCTTTCATCGTAGGCTGTCCGGGTATCCAGGTTGTCGCCCATGCGTTTGAGTTCCTGCAGCAATTGCTGCCGGGTCTGTGTATCGCCTTCAGTGTGAGCCTTGCTTTGTGCTTGTGTACTCAGCTGTTGCCGCAAGGTCTGTAGCTGCTTTTGCAGTTCATCCAGTAAGGGCTGTTTGTCATCATCCCGACTGACTTCAAGATGCTGCTGCAGATTTTTGACTTTTTGCAGCAGTTCCAGATGGCGCTGGGGTGCAGATTCATCCTTGAGTGTATCCAGACGCTGGGCCACGTTCTTGAGTTGCTGCAATAGCTCGGCGTGGCGCTGATGGCTGCCATCCTCCCTGGGGGTCATGAACTGTTGCACAGCAGTCTGGACGTGTTGCAGTATTTGTTGCTGCTGTCCTTGCGTTTCGGCTTTGAGTTTACCGTCAGCCGCCAGATGCCCGGTGATCTCGGTCAGTTGCTCCTGCAGATCCTCATGTTGCTGCTGGGTCGCCGCTTCGACCAGTTTGGCGATCAGCTTAAACTGACGTTGCAGGTCACCATTTTGTTGCAGGGTATTGTCCTTGATCTGTGCGGCAGTCTGTTGGAAATCATCACGAATCTGCTGGGCGATAGCCTGTTGTACTGCCTGCTCCTGTCGTTTGAGTGCTTCCAGTTGATCCAGTTGCTGCATGAGTTTTTGTGCCAGTTCGAGGCTGGCCTGCTCACGCTGTTGTAGCGAGCCTTCGCGCCCGGCAAGTTGCGTTTCACGCGCCAGGCAGTGCTCGTCGCGCTGTTGAAACTGCGTATCCTGCTGGAGTACATAATTTTCACGCTCGATGAGCTGTTGCTCACGTTGCTGCAGCTGAGTGTTTTGTTGGAGCAACAGCTGTTCTTTTTCCTGCAGATTGGCATGGTGTACTTGCTGCTGTTTTTCCTGTTCCTGCAGCAGGGTCATTTGCTCCAACAGTTGGACATCCCGGGCGCTGATGGTCTGCTCGCGTCCCTGTAAACCCGCCTGCAACGTACTTATTTGCTGATCCCGTTCGGTGATGCGGGTCTGCAGGTTGTTGATCGCGTGATTATGTTCATCAATCAGGTGCTGTCTGGCCTGCAGAGCCTGATTCAGGGTTGCTATTGGCTGCTGCAGCTGGCTGATTTGCGCATCCCGCTGGCTGATTTCCTTGTCACGCTCCTGCAGCTGCAGGAATTGTGCGCTGATCTGCTCATCACGCCCTTTGAGTTGCAAGCCATGTTCGCCAATGGTCTGGTCACGCGCCTGCAGTTGCTGGTCTTTGTCTTGCAACAGCAATTCGCGCTGTTGTAGCAGCTTCTCATAATGGATAGCGTGCTGTTCTTTTTCTTGCAAAATACGGGTCTGTTCGGTGAGTTGTTCATTGCGAGTGCTGATCTGTTCGATCTTGCGTGTAATCAGGCGATCACGCTGGCGCAATTGCTCGTCCCGCTCCATCAGCGATTCATCACGTTGTTGCAGCCGCTGGTTGACAGTCTGCAGGCGCTGCTCGTATTCATTGATTTGCTGATTAAGTCCCTGAATAGTCTGGTCACGTTGACTCAGTTGGGTATCACGTTCAGCCAGGAAGTGTTCCTGTTCGTGGCGTGCCTTTTGCTGGGTATTGACCCACTGGTTGAGTTCCTGCAGTTGGCGGTTATACTCGGTCAGCGAAATGTCGCGCTTGCTGATCTGTTTGTCGCGGTTTTCAAGCTCGCGATCCCGTTTTTCCAGATGGCGTTCCTTCTCTTCCAGCAGGCGGTCGCGTTGTTTGACCTGATCTTCACGTTCACGTACGCTTTTTTCATGGCCGTGCGTGTTTTTTTCCACCTCATGCAGGCGGTGTTCCAGGTTGCGCAGCAACTGGTCGCGTTCGCGGATGGTGGTGTCACGTTCCTGAATAATCTGGTCGCGCTCTTGCAAGCGGCGGTCATACAGTTCCATTTTCTGCTGGAAGTCGATTTCCAGATGCTGGCTTTTCTGCAGAATTTCTTCTTTGCCGTGTATTTGTTGCTCGCGTTGTGCCAGCGCCCGCTCCAGTTCTTCAATGACGGTATCACGGTTGTGCAGGCGGGTTGATAGCTGTTTACCCTGTTCCCGCACCTGGTTGGCTTCATCCTGCAAGCCAGCTATGGTGTCGAGAATGCTCTGCCGATCTTCTGTTGTCAGGAAGCGGTTGCCACTAATTTTTTCGAGTAATGAAGCATTTGGATGACCCATGATCACTTTTTCTTATAGTTGTACCCAAGCCACACTGTAGCATAGCTTGTTGAACATAGAATTAAACAGCATGGGTATAGATAATAATTATTAAACGGATGGCGGGGAAACTATCGTGACTATTAGCACTCTAAGAATAAGAGTGATAATATAGCGCCATAGTCAACAGGAGATTGATAATGACAAATGCGTTAATGCTGCGCGGACAAACACTGCCGGTTCCCGTCGGGAATCTGGAGAGTTATATTCAGGCAATCCACACGATTCCCGTCCTGCAAGCAGAGGAAGAGCGTGAGTTGGCGATGACCCTGAAATACGACAGCAATCTGGAGGCTGCGCGTCAGCTCATCCTGCACAACTTGCGTTTTGTCGTCAAGGTTGCGCGCGGTTATAACGGCTACGGCCTGCCACTGAGCGATCTGGTACAGGAAGGTAACGTAGGTTTGATGAAAGCGGTCAAGCGCTTTGACCCGGAGATGAATGTACGCCTGATTTCCTTTGCAGTGCACTGGATTCGTGCCGAGATTCATGAATACATCCTGCGCAACTGGAAAATTGTCAAGGTGGCTACGACCAAAGCGCAGCGCAAGCTGTTCTTCAACTTGCGCAGCAGCAAAAAACGTCTGGGCTGGTTATCGAATGACCAAGCACAAGAAGTCGCCAATGATCTGGGCGTGAGCAAGGCTGACGTGCTGGAAATGGAAAAGCGCTTGGGTGCACAAGATGTGTCGTTTGACCTGTCATCCGATCAGGAAGATGATGAGCGTGCGTTTTCGCCTAGCCAATACCTTGCAGCGGAAACCGCTGACCCCTCCGATACGCTGGAAGCAGCAGAGTGGGAAGAATATACCCGCACGCGCTTTGAAAGTGCGCTGGCTGATCTGGATGAGCGTAGCCAGGATATTCTGGCCAGCCGCTGGCTGGTTGAACAGAAAGCCACCCTGCAGGATCTGGCCACTAAATACGGTGTGTCTGCCGAACGGATTCGCCAGCTGGAAAATGCCGCCGTGAAAAAGCTGAAGCTGGCGGTAGCCGAGCCTGCCTGAGTAGGGCAGTAAAAGCGCTATTCAACAAAAAGGCCGCATAAAAGCGGCCTTTTTGTGTCTGTTCCCAGGCAAGTTCCCTGTCAGTCGGGTGCGGTTAACCAAACAGGGCTACCGAAATAAAGCTGAACCATGCGATTGCAATCAAAATCGTCACCAGCAGCATCGGCAAGCCAAAATCAAAACTGAACATGTTGCTGTTCCTTTACCTTGAAGTGTATTAGCACCTGATGATAGTGAAATCAGGGGGGTATGACAAGGGTAAGGCGCGTCTTTAAAGTGTCAAACTGTTTGGGAACAATGTCCTGAAGCAAGCCTCCAAGACTCAGAAAATAACGGAAAAGAAGCTGAACCACGCAAATACAATCAGTATGATGACCAATGCGGCGGGTAATCCAAAGTCGAAGCTGAACATGTTGGTTCTCCTGTAAAATGCAAGCCATTGGTAATGGACGGGGAGTGTAGGGTGTTCATGCATTGCATTTATTGATCTGTATCAAGTGGACAGGTCATCATGAACGTGTGCCCATCTGTGTAAGTGCCACTTGATTTATGTCAATAAATGCTGGACGCTGGCGGGTATCTGCGGATTATGTACCTGAAAATTGTGTGCTTCATTGTTTAGGCATGAACCGGTGTTACAATGCCCGCAATTCCTTGACAGGAGGTGTCTATGTCTGATCTGCAACAACTCATTCTCCGCACGGACATCAGTGGGATGCCCTTGGAGTGGGTTCATTTTCAGACGGCGGTGAAGCTCTATTATACAGAGCAGGTTGCCTATACCTGTGGTACGCCGATGCTGGAAGTGCACGGCGGTATCAATGCTAAAACCGGTCTGCGCAGCCAGCTGGTGCTGAATTCAATTATTGCTACCTATGGCAGCAAGCAGGATCTGTTTGGTTCCAGTTATACCCCGCCCCTGAATAACCCGACTTTATTTCGGCGTGATAATTACCTGTGCATGTACTGCGGGCAGCATTTTAATGCGCACACTTTATCACGTGATCATGTCCAGCCGATTGTGAAAGGCGGGCGTGATGTCTGGACGAATGTGGTGTCGGCTTGCAAGTCCTGTAACAGCTACAAAGGTGGGCGCACACCTGAGCAGGCGGGTATGCCGTTGCTGGCGGTGCCGTTCCAGCCGACTTATGTGGAGTACATCTTTTTGCAGGGGCGCAGTATTCTGGCTGACCAGATGGAGTTCCTGAGTGCGCACTTTCCGCGCAGCAGCAGTTTGCGGGAACGCTGCATGGAAAGCTGAGTTGCGGTACTATCGTGGTTTAGACAGCAAAGCAGGTGCAGGTCACCTATAGTTGTTAAATCACGGAAGAAGGAGATGCTGGTATGAATTGGCAAGAATTGATGAATTGGCTACGTTCACTGTTTGGCGGCTCACCCGGTGGTGGTACGACAACACCCACTTCACCACCCCGCCCATCGCCCCCGGTGACGCCACCACCCCCCCCGGTGCAGCCGTCGCCTGTACCAACCCCGCCGACTACGCCAACCGTACCGGTCAGCCCGACCCCTGTGCCAACACCGCCATCAACACCGGTAACACCGCCCGTACGCCCACCAGTGACACCGCCGACTTCTGTTGATCTGCCACAGGAAGGCCCCAAACTGGGCTTTGGCCGTTTATGGAATAATCATCCGAACATCAGTAACAATGAGATGCAGCCTTGTCGTCGTCCGGATGGGGTGGCTAATTTCGGTAACCAGTGTGCAATCCGCATGGGTACTTGTCTGGCGCAGAGTGAGCTACTGAAAAACTATGACGGTGCAGAATGCTGGTTTGGCCATGCCGGGCAAGGCCACAGTCTGCGCGCGCGCGAACTGGCAACCTGGCTGCGGAATCATGCTGCCACTTTTGGTGTGGTTGAAATCAAAAGCGAGGTGCGTTGGCAGGATTATGTAAACCGTACTGGAATTATTTTCTGCGAAAATTTTTGGGGTGAAGGTAATCAGGGCGATCATATCGACTTGTGGGATGGCACCGGTGAATTCATGGGTGGCGGTGCATTTTCCTGGGAAGGGCCGGCGATGGCCAGCGGTGGACTGGATTACATCGAGCGTTCCGAGCGAGTCTGGTTTTGGCCGGTACACTGATACACCCGCTTATTATCGCCTGCCTCGGCATACTGCTGGCCGGGTGTGGTGCTGATCGTGACCAGCAAACGCGCAAGGTACTGGTTGTGCCGGAGCGTACTGCGCAGACTTATGAGCTTGATCAGCTGCGGGTCGCTGGGCAGGATTTATCGCTCTGGTACGAAGACGGTGGCTGCAAGTTGCAAGTAGTGGCCAAGGGTAAGCCGCAGGGCGAGAAGCGTTGGTTAAAGCCGACAGCGCCCTGTTATTTTGTGAAATCCCCCGGTACTCAACGGGTACAAGTCTACCAGCGCGATAAAACTACTCGGGTAGTGGCGCTGGTAGGCACACCGGTCGCCAGCAAAAAGCCGGGCGGGCGTTGCGGGCGAGAGCTACAGGGTTTGATCGTCAGAGGCAACGGCACAGTTGACTTGTCCGAAAATATCCAGAGTGGCAGTGTCTATTGCGCCGATCAGGGGCTGGATAATTTCCAGTATTCCCTGTTCAAATAAAGTTCAAGTAAACGCAGCGGGTCAGTATTGATCATCAATGTGGATTAGCGGGGATCTTCCACCAGCATCACAAAGCTGTCTCTTAGCCGGGCAGGATAGCGGCGTTTGACCTGCTCACGCACGGCGAACACATCACTGCGGTTGCGGTACTGGCCGATACGCACCCGGAACAGAATGCCTTTTCCATCCGTTTCTTCACTGATATAGCTGTTATACCCGTCTTTCTTCAATGCGCGCCGAAGTTCATAAGCCTGCTGGGAGTTATAACCCGAGAAAACCTGCACCGTATAGTAACCGCGTTCCCGTTCGATATTGACCGGGAATTCCTCTTCATAAGGCGCTGCAGGTTCTTCATAGCGGCGTATTGAAGCTTTTCTGGAGCTTGCCTGTTTGACTTCAGGCGCGTAGCGTGTCCAGCTGGTGTTCTCCGACAGGTAGTCCGGTGGCGGATCATACGTATTGTTATTATTGGCGCGCAGAAAATCAGGCATCCTGATGGCATCAGTCATTCGGCTCAACGGAAAGAAAGGGAGTCTGTCCGTCTTGACGCAAACCGCGAGTGTCACAGCCACGACGACCAGCAGCAGAACCTGCCAGAGGGTAATGCCTTGTTGTTTTGACAGCAGTCGCAGTGGCTTCCGGTTCACAGCCTGTCCCAGTCATGATTAATCGAGGTTTTCAATGTGTCTGTATGCTTGATTATGGCATGGATTGCAAGCGCTTAGCGTGTTCTGCTTATTTGTTGTTCGGTTGTTATTTCATTGTTATTCCATTTTTATTTTGCGACTGGTTTTCTTGATACAGATCAAGCTTATCCACAGCCCTTGCTTGATTTTATCCTGTCCGCACCCCATATCCACACTATTCAAACGTATACTTCATACGTAGCACATTTCACACATTCATAGGGGTAGCCCAGATGAGAATGGACAAACTTACCAGCAAATTCCAGCTCGCTCTGCAAGACGCACAATCGCTTGCCTTAGGGCGTGATCACCAGTTTATTGAACCAGTACACCTGATGGTAGCCTTGCTTGATCAGGAGGGTGGCTCCACCCGGGGCATGCTCACCAAGGCGGGGGTGAATGCCAACCAGTTGCGCTCAAAACTGGGTGACGCGATTGATCATTTGCCGTCGGTATCGGGGGGTGATGCGGGCAGCGTGCATGTCTCCAATGACTTGAGCAAAATGCTGAATGTCACCGACAAGCTCGCTCAACAACGTAAAGACCAGTACATCACCTCGGAATTGTTTGTGCTGGCGGCCTTGGAAGACAAAGGAACGCTGGGCAATTTGCTGCGCGAAACCGGTGGCACCAAGGGGGCGATCGAGAAGGCCATTGAGTCGATGCGTGGCGGACAAACCGTCAATGATCCAAACGCGGAAGACCAGCGCCAGGCTTTACAAAAATACACGATCGACATTACCGAACGTGCCGAGCAGGGCAAGATCGATCCGATTATTGGCCGCGATGAAGAAGTGCGGCGCATGATCCAGATTTTGCAACGTCGCACCAAGAACAATCCGGTGGTGATCGGTGAGCCAGGTGTGGGTAAAACCGCGCTAGTCGAAGGCTTGGCACAGCGGATTGTCGACGGTGAAGTGCCGGAAGGGGTGAAGGGCAAGCGTTTATTATCCCTTGATCTGGGCGCCTTGCTCGCAGGTGCCAAGTTCCGGGGCGATTTTGAAGAACGCCTGAAAGCGGTTCTGAATGACATCGCCAAAACCGATGGCAATACCATTTTGTTCATTGACGAGATTCATACGCTGGTCGGTGCAGGCAAAGCGGATGGCGCGCTGGATGCCGGTAACATGCTCAAGCCTGCGTTGGCGCGGGGTGAGTTGCATTGTGTGGGCGCGACCACGCTGGACGAATACCGTCAATACATCGAGAAGGATGCCGCACTGGAACGGCGTTTCCAGAAAGTATTGGTCGATGAGCCGACGGTGGAAGCGACGATTGCCATTTTGCGCGGTTTGCAGGAAAAGTACGAAGTGCATCATGGGGTAGAGATTACTGACCCGGCACTGGTGGCGGCAGCTACCTTGTCACACCGGTATATCACTGACCGTAATTTGCCGGACAAGGCGATTGACCTGATTGATGAGGCAGCCTCGCGTATCCGGATTGAGATCGACTCCAAACCGGAAGCGCTGGATATTCTGGGGCGGCGCTTGATTCAGCTCAAGATCGAGCGGGAAGCGTTGAAAAAAGAAAAGGATGATGCCTCGATCAAGCGTCTGGGGATTCTGCAGGATGAGCTGGATCGGCTGGAGCGGGAATATGCTGATCTGGATGAAATCTGGAAGGCAGAAAAAGCCGCTTTGCAAGGCACGACCCATATCAAGGAAGCGCTGGATCAGGCGCGTATTGACTTTGATACTGCCAAGCGGGCGGGTGATCTGGGGCGTATGTCCGAGTTGCAGTACGGGCGTATCCCGGAGCTGGAAGCACAATTGAAGCAGGCTGATGCGGCGGGGCAGCCTGCCACCAAGCTGCTGAAAAACCGGGTGACGGAAGAAGAGATTGCCGACATTGTGGCGCGTTGGACGGGTATTCCAGTCAGCAAGATGATGGAATCAGAGAAAGACAAGCTGTTGAAAATGGAAGACGTGCTGCGTACCCGCGTGATTGGTCAGGAAGAGGCAATGGTCGCCGTTTCCAACTCGATTCGGCGGGCGCGGGCAGGTCTGTCTGACCCCAAGCGTCCGAGTGGTTCGTTCCTGTTCCTGGGTCCGACCGGGGTGGGCAAGACCGAGTTGACCAAGGCACTGGCGCAATTCCTGTTTGATAGCGATGACTCGATGGTGCGGATTGATATGTCCGAGTTCATGGAGAAGCATTCGGTAGCGCGTCTGATTGGTGCACCTCCGGGCTATGTCGGCTATGAAGAGGGAGGTTACCTGACGGAAGCGGTACGCCGGCGTCCGTATTCGGTGATCCTGCTGGATGAAGTCGAGAAGGCGCATCCGGATGTGTTTAATGTTTTGCTGCAAGTGCTGGATGACGGGCGGCTGACTGACGGGCAGGGGCGCACGGTCGATTTTCGGAATACGGTGATTGTGATGACCTCGAATCTTGGGTCGCACCTGATTCAGGACATGGCGGGCGAAGCCAACTATGAGCGCATGAAGGCGGCGGTGATGGAAGTGGTGGGCACGCATTTCCGACCTGAATTCATCAACCGGATTGACGAAGTGGTGGTCTTTCATCCGCTCGACAAGGATGAGATTCGCCAGATTGCGGATATTCAGCTCAATAGCCTGCGCAAGCGTTTGGCGGTACGTGAGTTGCATATCAACTTCAGTGATGCTGCGATGGGGCTGATTGCCGATGCCGGGTTTGATCCGGTCTATGGTGCGCGGCCTTTGAAACGTGCCATCCAGCATCAGGTCGAGAACCCGCTGGCGCAGGAAATTCTGAGTGGACGCTTTGTGCCGGGGGATACGATTCAGGTTGATGTCGCAGATGACAAGCTGACATTTACTGAGACTGTAGCCGGTTAAACGTTAGCTGTTGCAGCGACCGTACCTGCTTGGGTAGTTCGCACGCGCCGCCTTCGGGCGGCGTTTTTGTGCGGTGCACAAAAAAAGCATTGACAGTGGATGCAAACTACTTTAATCTTCACTTCATCGAATGTTGCAGTGCAGCATTTAACTAGACCCACACTATGTAACAACAGGAATGATGATTATGAACAATGCAATGATGGATTTGATGAAGCAGTTCAATGACAACGCCATGAACTCAGCCAAGCGTGTTGGCGAACTGAACATGAAAACGTTTGAAGCGCTGACTGCCAAGCAAACTGCGCTGTTGAGCTCCTGTTTCGAGACCGGCACTAAAAGTGCAGATGCCGCGACCAAAGCCAAAGATCCACAGGCTGCTTTCGCTTTGCAACAGGAAGCACTGAAAACTTGTGGCGAACAGTGGTTGGCCAGCGTACGTGAAGCGGCTGACATGCTGTCCGTGACGCGTGATGAGCTGCTGGTAATCGCTGAAGAAGCGGCTAAATACACGACCGAAAGTTCAGAGAAAGCCTCAGCACTGAGCAAGCAGGCTTTGACAGAGAACATGGAAAAAGCGACGGCGGCGGTTGAAAAAGCCATGGCACAAGCATCTGAAATGGCTCAGGAAGCAACAACTGCTGCTAAAGATGCAGTGGGCAAAGCCGCTGAAGCCGGCCAGGAAGTAGCAGATCAGGTAATGGCAGCTACCAAGAAAGCTGCAAAGAACAGCTAATTCGTTTCAGTTTCAAGAGTTTATCTTTCAATAGTTTATCCAGCAGCCAGATGCTTTTCCTCCTCTCCTCGGTATCTGGTTGCTGATTTTATTGATTACCCGCTTTTAAGCGGGTAATTTTTTGTCTGGTTATTCCTTCTTGCTACCCGGCGTAATGCCTTTCAAAACATTTTGCTGCATTTTATTCCATGCCTGCATGTTTTGCTCACCCAGTTTAATCCAGTTATCCAGGGGTGTGCCCGCCAGTGTCTTGTGCATCTGTTCGTTGATGGCTTGTTGATGGCTGTTAAACAGGGTCATGCTTTGCTCAAGAAAATCGGTGAAGCCCTGTTGTGTTTTCAAGCCATAATTACGGATAAACTGCGCCAGCATGTCGGCACTAAATAGCGGTTCGCCGCCTGCTTCCTGTTCCATGATGATCTGGAGCAGAATGCTGCGGGTAATATCTTCACTGCTTTGGCGATCGACGACCTGAAAAGGTATCTCAGTCATCACCAGCTCACGTACATCCGACAAGGTGATGTAACAGCTCTGGTGGGTGTCATACAAACGGCGGTTTGGGTATTTTTTGATAATGCGTATATCAGTCATGCTTAAGTTTTACCAAAGTCTGTGGTGTGTGATTGCTGCTAGCGGCTAACTGCCATCCATTGTATAGGCTATTGTTTTACTTTGTATACTATCGGGTGTGAGCCACATGTTTAGAGGGCGAAGGTAGGCAGTTGTATCAGGGTAGAAGCCAAAGGTACATCAGCGGGTCAGGCTGACATACCCTTGTTCCGGTCAAGTGACCTTAGTGCATGTGCAGGCCGCCATTGGCTGCAATGTTGGCACCGGTAATGAACGCTGCATCTTCAGATACCAGGAAGGCAACCGTTGCTGCAATTTCTTCTGGCTTGCCCAAGCGCTTCATGGGTACCGTTGCGATGATGCTGTTCAGAATATCTTCACGAATAGCGGTCACCATTTCAGTCCCGATGTAGCCCGGAGAGACGGTATTCACGGTCACACCCTTGCGCACAACTTCCTGTGCCAGTGCCATACTGAAACCATGTGCACCTGCTTTGGCTGCACTGTAATTGGTTTGCCCAGCCTGGCCTTTCTGGCCATTGACGGATGAAATGTTTACGATGCGGCCAAAGCCACGCTCAGTCATGCCTTCAACGAACTGGTGGCAAACATTGAACAGGCTGTCCAGGTTAGTGGCGATAACCGCTTTCCACTGGGCTGCTGTCATGCGCGTGAACTTGGAATCGCGAGTGATTCCGGCGTTATTGACGATCACATCCACCTGGCCATGGTCAGCCAGAATCTGTTCTTTCATCGCGACGCAAGAATCATAGTCAGCCACGTCGCAGTGATAAAGCTCAACGTCAAAGTCCTGGGCTTCTGCCCATGCCTTGGCTTGCTCTTCCGGTTCAAAATAAGTGCTGATGACCTTGAAACCATCGGCGGCCAGACGTTTGCAAACAGCAGTACCAATTCCGCCAGTACCACCTGTAACTAATGCGACTTTACTCATAACTCAAATCCTGTTTTTGATAAATAAATGATAAGGGGGTTAAACTTTTTCAACCGCCAGTGCAACACCTTGACCACCGCCGATACACAGCGTTGCCAAGCCTTTTTCAGCGCCGGTGCGCTGCATGCCGTGCAGCAGTGTGACCAGTACACGCGCACCAGAGGCACCGATAGGATGGCCAAGGGCAATTGCGCCACCGCTGACATTGACTTTGGATAAATCAAAGCCCATGTCTTTGTTGACCGACATGGCTTGAGCCGCAAAGGCTTCGTTGGCTTCGATCATGTCGAGGTCAGCCACGCTCCAGCCTGCTTTTTCCAGGCATTTGGTTGTGGCTGGAATCGGGCCGGTGCCCATAATGGCCGGGTCAACGCCTGCGCTGGCAAAGGCTTTGATGCGCGCCAGAGGCTTTAGCCCCAGTTCTTTTGCTTTGGAGGCGGTCATCACCATAACAGCAGCAGCGCCATCATTAATGCCGGATGCATTACCCGCTGTTACCGTGCCTTCTTTGCTGAAAGCAGGGCGGAGGCCACCCAGTTTCTCGGCAGTAGTGCCGGGGCGCGGGAACTCGTCAACCTTGAACTCAATCGGGTCACCCTTGCGTTGCGGGATAATAACCGGCGTGATTTCTGCCTCAAAATTACCTGCTTTTTGTGCAGCTTCCGTTTTATTTTGTGAGGCAGCCGCGAAAGCGTCCTGCTCTTCACGAGTAAAGCCGTATTGGGTGGCAATGTTTTCGGCGGTGGTGCCCATGTGATAGTTATTGAATGCGCACCACAGGCCATCGGTAATCATGGTATCGACCATTTTCCAATCGCCCATTTTCTGGCCATTGCGCGAATTCGGAACGACATGTGCGGAGGCGCTCATGTTTTCCTGTCCACCGGCAATCACAATCTCGGCATCGCCACACGCGACCGCCTGGAAGGCAAGGTGAACGGCTTTCAGGCCACTGCCGCAGACTTTGTTGATAGTCATGGCCGGGGTTTTTTCAGACAGGCCAGCGGCGATAGTCGTCTGACGGGCAGGGTTTTGGCCACTACCGGCTGTCAGAACCTGACCCAGGATGACTTCGTCAATCTGGTCAGCACCCACACCGGTTTTTTCCAAAAGGCTCTTGATAACGGTCGCGCCTAAATCAACAGCAGAAACACCGGCCAGTGTTCCTGAGAAAGTACCGAGGGCGGTACGGGTTGCCGCTACGATAACAATATCTTCGCGCATGTATGCTCACTCCTAGCAATAAAAAACGTACTTGTTGCGCCGCACAAAATACCATGATATGGTCAAGAAGCACAACCTTTTTGTCGGAGCCAAGATGATAAACTCAGCAGGGTGGTCGGAGGAAGCGCTCAAGACTTGGGCGGATGCCCAACAGCGCTATTGGAATGATCGGGTTGCCAGGCAAAAAAATGAATCCGCTACCCCGGACTCTCCTGATCCCGTAGAGCCTCCTGCCGCGCCCGATTGGGTGCAAAGCTTCGAACAATGGTGGCAGTCTGCCACGACCCAATCGCCACCCCAGCTGCAGGATGTGCTCCAGCGAGTACGTGATATGGGGCGGGTCTATGTGGGGCTGGGTGAAAATGTCTATGCCCGCGTCAAAGCTAAGCCGGATGCCAGTGCGCTGGAGCACTGGCTGCAGTCGCTGGAAAAAGGATTTGCTGGCTGGCAACAACAAATGGGGCAGGGGCATTCGGCCTCTGGCAGTTTTGGCTTGGGTGCTGGTTTGCTGGAAGGCTGGCAGCAATTTGCCCATGGTTTGCCAGGTATGGAGTTGTTCCGTGATGTTAACGTCGGGGGCGAGCATTTGGCGGATGCGGGCTTGTGGCGGGAGCATTTAAACAAAATGCTGGTGACGCCGTTCGCAGATCTGGGGCAGGAAGCGCAGGATCACCTGACAAAGCTGTCACAGCTGGCAGTCAACTATCAGACAGCACTGGATGCTTACCTCAAGGCATTTGCCGGGCAGGGCACCGAGTCTGTTCAGGGTTTGCGCGACCGTATCCAGCAGCTGGAACAGGGCGGCCAGAAGATCAGTTCCCTGCGTGAATTATATGACTTGTGGGTTGATGTCAGCGAGGCTACTTATGCGCAGTTTGCGTTGAGTGAGCGTTATCAGCAGGTGTATGCAGACATGGTGAATGCTTTTTTTGCATTGAAACAAGGCAGTAACCGCTTTTTTGATTGGCAGTGCCGCACGGCTGGCCTGCCTGCCCGTGATGAGTTGAACGCCATTTTGCAAAAACAGCAGCAGATGCGGCGTGAGAATCGGCAGCTGCGGCGCAATTTGCAGACAGTCGAACGCCGTTTGGCGAGCATTGAACGTAGTTTGCTGTCAAAAACTGTAACAGCAGTAAAAACTGGACAGGGGGAGCAGGCATGAAGGCTTTTCAGATGCACCCGGATGCGATTGCCAGCGAAATCACGGCCTTCAGTGAGCAGCTGGCGGCAGGTGTTAACAACCTGCTGACGATGGGAGATCTGCCCAGTGGTGTCACACCGCATGAGGTCGTATTCGCGGAAGATCACCTGCGCCTGTTGCATTATAAAGGGGCGGAGTCGCTGGAACGAAATCCGGTGCCCTTGCTGATTGTTTATGCGTTGGTGAATCGCCCTTATATGACGGATTTGCAGGAGCATCGCTCAACCATCAAAGGGTTGCTGGATGCCGGGCAGGATGTGTACCTGATTGACTGGGGTTATCCAGATGCAGCAGACCGTTATTTGACGCTGGATGATTACCTGAACGACTATCTGGATGACTGTGTTGAGCATATCTGTACGGCGCATGGATTGCAGCAAATCAATTTGTTGGGGATTTGTCAGGGGGGTACCTTCAGCCTGTGCTACAGCGCCTTGCATCCGCACAAGGTGAAAAATCTGGTGACGATGGTGACACCGGTAGATTTTCAGACACCCGACAATATGCTCAGTCATTGGGTGCAGCAGGTCGATGTGGATCAGCTGGTTGATACACTGGGGAATGTGCCGGGGGAGATGCTGAACTGGCTGTTCCTGAATCTTAAGCCTTATCAGTTGATGGGGCAGAAGTACTTGGGGCTGGTTGATATCATGAACGACCCCGTCGTATTGAAAAATTTCATGCGCATGGAAAAATGGATTTTTGACAGCCCGGATCAGGCTGGTGAAACCTTCCGGCAGTTTATCAAGGATTTTTTCCAGCAGAACAAGCTGATCAAAGGTCAGCTTGAGATCGGTGGCCAGCGGGTCGATCTGGGTAAAATCACTATTCCGGTGCTGAATGTCTATGCGGATCAGGATCATCTGGTGCCGCCTGCCGCCTCGCAGGCGCTGAAGACCTTCATCGGTTCCAGTGATTACTCAGAGGTTTCTTTTGATGGTGGGCATATTGGTATTTATGTGAGCGGTAAGGCACAAAAAACCATTCCGCCCGCTATTGGCGCTTGGTTGAACGAGCGAGCTTGATAAACCAGGCTCATGACCGGGTGAGTGAGGCGTTTTTTGTTAAAGTTTTTGTTAAAAACGTGAATTTTCTAGCTTGACGACCCTTCTTTGGATAGGTATAGTTCGCGGTCTTGAAATGCTGAGCAACAACAGTTTGCCAGTTTGAATCGGGGTATAGCGCAGTCTGGTAGCGCGCCTGCTTTGGGTGCAGGATGTCGGGAGTTCGAATCTCTCTACCCCGACCATTTTCAAGTGATTATACGTAATATAGTAGTTATAGTGTTTTCAGTCTGCGCCCGTAGCTCAGCTGGATAGAGCAACGGCCTTCTAAGCCGTAGGTCGCAGGTTCGAATCCTGCCGGGTGCGCCATTGATGTCCCGACAGGTTGGGCACTGTTTTTTCAGTGGTGGTTGTAGCTCAGTTGGTAGAGCCCCGGATTGTGATTCCGGTTGTCGTGGGTTCGAGCCCCATCATCCACCCCATATTTCCTCATTATTTTGGTTATACAAGTCTTGATTTGCTGTGTATAATCGCTCCCTTCTCGGTTCTATGAGTATCTTTTATACTTATGTCCGACAAAATACGCGAAAGTGGCGGAATTGGTAGACGCACTGGATTTAGGTTCCAGCGCCGCAAGGCGTGAGAGTTCGAGTCTCTCCTTTCGCACCATGTTAAACAAATTCAAGTATTATGACGATCACCCTTTCATCATTGGGTATGGCTGGGTTAATGAGGTATGGCATGCAAGTTTCTGTAGAGGCAACGGGAAATATCGGGCGCAAGATGATGGTGGAATTACCCGCCGAACGGATCGATCAAGAGGTCGACAAGCGTCTCAAATCCATGGCAAAGCGCGTTCGTATTGACGGCTTCAGGCCGGGTAAGGTTCCTTTCAGTGTTGTGAAGTCACGTTACGCACCTGCGATTCATCAGGAAGTTGTCGGCGATCTGATCGAACAGACTTTCCGTGAGGCTTCTGTGACAGAAAAACTGCGTGTTGCAGGTCTCCCCCAGATCGATGTGCAAACTATGCAGCTGGGTAAGCCTTTGGCCTACACGGCCAGTTTCCAGATTTATCCTGAATTTGAGATTGCTGATGTCGCTTCACTGGAGCTGACACGCGCGGTTTCTGTGGTCGAAGAGGCCGATATCGACAAGATGCTCGATGTTATCCGTGGCCAACAAAAAGAGTGGCAGGATGTTGAGCGTGCCGCCGAAAATGGCGACTTGGTGCGCATCGACTTTGATGGCAGCCTGAATGGCGAGCAGTTTGAAGGGGGCGCGGCTGAGGATTACCCGGTTGAATTGGGTGCTGGCCGTATGCTGAAAGATTTCGAAGCGGCGCTGTTGGGTATGGCTCCGGGCGAAGAAAAAGTGGCGGATGTGGCCTTCCCTGAAGATTATCAGGCAGAAAACCTGAAAGGTCAGACTGCGCAATTTAAACTGAAGGTCAATAACGTACAGGCAGCTGTATTGCCTGAGCTGGACATGGCGTTTATTCAGCAGTTCGGCGTTGAAGACGGCAGTATGGAGTCTTTCCGTGTTGAAGTGAAAAAGAACATGGAGCGTGAACTGGGTAATGCGCTTAAGACCCAAATCAAGCAACAGGTCATGGATGGTCTGGCCAAACTGCACGAAATTGATCTACCACAGTCACTGATCAAAGACGAAATCAGCCACATTCGTGAAGAGTTTTCGCAAAACACCAATACACCAGCCGATAATATCCCTGACGAGTTGTTCTCGCCGCAGGCCGAGCGTCGTGTCAAACTGGGTTTGATCGTGGGCGAGATTATTCGTCAGAAAGGTCTGCAGCGTGATCAGGCACGGGTTGATACCCTGCTGGAAACACTGGCAGCATCCTATGAAGACCCTGCGGAGTTGATCCAGTATTACCGCGAAAATCGTCAGGCGATGCAAACCGTTGAAGCCGCTGTCATGGAAGACATGATTGTTGACTGGGTGCTGGAACAGGCCACAGTGACTGATGAACAGCGCGACTTTGACAGTATCATGAACCGTAAACAGAATCAGGCTGCCGTTGCTGAAGACGAAGATGTTGCTGCTGCCTGATCAAAATCATAAGGTTGAATGAATTTATGGCTAACTCAGCAGGCAACATGGACACCCGGGCATTGAATCTGATACCGATGGTGATCGAGCAATCCTCGCGTGGCGAGCGTGCTTACGACATTTATTCGCGCTTGCTCAAGGAGCGCGTTATTTTCTGCGTAGGCCCGGTCGAAGACTACATGGCCAACGTGATTGTTGCGCAGCTGTTGTTTTTGGAATCCGAGAATCCGGAGAAAGATATTCATCTGTATATCAATTCTCCCGGTGGCGTAGTGACTGCAGGCATGTCTATTTATGACACCATGCAGTTCATCAAGCCAGACGTTAGCACTCTGTGCATTGGTCAAGCGGCGAGCATGGGTGCTGTGCTGCTGGCAGGGGGCGCTGAAGGCAAGCGCTTGGCATTGCCCCATTCACGGGTGATGATTCACCAGCCACTCGGTGGTTTCCAGGGGCAGGCGTCTGATATTGAAATTCATGCGCGTGAAATCCTGAAAATCCGCGAAGAGCTGAACCAGGTATTGTCCAAGCACACCGGACAGTCACTGGAGAAAATTGGCCATGATACCGATCGTGATAACTTCATGACAGCGGAACAAGCCAAAGACTATGGTCTGATTGACAGTATCATGCAGCGCCGTGCTGGTTGATTCTTGTACCTGTCCATAGGTTTTCTATTTAAAACAGCCTGATCATCAGGCTGTTTTCGTTTTAATTACCCACAAATCGCAGTATTCTTGTTATTAGCGTGCATAGTCGTAGATAATGTGGGTTGAAATTGGTATTTATGGTGCCACATAGTACGGTGAGCTGTAATCGAAGCGGGTTTATCAGCCGGTCTGACACAGGTAGAGGTTCTGATGAGTAAAGATAAAAAGGGTAGTCAAGACAACGGGAAGTTACTTTATTGTTCTTTCTGCGGAAAAAGTCAGCATGAGGTGCGTAAGCTCATTGCAGGGCCTTCTGTATTTGTCTGTGATGAGTGTGTCGATTTGTGCAATGACATCATTCAGGAAGAAATGCATTCCAGCCAGGGGGATGCCGAAGACAGTTCTTCTTTGCCGACCCCGCGTGAAATCAGTCAAAGCCTGGATGAATACGTGATTGGCCAGGAGCTGGCAAAAAAAGTGCTGTCGGTCGCTGTCTATAATCACTACAAGCGTCTGCACAAAAAAACGAGCAAAGATAAAGATGATGTCGAGCTGGCAAAAAGCAATATTCTGCTGATCGGGCCAACCGGTAGCGGTAAAACCTTGCTGGCAGAAACACTGGCGCGTTTGCTGAATGTGCCCTTTACGATTGCGGATGCCACCACTCTGACGGAAGCGGGTTATGTGGGTGAGGATGTAGAAAACATCATCCAGAAATTGCTGCAAAAGTGCGAGTATGATGTTGAAAAAGCACAGACAGGCATTGTCTATATTGATGAAATCGACAAGATTTCACGCAAGTCGGACAATCCGTCCATCACCCGTGATGTTTCCGGTGAAGGTGTGCAGCAAGCGCTGCTTAAGCTGATTGAGGGTACGATAGCTTCTGTGCCACCCCAGGGCGGACGCAAGCACCCACAGCAGGAATTTTTGCAGGTGGATACCAAGAACATTCTGTTCATTGTCGGTGGTGCTTTTGCCGGGATGGACAAGGTGATTCGCGACCGTACCGAAAAAGGCAGTATTGGTTTTTCGGCAGTAGTAAAAGCGCCGGATGACAGCCGCAGTTTTGGTGATGTAATCCGTGATATTGAAGCGGAAGACTTGGTGCGTTACGGCCTGATTCCTGAGTTTGTCGGGCGCCTGCCAGTGGTAGCTACCCTGGAAGAGCTGGATGAAACTGCATTGGTGCGGATTCTCACTGAGCCAAAGAATGCCTTGACCAAGCAGTACGGCAAGCTGTTCGACATGGAAGGCACCGAGTTGGTATTCCGTGAAGATGCCCTGCATGCCATTGCCCGCAAGGCCATGTTGCGGAAAACAGGGGCACGGGGTCTGCGCACTATTATGGAAAAGATCTTGTTGGACACCATGTATGACCTGCCCTCTGAGCAATCAGTGAGCAAGGTGGTGGTTGATGAATCTGTCGTTAAAGGTGAGGCAGCGCCTTATCTGATTTATGAGAATGCCGAACCCAAAGTAGCATCCGCTGCTGAATAATTCTGAATGCGCCCTGTCGTGATGCTTGTTACGCAGGGCGCGTGTCCCGCCATTCATTGGCCGTGTTCCTGTTCATAAAAACTGTAGGCTGTTGGGTGCAGATTGTGAAACGAGAGAGGTAAAATATGTCTGATAAAGATTTGGAAACGGATACCTTGGTTGTACCCGTATTACCGTTGCGTGATGTGGTGGTGTATCCGCATATGGTTATTCCCTTGTTTGTCGGGCGGCATCGTTCCATACAGGCGCTGGATGCGGCCATGGCGTCTGATAAGCAGGTGCTGCTGGTTGCCCAAAAAAGTGCTGAAGTGGATGATCCTGATCTGGATGATGTGCATACCATTGGCACATTGGCGACGATTTTGCAATTGCTACGCCTGCCGGATGGTACGTTGAAAGTGCTGGTCGAAGGGCTGGAACGTGCAGAAATGATCGCGATTGATGATGAAAGCCCTTATTTTGCTGCCGAAGTAGAGCGACGGCCGTCGGTGCTTGATCTGGACGAGCGCAAAGCGGAAGTGATGGGGCGTTCACTGGTCAACTTGTTCGAGCAGTACGTCAAGCTGAATAAAAAAGTTCCACCAGAAATTCTTTCTTCCCTGGCCAGTATTGATGATCCCGTGCGGTTGACGGATACGATTGCCGCCCATTTAGGGCTTAAAATCGCGCAAAAGCAAAGCATTCTTGAAATGCTGAATGTGGAGGAGCGCGTACAGCATCTGATGGAGCTGATTGAAAACGAACTGGATCTGCTGCAGGTCGAGAAAAAAATTCGCGGACGCGTCAAGCAGCAGATGGAGCGCAGTCAGCGTGAGTATTATTTAAACGAGCAAATCAAGGCGATCCAGAAAGAACTGGGCGACATGGATGAAAGTCCCAGTGAAGTGGACGAAATGGCGCGCAAGATTGCCAAAGCCGGTATGCCCAAGGAGGCGCGTGAGAAAGCGACTACTGAGCTGAACAAGTTGAAAATGATGTCGCCGATGTCAGCGGAAGCGACCGTAGTGCGTAATTACATCGACTGGATGGTGGGTTTGCCGTGGAAGAAGAAGTCAAAGACTTTGTCGGATCTGGCGGCTGCCGAGAAAATTCTGGATGAAGATCATTACGGACTGGATGAGGTCAAGGAGCGCATTCTTGAATTTCTGGCAGTACAGCAGCGGGTAAAGAAGATCAAAGGGCCGATCCTGTGCCTGGTTGGACCGCCGGGTGTAGGTAAAACTTCACTGGGGCAGTCTATTGCCCGGGCGACTGGTCGCAAGTTCTCGCGGATGGCCTTGGGTGGTGTGCGTGATGAGGCTGAAATTCGTGGGCACCGTCGTACCTACATCGGCTCCTTGCCGGGTAAAATCATCCAGAATCTGTCGCGGGTAGGGACACGCAATCCGCTGTTCCTGCTGGATGAGATTGACAAAATGGCCACTGATTTTCGGGGTGATCCGGCCTCTGCTTTGCTGGAGGTGTTAGACCCTGAGCAGAATCACACCTTTGCTGATCATTATCTGGAGGTTGATTTTGACTTGTCGGATGTGATGTTTGTTGCCACTTCCAACAGTATGCATATCCCCGGCCCTTTGCTGGATCGGATGGAAGTGATTCGTATTCCGGGTTATACCGAGGATGAAAAGTTAAATATCGCTAAAAACTACCTGATTCCCAAACAGCTGAAAGCCAATGGCCTGGAAGAGGGTGAGCTGCTGGTGAGTGACACGGCGGTGATGGATATCATCCGTCATTACACGCGTGAAGCGGGTGTGCGTAACCTCGATCGGGAAATTTCCAAGCTGTGTCGTAAAGCGGTCAAGCAACATTTGCTGAGTAGCAAGAAAAAATCAGCCGTGACACCGCGCAATATTGAGAAATACCTGGGTGTGCGACGTTTTGACTATGGCCGTGGTGGCAAGGAGAATCAAATCGGGCAAGTGACCGGCTTGGCTTGGACTTCAGTCGGTGGTGACCTGCTGACGATTGAAAGTGCACTACTGCCAGGTTCGGGGGCGATCAAGAGTACTGGGCGCCTTGGCGAAGTCATGAAAGAGTCGATTTATGCGGCGGAGACGGTGGTGAAAAGCAGAGCGCGTTCATTGGGTGTATCACGCAGCCTGTTGCGCAAAAACAATGTGCATATCCATGTGCCGGAAGGTGCTACGCCGAAAGATGGCCCCAGTGCCGGTATCGGTATGGTGACGGCGATTGTGTCTGCCATGACGTCCATTCCGGTGAGAGCTGATGTGGCGATGACCGGAGAAATCACCTTGCGGGGTGAGGTACTGCCCATCGGTGGTTTGAAAGAGAAGCTGTTGGCGGCACACCGGGGGGGTATTCGTCTGGTGCTGATCCCCAAAGAGAATGAAAAGGATCTGGCTGAAGTGCCGGATAATGTGAAAAAAGGGCTGGAAATTCGTCCGGTAAAATGGATTGATGAAGTTTTGGCGCTGGCCTTGGAGCGTATGCCGGAGCCACTCAGCGATGCTGCAGATGAGGATGAGGGTGATTCTGCCACAACGCCCGCCGCCGCCCTAAATGATGATGAGATGGAAAATACGCGCACACACTGATTAAAGCTATGAAAATGCTACTATCTGCCCGTCATTTAGTTGACACCTTTTAAAGGTCGCTGGTATAACTGTGTTACATATTCACACTAGTAGTTTTTTTGCTACAGGTCGTAAGTGGAGTGTTCGGGTTTCCCTGTAATAACGAATTCAAAGGATTCTTTTCATGAACAAAACTGAATTGATCGATGCAGTATCCGCCAAATCGGGTTTGACCAAAGCTGATTCTGACCGTGCATTCAAGGCTATGGTTGATGTTGTTACTGAAAGTCTGGCTAAGGGAGAGAGTATTTCCCTGATTGGCTTTGGTACATTTCTGGTGCGTGAGCGCCAGGCGCGCTCGGGTCGTAACCCACGGACAGGTGATGCGATCGAAATTGCAGCAGCAAAAATTCCTGCATTTAAAGCTGGCAAAGCACTAAAAGATGCAGTAAACTAGCGCACTTTCCAACGATGGGTGATTAGCTCAGCTGGTAGAGCGTCGCCCTTACAAGGCGAATGTCGGGGGTTCAAGTCCCTCATCACCCACCATTATTGGAAAATTAAAAATTGGAGCGGTAGTTCAGTTGGTTAGAATATCGGCCTGTCACGCCGGGGGTCGCGGGTTCGAGTCCCGTCCGCTCCGCCAATTGTAAAAAAGGATGCATTAAAATGCATCCTTTTTTAATAGTACGTTATTGAACAGTTATGTGACTTTAAGCGTTAAAAAATGCAGTAAAACAATGCACTTTTCAGCGATGGGTGATTAGCTCAGCTGGTAGAGCGTCGCCCTTACAAGGCGAATGTCGGGGGTTCAAGTCCCTCATCACCCACCATTATTGGGAACTGGAGCGGTAGTTCAGTTGGTTAGAATACCGGCCTGTCACGCCGGGGGTCGCGGGTTCGAGTCCCGTCCGCTCCGCCATCCCAAGCCCTAAAAACAAGTGTCTTTATTAGCACTTGCCAACACTCGGTGATACTCTGGTCAGCTAGAGTGGCTGGGTGATGACAACGATCAAATAAGCTGTGGAGCGGTAGTTCAGTTGGTTAGAATACCGGCCTGTCACGCCGGGGGTCGCGGGTTCGAGTCCCGTCCGCTCCGCCATTAGCTTGTCTTTTTCTCTTCCCCTTGTTGCCTGCATTTTGTATGATGCGTCCTTGTGCTCAAAGGGCGAGCATACCTTAACCATTTCCATTTAATAATACGCAGAAGAACAGCAGAAGAATATGTTACAAGCAATTCATGATAAAGCTAAAGGTTGGATCGCCTACGCCATTGTAGGGTTTATTAGTGTTCCGTTCGCATTGTGGGGGATCAATTCCTACTTTGATGGCGGGAAATCCCTGGCGGCTGCCGTGGTTAATGGTGAGGAGATTCCGGCACGCGATGTGCAGAGTCAGCTGCTACAGATGCGTCAGCAGTTCGGGCAAATGGCCGCCAGCATGGGGGATGATGCACTGAAACAGCTGGCCTTGGACAATGCGGTCAATCAGGCGCTGTTGCGGCAAAAAATTGCAGCAGAAGGCTACCGCGCCAGTACCACGGAAGTTCAAAATGCGATTACTGGCATTGAGGCTTTTCAGAAGGATGGGCGATTTGACAAAGAGCAGTACCAGAATTTTCTGCGCCTACAACGCCGGAACGAAGCCGAATTCGAGCAGCAAGTACGCCAGGATCTGACGCAGGGGCAATTCCGTGAGGGTGTCACTGCCACCGCTTTTGTAACCAAAGCAGATGCCGAGCGCTACCAAGCCTTGCGTAACCAAAAGCGCGATATTGAACTGTTCACTTTGAAAGCCGCTGATTTTGAGGCAACAGTGCAGATCAGCGATGAGCAGATTGCCGCGTATTATGAGCAAAATAAAAATACGTTTATGACTGAGGAAAAGGTCAAGCTGGCCTACCTCGATATTAGTCAGGAACAACTGAGCGCAGCCGCTCCGGCAACAGAGGAAGCGTTACTGGCTTACTATGATGAGCATGCCGAACGCTACGCAACACCCGCGACTCGCAATGCCAGCCACATTTTGGTGAGTGTCGAGGATCCGGCCAAGGATGCTGAAGCAAAGGCACGTATTGATGCGCTCTCTGCGGACATCAAAGCAGGCACCAAGACTTTTGAAGAGGCTGCCAGCAAGGAGTCAGATGACAAGATTGCTGCTGAGAATGCTGGCTTGTTGGGCGATATTGTCGTTGGCGACTGGGATCCTGATTTTGAAAAAGCGGTGTTTGCTCAAGCAGTTAACACGATTTCTGATCCGGTTAAAACAGCGGCAGGCTATGAAATTATTCGGGTGAATAGCGTGGCTGATGCAGTGCAAAAGCCGTTTACCGAAGTAAAAACCCAGGTGGATGAAGATTATCGCCGCAAAATGGCAGAAGACCTGTTTCTGGACAAGGCGGAAAAGGTGCAAACGATTGCTTATGAGAAGAGCGGCGATTTGGCACCTGCAGCGGAAGCCGTTGGCCTGAAAGTAGCGGAGACTGACTGGGTGACACGTACCAAGGGTGAAGGTATTGCGGCTGACCCCAAGGTATTGGCAGCTGCATTCTCTGATGAAGTACTGAAAGACGGGAAAAACTCTGAGCTGATCCAGCTGAGTGAGACGCAGGCTGTGGTGGTGCGGGTGATCAGTCAGGAAGCCGCCGCCCAAAAGCCATTAGCGGATGTCAAAGCTGCGATCGTGCAGACGCTGACACAGCAGGAAAGTCGCAAACTAGCGGCTGCCAAAGGCGATGAGCTGCTCAAGCAGGTACAAGCCAGTGGCTGGGCAGCGTTGACTGCCGCCGGTTTGGCAGCGGATAGCGTGGAGAAGCCCGGTTTGATCGGGCGCACCGGTAACGCGCTGGCACCGGCCATATTGGGTGAGGCCTTTGCCATACCGCGCCCTGCAGAGGCAACCAAACCGAGCTGGGGCAGCGTGGTGCTACCGAATGGTGATTACGCACTGCTTGCGCTGAAGACCGTAGAAGATGGTGCCGCTACACTCGAAGAAAACGCCGGGCAGCAATACAGTAGCACCGTGGGCGGGCGTGAATTGAGCGCTTTGCTGAAATCGCTGCATGACCGTGCTGAAATCGAATTACATCCGGAAAATATCTGAAACAGATGTTGGGTAGCCGGACAAAACCAGGATAGCCATCCCCTGTTATGAAGGTTCATTTAAAAACATTGGGCTGTCGCTTGAACGAAGCGGAACTTGAGCAATGGTCACAAGGTTTTCAGGCTGCCGGGCATGAGATTGTGCTGGCAGTACCCGATGCGGATGTGGTGGTATTTGAACCTATTAAAAAATGCGTAGCCAAACTTTGCATACGTTAGATGAACGCATGAAAAATCAATGGTTGCAGCAGCAAGTTGGGCAACATGCTGAGGTGCTGTGGGAGCGGGGTAAACAGGTCAGTAGACAGTTTGTTTATACCGGCTATACTTCTAATTATTGTAAAGTTTTAGTGAAAAGCAATACTGATACCCAGTTGGAAAACACCATAACATCGGTGTGCCTGTCATTGCAGAGTGGTGACGGTGGTGTGTTATTGGGAGAGTTGATATGAACCGATCTATGCGTTATTTGAGTATTCTGCTGCTTTTGGTGCTGGGCTTAAGTGGCTGTATGCTGTCATCTGCTGAGCAGCAAGTGCGTGAAACAGCCGAAGCTTTCTGGGTTGCGGTGCAGGCAGACGATATGGAAGCTGCAAAGAAGCTGGTCACTTGGGAAAGTGCCCAATACCTCCAGTTTTTACAGAGCAAGCAGGTTTCCACGCAACGTTTTGAGCTGGGAGAGTTAAAAATCCAGGGAGAAATCGCAGAGATTGCTACACTCCTATATGGTGGGGACAAGGGCGACTTAAAAATTCCTGTGCGCACGGTGTTGGTCAAGCATGAAGATGGCTGGCTAGTGGATGTACAGAAAACAATGGGATCGATGGTGAGTGGGGCGATGGGGGCTGTAGTCGATCAATTGAACAGCTTTATGCAGGAAGGCCTGAAAGGGCTGGATAAATCCCTTAGTGAGAGTGTTGACCAGCTGGGTGAAACTTTGCGCAATGGTATCAAGGGTCTGGAAAAAGACTTAACAAAGCCGGTTGCACCCCCTGAACCCCATGCACCGGAGCAGAAACCGATTTAAGGTTTAAGCGGAACTATTTCAGGCGCTGGGTATCAACATAAAAGAGACTCTATTTTTTTAGAGCCTGCGTGCTTATGTGTCAGCATTCACGCAGAAACCCAAAACCCAAAACCCAATGGTCGACAGGTTATGCCCAAGCTCATCGTAAAACAGGAAACGGAAAACTCTTCCTGGTCACAAAATTATCTGAAATGGCTGTCTATCACCGGCTTCGGTGCACTGTTACTGTTTGTTGCCAGTATGGTGGTTCCTGATCTGGTCAGTTCCAACGCATCAAGCTCCCCGTCTCTTTCTGTGGATACTGCCAGTAATGCTGCTGCCAAGTCGGCTTACCAGTTACAGCAGCAGCAGTTTTCAGGGCTCGATAAAGCTTATAAGAGCTTGGCAGCCAGTGGTGTAGACGGTTATCAGCAAAATCTGGCCTTGCACTATCAGACCGGCACCATTCTGCAGCATTTGGACGCTATGGACGCTGAAATTGATCAGATGGGGCTGGCTGACACTGAACTGGTTGCGCTACTTGAGCGCCAGCAATATCTGCAGGACTATTGGCAGGCTGAACAGCATTTTCGGCAGTTGCGGCTGGTTCATTTTGAGCAGAGCCACAAGGTGGCCGAAGCGGAACCAGCACCCGTGGCGATATCTCAGGCAGATGCAAGCACTGAGTACCCAACGCATCCAGTCGCCGCAGATTCAGCGGTAGATATTATTGAACCCGCACCCACCACTAGCCGTTTTCTGGCTACTCCACCGCCGGGGGTGGAGCTGCCCGCAGGCTTTTGCACCCTGGAGGGGCCTAATGCCTGCAAGCCGAGTGCAGATGATTAAGCATCCGGCTTTTTAGCAGGTCTAATTGTAGCTTTAATTACTGGCAGGTGCCGCAGCGGGGCCAGGGGCAGTCGGCGCTACCGGTGCGCTTGGGGCGACGGGTACCGCGCGATAATTCTGCATGGGTACTGCGCCATACGGCATCATCGGTTGCTGCATTTGCATCGGTACTGCACCATACGGCATCATCGGCTGTGGCATCTGCATCGGTGCTGCACCATACGGCATCATCGGTTGCTGCATCTGCATCGGTACTGCACCATACGGCATCATAGGTGCGCCTGCGCCATAGGGTGTGTTGTTACCAAAGAACGGCATATTATTGGTGTTAAAACCACTGCCGTTGCCATTACCGAAGAACGGCATGTTATTGGTATTGAAACCACGAGAGTTACCATTACTATTGCCAAAGAACGGCATGCTGTTGGTGTTAAAACCATTGCCGTTATAGCCATCCTCGCTATCAAACTCGTTCATCATTTCTTCCATCCAGTACATGGGTGTCCATTCTGGCCAGTCATTGGCTTCCCAGTACGGGCCTTGCGGGCCATTTTTCCATTGGCCACCGCCGTCGCTATTGAAGAAATCGGCACTGGCGGAAGTTGACAGCGCAAGTAAAGTTAATCCGGTTAGAATCTTTTTCATCACAGTTGCTCCTGATGCGGTAAGTATATAGTTAGTATATTACTATATACTTATATTGTACAGAATTATCATGATCAGAATGAAATTAACTGTGTATTGGTACAAATTGCATCCAGAGGGACATCCCAAGGCTGTCTGTCCAGCTGAGCGACCTGCTGGAACTGGTAGGCAAAGCCAACCAGACGCGGGGAGGTTTGCGGCTGCCGACGCCGTTTGAAGGCAAAGCTGCGATCATAAAAACCACCGCCCATGCCCAACCGACTACCGTGATGATCGAAACCGAGCAGCGGAGTGATGACCAGATCCAGTTTGGCGGGTGCGAGGGTAGGGCTGGAAGCCATCAGTGGCTCAGGGATATTGAAGCGGTTCTGGCGAAAGCGGGTGGTAGACGACCATTCGACAAAGATCAGCCCCTGTGATGAGCTGGGGGAGAGTACCGGTAAATAAAACCGTTGATAGGAGTGGGCGCAGAGCCTGAGGCTCGTGGGATCGGCTTCCCCGCGCACTGGCAGATAAATGGCAATATTACGTGCTGAACGAAACAGGCGGGAGCGGCGCAAGTGGCTGACGGCCTGTCTTGACAGGGCTTGCTGTTCAGTTTTGGACAGAGTGGCACGTTGTTTTTTCAAGCGCTTGCGCAGGTTGGTCAAGTTACTCAAGCTATTCAAATTGCTATTGGATTCTGCTCCTACGGTACTCACGCGGGTTTCTCGCCTTGAAAAAGCTACAGCGTAGCGGTTTTCGGCGTCTGGTGAAACTGCAGTTCAATATCACCGATCTCGAAACTGTCGCCATGTTGGAGCTTGACCACGGTTTTGACCGTGCTTTCGCCGAGCTGGTGGAGCAGGTAGTCACCCGCCTGATTTTTTTCAACCATGATTTGGCCAATGCCGTTCTCGCCGAGTCTTAACCGGTCACGCTGAATAGGAATGATGTGCCCCTGCTTGCGGCCATTCATGATGCGCAGTTGTGGCAGCTCACTGTTTTCCAGCAAGCGGGGGTGTACGCTCAGTTGCCGGAGTTGTGTGAGCAGGCCAGCACTACTCCGATAAACCAGTTGAAATTTGCCAATGGTAATGACATCGGCATCCATCAACAGGTGCTTCTGGATGCGCTGGCTGTTGGCATAAACCCCGTTCGTGCTATCCATGTCTTCCAGGAAGCAGTCTTCGCCGGCGTTAATCAGACGGGCATGCTGACTGCTGACAGTTCTTTCCGCCAGCAGAATATCGCACTGTGTACTCCTGCCGATCAGATAGCTGGGCAAGGTCAGCTTGATGCGTTTAATAATCTGATTGTTCAGGCTAATGATTAGTTGTGCCATAACGATAACGCGGCCTCTATGGTCATCACAGGGATAGTTACGGGAATAGTTTATTATCCCCGTAGTGTTAAACAGTCAGGGCGGCGGATCAACCTCCGGGCGACGAACCGCGCCAGGCTGCATAAGCGGGTTGGGCATAAGCGGGGGGCAAGGCACGTATCACCTGTACCAGGCGGTCAGCATGTTCGCGGGGCAGAATGATACGGTTAGAGTGTTCCGGCGTTGTAATCCCGGTACGGAAACAGGGGTTCAGCTCCAGCAGGCGGTTAGCAGGCAAGCCCGCTTGTAGGGCGGCTTGGCGCAAACTCACCGGTTTGTTGATGCGCATTTGTGCCAGTTTGGCCGAGTTGGGAGTGACAGGCAGCCGGATGTTATAGCGGCGTGCATTGCCGATCAGTTCTTTGAAAGCCAACAGACGCGGTACATAGTTCATGGTTTCTTTCGGCAGGGACAGATTCCAGAAGTCGCTGGGGCGACCCGCACTGCGCGCCTTGCTGATGGCGCGACTCACGCAGTTTTCACCGCAGTTGTAAGCCGCCAACGCCAGCAACCAGTCGCCATTAAACTGGCGCTGCAGCTTTTGCAGGTAATTCAGCGCCGCACCGGTAGCCGCAAAGGGATCCATGCGTGCATCGTAGTTACTGACCTGTTTTAAGCCATAATCACGCCCGGTGGACGGAATAAATTGCCACAAACCGGCTGCTCCGGCATGTGAGAACACATCCGGGTCAAAGCCACTTTCTACAAAAGGTAATAATGCCAGTTCAGCCGGCATACCCCGGCGCTCCAGTTCGGCGATGATCATGTGCAAAAACAGGCTGGCGCGCTCAGAGAGAATACTGAGCTGTGCCGGGTTTTGTGCATAAGACTGGATAAACTGCTGAACACGGGGATTGCTGGAGTAGTCACCCAGGCGGAAGCTACGGAATACGCGTGTCCAGGTATCGAAATCCTGATCAAGCGTATAATGACTGCTAACGGCTGGAATGTAACTGGCGCGCTGGACGTTCATTAGCGCAGCGGGTGGGCGCTGGGCTACCTGCACAAACTGGCGTCTGGCTGGGCGACGTGCCACAACCGTCTGTTGGCGTGCCTGATAGCGGGGTGCCGGTCGTGGCCGGGGCGCTTGTGCGCCTTGAACCAAGGGCAGCGCCTGATAGACAGGATCGCTGTTTGTGTTTGCCTGTGCCGTTTTCAAGTTCGAGTGATTACTGGCACAGCCGCTTAACCATAGCGTCGTACAAACAACCACCACCGGTGTCAGGTGGTAGAATTTCCCCATAAAATGTCGCCCCAATGTTAGCCTGTTAAAAAATTTACTGTTATATTTTGTGCAGGTCTTAAGTCCCGAGATTCATTGTTTATAGTTGTGTTTGTGCGTTCAGAATGTCAGATTACCGCTTTTACCCGTCTTTGGGTCATTGACTGTCCTATGTAGTATGGAATGAACAAGAAGAAACCCGAATCACTATCATCGATCTCCTCTCGCATGACTCCCTTGCAGATTGCTGGGTTGCAGCGCTGGTATGAGTCACGTCAGGGGCGTTATGCCCTGAAGGAATTGCAGCAGACGGTGCAGTCGATGAGTGCCGATATATTCGGCTATTATGCACTGGAAATAGGACTGCTGGCTGAATGGCCCGATTTTCTCTGCGAGTCGCGCATTGGCATGCATGTCAAAATGTCAGCCGATTTGCGGGCAACGGATGCAGAAATTATTGCCGATGCTGAGGCGCTACCGATTGCGGTGGATAATGTGGATCTGGTGGTTGGTTGGCATTTGCTGGATTACACGCAGTCACCGCATCAGGTCTTGCGGGAAATTGACCGGGTGTTGGTGCCGGAGGGGCATTGTATTCTGATCGGATTCAACCCGTTCAGCTGCCGTGGTCTGCATCTGTTCTGGCGGCGGCTCTATCAGCGTGCGGGGCCGAGTATGTACAGTGGCTTTCGTATCCGGGACTGGTTTAGTATCCTCGGGTTTGAAATCATTGAGACACGCACGCTGGGGTTTCGGCCCGGTCTGGGGAGTGAACGCGTCTTTAATCGGTTCGCCGGGCTGGAACAGTTGGGGAAGCGCTATCAGTTGGCACTGGGTAATTTGCAGGTGATTCATGTGCGCAAGCAGGTGGCAAAAATGACACCTTTGAAAACCAGTCGGCAGGTACGCCCGATTCTGAAGCCCAGTGTAGCGGTGAATTCCAGCGCCGGGCGGGCTTTACCCGTCCTGCCGTTCAAACAAAAACAGGGAAGCAAGAGAAGAGATCATGAATAAAGTTGAGCTATTTACGGATGGTGCTTGCCGGGGCAATCCGGGGCCGGGTGGCTGGGGTGCCTTGTTGCAGGCGGGAGATAAAGAACGTGAGCTGTATGGTTACTGGCCGGCGACCACCAATAACCAGATGGAAATGATGGCGGCGATTCAGGGCTTGGAGGCACTTAAACAGCCGTGCGAGGTCACGCTGACCACTGACTCGAAGTATGTGTTGCAGGGCATCACCGAGTGGATGCCGGGCTGGAAGCGTAAAGGCTGGAAAAGCTCGACCGGCAAGCCCGTCAAGAATCAGGAATTATGGCAACGTTTGGATGCCGCCACCCAGCCCCATAAAATCCATTGGAAGTGGGTGAAAGGGCATAGCGGGCATGCAGGTAATGAACGGGTGGATGCACTCGCCAATCGTGCGATTGATGAAAAGAAGCCAACGGAGTAGGGCGGATGACACGGCAAATTATTCTGGATACGGAAACCACCGGCCTTGAAACCAAACAGGGGCACCGCCTGATCGAGATTGGCTGTGTGGAGATGATCGGGCGACGCTTAACCGGCAATAATTTTCATCAGTACCTGCAGCCTGATCGCGAAATTGATGCCGGGGCGCTGGCCGTACACGGGATTAGTAATGAATTTCTGGTCGACAAACCGCGCTTTGAAGAGATAGCCGAGGATCTGATTGAGTATCTGCGCGGTGCAGAGCTGGTGATCCATAACGCCCCGTTTGATGTTGGCTTTCTGGATCATGAGCTGGCTAGGTTCGGCGGGCGTTTCCAGCCGATTACGGGGTATTGTACCGTGCTGGATACGCTGGTGATGGCGCGGCAGGCTTTTCCGGGGCAGCGCAATAGTCTGGATGCACTGTGCAAACGTTATGAAATTGACAATGGTCACCGCACACTGCACGGCGCTTTGCTTGATGCCGAGATTCTGGCGGATGTCTATCTGGCCATGACTGGCGGACAGGTGAATTTATTGCTGGGTAACGAAAAAGACGAAGGCGGCAATGCCACCGCTCAAGCGGGCAGTATCCGTCGTTTACAACTGGAGCCGGGTGCGCTCAAGGTGATCCGCGCGAGTGAAGAGGACTTAATCGCCCATGCTGAACGCCTGGCGGCGATTGAGAAGGCTTCTGGCAAGAGGCTTTGGCACTGATATTACCGCCGACGCTTATTCTTACGCTTACTCTTTCCGCAAGTTCTCCGCCATTTTCGGTTCAAAGTAACGATAATGACCAATAATCGGCCAGGCAAACAGGACATCCTGAATCTTGGCTCCCTCATTAATGTTGTGCCCGATCAGTGGGCGCAGGCCGTCATCGCTGCGGCTTTTCATCACTACGCCAATATGCTGTTGGGTGTCATTCAGCGCCCAGGCCACCACGTCACCGGCCTGATAATCGTTCGAGTTATCGGAAATCGGTAATGCCTTGCCATGACGTTCAAAATACGTCATCAGGTTGGGTACGCGGCGGTGATCAATATTGGGGTCAGGGCTGCGTAAGCCCCATTTATGTGGATACTGACGAAAGTTGCGGCGCATGTCTTCATGCACGACTTTCTGCAGATCAACACCTTGGGCACGGAAAGAACGCACCACCACATCCGTGCAGACGCCGGTGGATATATCCACATCCCCACCGGGATAAGCCAGCTGGACATAAGACGGGTTATACGAACGGGTGACTTCAGACTGGGCATAAACAGATTTGACCAGTTTGGCCACATGCGGCGGCGCGACCGGGCGCAAGCGCGGCGGTGGCTTGGGCTTGTGGCGCACGAAAGGCAGCGAGTCCCAAAAATCCCGCAAGGAGGTATCAGGAATCAGGGCAATCGGTGGCAAGCCCCAAGTCGGTGCCACCCTCACTCTGGGTTGGCGTGGCCCGACAAACTCTGCGATTGAATCATTATCATTCGGTGTTGGTTGCACATCAGGCAAGGGCGAACCCAGTGGCGCAGTCGTGGTCGTCGTGACAGTCACTACCGGGCTGATGTCAGTGGCCGTCGTCTGCACGGCTGTTGGCAACAGCAGGTGCTGCGCTGCCCACCAGGCCAGTGCAGCCAGTAATAGAATCAGGAGCAAATCGTGGAGCAGGTAAAACAAACGCATGGCGTGCCTATCAAATCAATACTGGTTTTTAATGTAAGCCCTGTCTGACCGTATTTCAAGTGCACACGCTGCGGATTACACCCGCCGCACGGGAACAATCCACGGCACACCGTCACAGCCAACAGCACATTCGACCGCATAGACCTTGCGTAAGTTCTCTGCGGATAACACTTCAGCCACGCTACCACTGCTGGCCAGCTGCCCGGCTTGCAGCATATACAGGCGGTCACAGTAACGTGCCGCCAGTGAGAGTTCGTGCAAAACCACGACACAGGCACGCTCACCCTGGGCAAAGTCACGCAATAATTCCATGGTCTGTAACTGATGGCCAAGGTCAAGCGCGGCGACTGGCTCATCGGCCAGCAGGATATTCGGTGCGGCGGCCAGCGCGCGCGCCATCAGTACGCGGGTGCGCTCACCCCCGGACAAGGTGGTTGCATCCCGGGTGCGTAACTGGGTGATATCGGTGGCCTGCATAGCCTGTTCGATTGCGTCAGCATCAGCTTGCCCCGGACGCTGCCAACCGGCCAGATGCGGCAGGCGTCCCAGTGCCACCAGCCGTTCGACACTGAGTGGCCAGTTAACCTGCCCGTTCTGTTCTAACCAAGCTATCTGGCGGCTGCGTTCACGCGCAGAGAACTTACGCAGTGGCTTGCTCTGAAGTTGCACTGTGCCACTGTCCGGGGTTTGTAAACCGGCAAGAATCTGCAACAAGGTGGATTTGCCCGCACCATTGGGGCCGATCAACCCCACCAGCTCACCGGCTTGTAGTTGCAGATTGACGCCCGCCAGTAACATCCGCCCGCCTCGGGATAGGCTAATCGCATCGGCAGCCAGCAAGGTATTCATAAATGCTCCCGACGGCTACGCACGATCAAATGCAGGAAAAAAGGTGCACCGACCAGCGCGGTGAGCACCCCCACCTTGAGTGCGGACTCCGTCGGAATCAGGCGCACGCCGATGTCTGCCGCCAGCAACATGGCAGCTCCGCCCAAGGCCGATACGGGCAGCAAGCGCCCCGGTTCATAAGCCACCCACGGGCGCAATAAGTGTGGGATGACCAAGCCAATAAAGCCAATCATGCCGGTGGTGGAAACCGCCGCACCCACCGCAAACGACACGGCAATAAACACCCGCCAGCGCAACCAGACGGGGTTTACGCCCATGGTTGCCGCTGTATTCTCGCCCAACGTCAGGGCATTCAATGGTCGCCCTACGCCAAACAACAGTGCCCAGCCAAGCAGTGTGAACGGCAGCATCAGCCAGAAATCATCCATGCTGCGGTCGGTAATATCGCCCAGCGTCCACAATACCAGCTCGCGCATTGCATAGGGGCTAGGGGCGAGGTTCAGCAGCAAGGACATGCAGCTGGTCGCGAGTGCGTTGATGGCGACTCCGGCCAGGATCAGCGTGGTGACACTGGCCGAGCGCCCGGCGAGTGCGAATACCAGCGCAGTCGCCGCCAGCGAGCCAACCATACCCGCCAGCGGTAGTGCTTGGGCAAATAAACCCTGCAAGCCAAAATACAGGACAATAACCGCACACAAAGCGGCACCACTGGCGCTGCCAATCAGGCCGGGGCTGGCGAGTGGGTTGCGCAACAAGCCCTGCATGGCCGCGCCACACATCCCCAGCGTGGCACCTACAAAGAGCGCAATCAAGGCGCGGGGCAGGCGGATTTCAGTGAGAATAATGGTGAGTACCGATTCGGTATCATTCAGGGTTTCACTGGCGGCCTGCCAGATCGGCAAAGGATTACGCCCAACGATGAGCGAAAGCAGGAACAGTACCAGCACCAGCAGGCTTAAAGCGCTGATCAATACGCCATAACGAACCGGCATTAATTTTTTTCCTTAGCGGAGACAGCAGGTAAAGCCAGTCGTTCACGCTGCAATTGTTCGATCACATCCACCAGCCAGGGGCCATCACAAATAGTCATGCTGCTGGGAATATTAATGAAGCGCGCATGCTTCTTTTGCCCGCGCAAAGCCGGGTGACGGGACAAGGCCTCAGCGCGTGAATAAGTATTCTCGGTATAGGGCGAGTCGATCAGTGCATCCGGTTGCAAGCGCACAATCGCCTCTAGCGAGAGCGTACCGTAGCCCGTGATGCCGAGTAATTCACCGGCATTCTGCCAGCCTGCCAGCTTCATCGCCTGCCCACGCAAGGAACCGGCACCGACCGTATAGCCATTCGGGTCATAGACTGCCGCAATCGGGGCTTGTTCGGTCGCGGGGGTGAATGTTTGCAGGCGGGCACGCATTTTTGCGGCAAGGTCGATACCGCGCTCCGGGTGGCCGACCCAGCGGGCGACTTTTTCGAGATTACTGAAGATGGTGTCGAAGTCATTCGCCATCGGTAGGGTTTCTACCCGCACCCCCAGTTTCTGTAGCAGGCTCACGGTATGGATACCGCCATATTCCCCGGCGATGACCAGATCAGGTTTGTACGGCAGCACTTCTTCGGCAAGGCCTTTAGTGGTCGGGTAGGCGAGTGCTTGCTGATAGAAATAAGACGCGCCCCGCTCACGCGACAAGTGCGTGAGCGCGCTGATTTGTGCCGGGTCAGCGAGTAAGAGCAGTAACTGATCAGCACAGAGATTGATGGAAACAATGCGCTCAGGAATAGCCGATGCAGCAGGAGTAGGAGCCGCTGCCTCCGCTGCGCTGGCTGCAACCAGTAAACAGACACCCGCCAGAATACGGGTTTTGAGGGTTTCCGGCAGCGTGCGTATTCGGTGATTTCGGTGCTGCTTCACGTGACGCCCCGTGTGTGCAAGGCGGCCTGTTCATCGGCACTAAAGCCCAATTCGCCGAGAATTTCTGCATTATGCTCACCCAGTGCCGGCCCCAGCCAGCGGGTAGTGGCCGGAGTGGCGCTTAGCTTGGGCACTGCCGCCGGGATGGAAATAGTCTCGCCATCCGGCAGTGTTTGTGCTTCGATCATGCCGCGCGCCCGGAAATGCGGGTCATGGAAAATATCCTCGGCATTATTGATGCCGCTGGCCGGAACTGCTGCATCTTCCAATACCATCAGCACGCCTTTCAGTGGCAGGCTGGCTGTCCAGCCGCCTAATACGGCATCAATCTCATCGTTACGGCTGACGCGCCCGTCGTTGTGGGTGAGTTGCGGGTCATTGGCGAGATCATTGCGCCCAATCGCCTGCATCAGGCGTTTGAAGATGCCATCGGTATTGGCGGCAATCACCACATAACGCTGATCGGCGCACAGGTAGGTATTCGAGGGCGTAATGCCGGGCATGGTGGCCCCCGTGCGTTCGCGGATAAAACCAAACATGCCATATTCCGGGATCAGGCTTTCCATCACCCCCAGCACCGACTCCGCCAGTGAAACATCGACAAACTGGCCTTGCCCCTTGTTGACCTTGAGGTGGTGCATGGCCATCATGGCACCGATCACGCCATACAGGGAAGCGAGGGTATCGCCGATGCTGATGCCGACCCGTACCGGTGGGCGATCCGGGTAACCTGCGAGGTGACGCAGGCCGCCAATCGACTCGGCAATGGCCGCGAAACCGGGGCGCTGGGCATAAGGGCCGTCTTGCCCATAACCGGACACGCGCACCATGATCAGCGCCGGATTAATGGCGGATAACTGCTCCCAGCCCAGATTCCATTTCTCCAGCGTGCCGGGGCGGAAATTCTCAATCACAATATCGGCATCCGCGACCAGGCGGTGAATGATGGCCTGTGCTTCCGGTTCTTTCAGGTTGAGGGTGAGTGATTTTTTATTGCGGCTTTGTGAATACCACCACAAGGAGGTATCTTTGTAAATCTTGCGCCAGCGGCGCAGCGGGTCACCCACACCGGGCGGCTCGATCTTGATCACCTCCGCGCCGAACTGTGCCAGCAAGCTCGCGGCATACGGCCCGGCAATCAGCGCACCGAGCTCCAGCACTTTCACCCCCGCCAGTGGCAGCTGGGGCGTGGGGGTTTCCTGGGTATCGCTGTCTATGGCCATTACTTAGTCTCCAATTCTGACATCAATGCTGAATCCGGTTCCAGGCATCCAGTGCGGCTATCTTGTAGGCTTCTGCCAGGGTCGGGTAATTAAAGGCATTTTCCAGAAAATATTCCAGTGTTCCTTTCAGGGTGATCACCGCTTGCCCGATATGAATTAACTCAGTCGCACCTTCACCGACAATATGCGCACCCAGCAGGCGATGCGTTTTGATCGAGAAAATCGCTTTGAGCATGCCGCTGTTCAGCCCCATGATCTGGCCGCGTGAGGTTTCGCGCAGACGGGCAATCCCGCACTCGTAAGGAATATTACGCGCGCGTACTTCCTGCTCCGACATGCCGACGGTGGATATTTCCGGTACGGCATAAATCCCGTAAGGGAAATACTCCGGGATTTTATGCACTGGCTCGTCAAAGGCATTGCACGCCGCCATCCGCCCCTGTTCCATCGAGGTGGAGGCGAGACTGGGGAAACCAATTACATCGCCCACCGCGTAAATATGCGGTACTTCGGTCTGGAATTTCTCATTGACGTTCAGCTTGCCGCGTTTGTCGGGTGTAAGGCCACAGTGATGCAGGTGCAAATCATCGGTGGCACCGCTGCGCCCGGCGGTATAAAGCACCATGTCACTGGTGACGGTACGCATGTTTTTCAGGCGGGTGGTGCAGCTGCCACTGGGGGAAACCTGAATGCTTTCCACCGTTTCACCCAGACGCAAAGTCATGCCCCGGTTACGCATCTGGTGCATGAAATCTTCGGTAATTTCGCGGTCGACAAAATCAAGAATGGTATCCCGTGGCTCGATCAGGGTGACGCTGACATCCAGAGCGCTGAAAATAGTGGCATATTCGACACCAATCACCCCCGCACCAATCACCGCCAGTGAGCGTGGAATGCGTTTCAGGTCGAGAATTTCATCACTATCGACAATCCGGTCGCCATCAAACGGAATATGATCCGGGCGGAACGGTTTGGTGCCGGTGGCGAGGATGACAACATCACCCTGATAACGGTTGAGGTCGCCGCCATCCCCTTCGACTTCGACGACATGCGGCTCGACAAACCGGGCTTGCCCACGCAGGGTAGCAATCTGGTTACGGTTAAACTGGTGCTCCAGGGTTTCGACCTCCTGATCCAGTGTTTTGGTCAGGCGCATCAGCAAATCTTCGGGCGTGATATTGGCCTTGGCGCGGTAGCCGCGACCGTAAAACTCCCGTTCCCGCCAGCCACTGAGATTGAGTACCGTCTCGCGCAGCGTTTTGCTCGGTATGGTGCCGGTGTGCACAGAGACACCCCCTATCCGGCGGCCACGTTCAATCACCAGTACCCGTTTCCCCAGTTTGGCGGCCTGCACCGCTGCACGTCGCCCACCGGGGCCACTGCCGATCACCAGCAAATCATATTTATTCATACCAACCGCTCCTCCTGAGACAGGGGCTTAGGTTAACAACTGTGCTGTTACGGGGTCAATCGGTCTGGTGATTCCGGTCAATATTCCGCCCTTTGAAAATGGATTTATGCAAATTTAAAATTGGATTGGTGATTTGCATAACTTTGCTTATACTTAACGGATGTATAAAAGAAACATCACCCCGGAACTGCTCGAAAGCAGCCGTGAATACCCAGTAGTCACCCTCTTGGGCCCGCGCCAATCGGGCAAAACGACGCTTGCCCGCGAAACCTTCCCGGACAAGCCTTATTATTTGCTGGAAACACCGGATGTACGTTCAGCGGCTGAGATCGATCCCCGAGGTTTTTTGGCACAACTCCCCGATGGTGCCATTCTGGATGAGATACAGCGCGTACCCATTCTGCTCTCTTACCTGCAGGGCATTGTGGATGAGGCACAAAAACCGGGTATGTTTATTCTGACCGGTAGCCATCAACCGGATTTGCAGCAGGCCATCAACCAGTCACTGGCCGGGCGCACGGCGGTACTCACCTTGTTGCCCTTGGCATTAACCGAATTACGCCAAACGGGTCAACCACTGGATGCGTTTGAGTGCATCTGGAAAGGTGCCTACCCGCGCTTGCATCAATTTGATTTGAAGCCGGAGCGCTTTTTTAATAGTTACCTGCAAACCTATGTTGAGCGCGATGTCAGAGCCATGATCAATCTGACTGATCTGGGACGGTTTCAGCAGTTTTTAACCTTACTGGCTGGACGGATTGGGCAGGTTATCAATTATTCGTCCCTGTCCAATGATATTGGCGTGTCGTCCGGCACGATCAAGAGCTGGATCAGTGTGTTGCAAGCCTCTTACATTGTGTTTGAATTGCCGCCTTTTTTTGAAAACATCCGCAAACGGGTGGTGAAATCACCCAAGCTGTATTTTACGGATACCGGTCTGGCAGCGTATCTGCTGGGGATTCATACACAGGAGCAGGTGAGCCGTGATCCGTTACGGGGCAACTTGTATGAAAACCTGATGATTCTGGAAGTACGCAAGGCGTTGCTTAACCAGGGAAAACGGGCTGATCTCTATTTTTATCGGGATTCTAACGGGAACGAAGTCGATTTGTTGATTCGTAGCCACAAGGGCTTGTTGCCGATTGAGATCAAATCATCGGCTACTTTTAACCGGCAGTTTCTGAAAGGGATTGAACATTTTCGAGAAGCCTCTGCGGCCTGCTGGCCGGAAGGCTATGTTTTTTATAATGGAACCGAATCCTTGTCAGTGAACGGAGTACGGGTGTTTAATGCTTTGCGGGAGGGTGTGGAGGACGCGTTAGGCTGATTTGGCTTATACTGTGGCCTTGCCCAGACTTTATTCATACAAAGGTTAATCAACGTTTTATGCAGACATTGCACCGTATTTTTGACAGTATCCCGTTTCCCATCCTCATCGTCGCTTGCCTGACGCTTGGGCTGGCACCGTTTGTACCGGAGCCGCACGTTTGGGAGAAGCTGAAGATGCTGATGGCGGGCGAGCTGACCCGCTTGGTTGATGTAGGGGACTTGTTGTTACACGGTGTGCCTTGGCTGTTGCTGGAAATGAAGTTTATCCTGTGGGCAATAAAAAAGAGCAGCCTACAAAAGTGATGTACAAACTTGATAAATCTCCATGCATCGCCCTCTATTTCCACATTTAAGGACTAAGCCATTGGATACACTCGTTATACTGCGCCGTTTACCCCGCTTGCTGCTGCTATCGACGGCTGTGCTGCTAAGTGCCTGCGGGGATGGCAATATTTTTGTCGATATTGCGGACGGGAACGGTGATGATGACAGCACGACGGCGGATACCAGCGCCTGGATCATGAACACCAGTGGCACCCAGTCCTCTTATATTTATACGGACAGTGTGGCGGCTGAAGTCAATGTCCAGTATGTCGAGGTGATCGGTGATTATGTGGTGGTGAATGCGACCGGTATCCCCAGCTATACCCGCACGATGTCGCAGGCGATTTATGACAAGCTGACGGCACGCCCGAATGCGGCCAGCGATTTCACCAGCGGTGCGCCCAGTGTCAGCTTGGGTGCAACGGTGAGTTTTGGACAAAGTATTGGTTATGCTTCAAGCAGTGACTGCACCAGCGGTCAGGGTGCCGGTTATTGGCCACCGGGCAGCGGTTGCCCGGCGGACACCAATAAAGTGGGCATTTTTCCGGTGACTCCGGTCGTGAATACCGCAACTTGTGCCACTGCTACCGGCGTGGTCGGTTATTTTGTGAATGGTGTGTCGCTGTTTAACTGGTCAGATGGTAGCAGTTATCAGGATGAAGGTATCTGGGAAACGGATGCGGTGGTCGCCGGGCAATATGACCTGGATATCTGTGGGGGGCATACCGAGGCGGGGGCGGATGAATACCATCATCATGCTTACTCCTCTTGCCTCGCCAGTGCGGTGAGTGATACCGGCATAGCGCATTCACCCATTTACGGGTATGCCGCCGATGGTTATCCGATTTATGGCCCCTGGTATGCGAATGGGGTGTTGGCGCAGTCGTCCTGGGTAGCCCGTGATTATGATTCCAGCAGCGACCCTTACGGCTGTGGTGGCAGTGGCCGCCGTACTTGTGTGATGGTCGACGAATATGATGCCGAACAGGGCACCACGACCGCCAGCAGCAATGGCCCGAGCACCAGCACGGTGATCACCACCACTGCGGGCGATGAGCTTGTCGCCACATCCGGTTATTACTATCAGGACTACTACTGGGACTCCAGCAAAACCGACCTAGGGGGCGCTTACCTCGACCAATATAACGGCCATGAGCATGATGATCTGGGCTACCACTACCACCTGACCTTAAGCGATGCCAGTGGCAGTTATGAACGCGCGTTCCCGTATGCGGTCGGCCCCCGGTTTTATGGCACTCTGCAAAGTGGCGCGGTGGCTAGTTGTCGATAGGTCGTGTTGGCATGTCCCATTAAAGGCGGCTACCTTGATTAGCTCGAACTCAGGTTGCTCAGGCTCTTTTGTTTGTCAGCAATAATCCGCTCCATGCGCATTTTTTCTTCTATGCGGGTTTCGAGGTCGTATTGTTCAAGCAGGCGGTCGAGCTGGGCTTGCAGGCGGGCTTGACGGGTATTCGGAACCGGGGATGGGGCTGGTGACACCGCTTCTGGTTTGCCTTGGCCAAGGGCGGTCATTGTTGCCGAAGCCGGGGTGCGTAACTGTTGGGCGATGTCTTTGCCAAGGTCAGTCAGCGTGGTTTCGTAGGCGAGTTCACCGGGATGCAGCGGGTAGGTGCGTTTGCTGAGAGCGTCTTCCCGCCAGAAGCGGTAGCCAAGGATTGGCAGCAGCATCTCAGGTTTTTGTGAAAGCGGCAGTGGGTCAAGCTCAATACAGAAGATGCGTCCGCTGTCCGCGCCGACCCGCTGGCTGAATTCGGTCAGTTCACGCAGGCACCATGTGGAATGCAGGTAGCCGGGCGACAGACAGGCCACCAGACACTGTGCCTGTTCCAATTGGGCGTGGATTTCCGGGGAGAAAGATTGGTGGCCGCTCAGGCGGTTGTCTTTCCAGAGGCGGTCGGGTTGGGTGCGGCCAGCGTATTGGTTGACCCGTTGTTCGAGCAGAGGCGCGAAGATATCGACCCAGTGTTTGTCGACGTGGGCGTAGCTGAGGAAGAGGTCAGGCATGTTGGTTAAAATCCATGAATTCAGCAGGGGCGGCGTCTTCTGTTGCGAAGAAATTCACCCACGAGGTCGGTACGGGGGTGAGCGTTAGCGTGTGACCATCGCTGGAAAGGGTGACTTGTGAACAGTCCAGCCGGAATGCGTCTGGGATTTTCACTGCCTGTGAATGCTCGTCGTGAAAAACATCGGTCATGGTTGGTTTTGCTGGCATGGAAAACTCCTGTTTGAATCGGGCGCAAAGCAGCAGGGCGTTCGCTTACGCTACCAGCCCCGCTCGCAACATCCATGCCTATCTATTTGGCTTTAACATCCTTGCCGAGCCTGGAAAAAGGGTCATGGACACCCTAACGCACGCTCTGGCTGACCGTGGGCAGACAGACTCTGGCGATTAAGGCCTGATTAGCCTTGGGCGGACTGGCGGGAGGAACGCAATACACGAAAACCCACATTATTGTTACGGTTGTCTGTGTTGTTCCTGTTACGCGCGGAAGAACGCACCCAATCGGTAGTGTTGTTCCACGAGCCGCCGCGAATCACACGGCGCACGCCTTGCCCTTTTCCCAGCTAAACACTGTAGTATCAAAAATCGCCTTACGCAATTGAAACGTATCAGCTTGTTGTGCGTGGCCAATCCAGCTTTGCACACTGGGGTTGAAATCCTCCCATGTCATCAGGTCATGATGCCATGCGTCTGCAAAACCGCGTAAGCGTCGCGAAAAACGCCAGCCATTGTCATTGCGCAGCCTTCGATAGTCGGGGAAAACCTGATAGCCCAGTACATCCACACCTTTGCGGGATTGAAAGATATTGGCTTTTTTGGGGTGTACTAACAAGCGCAATTCCAGCAACTGTTCAGTTACCGCCTGTTTCCAGTCATGAAGTTGCTGTTTGTCCCGTGCGAGGAAGATCAGGTCATCGACATAGCGGATGTAGCAGCGAACCTGTAACTTTTCTTTGATGAAGTGATCAAGATTATCCAGATATAAATTGGCAAGAAACTGACTGGTCAGATTACCAATCGGCAAGCCTTTCTTGCGTGTTTGCGGTGTGAATAAGTCATCACCCGGAAAATAGACGGGTAATCCGGGTGGAAATTCAGGCGCATGATCAATGATCACGTTAAACAGCCACAGCACCTGTTTATCCTTGATCCGTGCGGCTAATTGCTGTTTGAGAATGTCGTGGTCGACGCTCGGAAAGTAACGGGATACGTCGAGCTTGAGCGTATAGGCATGGGTTTTCGACCACTCCTGATAACGCTTGACGGCCAGATGTACGCCATGTCCTTGACGGCAGGCGTAAGTATCAAAGATAAAACGCCTGTCCAGCAAGGGTTCTACTACATTCATCAGGGCGTGATGCACGACCCGATCCCGAAAGGGTGCAGCAGCAATCTGTCGGGGTTTGCGTTCATAGATGCTGAAAATGCGGTATTCGCCGGGTAGCCAGGTTTGCTGGCGCAGTCTGGTTTGGATAAGGATGAGTTCTTTTTCCAGATTCAGGCCGAAGCGGGCAACTTCCTCCCGGCTGCGTTTGCCTTTGCGGGCTTTGCGATAAGCCAGCAGCAGGTTGTCGAAGCAGGTGATGTCGTCCCAAAGATGGTTGATACGTTTCATGTGCCTGCCTTCAGCCAGCCACCAATTTGTCTGCCCAGTATCAGCATCAGTTTGCTGCCGTGTTCGTAGCTGTTGACGGGTACTGTGCGCAAGTCATGGCACAATTGCCAGAGGTGGCGGCATACCTCAAGGTCGCGGTTGGCCTGCAGCAGAAAGGGGCGTTTATTCGGGGCATAAGCGGCAGAAACCAGTAATTCCAGCACGGTCAGAATCCGGGTTTCGAGTTTTTCACCCAGGGTATAGCGGCGGTTTTTCGGTAGCTTATCCAGATGCGGGATCACCCAGAGTAATAGCTCCCGGCAGTCCTGCACCGCTTTGGGCACTGAGGGTGGTGGTTGTTTTTTCTGCATAATGCCCTCCTGAAAAAAAATCTCCCGCGCTGCGCGCGGAACCAGACCGAACGGTTATCGTACTCGGTATTTATCCTGCCTGTTGACCATTCATATCACTGACCGTAAAAGGGCAAAGCGTTATTTGTCCTGGCGGGAGGAACGCAATACACGAAAACCCACATTATAGCCACGGGTGACAGTGATGAGCCCGAGACGCGCGGAAGAACGCACCCCATCGGAAGTGTTGAACCACGAGCCGCCGCGAATCACACGGCCACCCGATCTACTATCACTACACGTTTTTTCACTGCCATCAAAAGATTTTTGCCACTCCGAACACGTCCATTCCCAGACATTGCCTGCCGTATCATGTAGCCCCCAGGGGTTCGCTGGAAATTGGCCAACGGGTGCTACCAGTAAGTTATCATAGTTACTACCGCAACCATTACAATTAGCCTGATTAACTCCCACTTCGGTTCCCCACCAATAAGGACTATCGGTTCCGGCACGAGCTGCATATTCCCACTCAGCCTCGGTAGGCAGGCGGTATTGTGCCCCTGTTTTCTCAGTTAACCATGCGGTATAAGCGTTTGCTTCGTTCCAGGAAACCTGAGTAACAGCACGAAGGCCACGACCGTTATCACGAGTGGCTCCGGTGGGATAAATCAACTCATTGTTGGGTATGCCTGCCCGTCGTTGCTGCCAAACGTAGTAATCATATTGCTCATAGGTCACTTCATACTTACCGATCTCAAAAGCCTGTTCAATCGTTGCAGTTGTCGAGGGGATGCCGAAGTTTTCCATCACAGATTCAGGGTCTACATAAGTTTGGGCAATACTATCATCAGGTTCGCCGACACGGAACGACACTGCCGCTGCCGGAATCTCCACCATCTCCGGCAACGGTTCCGGCCATAAATCCCCGTCCATCAAGCGGAACTTCTGCTCCTGAAACAAATAATCCGCCGGAAAATTATTCCGGTAGATCCACAAAAACGAATCCAGCAATACCCCCAGCAGCGCCGCCAGCAACGCGATCACCACCCCCAGCGTCCAGCGTTGCCGCCGCGCCTGCTGCGCTTTCCAGGCCGTATTCCAGCGTTCAATACTGTCCGAGAACATATCATGATACAGCTCATACCAGACCACGCCCTGCCGGGTTTGATCACGCAGGATATTCATATCACGCCGTGCCAATTTGTTCAGCACCGCGCCCAGTTCTGCTTCCTTCGCCTTGATAATCCGCGCCAAAACATCCAGCGGATAGGCCATTTTCAGGCCACGCCGCGCTGCCAGATAATCAAAGGCGCGTGACACCCATTTTTTCTCACGCGGGCTTAAAGGCTCCAGTGCATCATCCAGAAAATAACGCAAAATCCCGTCCAGTCCGCCCGCTTTCTGGTAAGCCGCCTGCCGTAAAACCGTCTCCTCTTTACCCTTCAGTCGCCATAAACGTGCACACACAATCTGCAAATACGGCGGGTCGACCCGTTCGGAACCGGCAGGCTCAGCAGGCTCCAATAAGCCCTGCCCACCCTGTTGTGCCTGATTGCGGTCTTTCAAGTCCTGCAATAACTGCTGCAGTAAATCCTCCTCCACCGTGCAACTCGCCGCCTGCGCCGGGTCAACAATCGCGCGCATCGCTGCCGCCCGATCCAGTTTTTCCAGCCGGTAAAAATTCTCAAACAACAAGGTCGGTAACTGCGGCTTAAACGCATTCAGCTCCAGAGCGAAATCCTCACGCATCGACACCACCACACTGACCGGCAGCGCCGCATCGGTAATCACTGTAGCCAGTTGCTGAATAAAAGGCTGAAAACCGGGACGGTGGCGCTGATAACGAAAAAACTCCTCAAACTGATCGAGCATCAACACCAGTGGCGCCCGCACAAACAAACAACAAAACCCCAGCATTTCCGCCAGTGTCTCACCTTCTGGCTCGACATCCTCCGGCAGCAAACCCGCTGTGCGTAAAGCTGTGCAGACACTGGCTTTCACCGCTGTGAGCGGGTCACTCACCCAGTCGATGTGATACACCACCGCCAGATTCTCGCCGGTCGGGGCTTTCAGACGCGGAATCACCGCCGCCTGCAACAAGGAGCTTTTACCGACCCCGCTGGCGGCAAACAGCAGCGTGAGCCGGTTGCCGAGTAGCTTGTCGATCAGAATATCGCGATCCGTCTCGCGCCCGAAAAACAGGCTTTGTTCATCCTCCCGATACGGACGCAGGCCGGGGTAAGGTGAGGGCAGGGTAGGCACATTCATGCTTGCACCTCCGCCAGATAAGCATCCAGCGCCTGCATATCAATCCGGTGGACATCGACATTCCGCTTTTTCCAGAAAGCCGCCTCCAGCGGTTCGGGCGGTATATCACTTAAAACCAGCGGGCGTTCTTCCGCATATTTGCGTTTTTCCAATAAGGCGTGTGCTAACAGGCGTTCCTCCCACTCACGCGGGCGATAACCCACAAACAGCAAACCCCGATGACGTAACAACCCGGCCAGATAATTAGGGATAATGTCATTGGCGTGCCGGGCAAAATTGAAATAATGGCTTTCGGTCAGGGTCAGCGCTTCCCGCCACGGCGTATCCGCACCGCCTGCCGGTGGCTGGCAATCACCGCGCAGGCGATAAATCACGCTGTAACCTTTTTCCAGCAGACGCAAACCGGATAAAGCTTCCTCGCTATACACACGCGGCGGCTGGCTACCATCCGAAAAACTCACCAACAAATGGCCGATACCATAACCAATCCCCGGCTTGGCAATCGACGCCAGCTCAACATACGGTTTGCCCGTGAGCAGAAAGGCCGCCTCCAGCAAGTTGTCATACACCGCCGAAATCAGCACCAGCGGCACCGATACCCTCGCCAATGCCCGGTACAGGCGCACCTCACGTGAATCAGGCAACAAACGGTTCAACTCCTGTAACAAGGCATTCGGGCCATAATCGGAATGCAAATGGTAATATTCAGCAATCGCTGACAACGACCCGTTAAACCCGTGATAACCCACCCGTGCTGCCAGTTGTTGAATCAGATCATGCTCCGGGTGGGCTGCGCTGATACCGGAACCGATAAACAGCGCGTTATTCCCTTGTTTCACCTTATCCGCCAGCAACGCGATGTTAATCGCCTGACCGGTTTGTCTGCCCGGTTCAGCGTATTCCTCATCCCACCACAGGCGGAAACCTTCCACATCCACCTCAGCACTGATCAGGAAAAAATCAATCTGCTCTAACAGCAGTTGATATTCCGCCGTATCCACTGGCTGTTTCAAGGCGGCACTCAAGGCCGGAAAAATCGGTTTGATCGCCTTAATGCGCGCCAGACTCGCCCGCAACTGGCTGGCCTGCAGCGCTTGCGCCTGCAGATCTTCGAGCGCGGCAATTTCATGGCTGGCCTGCGCATAATCCGGTAAGGTAGTGTCTGCAAGATGCAGCTGTAACTGTCGCCACACATCAATGGCCGCCGGGTAGGATCCATTACCGCGTAAACGGCTGGCCTCCTGTTGGCAGGCTGCGACCAGTTTGGGGTGCATGGCCTCCAGCAAGCCTTCAATACGCCATTGTTCTTCTGCGCGGGTTTCGAGGTCGTATTGCTGTTGCAGGCGCGTCCAGCGTTCCAGCCACTGAGAATGGCTATAAGCAGCTTGAGTTGAATCATGTGGCATCATCGGCAAGCCTTGTCGTACAGAGGGTTATGCTTACGTTTTATATCACAGTTTCCCGTAGCGCCACCACGCCCGCACCAATAAGCCCAGCACGATGCCCCAAAATGCACTCCCCAAGCCCAACAGGGTGATGCCGGACGCAGTGACCAGAAACACGATCAAAGCCGGTTCGCGTTCACGGCTATCTGCCAGTGCGGCGTGCAGGCTGTTAGCGATGGTGCTGATCAGGGCAAAGCCTGCCAGTGCCAGGATTAATGCCGGTGGGAAGGATAAAAACAGGCTGGTGATACTCGCGCCAAATAGGCCTGCCATGACATAAATAACCCCGGCACTGGCCGCCGCCAGGTAGCGTTTGTTCCGGTCGTTATCCACTTCTTCACCCATGCAAATGGCGGCAGTGATGGCCGCCAGGTTAAAGGAAAAACCACCAAACGGCGCGAGTAGCAGGGTGGTAATGCCGGTGAAACCAATGGTTTTGGAAATCGGTGCCTGATAACCATTGGCTTTCAGCACGGCCACCCCCGGAATATTCTGGGATGCCATGGTGACAATAAACAGCGGGATACCGACGCCCAGCAAGGCGGGCAGGTTCCATTCCGGGCGGGTGAAAACGGGTATAGCCCAGTCGAAACTCAGTTTGTCCAGCGCCAGCAAGCCGGTGAAATAAGCCAGCAGCGAACCGGCTAACAGAGTGAAGGGAATCGCATAGCGTGGCAGCCAGCGTTTCATCAGCACAAACGCCAGCAGCATCACCCCCACCAGCAGCGGTTGGTTCTGGAGGGAGACAAACGCATCCAGCCCGAATTTCAGCAACACACCCGCCAGCATGGCAGAGGCAATCGGCACGGGAATCAGATGCATGAAGCGTTCAAACCAGCCGGTATAACCGAACAGGGTGATCAGCGCGCCACACAGCATAAACGCACCAATGGCCTGGGGTAGCGTGATACCCGCCAAGCTGGTCACGAGCAACGCGGCACCGGGCGTTGACCAGGCGGTGAGCAGGGGCAGGCGGTAATAAAGCGAGAGTAGCAGGGTCGATAAACCCATCCCCAGACCCAGTGCCCACATCCATGAGGTGATTTCAGCTTCACTGGCTCCTGCACTGTGGGCAGCCTGAAAGATAATGGCGGCGGAACTGGTGTAACCAACTAATACCGCAACAAAACCGGCACTTAAATGCGCCAGTGACAAGCCTTTAAACATGCCGAATCCTTTTGTCCACTGTATCCGCGAGAGGAAAGGCAGAAGCATTGCACATCTGCCTTGCTGAAGACAGCAGAATTCAAGCCGCCGGAATCAGTCCGCCAGTTGGGCCAGCAGTTTTTTCAGGCTGGCCATTTCACCTTGAAAGTCCTGCTCGATCCGTTCGACTTCGGACAGGATGTGCTGTTTCAATTCACTGCGAGTGACAGTCTTGTTGAGGATGCTATCAAGCTCCAGCAAGGCACTGGACAGCTGTGGAGAGATTTCATAAATAGTCTCTGTCCGGGCGCTGCCACTATCGGCCATGTGTGCACTGGCAAAACGGCCAAATACGTATTTGCGGGTGATGGGCAGAAAAGAGCCAGCTTCTGCTCTTCTGCAGCGGGATGAAAAATACTATTGACTAATGCCGGTAAACAAGTCAATTGTTGTCTTTGGAAACTCATCGTATATCGTACATATTTCATCTGGGAGGATGCTCATGAAAATTGGTTTTATTGGTTTGGGGAATGTGGGCGGCAAGCTGGCGGGTAATTTGTTGCGCAATGGTGTCGATCTGGTGGTGCGTGATCTGGATGATGCCTTGGTACAGGCGTTTGTTGAACAAGGTGCGACTGCCGCGAGTTCACCCAAGGCGATGGCCGAGCAGGTGGACATTCTGATCACCTGTCTGCCTTCACCCGCGATCAGTGCGGCGGTGATGGAAGCGGAAGACGGGGTGCTGGCCGGTTTGGGCGCGGGCAAGGTCTGGCTGGAAATGAGTACCACGGATTCCGAAGAAGTGAAGCGTCTGGGCGCGAAAGTGACTGCTTTGGGTTCGCTGGCGCTGGATTCACCGGTTTCAGGGGGGTGTCACCGCGCTGCGACCGGGAATATCTCGATTTTTGTCGGCGGTGAGCGGGCTGCGTTCGAGCGGGTACTGCCGGTGTTGACGATTCTTGGGCGGCGGGTGTTGCACACCGGGCCTTTGGGGTCAGCTTCGATTCTGAAAGTAATGACCAATTACCTCGCAACTATCCATCTGAGTGCCCTGACGGAGGCCTTTGTGGTGATGAACAAGGCAGGGATTGACATGGCGACTACTTATGAGGCGATTAAGGCGTCTTCCGGTAATTCCTTTGTGCATGAAACCGAGTCACAGGTGATCCTGAACGGCAGCCGGGACATCAATTTCACGATGGATCTGGTCGTGAAAGACATCGGCCTGTTTGATGCGTTAGCGCAAAAATACGAGGTTCCGCTGGATCTGTCGCCGGTACTGGTCGGGATTTTCAAGGACGGGGTGGCACGGTATGGAGCGCGGGAGTTCTCGCCGAATATTATCCGCCGTCTGGAAGAGGCTTGCGGCGCGAAGGTACTGGCGGATGGTTTTCCGGCGGAAATAGTGGATGACGAGCCGGAAGCCATCGGTTATGAAGTCGTAGTGCGGGGGCGTGCTTAAGCGGTGAGTGTGAGAGTTTACACTGTGCATATACAAGGCATATACTTGCTTCATGTTTCCCAAACAAGCAGGTATTGCCATGAATGCCATAACCGCCCGATTATTTAAAAACGGACAAAGCCAGGCTGTCCGTATCCCGCGTATTTTGCAGTTTGAAGGTATTGATGAGGTGTTGATTTGCCGGGAAGGCGATGCCCTCATCATTACGCCTAAACGCAAAAGCTGGGCATCCTTCGCTGAGCTGCCCGGTGCCGATGATGATTTTATGGCCGAACGCCCTGATTTGTTTGAGCTTGGGCGGGTGCGATTCTGATGCTGTACTTGCTCGATACGGATATTAGCAGCTATATCATGCGCAAAAAGCCAGCCAATGTGCTGGCAATGTTGGAAAGGCAAGTTCAGGCGGGCAATGAGATTTATATTTCTGCCATCACCTATGCTGAATTGATGTTAGGCGCAAAACGCTCCGGCAACCCTGATAAACACCTGCACCTGATTGCTGCATTGCAGGAACGCCTGCACGGTATTCAGCCATGGGATGCTGCTGCCGCAGAACAATTTGCTGAGTTACAAACGGTGTTGTTTGACGCCGGTACGCCCATTGGTACCAATGATACCTTGATTGCTGCCCACGCATTGAGTCTGCAAGCGATTATGGTGACGAACAACACCCGGCATTTCGACAAAGTACCGGGTTTGCGGCTGGAAAACTGGGTTTTTAAGGACTGTTGAAGTTGCAGTGCGGGACATGCCTAAGTAGTAAGCATGTGCCCTAAGCAACTGAAAACAAAATGATTCGATGCCAGTGGTAGGGAATGCATGGGTGATTGTATGAATGTATACATTATTCCATGGGAAGCACTGGTAATCTGTTTTTTGAATGGGTAGGATAGTCACATATATCATCATTCACGGGTCGTTAATGGATGAGTGTTCAAACATCTGCTGCATGTAATCCTCTTCCTTTTCGCAAATTTGATCTGCAAATTTGCGCGTTGCCTGTCGTTTTCACTACACATCGTTTTCACCATACAAACACAACTAGGGACGTATCTATGTTACTGAGAAATAAAATCGTACAAGCTGGCCTGCTGGTCACTGCCATGTCTTTTGGCGCCAATGCGGCACTGGCTGCTGACGAGTGCGGCAAGGTCAGTATCGCTGACATGAACTGGGCTTCTGCCGAGTTTGCAGCTTATCTGGACAAGATCATTCTGGAAAAAGGGTATGGCTGTGAAGTCTCGCTGATTCCGAGTGATACCGTGCCTGCCATCGCTTCCATGATTGAAAAAAACGAGCCGGACATTGCGTCTGAGCTGTGGACGAATGCCGAGCGTGAAAAAATCGAAGCCGCCATTGCTGAAGGTAAAATGGTATCGGCGGTCAGTATTTTTGAAGACGGTGGCGAAGAAGGCTGGTGGATTCCTAAATATTTTGCGGATGAGCACCCTGATCTGAAAACTGTCCAGGATGTACTCAAGCACCCTGAGCTATTCCCGGCACCGGAAAACAAGGAACGTGGCGCGCTGATGACCTGTCCTTCCGGTTGGGGTTGCCAGATTGCGACCAATAACCTGTACAATGCGTTTGAAGCTGAAAAAGCCGGTTTTGACCTGATTGACCCAGGTTCAGCGGCAGGTCTGGATGGTTCTATCGCCAAAGCGTATGAGCGTAAAGAACCGTGGTTTGGTTATTACTGGGCACCAACTGCTTTGCTGGGCAAGTATGAAATGTTCAAACTTGATTTCGGCGTACCTTATGACGAGGCAGGCTGGAACAACTGTATCGTCAAGGAAGATTGCCTTGATCCCAAGCCATCCGCCTGGACTAAGTCAGATGTACGCACGATTGTGACCGGTGATTTCGCCAAGCGTGCACCGACTGCGATGGAATACTTGGCCAAGCGCAGCTACAAGAACGCGATGCTGAATGGCGTGCTGGCATGGATGGATGATGAAAAAGCGAATGGTGAAGATGGCGCACGGCACTTCCTGAAAGAGCATGAAGACCTCTGGACTCAATGGGTGTCTGAAGATGCGGCGACCAAGATCAAAGCTGCTCTGTAAAGCGTGATCGGGCTTTGACCTTCTAGTATTTACGGCCTGCCGGAGCTTCTCTGGTGGGCCGTTTTGCATTCCTTACCTTATTTTGCAACCAACCAAAGGCTGACAACACGATGGACTGGTTAACCCAATTTCCTGCATTATCCCGCGAGGCGCTGCGGGACGTAAACAAAATGATTGACTTTGGCTACCGGGATTTTTCCCGGGCATATGGCGAAAGCATTGAAAACTTTTTTGATCCCCTTTTACAATTCCTGATTTTTCTGGAAAAAGTCATGCTGGGTACACCCTGGCCGATCATTATTTTGGTGATTGCCGGTTTGGCTTGGGCAGGCAGTCGCAGCAAGAAGATTGTTGCGGGCACGGTGATCTCTCTGCTGCTGATCGGCTATTTCGGTATGTGGGAAGATACCATGAGTACGCTGAGCATCATTACGGTGTGTACGCTGGTGTCCATTGCGCTGGGTTTGCCCATCGGTATCCTGATGGCGCGTTCCAATCGGGTGCAGGCGGTCGTGACGCCGATTCTGGATGTGATGCAGACCATGCCCAGCTTTGTGTACCTGATCCCGGTGGTGATGCTACTGGGAATTGGCAAGGTGCCGGGCGTGATTGCGGTTATTATTTATGCGATTCCACCGATGATCCGTCTTACCAATCTCGGGATTCGCCATGTCGATGAGTCCGTGCTGGAAGCCGCAGATGCCTTCGGCACCACGCCTTGGCAGAAGCTGACCAAAGTGCAGTTGCCGTTGGCACTGCCGTCGATTTTTGCCGGTGTTAACCAGACCATTATGATGTCATTGGCGATGGTGGTGATTGCGTCGATGATCGGGGTCAAAGGCCTGGGGCAACCGGTGCTGAAAGCGATTACCAACCAGTATTTCGCGATGGGGCTGTTTAACGGTCTGGCGATTGTCGCGCTGGCTATCATTTTCGACCGGGTGTCGCAGACTTATGGTCGTCGCCTGCAAAAACATCATGGAGGCTGAACGGCATGAGTAATACCAAAATCACGATTGAAGGGCTGTACAAGATTTTCGGCAATAACCCGAAAGACGCAATGGAACAGGTGCGTGCCGGAGTAGGTAAAAAAGAGTTGTTGGAGACCTATGGGCATGTACTGGGTTTGCAGGACATTAATCTGAGCCTGAAGGAGCGTTCGGTCGAAGTGATCATGGGTTTGTCTGGCTCGGGTAAATCGACTCTGATTCGGCATTTCAACCGCTTGCTGGAACCCACCGCTGGCAAAGTCATCATTGATGGCGAAGATGTGCTGGCGATGAACAAGCGCCAGCTGCGTGAATTCCGTCGTCACAAAGTGTCGATGGTTTTCCAGAAATTCGCGCTGATGCCGCACCATACGATTATGCAGAATGTGCGGTTTGGCCTGCAATTGCGCAAGGGTGTAAAAGCCGCCGAACTGGAAGAACGTTCACGCTACTGGCTGGAACGTGTTGGCCTGAAGGGCATGGAAAATCATTATCCGGGGCAGTTGTCCGGCGGTATGCAGCAACGGGTCGGGCTGGCGCGGGCGCTGGCGACCGATGCGGATGTGTTATTAATGGACGAGGCCTTTAGTGCGTTAGACCCGCTGATTCGTACCGATATGCAGGACATGCTGCTGGAGCTGCAGCACGAGCTGAACAAGACCATTGTGTTCATTACACATGATCTGGATGAGGCTTTGCGGATTGGCGACCGGATTGCCATTCTGAAAGACGGTGCGCTGGTGCAGCAGGGAGCGGCACAAGATATTCTGCTTTCACCCGCCGATAATTACGTGCGCCGGTTCGTCGCGGATGTGAACCGGGTCAAGGTCTTGCGGGTCGATTCGATCATGACACCGCCTGACCAGCCGGGTGAAGCCGTGGATGAAAGTCGCAGCATGACGGTTAAATCGGGTCGACAGGTTGAGCACCTGATGAACAAGGTGGTGTTGCAGAACCCCACTGCGATCTGGGTGCTGGATGAGCAGGCGCGGCGGATCGGTTATATCTCGCGCACGAATCTGGCGCGGACTATCGGGCGGGATAATGATGCCGATGATGACTGGGATGTTTGAGCCGGTTTGAACTGGTTGGAACCTGTTTAAGACAGAATGGCACCTGCGGGTGTCATTCTTGTGTGAGCAGACTTATACTGATCCATACCTGTGAAGCCCACTAACCGGTAAGAGTTTGCTTATGTCCCGTTTATTCCCCATATCATCCGCATCGTTCGTATCATTCATGCCCTTCAGTCGTGTTCTCCTGTTTGCCTGCTGCCTGTTGGCCAGCAGTTGTCAGGCTGCGTCCCAGTCTCCGGTGGTGGCCAAACAGCTGGTCGGGGGGCTTAAGCATCCGTGGAGCATGGTTTTTCTGCCAGACGGCGAGATTCTGGTCTCGGAGCGTGCGGGTACTTTGCGCCGTATCGTTGCTGATAAATTACTGGCTAAACCGGTCAGTGGCCTGCCGGCCATCGCCGCACGCGGGCAGGGCGGTTTGCTCGGTTTGGCCTTGCACCCGCAGTTTGCCCAGAATCGCTGGTTATACTTTGCTTATGCGGCAGCGGGTGAGGGTGGCTTGAGTACCCAGCTGGCGCGGGGACATTATCAAGACGGCTCCCTCACTGATGTTGAGGTTCTGTTTGTCGCCACGCCCAAAGTAGGCGGTGGCAATCATTTTGGCGGGCGGGTGTTGTTTGATCGTGCCGGTTATCTTTACCTGACCTTGGGTGACCGTGGCCAGCGTGATCTGGCGCAGCAGCTGGAGAATCACGCCGGTAGTTTGATTCGTTTGCATGATGATGGTCGCGTCCCGGCAGATAATCCGTTTGTCAAAGTCGCAGGCGCACAGCCAGCAATCTACAGTTACGGCCATCGCAACCAGCAAGGCATTGCCCTGAACCCGTTCAACGGCCAGATCTGGACGAACGAACACGGCCCGCAGGGTGGCGATGAAGTGAACATCATCAAAGCGGGGGCGAATTACGGTTGGCCAGTGATTACTTATGGCGAGGAATACGGTGGTGGTGCGGTCGGTGAAGGGAAAACGGCACAAGCCGGGATGGAGCAACCTTTGCATTACTGGGTGCCATCGATTGCGCCAGCGGGGATGACGTTTTATACCGGTGACCACTACCCTGATTGGCAAGGTAGTTTGCTGGTGAGTTCGTTGAAGTTCAAGCTATTGGCACGTTTGAGTATTAGCGACAATAAAGTACAGGAAGAGCGTTTTCTGCAGGACGAGATCGGGCGGATTCGTGATATTCAGCAGGCACCCGACGGGTTTTTGTATGTACTGACTGATGAGAATCGGGGTGGCTTATACCGGTTGGAGCTGCCAGCCAGCTAACCAGCGTGCCCCGGTAGCGTAGGGTATGTGCTTATCAGGCATGCGCCTCATGGTTTGCCTCATGGTTTGCACTGCACAAACTCCTGTTTTACGGTAGGATGTGAACATCTGAATCAAACTTAAAGTAAAGGATGCCATCATGCTACTGATTCCTGCGATTGACCTGAAAGACGGTCAGTGTGTGCGCCTGCGTCAGGGGCGCATGGAAGATTCTACGGTATTTGCCGACAACCCGGTCGCTGTGGCAGAACGTTGGGTGAAGGCGGGTGCGCGTCGTTTGCACTTGGTTGATCTGAACGGAGCTTTTGAGGGCAAGCCGGTCAATGGTGAGGTGGTACGCGCCATTGCCGCGCAATTTCCGAATGTGCCGGTACAGATCGGTGGTGGTATTCGTGATGCAGCCACCGTGCAGGCTTATCTGGATGCCGGTGTGCAATATTGCATTATCGGCACCAAAGCGGTGCAAGACCCGCAATTTGTCGTGGATTTATGCCAACAGTTCCCCGGACATATCATCGTTGGCATTGATGCCAAAAACGGCATGGTGGCCACCGATGGCTGGGCAGAAGTCTCCAGCGTATCGGCCATTGAACTGGCACGAAAGTTTGAGAAGGCGGGTGTCAGCGCAATTGTATACACCGATATTGCCCGCGACGGCATGATGAAGGGGGTTAATGTCGATGAGACGGCGCGTCTGGCCGAAAGCATTTCCATCCCGGTGATCGCTTCAGGCGGTGTCACCCACATGGATGACATCAAGGCCTTGTGCGAGGTGGAAGATACCGGCGTGATCGGGGCGATTCTGGGGCGTTCGATTTATGAAGGCACGATTGATCTGGCGAAAGCGCAGCGGTATGTGGACGGCAACCGGCCAGCTTAGTCGCTACCGTCTTCTGTGCACTTGTCCGTACACTGTTTTGCGCACGGCTTTGCACCTATAGGCTTTCCAGTCGCCCGCCGATGGTTTGGAACCAGTCAGACAGTGGCGCAACCAGTGGTTCGCGTTTTGCCCAGTCAGCAGCGCGGCGGCACAGTCGCTGCGCGAGTGGCAGGCTGACGCCGATGTAGTCAAAGTCGATGATTTCCTGGGCATCCCACCAGTCTTCGCCGTCTTTTCTATACAGGATCAGCCCCAGACGGGCAGCGCAATGCAGGGCACCGGCAATATAAGCATAACGGTAGGCAGCTTCCAGCGGGAGGCCGTCTGCAAACGCCGGGATATGTTCCGCCAGCAAGGCCTGATCAGTGTCGGGGGAAAATGGCGTGTTCTCGTCACACAGCAGCCAGACCAGATCATCCAGCCGATTGCGGGCACCGCAGTGTTCCCAGTCAAACCAGCAGATGTCGCCATTCTCCCTGACGATGGCGTTGCCGGGGCGGGCATCCCATTTGATAAAGCGTGGCCGGAGCGGGAACAGAATATCCCGCAGATCCTGGCCTGATACCTCCGGCACGACGAGTTCCAGTGCTTTACTGATTTTCCTGACTTGTCGGAGGTGACGGGCAATCCAGGTATCCTCACAGCCTAGCACCGGCACCTGTTGATCCAGCCCCTCCAGTTCGGCGGCATGATGAATGACACTCAGGCTTTGCAGGGCGCGTGCCAGCAGCGCGTGGCAATGGTCTGTGTCGGCAGTGGCCAGAATGGTTGACAGGCGTTCTCCGCTCAGATCTTCTTGTAATAACAGCAAGCCGTTGTAGTGCAGAACTTTCGGGGTGGGTGCTAATTGGCGTTGCAGGTGGTGGAGTACCCTTTCCTCCAGTTTGCCACGCCCATATTCATCACGATAGCTGGCGATAACGGTTCTGCCATCTTCCCAGTAAACCCGGCAGGCACCCCGATCATCTCCACCGGGGAAATCAATCTGGTTAACCCGTCCGCCCAGACTCTCTTCACACAGCCTTGCCAGTGATTCACAAAAGTACGGACGGGACGGCCACTGCCTCGGATTTTCAGCGGGTGGCTGTTTTGTGGGGGTGAGGGCTGCTGTGGGTGATGTGTGAATGGGCTGCCAGGGGCTGAACGGCTGGTTGTCATAGCCAGCCAGGTAGTCGCTGAAGTGGGTTGATATTCGGGGCATGTGTTAATTCCTGTAGTGAAGGAGGGGATGACCCCTCCCTCCTTGTTGATATGGTTATTACCAGTAGTAAGAGCCTTTGCTACCCTTGGAAGAACCGCCTTTGCTGCCTTTAGAACCAGAACCGCCTTTGCTGCCTTTAGAACCAGAACCGCCTTTAGCACCAGAACCGCCTTTGCTGCCTTTAGCGCCGGAACCGCCTTTAGCACCAGAGCCGCCTTTGCTGCCTTTAGCGCCGGAACCGCCTTTAGCACCGGAACCGCCTTTAGCACCAGAGCCGCCTTTAGCGCCGGAACCGCCTTTAGCACCAGAACCGCCTTTGCTGCCTTTAGCGCCGGAACCGCCTTTAGCACCAGA
>CAXYXY010000027.1:0-66003 GCA_964293125.1 uncultured Thiothrix sp. | reverse complement strand
CGGCACGTAACATTTTAGCCGCCGGGCTGGCGGTGTTAGCCTTTGGAGAGAATGTTAGCGGTGATGACATTTCGGTGTCGTTGTCCTGTTCTCAATGAATTAGGAATCCCCTTCCTTTAGGGAGGGGAGGAAGTCAACTTTCTTTTTCTGTGTGGTCTGGATTCCCAGCCGGGGATGGCACTGCTAAACTCGGTTTTTACCCAACGCCGAGATCCTTATGAGCCAGATTGAAAATGTAAACCTTGAAACCAGCGGTAATGTCTATTTCGATGGTAAATGCGTCAGTTATACTTTTTACACCGCCGAGGGTGCTCGCAAAAGCGTGGGGGTGATCCAGCCAGCTAGCTTAACGTTTGGCACCGCAGCGGCGGAGGTGATGGATCTGCAAAAAGGACGTTGCCGGGTGCGTCTGGCAGGCACCGATCACTGGCAGGAATACACAGCGGGTGAGTCATTTTCAATCGTTGCTGATTCATCGTTTGATATTGAAGTGCTGGAAACAACCCATTACCTGTGCCATTACGCTTAAACAGCCATACCGGTTTTATCGGCTTTCTCGGCGAGAGAGCCGATGGTTACTGCTTGGTAACAGCCTGCAAGCCCAGCGCTGTTTCCAGTGTGTTGACTACTTCAGGCGCATCCCATTCCAGCCCGCCAAAATAAGACAGCCGCAGATAGCCCTGACGATCAATGACAAAAGTGGTCGGGAAGGCGTGTAGCTTCCAGCTTTGCACCAGATCACCGTCCGCATCCAGCATCACCGGGTAATCGGCGGGTATGTTCTTCAGGAAAGCGGCAACATCTGCTGCTTCCTCCCCCATATCCACGCTCAGGATAACAAACTGCTCAGCAGGAAATTTTGCCTGCAAGCGGTTCAGGGAAGGAATTTCCTTGATACAGGGTGGGCACCAGGTCGCCCAAAAGTTAAGGAGTACCACCTTGCCACGATAGTCTTGCAGGTCATGTACCTTGCCTTGCATATCGGCCAGTTGCAGGGGTGGAGCCAGCTCATTACCGGGGTGCGGCTGCAGGGTGTCCTGTGGCTTTGCTGCTGCCGCTTCAGATTCAGCCGATTCAGCTTTTGCGGTGTTTGTTTTTGTTGGGAGTGAGGGTGGGAGTGGAGCCAGTTTAACGGTGGCCAGCTGCTCGATGGCCTGACGGACTTTGGCTGGGAACAGACTCATTTCCATCCATTCGTCTTCGTTGCGTTCTGTCCGCTGCAAATAGCCGTCGCCTACCCCCGGCAGTGCCTGGACAAATACCTGGCTCCCTCCCGTGCGCAGGATGGGGAGTAATTCTTCCAGATGAGTGTGTTGGGCAGGTTTGCCGGGCTGGAAAATATAAATGGGTGCGTAGCTTGCATAACTGACCGGCAGGTAGCTGATTTCCTGATCGGGCGCGGCGCTGTTGACCGTAAAGTCGGGATAGGCAAAAATCAGCCCCCCAAACCGTTGGTCACTACCGCGTGCAGTTTGCCAAGCCTTAAGCCCAGTCGCGGCCAATGCAGCACCCCGCCCGGAACTCAGCAGGTACAAACGCTGCTCTTTTTTGTCCGGCAGGCTGAGCGCAATCATTTCAGCCATATCCTGCTCCGGAATCTGCCCGGAATTACTCAGCCATACCTCCAAACCAAGATCAGCCATGCTGCGTGCTACTGGAAACAGGGCGGTGGTACTCGTCCCGCTTTCGTCCGGTAGCCAAAGGATGCGATTATCTCCGCTACCAAAACGACTAACTTTCACCTCGCTGCCAAAACGACTAACTTTCACCTCGCTGCCATTACTGATTCTCAGGATGACGGCTTCGTCCGGCTGATTGTCTGCTTGCGCCCCACCTGCCCACAGACCAGACACGACCAGTAGAACAAGTGCCCATCCCAAGGTAATGGCAGGGTACTGACTGCGATATGGATTACGTGAATTCAATTTATCCCCTTATACGTGCTATGCGATACGTGTTTGGCATCTGTCAATGGCCAAGCAATGGCCAAGAGTGCCTACTTTAAGCACTCCGCTGGCTTTGTATAATATCCCTGTCAGGATCGGGGAAAGGTAATTGATTCACTGCCTGATTTGCGGCCTGATGCGTTTACGAGGCGCTGGGTTTTTCCGCCAGTACCTCTTTATTGCACAATTCCTTGACGTTCTTCTCAAAATCGGTAATTTTATCAGTACGTTCCTTGGTACTCAGTACCTTGTCAGTACCATCGGCAGACTTCCAGCGGATGACCGGGTTGGCGAGTAGTTGCTTTAATGCGGCCTGTTGCTGCTCACAGAAAGTCTGATGTTTGAGTTCATTCTTGGCACCGTCCGCGCGTGCCTGCTCCAGACCATCATCCGTATTTTCTTCGCTGGTGGTATCTTTTGCAGGTGCTGCCTGGCCTTTACCCGCTGACAGGGAGATTTCCTGCTCAATATCTTTTGCTTTGGAAGGGTCGGGTGGCGGTGTTTGTGTGTACTGGGTAACACCATTGGCATCTTTCCATTTAAAAATTTCAGCATGTGCCGGAGCAAACGCCAGTACAGACAAGGCCACACAGGTGGCACTCAGACGTAAGCAATAATTCATGGGGCATCTCCGTAAACAGTTTATTATTTTATAGGATATATATTTAATGGATGATTATGGCATGAAACTGACTGATAAACAGATACGGGTCGTCGGATTGTTGTTAAATACTGGGCGTTATCTCTGGGTGGCTCCTGTTACCTTGCCTTATGAAATTGCTGCACGTGCGGCGGAAACGGCTGCCAGAAACAACCAGAAATAAAATGGAAAAATCCATTGATTGACTGTTCAATTAATGGATACTTGCTTGTATAGTCAGTGCTTCTTACCACCAAAGGAAGCATGATAATGGCAAAAAGTGATATCGAAATCGCGCGTGAAGCCACCCCCGCTACTATTCGGGAAATCGGTGCCAAACTCAACATCCCCTGGGAGTCCATGGTGCCATTCGGGCATACCAAGGCGAAGGTCGACCTGGGGTATATCAGTGGCCTGCACAACCAGCCTAATGGCCATCTGGTACTGGTGACCGCCATCAGCCCGACCCCGGCAGGCGAAGGGAAAACCACGACCACCGTGGGCTTGGGAGATGCCCTGAATCGTGTCGGTAAAAAAACAGCCATTTGCCTGCGTGAACCCAGCCTGGGGCCTTGCTTCGGTATGAAAGGCGGTGCGGCGGGTGGCGGTTATGCGCAAGTGATCCCGATGGAGGATATCAACCTGCACTTTACAGGTGACTTTCATGCCATTACTTCCGCGCATAATCTGCTTTCGGCACTGATTGACAATCATATCCATTGGGGTAATGCCCTCGATATCGACCCGCGCCGTGTCAGCTGGAAGCGCGTACTGGACATGAATGATCGGGCGTTACGCAACATCATCAATTCGCTCGGTGGGCCAGGCAATGGCTACCCGCGTGAAGACGGCTTTGATATTACGGTAGCCTCCGAAGTCATGGCCATTTTGTGTCTGGCGACCAGCCTCGAAGACCTGCGCAAGCGTTTGGGCAATATCATCATCGGTGAAACCCGTGAGCGTAAACTGGTGTATGCCCGCGACCTGCAAGCAGATGGGGCGATGACAGCGCTGCTGAAAGATGCACTCCAGCCCAATCTGGTACAGACACTGGAAAATAACCCGGCCTTTATTCACGGTGGCCCGTTTGCGAATATCGCCCACGGTTGCAACTCGGTGATGGCAACGACTACTGCGTTGAAGCTCGCGGACTATGTCGTGACAGAAGCGGGCTTCGGTGCTGATCTGGGTGCAGAAAAATTCTTTGACATCAAATGCCGCAAGGCAGGTCTGAAGCCGGAAGCGGCGGTAATTGTTGCGACCATCCGCGCCCTGAAAATGAATGGTGGGATCGCTTTTGCGGATGTGGGCAAGGAAAATGTAGAGGCCGTGAAAAAAGGCTGCGCCAATCTGGTTCGGCATATTCGCAACGTGAAAAGCTTCGGTGTGCCAGTGGTGGTCGCCATCAACCATTTTGTTACCGACACTGCCGCAGAAACGGAAACCGTGCGCGCCGCCGCTGCTGCACACGGGGTTGATGCGGTTGAATGTACCCATTGGGCGAACGGGAGTGCAGGCACTGAAGCACTCGCCCGTAAAGTGGTGGCGCTGGTTGAAAGCGGCGCCAGTCAGTTTTCCCCCCTGTATGACGATGATTTGTCCTTGTGGAACAAGGTACGCACGATTGCTACGCATTTGTACGATGCGGATGACATTATTGCGGACAAAAAAGTGCGTGAACAGTTTGCCAAGTTTGAGGCCGATGGCTACGGACACTTGCCGGTTTGCATCGCAAAGACCCAGTATAGCTTTTCGACGGATCCGAGTTTGCGCGGCGCACCTTCCGGGCATGTGGTCGGGATTCGCGAAGTACGGCTGGCAGCGGGTGCCGAATTTGTGGTGGTGGTGTGTGGCGACATCATGACCATGCCGGGCTTGCCCCGTGTCCCTGCAGCCAACAGTATCGGGATTAATGCCGAAGGCCAGATTGAGGGACTGTTTTAAATCTTGTATCTTTAAACCCTGATCGGGGCTATATCCACCGGGAGCCGGGACTCACCGGTGGATTTTATTGTGGACTGCTTTGACGGTTAACGCAGTTTGAGTGTTTGCCCGGATTGCAGGTGGTAAGGTGCCCGCAGTTTGTTCAAGCTGATAATCTGTTTGACGGGTATGCCACTTTGCCGCATCACTTCATAAACTGTATGCCCCTGTTTAACCTGAAACTGGCGAGACTGACTGCGGTTTGCGCGCTCTTGTTTCTGGTTGCGCTGACGGGTTCTGCTCTTGTCCCGCCAAGGTAATGCACGGTTAGACGTTGCTTGGCGGGCAGTACGGCTAGTGCGACTGGTTTTCTCTACGCTCATTGTCTCTATGTTCGGCGTGTTGCTGGCCTGGTTGCCGGAGAAAATCCGTTGTCTGCTACTACCCGCAAACTTGCCATAAGCACTCATCACTTTGCTCACGTAGGCTTTGTTACGAATACGTCCACCGGGACGCACATTGCCTTCGCCTGCATTATAAGCCGCTACAGCACGGTGAGCGTCGCCGTTATAGCGTTTCAGCAGGTAACTCAGGTAGCGGGTACCCCCGTGAATATTCTGCCAAGGGTTGTAGCCGCTTTTGACACTAAAGCGACGGGCGGTGGCAGGCATCAGTTGCATCAAACCTTTTTCGCCGGAAGTACCCCGCGCTGTGCTGCGGAAGCAGCTTTCCACCGTGATAACCGCCTTGACCAGATCTTCGTGCACACCGTATTTGTGCGATGCGCTACGGATACTTTTACCGTAGGGATCAGCTTTGCTTTCCAAGGTGGATTTGCTGAGTGCTTGACAACCTGCCGCTGCGACTGGTTGTATCGACAAGGGGAGGGCGAGTAGGGATGACATCAGCAAGATACTGGTCATGTGTTTTTTTACGAACTTATCCATAAGTTACTCTCTGAAAAATAAATAAAAGCAAAACAAGTGCATCAGTATTATTAGTTGGGGAGTGGTTTGCTGATACAGCTCGTCTTTTTAGTTATCAATCAGTTAAGAAGCAAATAGAGTTTATTAAGCTGGCATTAAGCTTATTGATGGCAAGTGCCTGAATTTACTCAATTTCCAAACATCGGCAGCAACAGGGTAGCCAGCCCCAAGACAGCTGCAAAGCCAACGATGTCCGTAATGGTGGTTAAAACTACCCCTCCTGCCAAGGCCGGGTCAATATGCAGACGCCGCATGATGATGGGCAAAAATACACCAGAGCTGGAGGCGGCCAACAGGTTGATGATCATCGCCAAACCGATGACAACGCCGATACCCATGTTATGAAAAGCAACGCCGGCAATCGCAAAAATAACCAGCGCCCAGATTACCCCGTTGATTAAACTGACCATTAATTCCTTGTTCAGCAGGGAACGGGTATTTGATTTACCCAACTGTCCCTGCGCCAAACCACGGATAACCAGCGTCAGTGTCTGGGTGCCTGCCACTCCGCCCATGCTGGGAATCACCCCCATCAGGACGGCGAGTGCCACCGTGGTTTCCAGGGTCGCCTCGAATTGTGAAATGACCCAGGCTGCCAGCAGGGCAGTCATCAGGTTAGTACCGAGCCAGACGGCTCGCCGCCTTGCACTGATCACTATCGGCCCAAACAGGTCTTCTTCATCATCCAGGCCTGCCATGCTCATGACGGAGTGCTCCGCCTCTTCACGAATGATATCGACCACGTCATCAATGGTGATGCGCCCGATCAGTTTGCCACTGGCATCGACTACCGGGGCAGAAATCAGGTCACGGTCTTCAAACAGGCGTGCCACTTGGGGCGAAGGGGTGTCGGCCTGTACCGGTTGCTGGGTGGTTGACATGACATCCACCACCAACTCTTCCGGCTGGTGAGTCAGAACCGTCGAAAGTGGCAGAATGCCCAGGTAGCGGTCATAGCGGTTGACGACAATCAGGTTATCGGTATGTGAGGGCAATTCACTCAAGCGGCGCAAGTAGCGCAGCACGACATCCAGACTCACGTCCGCCCTGACCGTGACCATCTCGGTGTCCATCAGGCCACCGGCGGTGTCTTCATCGTAACCCAGTACTGTTTCCAGGCGTACCCGATCCTGCCTGTCCATGCCCGACAGAGTTTGCTGGATCAGGGTATCTGGCAGGCCCTGCAGGAAGTCAGCCATGTCATCGTAATCGAGATCCTTGATGGCATTCAGAATTTCCCCGGTATCCATCTGTTCGACCAGGCTGTTACGCACGTCTTCACTGAGTTCGATCAGCACGTCACCTTCGTTGTCGGCCTCGACCATCTCCCAAATCAATTCACGGCGCCCGTGTGGCGAAGCCTCAATCAGGTCAGCAATCTCTGCCGGATGCATGGCATTCAGCAGGCGTCTGACCCTGACCAGTGAACCCCCCTTGATCGCCTCAAAAAAGCGGTCAAGACGCTGTTCGCTGCTTTGGTGTTCAATCAGGGGCATGATGACTCCAGTAAAGGAAGTGAATTAAAAAGGGAGAATGTATAATCGAATGTCAGCGGATATAACTGATTTCGCGGTGGCGTACCAGCACCCGGTCGCCGAATGCGGTGCGGAAATGCTTATACAGTTGTTCGGCAATATACACCGAACGATGCCGTCCGCCCGTACAGCCGATGGAAACGGTCAGGTAGGAACGCTGGCAGTTTTCAATATCCTCCATCCACAGGGTCATGAAGTCACGGATACCGGCATACAGGCGATGTACCTGCGCATGCTGCTCCAGCCAGTCGACAATTGCACCATCACGCCCGGTCAAGCCCCGTAACTCGGGCACCCAGTAAGGATTAGGCAAACAGCGCACATCAAAAATAAAATCCGAGTCGGAGGGTGCTGCGTGTTTGAAGCCGAAGGACTGAAACATCAGGGAGAAGGTCTGCAACGCTGGCTCAGTCAGACGGGCTTTTAACAGTCGCCCCAGCTCATAAATGCTGGTCGTTGAGGTATCGACCCGCCAGTCCGCATATTCGGCCAGCCGCTCCAGCAGTTTTTCTTCGAGGGCAATAGCTTTTCCCAGCTCTTGCTCTTCCGAAGCCAAGGGGTGACTGCGCCGGGTTTCGTTGTAGCGTTTATGGATTACCTCGCGGTTGGCATACAGGTAAACCAGGTGGGTATCCAGGTAATGGGCGCGTACCCGTTCGATAATGCGCGGGATTTCTTTCAGGCTTTCTTTGCCACCCCGAATATCAATCCCAATCGCCAGCCGCTTCAGCCCGGAAATTTGCGGGGTCTGGATCAGCGCTTCGATCAACTGTGACGGCAAATTGTCAATACAATAAAAGCCCGTATCCTCCAGTGTCTGTAAAGCGTAGCTCTTGCCCGCGCCGGACATGCCGCTGATGATAATGATCTGCATCTGCCTAGCCCCCTTGTGTCCTGCGTTAGGCAGCAATGTCGCGAATAAACAGTGACGCCAGATAGTCAAGGATCAGGCGAGGTTCGTGGCACTGCAGAATTTTTCCGTAAAGTGATTTCTGGTTCAGTGTCATCGCCAGTTCACCCAATAATGGCCGATAAGCGTCTGAAGCATCATTAGGCACCAGTAGAGCCAGGAGCAAGTGCACCGGTTTTTTATCGGGTGTATCCATCTTGATCCCTTCCTCAACCGTCAACAAGGCCGCTTTGGGATACGGTATCGACAAGCAGGCATGGGGGATGGCAATGCCATTCCCCAGCGTAGTGCTACCCAGTTTTTCACGTGCAACGAGTGCATCAAAAATGGCTTCATAATTAAAACCGACTGCACTGTCCTCCCGGCTTAGCAGCTCGGCAAGCGTTTCAAACGCCCGCTTGCGGCTAGAGACCTCGGTCGCGCAAGTGATTCTGTCCATAGATAAAAGGGTAACAATGTCCATTGAAAATTACTCGCTATCACTCTCGGCCACTTGGTGAAGTTCACGGTGTGAACCTTCTTCACGATGGTGGTCTTTTATCTTGGTTTTATGCTTCAGTACCTGCCTGTCCAGTTTGTCAGCCAGCGAGTCGATCGCTGCATACATACTTTCTTCTTTGGCATTGGCAAAAATATGGTTGCCGCTGACATGGATAGAGGCTTCTGCGCTATGCTTGATCTTGTTTTCCACTTCCAGAATAACATGAATGTTCAGCACCTGATCAAAATGACGTCTGATGCGCGTCAGTTTATCTTGAACATAAGCATTTAACGCCGGGGTTACTTCGATGTGATGACCGGTAATTTCTAGTTGCATAATGCAAACTCCTTGTTTCAGGTCAGTAAAAAATAGCCAATTTACTTGGCTTTAGCTCGTTACCAAGGCTTTCCTTTCATGTGATGAAGGGATAGTCATGGCTTCACGATATTTGGCGACCGTGCGCCGGGCGACATTAATGCCCTGTTCTTTCAACATCTGGGTCAGGGTACTGTCACTTAAAGGGGATCGGCTATCCTCGTCGGCAATGAGTTGTTTGATCATGGCACGAATCGCCGTCGACGAGCAGCTGGAACCGGTGTCGGTGTCCAACTGGCTGGAAAAGAAATATTTAAACTCGAAAATACCGCGCGGGGTGTACATGTACTTGTTGGTGGTAACGCGGGAAATAGTGGATTCATGCATCTCCAACTCTTCAGCGATGTTTCTCAGTATGAGTGGCTTCATGGCCTGTTCACCATATTGCATGAAAGCGTTCTGGCGTTCAACTATTGCTTTTGCAACGTTGAGAATGGTGGTGTTACGGCTCTCCAGACTGCGGATCAGCCAGCGCGCCTGCTGCAGGTTGTTTTTCAGGTAACTGTTATCACTGCCACTTTTCACCTGGCCAATCATGTCGGCATACAACTGGTTGATCTGCAAATCGGGGGTAACTTTACTGTTCAGGGACACCACCCAGTTGTTCCGAACCTTGTGAACAAACACATCCGGTGTAATGTAATCGGTCGCAGCCCCGGCAAATGCATTGCCTGGCCGGGGTTGCAGGGTTCTTAGCAAGGTGATGATAGCCTCCAGTCCATCTTGATCGATTTTTAAACGTCGCTGTAATTCTTTATAGTCGCGTTTTTCCAATAAATCCAGATGATTTTCCAGCAAGCGCCGGGCTATCGGGTGCAACTCAGTCTGTGGGCGCTGCTGTCCGAGCTGAATGAGCATGCATTCGCGTAAATCGCGTGCCGCCACGCCCGGTGGATCCAGATGTTGAATGTATTTGAGTACCGTCTCAACATCATCCATCTCGATCAACAGTTCGTCACTGAGACTGGCGAGTATGTCTTCCAGCGGGTCACACAGATAACCTGCCTCATCCAGTGACTGAATAATCAACTCGGCAATCCGCTTGTCGACCGGCGTGAGATTACTCATCCGTACCTGCCAGAGCAGGTGGTATTGCAAGTCATCGTCACTTTCGGCCTGATTTTCCAGAAAAGACTGATTGTCGCCCTCTGAATCACCGCTGCTGCCATTACCCGCCCCGGAAGTGTCATACACTTCATCCCAGCTGGTATCGATATTCAAATCATCCGGGATTTCCATCGCCATACTGCTATCGGGTGTATCAGCAGCTGTTTCAGGGTTCAAGCTGCTGTCTGCTTCACTGCCAAGATCGCTCCCGGCGGCATCAGCTTGCTGTTGATCAGTAGCGGAATAGGGCAGGTCATCTTCACCCAGTTGTAACAGCGGGTTTTCTTCCAGCGCCTGCTGGATCTCCTCTTGCAGCTCAAGGGAGGACAATTGCAGCAAACGAATCGCCTGCTGCAGCTGAGGGGTCATGGACAGCGATTGCCCAATACGTATATCAAGTCCTTGTCTGAGCATTGTTATTCTTTTTCCAGATTGAACAGGTCATGTGTAGCATGACTACATACTATGCCTAATGGGGGGCAACTGCAAAAACACCTGACTACACCGGTGTTGCCGCCGCCGTCAAAGTTGAAAGTTGTCACCCAGATAGACCTTGCGGGCTTGTTCGTTATGTAAAATAGCATCGGGCGTTCCTTCGGTTAAAATACACCCTTCACTCAGGATGTAAGCACGGTGGCAGATGCCCAGTGTCTCCCGCACATTATGGTCGGTAATGAGTACGCCAATATTTCTGGCTACCAGCTGCCGGATGATTTTCTGAATTTCCAATACCGAAATAGGGTCGACACCCGCAAAAGGTTCATCCAGCAAAATAAACTCAGGCTCAGTCGCCAGCGCCCGGGCAATTTCCAGCCGACGGCGTTCACCACCTGACAAACTAACGCCCAGGCTGTCCCGCAAGTGGGTGATCTGGAAGTCCGCCAGTAACTGATCCAGCTTGCTTCGGCGCTCGCTGCGGTTCAGGTCTTTGCGTAGTTCCAGCACAGCCATAATGTTATCAGCCACGCTGAGTTTGCGGAACACACTGGCTTCCTGTGCCAAATAGCCCAGCCCGGCGCGCGCCCGTTCATGCATCGGTGCTTGGGTGATATCCTGATCATTGATCGTGATAGTGCCACCATCGACGCCGACCAAGCCAACAATCATGTAAAAACAGGTGGTTTTACCCGCACCATTCGGCCCGAGCAGGCCCACCACTTCGGCACTGTTGACCGTCAGGTTGACATCCTTGAGGATTTGCCGCTTTTTATAGCTTTTCTGCAAATGGCGCGCGCGGAGTATGGCCATTATTTTGCTTTATTGGTGGGATAGAAGATGGCCTTGACCCGGCCAGGTGTTTGTCCTTCCGCTGTCTTTTGTCCACCTGCTTTCAATTCACCGGTAGCTGTCGAGTATTCGATGTGGTTACTGGTAAAGGCATCCTTGTCCTGGGTGAGGCTGGCGTTACCGTCCAGTATCAAGCGTTTTTGAATCACAAAATACTGCATGGATTTGGCGCTGCCGACCGCCTGCTTGCCGTTATCCATCGACTGGCGAAAATTGACCGGCGAGCCCGTCGCGATGATGGACTGAATTTCATTACCCGGTGCATTAATATTGATCTGGCTGGCACGGATAAATAAGGTGCCCTGCTTGATTTCGACATTGCCCGAATACACAGCGGTACCTGCCTGCTTGTTGAACACAACCGAGTCGGCTTCCAGACTGACGGGCTGTTCCACATCGGTGCTGAGTGCATGCACGGGCAGGGCGTAGCAAACCGCCAAGAGCAGGAGGCCTAGCTTAAGGCACAGAGGGTTGATAGGTTGATCTGACATTGGCATTTAATCTCAAATAGGCTTCATCTAGTTTACTGTCCAGACCGGTTCCTTGCAGGACAACGTTCGGGCTGACAATTCTGACATCCTTGTCGGTGCTGATATGCTTCTCCGCCAACTGATACTTGAGCGCGGGTGTCGTCAGTGTCAATTGTGGCTCATTGCTTTTGGCAATATTCAGGCGTACATCACCATTCAGTTCAATCGATTCACCGGTGTGATCCACCAGCGCTTCGTTAGCGGTCAGGGTGAGTGCATCCATGGCTTGCGGTGCATTGGCCGAATCATCCTTGCTGACAATCCGGGGAGCAATGATGAAGCTGGCATCCCGATTATGCCAGAATGCCATGTATTGCCCATCAATGGTATGGCTGACTGCACCGGAAGCAGTCACCGCACTCAGACTAAAATTAGTCAGGTAGTAATCGACTGCATCGTAATCCTGGGAGGCGGTTTCTGTGAACGGGTTGGCCAGATACTCTTCCAGGTTGTTTAACAGGATTACTGCCAGCAAACCAGCGATTAGCACATACAAGGGTTTCATTGCAGATAACTGTTCAGAATAGTCTCCAGCTCACCGCGTGCATCCAGCAACATTTCACATAACTCACGCACAGCACCCCGCCCACCGGGCTGGTTACTGATCCAGTGCGCATGCTGTTTAACAAAAGGGTGGGCATCCGCCACCGCGACCGCCAGGCCGACCTGCGTCATCACCGGCAAATCCACGACATCATCACCGACATAAGCAATACGCTCCGCCGGGATCCCGGTTTGCTGCAAAATAGCCTGGAAAGCCGGGCGTTTATCACGGTATCCCTGATAAATCAGTTCCGGCGGAATCTGTAAATTGGCAGCACGGTGCATGACCAGTTCAGACTTGCGCCCGGTCAGTATCGCTATTTTTACCCCGGCATCCTGCAACATGCGCATGCCGTGCCCGTCTTTTGAGTTGAACGCCTTGTATTCCTGCCCGTGATTGTCATAGTAAAGGCTGCCGTCGGTGAGCACACCATCGACATCCAGAATAACCAGTTCAATCCGGCTGGCAGCTTCTTTATCAAGCTTCATCAAACGATCCCCGCCCGTAATAAATCATGCATATGGATGATACCGACTAATCGCTGGGCTTGCACTACGGGCAACACGGTAATAGTGCGTTCCTGCATGATGTTCAAGGCTGCGACGGCCAGATCATCCGGGCCAATGGTACAGGAACTGCGCGTCATCAACTCGGCAATCGGTTTCTCACGCAGATCACCGCCACTTTCGAAAGAACGGCGCAAGTCACCGTCGGTGAACACCCCCAATAGCTGGTCTTCGGCATCCACAATCGCGGTCATGCCCATACCCTGGCGGGTCATTTCCAAAATGGTGTCGCGTAGATCCGCCTCGGGTGCAACGCGTGGTATCTGTTCATGGGTATGCATGATATCACGGACATGTACCAGCAGACGCTTGCCCAATCGACCTCCGGGATGTGAGCGGGCAAAGTCCTCGGCAGTAAAACCCCGCGCTTCCAGCAAGGAAATTGCCAGTGCGTCGCCCATCACCAGCGCAGCCGTCGTACTCGATGTCGGTGCCAGCCCCAGTGGGCAGGCTTCATTGGCAACACCGGTATAAATGTGAAAATGGGCGATTTGGGCCAGTTCGGATGCCGGATTCCCCGTCATGGCAATCAGCGTCACCCGCAGGCGGCGAATAACGGGAGTAATCGCCAGCAATTCATCCGTTGCCCCGGAGTTGGACAGGGCAATGATCACATCACCTTCGACAATCATCCCCAGATCACCGTGGCTGGCTTCACCGGGATGCACAAAAAAGGCGGGGGTGCCGGTGCTGGCCAAGGTTGCCGCGATTTTATTGCCGATATGCCCTGACTTGCCCATCCCCGTAACAATAACCCGGCCTCTGCAGGCCAGAATGGCCTCACAAGCCCCGACAAACTGCTCATCAATCCGGTCAGGCAAGCCTTGCAAAGCCGCAATTTCTGCACTGATAACCGCTCTGGCCAGTGTTTTCAGATCCGTTGGTGTGTGCATATTCTGTTTTATTTGCCCCAAGTCTTGTCAGAGTCCGATCATAATACAGATACCTGCCTCTAATCTGAATAATAGTTGGCACAATAGTTGGCCAGCATGCAAAAGGCCTGCGTTTGAGCGCAGGCCTGATACGGGTGATGCTGAAAATGACGCTGAAAAGCGGGGGCTTTCAGGAATAAAGCTTGGGAGCGCCCGCCTGGGCATGTAGCTGGTTGCAAGTTTCCTTTGAGATATTGAAACCTTGAGCCAGCTGGTGCAGATACTGAGCTTCTTTCTGCGTGTCCAAATCAATTGCCATCAGTGAAACGGTATAAATTTGCTGTTCCATGCCTCTAGGAACGCTGCTGACAAAAGCAGCGGCATCCAGTGGGGCATCAAACTCTTTGCGAATGAAAGCTGCCTCGTCCGGTGTAATGTTCCCGAGTTTGGCAACAATCTTGTCTTGTTCATTCTGGTCAATGCTGCCATCCGCCTTGGCGGCATTGATCATGGCGCGAATCAGCAAGGTAGCCTGTGCTTCGGCTTGGCGATGATCCGTGTCGGCGGGCAAAAAACTGGAACTCACATCAGGCGTACCCGGATTCTGGCTCTGCATGTACTTGGTGACTGCACCACCCAGCAGATCACCAATTCCACCACCTTGACTGCCTTGCTGGCCACCACCACCGAGCAGACTACCCAGCAGATCACCCATGCCACCACCTGTACCACCTGCCTGGCGGGTTTGCTGACCGCCGCCCAGCAAGCTACCCAAGACATCACCCATGCCATTCATACCGCCACCTTGACGACCTTGCTGGCCACCTAACAGGCTGCCCAGAATATCGCCCATGCCACCGCCTGAGCTAGTTGATGGGCGGGTTTGCTGGCCACTACCACCGAGCAGGCTGCCCAGAATATCACCCATGCCACCGCTTGACTGGCTACCGCCGCCACTAAGTGCGGAGGAGAGAATATTGCCCAATACATTGCTGCCTGAGCCACTGGAGAGCGCACCGCTGCTCAGCAGGCTCCCAAGAATTTTGACTACGTCTACCATGGGATGATCCTTTGCTTTTGTTTAAGAATTAGTTAATAGGTCAATCAGTAAGATTTGGGGGGCATTGCTCCTGCCGTTTTCGGAACAATCGTAGAAATTGCACTTTTCATGATCAATTGCGAGCCTGCATTGTCACGGTTGGATGCCAGCATAATCGAAAATTGATCATAAGCCACGATGGAGCCTTCCAGCTTGATGCCATTGACTAAAAAACAAAATACGGGTGCCTGAGCTTTAGTCAGGTCATTTAAAAAAGTTTCTTGCATATTCTTCGCCAGGTTTTTGATTTCACGACATTATACGCATGACAATAATGCAATTTAAACCGTTTGTGACAAATGGTTTAAAACTTTTCTTAAGCCTGCGCTGAATGAGCATAACTATTTTTTGTTCTAAAGTGACATAAAAACGACAAAGTTGTCCAGAACTGCCAAAGCACTGAAATAACAAAAATCAGCATTCTCTTAATAATCAATGACTTGATCGATTGGCACGCCTTCTGCAACAGAACAGACAGAATGAGTGTTGGAACAGTGAAACCCCCGCCACTAAACCCCTGGTGGCTATTTGACCCCGCAGGCCTTAACCGGTCTGCGGGGTTTTTCTGTTCAGGACGTGGTTCAGGACGTGTAGGGGTGGTTCAAAATAATGGTCTGATCACGATCCGGCCCAGTAGAAATAATATCAACGGGTGTCTCAATCAGTTCTTCTAGCCGCCGCAGATAAGCTTTGGCATTAGCGGGCAGGGCGGCATAATCAGTGATGCCATAGGTGGATTCACTCCAGCCGGGCAGTACCTCGTAGACGGGTTGGCAACGTGCCAGCGCTTCGGTGGTAACCGGTGGAATGGCACAGTACTCGCCATCCAGCGTGTAACCCGTACAGATATTTACACTCTCCAGACCGTCCAGCACATCCAGTTTAGTGATGCATAAGCCACTGACACTATTAATCTGCATAGCACGGCGCAGCACGACCGCATCAAACCAGCCGCAACGCCGTGGCCGCCCCGTAGTCGCACCCACTTCATGCCCTTTTTCTGCCAGGTATTTGCCGGTATCATCAAACAGCTCAGTGGGGAAGGGGCCGGAACCAACGCGCGTGGTATACGCTTTGGTAATCCCCAAAATATAGTCAATATCACGTGGGCCGACCCCCGAACCGGTACAAGCCCCCCCGGCGGTGGTATTGGATGAGGTCACAAACGGGTAAGTGCCGTGGTCAATATCCAGCAAAGTGCCTTGGGCACCTTCCATCATTACGTCCTTTCCGGCTTTGCGCAGTTGCGCCAGACGTTGGGGAATATCCGCAACCATCGGTCGTAAAACATCGGCCATGGCCAGCGATTCATCCAGTGTTTTCCGGAAGTCGACCGTGTCCGTTTTGAAATAATGCTGCAAACTGAAGTTGTGGTATTCAAGAATACTCTGCAGTTTAGCTTCAAAGGCGGCTGGCTGGAACAGATCGCCGACCCGTAACCCCCGCCGCGAAATCTTGTCTTCGTAGGCCGGGCCAATGCCACGCCCAGTGGTGCCGATAGCATCATTACCCCGCGCCCGTTCACGCGCCACATCGGTAGCCACATGGTAGGGCAGGATCAGTTGGCAGGCTTCGGACAGAAACAGGCGCTCACGTGCCGGGATACCCTTGGCCTCCAGCATGCCCAACTCTTTCATCAGTGCTTCCGGTGACAACACTACCCCGTTGCCGATCATGCATTCGACGCCGGCACGTAAAATACCGGAAGGAATCAGATGCAGAACCGTTTTTTCACCCCCAATGACGAGTGTATGCCCGGCATTATGCCCGCCCTGAAAACGGACAACGGCAGCGGCATGCTCGGTCAGCAAGTCGACAATCTTACCCTTGCCTTCATCACCCCACTGGGTGCCAAGAACAACAACGATTTTACCCATGGCTCTCATTTCTCACTTTAACTTTAAAGGTCTCTAACTATCCACTGATTACCTGTTTGCACCAGCTGCCGGTTGCAGCCTGCCGTCAATGCCGAACTCAGGTTATCTCCCTCAAGACCGCGAATGACACAGCGTCCTGCCGTCCGCAAATCCGCCACCTGTTGTACCAGTACCGGGTCATGCCCGGCAGGTGCCCAAATCCGGTCACTGGCGGATGAGGGGGTTGCCTGCAAATGCCGGGTTAATACCCGCAAATCAGCACTGAAACCGGTCGCAGGACGTGCCCGGCCAAACAGTTCGCCAATGCCGTCATAACGGCCACCGCGCGCAATTTCACGGCCATTGCCATGAGAATAGGCGGCGTACACAATACCCGTGTGGTAGTTGTAACCTGATAACTCAGTCAGATCGATATGGAGCTGGCAGGCAGGGAAAGTCGTTTGCAGCTGCATCGCCAACTGACGCAGGTAAGCGAGGGCTTCCTGGACAGCCGGGCTTGCCTTGGCCAGTACACGGGCTGCCCGTTCCAATACATCCAGCGAACCATACAGGCGCGGTAATTGCTGCAGCATCTGGCGCATGTCGGCGGATAAGTCACTGTTGGCAAGCCACGCATCAATTTCAGGCAGGGACTTGCGTTCCAGCATGTCGAAAAAATCCTGCTCGTGTGCGGTGCTCAAACCCGCCTGTGCCACCAGACCACGGAAGATACCCACATGGCCAATATCCAGCATGACTTCACTGATCTCGCACCGCGCCAGGGTTGCCAACAGGAGTGAAATCACTTCGAGGTCACTATCCAGACCGGCATGTCCAAACAGTTCTGCGCCCACCTGTAACGGTGAACGTGAACCATCGCCATGAAAGGCACGGGTATGCAGGACACTGCCCAGATAACACAGCCGGTTGGGGTGATCCGTTTTCAGCTTGTGGGCATCAATGCGTGCAATTTGGGGCGTCATGTCGGCACGAATGCCCATCATGCGTCCAGTCAGCTGATCGGTGACTTTAAAGGTTTGTACATCCAGGTTGGAACCGAGGCCGGTACTCAGGGATTGCATATATTCCACCAGCGGTGGCATCACTAGCTGATAGCCCCAGGTGGCATACAAGTCAAGCAGGTCGCGGCGCAAACTTTCCAGTCGCCAGGCTTCTGCGGGCAGGGCTTCGCTGATACCGTCGGGTAAGGCCCAGTATTCATCGGTAGTAGGCATGGTATGTTAGTCGTTCAAAAAGAGTAGCAGGATACCAGCAATGACGGCAGCAAGACCAATCATTCGCAAGGTTTTTTCGGGAAAGGCCAGCATTTGGGCATAAGCTTTTTTCAGGCTGGCAGGGCTTACAAACGGCAAAAGACCCTCAAGAATCAACAAGAGGGCCAGTGCGTTGAACAGATCAGTCCAGGCCAGATTCACCGGGCGGCTGCACTAATAAATAGCGTAAATAGCGGTGTACACATCGCTGACATCATTGTCCGCTGCCGACCGGGGCAGGGGCATTGCCTTGCAAATAGGGCCCCTTGAAGAAGCGGAAGAATTCGGAGTCTGGCTCCAGGATCATGGTGTCGCCATTTTTACCAATCGTTTTGCGGTAAACATCCAGACTGCGGTAAAACGCGAAAAACTCAGCATCGTCCTGATAGGCTCCCGCATAGGTTTCAGCGGATTTGGCATCGCCTTCACCGCGTGTCTTTTCGGCATCGCGATAGGCTTCGGCCAGAATAACCGTTGAAGTACGGTCAGCCGCCGCCCGCAGTTTTTCTGCCTCTTCCTGTCCACGTGAACGGAAGTCCTGAGCCACCCGCATCCGCTCGGAGCGCATCCGGTTAAAGACGGATTCACTGACCTGCTCAGGGAAATCAATCTTGCTGACCCGCACGTCAACGATGTTAATCCCCAATTGCTTGGCTGCTTCATTGGATTTAACTTCCAGACCCTGCATGATCTGGTCGCGCTGTTCGGACAGGGCTTCCTCAATGGTACGACGGCTGAATTCATTACGCAGGCCGTCTTTCATGATGTCTTCCAAACGGCTGGCGGCATCAATAATGCGACCACCATTGGTAGCACGGTAGAACGTAGCCACGTCATTGATCTGCCATTTGACAAAGAAATCAACCAGTACATATTTCTTTTCGCCCGTCAGAAACCGCTCTGACTTTGAATCCAGCGTCAGAATTTGTGCCGGGAACTTGTTGACCGTCTCAATCATCGGAATCCGGAAATGCAGACCGGGTTTAATATCCGCATTCTGGATCTCACGGAATTTAAACTTGATCGCCTTCTGGCGTTCGTCTACGGTGTAAGCGGATGAATAAATCAGGACGGCCAGCACAGCCAGCGCACCCATTATCAGGTTTTTCATCTCCATTATTGACGATTCTCCCTTTCCGTGGTTGACAGGCTACGTGATGTTCGACCGGTATTGACGCTTGTCTTGGGCGCCGCTGTATCTGTTTGTTGCATGAAGGGTGAAGCCATAGTAGCCGGTGACGGCTGGTCGCCGGTGTTGCCACTGCCGCTGGTTGGAATATACAGCAGGTTATTGCTGTTACTGCTATCAATCAGCACCTTGCGCGAGCCGCCCATGACGGTTTCCATCGTTTCCAGGTAAAGACGTTCACGCGTAACACCGGGTGCCTTGCGATATTCGGTGGCCAGCTGCGAGAAGCGTGAAGCATCACCTTCAGCGCGGGCGACAATTTGTTGGCGGTAGGCATTGGCCTCTTCCAGCAAACGGGCTGCTTGTCCACGGGCTTCGGGTACTACCTTGTTAGCGTAGGTATCGGCTTCATTTTTAAACCGGTTAGCATCTTCACGCGCCCGGTTGGCGTCATCAAATGCGTCCTTGACCGCTTCAGGTGCCTCGGCATAGGTGAGGTTGACCTTGATAATTTGCAGACCCGCTTGATACCCGTCCAGTATATCCTGCATCAGACTTTGCGTGCTCAGGGCAATCTGCTCACGCCCTTCGCCCAGAATAAAGTCCATGTTGCTGCGGCCAATCACTTCACGCGCTGAGCTGCGCATGGCCTGATACAAGGTACCTTGGGTCTGATCAATCAGGTTATCTGGCATGAAAACATTGAAAGCGTAGTCTTCGGCATCACTGACCTTATACTGCACGGTCACGGCGATATCAACGATATTTTCATCCTTGGTCAGCATGGTGCTACGATCCTGTGCGCTCCGGTTCTGGGCGACATCAATCATTTCCACGGTCTGGATCGGGGCAGGGAAGCGCCAGTGCAAGCCAGGGCTGGTCTTTTCTTTAAAAGCACCAAACTGCAAAACCAGCGCTTGCTGCCGGGCATCTACGGTGTAGAAACCGGAAAACAGCCAACCCGCCACCAGTAGTACCAGCAAAACGATGACACCTTTAAAGCCGGATGCATTACCGCTATTACCATCACCGCCTTTGCCGTTACCGAACAGGCCACCCAGTTTCTGGTTTAATTGCTTGATTAACTCTTCAGCATCCTGCTTGCCTGGCGTTTTTTTCTTGCCTGTCCAAGGGTCTTGCTGATTACCACCCGGTTCATTCCAGGGCATAGAGAACTCCTCAATAGAAAAATCAAATAGCAGGTTCGTCTGCCTGCAAAAGGCGCATTGTATGCACCGAATCTGCTGGCCGCAACCTTAACTGAAGCCTTAGCTTAAGACGGGGTAGAGCATACCAGACGATGGGCGACAGACCGAACATACTTGAGAAAATTAGGGATGTCTTTTTCAGCACTGGAAAAATTCTGAAAGGGAACTATAATCCACAGCCTGAGTGTTCACAAAAACCGGATATAAATCATGCCTGAAGGACTAGGGGCGCAGCAGGTTCGGGGGATCTTTTTCCCGAAGCGTAAGCAATTTACCTTTCACCGTATCAATATGGAATACCTCGTTCCACTCAAATCCATGCGGCGAAACAGCATTTATACATTGTTAGACACTGGTTTGCGCAATAATCTGCGTAATATCGGTGGCAGCGACGAGGTATTATACAGCCTGCGTCCGCAATTGGAAGACCTCGCCACGCGTGTTTCGGTGCAAGGCGTACAGCTGATGAGAGAACGGGAGTACCTGCGTGACCATCTGTTCGAAAAAGTTAATCATGGCTTCGATAGCTATCGTGCCGAAGTAGAAGCCGATTTTGCCAACCGTAAACTCACCGAGTCACTGGTTGCCAAGGCGGATTCTTCTTTTGGACATGTTCTGACCGCTGAGCACTTGTTAAAAGATGCCTTGCGGGTGAACCCGGAAGATTATCGAGCCCATTTCGAGCTTGGCTGGATCTACCTGTTTGTACTGGACTCGTTGGCCAACGCCGAATTTCATCTGGAAGTGTCAGCACAGCTGGCCTTGCAGCAGGGCAATGTCAGTTTCTCACTGTTTGCACGCCGCCATTTGGCGGATGCTTGCTACAGCCAGAGAAAGTTTGGCCAGGCGACTGAACAGGCGCTGCAAGTTCTGCAGACCCCTAGGCAGAATGATATGGAGCACCTCTACGAATGCGCGCGCTACCTCGCTGCCAGCGGTGAGGTGCAAATGGCGACGCACCGGCTGGCCGCACTGGTGGCACAGTCACCGGTCTATTACGTACAGGCACAAGCCGAACCTGATTTCACCCGGCATGATGCCATCAAAGCCATGCTGCAAGACCTGCGCACGATCCGGGTCAAACGTATCCGCCACCATGTGCATACGAGCTGGCAGAATCACCGGCTGGCACACATGACCTTGCCTGACCGGATTAACTCGCATGATCTCTTTCAGCAGATTTTCAACCAGCATGTCCGTGTAATGGGGCAGCTGCCTTATGTAGCACTCAGCCAGCGTGAACAGCAAATCGGCAAACTGATTCTGGATGAGTCGGAACGCCGGGTCTTGAAAGAAATTCGCCAGCGTTCCCTGTCTTATGAGCGCGCTAGCGAGAAGAAGCGCCAGCGCTGGTCATGGGTCAACAAGGTGGGTGGGTTTTTCCTGCATTCCGCAGCAGTTCTGTTATTGGGGTGCAGCCTGTTTTTTGCGGCACGCTTCGTGGCTGATAGCTTGGGAGTAGGGGTGTTGCTTAGCGCGAATGACTGGGTGAACCGCCTGTTCAGCCTCTTGTTGGTGTTGTCGGTGGCCGGTGTTGCCCTGGTTCATTTCATCCCGCTCGGCGTGAAAAAGCTGCTGCGTAAACAGGTTGAACTGGATAACACCCTCAAGCTGTTGCAAGCGCCCTGACAGCCGATGAGCTGGGTGCTGTTGGTAGGTAATGCTGTCAATACCGGGCAGGTGCTGTCACAGCATCGGCACCGGGTCGATACCATCGTCCATCATCATGATGATCATGATTTTCAACTCATTGATTTACTGCAGATTAATGCTGAAAAATACGACTGGCTGCATCTGGCGGGATGCAATATAGCGGTATTGACTGACTGGCTACCTACTTTGCAGGAACGTTTTGATCAGGTAATTTCACTGGCCATTGAAAAACCGCGTGCAGGCCTTGAAATCCTGATCCCGCTGGTCGATATTGTCTTTTTCTCCAAGGCTTATGCCTGTGCCACTGGTTTTACACAGGCTGCCGAATTCCTGCAGTACCAGCATCAGTTACATCCACAACAAATCCTGATCTGTGCCTGGGGAGAGCAGGGCGGGTATGCACTGGCACCTGATAGCACCGATTTCCTGTTGGTGGCGACAACTGATCTAGCAGTGGTAAGGGATACATGTGAAGCAGGGGATGTGTTCACCGCAGGCATCATCCACGCCCTGAGCACTGGGCAGACGCTTACGGAAGCGTTGGCTTATGCGGTAAGGGCTAGCCACAAGGTTGCACAATCCTGATTGTGCAACCTTGTAACCTCACTCAGGCGTCTGAGTCGGGCGTCGCATCGTTATTACCCGCCGCAGCTTTTGCGGCGGCGGCAGCTTCTTTGACAGCCGTTTGCAATTCACCACTTTCATACATTTCCAGGGTGATGTCGCAGCCACCAATCAGCTCGCCACCGATGTACACCTGCGGGAAGGTTGGCCAGTCGGCATAGCGGGGCAGATTCTGGAAAATTTCCGGATCCATCAATACATTCACATAGGCAAACTCTTCACCGCAATTCATCAGCGCTTGTGAAGTACGGCTGGAGAAGCCGCACTGTGGCATTTTCGGTGTGCCTTTCATGAAGATAATGATCGGGTTAGTCTTGACTGCTTCATCGATCCGTTCCAATACGTCCATTTTACTTTTGTACCTCACACTAGTTGAATTTGTTTAAGTGTAACTATGCGGGTGCTGAATGCTTAATTCAACCTAAACACGTGAGGAATACAGGAAGGGATGCAGAGGTTTGTGGGTTTACTTACATAATTTAACATAATATACATTATGCGCATAATTGGATTAACCAAAAACTGCGAAACAGAAAGCACAGTTTCGCAGTCTGGTGAATGATCGTCAGTCCATGGGGACAACGATTCTGCTATCTGACGTTCTCAGATGAAAACTACGTGCCCGCGTTACCACGCGGTCGCTCGAAGTCAAAGTCGCGACTACGCGGTAGTCTCCGGCAGGTAATTTAACATGAGTAGAATGATTGCTGGCAGACACCACTTCGGATTGTGTATCTCCCCGATAGACCGTCCAGCGTACATTTTCCATAGCCGGCCCGTTATCAACGGTAGCAACCAGATTAACCCGCAGGTCTTCTGCTTGAGCAACAGACAACATGGATAATAATGTAACCAGGGCGATACTCGCCAAAGTACCTGATACTGCTTTGTGGCCCGAATTTGACATAATAGCCTCCTTGCAAATGCGCTATATCGAGTGGGCAAACGAATGACTTAAATTCAGACAGCAAATACTTCATTCAGTTTCCATTAATCTTAGCGCAAATTGTAATAATTACTGATTGATTATTTTTATAATTTTAATTAGTAAAAAATTACTTTAATTTACAATTAGTTATCGTCTACGACGGCTCTGGTCACTGGCTAGTAAGTAGGCTCAGGAGGTTTTTGCAACAGGTTGTCGCCCAGCAAACCTTCGAAATATTGCTGAATACGCGCCTGATGCTCACCGATAATCTGCACGCCTACGCCTTTTGCCAGGCTACGCACGGCTCCTCCCGGAGTAATCCAGACAACCCGCCCAGGTACAGAGGCTTTCTGTTTTTCAGCCAGCAGGTCGACATGCACCACCACACGATCACCAAAATCCAGTGTTTGAGTCGTAGGAACAAACAAGCCCCCTCCTCGCAACATCGGCATGTAATGATTGTGTACAGCCGAGCGATCAGCTAGCTTCAAGCTTAATTTGACCGGTTCCATCAACGCCACCTTGTTCGTTATTTGTATTGTTTACTCATATTTACCCATAAAGATAACATGTTTTCAACAAATAAACGGGGGTTCAAAGGATGGGTGGCAAGTGGTTTAAGTTCAAGCAATGCATCGTACAAACGCCATAAACCCGCTGTATCAAAATACCTGACCAGCTGCTGTAATGGCAGGGCATAGTCGAGTGACAGGGGGCTGATTTTGCCGCTGTAATGCTGGCTAAGCAGATCATGCAGCCAGTGTAGTTGCCAGTCGATTAATTCAGCACGTGGGTGTTTTTCCCAAAGAGGGGACACCTCGGAAATTGAAGTTGATTTGGCAATCAGGTCATTGATATTTTTAGCAAAAAGCAGTTGCTGAGCCAAGCTTTCGCCTGAATCATAGGCTAATGCAGCCAGCGGACGCCCTGCAGCCAGGGTTAACAGCGCCTCAGGCGCCTGTACAGGGTTTTGTTGACCTAGCCAATGTATAGCCTCTTTTTTGGCTGGCAAAGGCAGGCGTATGTGTTGGCAGCGGCTGCGGATAGTTGCCAGCAAGGCCGCTGGTTGCATCGACAGTAATAGAATGTGTGTATGTGCAGAGGGCTCTTCCAGTGATTTCAGCAGGCTGTTTGCGGCATTTACATTCATCGCCTCGGCCATCAGAATGACCGCTACCCTGCAGGCACTGTAGCTGCAGCTTAATTCCAGAAAATGCCCCAATGTCCGGATTTGCTCTACTCCGATCACCTGCTTGTCTTCTGGCACGGCAATCTGCATGAAATCCGGATGAGCATGGGCCGCATAAACCTGACAGCTACGGCAGACCGTGCAGGCAGAGCCATCTGGCAGTGGCTGAGTACATAGCAAGGCCTGAGCCAGTGCACCCACCAGCACTTCGTGTCCACACCCCGCTTCCCCGCTGAGCAACAAGGCATGGGGTAAATGGTCGGTATGACGGGCATGCAGGATTTGTTGCCAGACAGACTGATGCCAAGGGTAGATCATGTTACCGCCCTCCCCGCTTCTATGCTGGCTGAACCGACTGAACCGACGATAGCCGCCATGATGTTTGTCAGGCTACCCTGCACGCCCGGTAGGGGCTGTGATGCGTCAATCACCCGGTATTGTGCCGGATAGTTTGCCGCCCGCTGCAAGTAGCCTTGCCGGATGCGTTCGAAAAAGGCCAGTTGTTCCTGCTCAAAGCGGTCGATCTGGGTGTCCAGCTGCGCACTGCGCGCCCTAACCCTCTGCATGCCACTACTGACATCAATATCAAACAGCAAGGTGTAATCGGGACGCAAACCCGCTTGTACCCATTGTTCAATCTGCGTAATCCGTTCCAGTGGCAAGCCACGACCATACCCCTGATAAGCGTAGGTCGCATCGGTAAAGCGGTCGCATACTACCCAGCTTCCCGTTTGCAAAGCAGGTATGATCACTTGCTGCAAATGCTCATTCCGTGCTGCAAACATCAGTAATAGTTCGGTGTCGGCATGCATGTCCGGTAAATCAGGGTTAAGCAATACGGCCCGAATCGCTTCACCGACTGGCGTACCACCCGGTTCGCGGGTTTGTAGTACCGCTATCCCCTGCTCGCGCAAATAGCGGGCAACAAACGCACTGCTGGTGGTTTTGCCTGCACCCTCCCCGCCTTCCAGGGTAATGAATTTACCACGAGGCACGGGCATGGCTAATTATCCCCTTGATACGCAGAACTGCGACCGTTAAGCTGATACTGGATAACAGCTTTCCGGTGTTCATCATAAGTATCTGAAAAATAATGGCGCCCATCCCCCTGCCCGGTCGCTACAAAATACAGATTTTTACTTTCAGCCGGATGAAAAACCGCATCAATCGCCGCTTTACTCGGTATGGCGATGGGGGTAGGCGGCAGGCCGGTGCGGGTATAGCTGTTATAGGGCGTATCGGTTCGCAGGTCTTTTTTACGGATATTGCCCGCATAAGCATCGCCCATTCCGTAGATGACGGTAGGATCCGTTTGCAGCATCATACCTTTTTCCAGACGATTCAGAAAAATCCGGGCAATCAGGGGACGCTCATCGGGCACCCCTGTTTCTTTCTCAATAATCGAGGCCAAAATCAAGGCTTCATACGGCGTCTTGATATTCGGATGCGGTACGCGCTGTTCCCAGGCTTTGAGCAAATAATCATTCATCTGCGTATAGCTGCGCTTGAGCACATCCATGTCGGTCGTGCCCCGTGGGAAATTATAGGTATCAGGGAAAAACCAGCCTTCAGCCTGCATGCCACTGGGTGCGTCCAGTTTCGCCATCAAGTCACGGTAATCAGCATCACTTAGAGTCTGTTGCAGGTGCGGGTTGTCGCGTACCGTTTGTACCAGTTCCTTGAATGAGCGTCCTTCAATAATCCCGATCTGGTATTGCACCGTTTTGCCGGATACCAGCTTGTCCAGGACATCACCCGGCGTCATCCCCGCTGTCAACTCATACTCACCTGCCTTGATACGATGAGCCTTATCGGTCAGTCGAGCCTCCGCTCTTAACAGCAAATCAGATGGCAACAGTGGGCTACTATCCAGAATACCCGCTTCCCGCAGCTGCCGGGCGATCTGACGGATGTTGCTCCCTTGCTTGACTTCAAAGAAAGCAGGAGCCGCCTGACTGATGTTAACCGGCGTCTTTATAAAGCGCTGATACTGGTAGTACAGCGTGGCTCCGGCAACCAGCAGAATGGTGACGAGCAGTAAGCTCGTTATCTTCAGAAATGATTTCATCATACGATAGAGACGCTTTCAAGCAACAACAGAAACAATTGCAGAGAATTCTGCTGCAGGGTGAGCAGGCCAGACTCACCCTGATGATGATTGATCAGCATTAATTGGCCTAAGCGTTAGCTGTTCAGATTTGTTTGAAGATCAGGGTACCATTGGTACCGCCGAAGCCAAAAGAGTTACTCATCGCAATATTGACTTTGGCTTCACGCGCCGTGTTTGGCACATAATCAAGGTCACAGACAGGATCCTGATTATCCATGTTAATGGTAGGTGGCAACACCTGATCACGCAGCGCCAACACACTGAATACGGCTTCAATACCACCCGCCGCACCGAGCAAATGCCCGGTCATTGACTTGGTAGAACTGATTGCCACTTTATAAGCATGAGCGCCCAGCGCTACTTTAACTGCCTCAGTTTCAGCCTTGTCACCCGCAGGTGTTGAGGTGCCATGCGCATTGATATAGTCAATATCTTCAGCATTCAGACCCGCATCGCGGATTGCATTCCGCATGCAACGAGCCGCGCCTTCACCGGCAATAGACGGTGATGTCATATGGTAAGCATCACTGCCCATACCATAACCGACCAGCTCACAATAAATACGGGCGCCTCGTGCTTTGGCGAATTCATACTCTTCCAGCACCAGCACACCGGCACCATCACCTAAGACGAAACCATCACGGTCAACATCCCAGGGACGACTGGCCGCTTCCGGGTCATCATTGCGGGTCGAGAGCGCCCGCGCTGCCGCAAAGCCACCAATACCCAGCGGAGTGGAACCCATCTCAGCACCACCGGCCACCATGGCATCGGCATCACCGTACACAATCATGCGGGCGGCATCACCGATACTGTGGGTCGCCGTTGCGCAGGCAGACACGATCGACATATTCGGCCCTTTCAGGCCATGCATGATGGAAATGTTACCCGCCACCATGTTGATAATGCTGGCTGGAACAAAGAACGGGGAAATTTTACGCGGCCCATTGGCTTGGAAAGCAGCATAATTGCGTTCTATCGTTTCCAGGCCACCGATTCCGGAGCCCATCAGCACACCGATGCGATCCGCATTTTCTTCGGTCACTTCCAAACCGGAATCGCGAATAGCCTCTACACCGGCACCAATTCCGTAATGGATAAAGGTATCCATTTTTTTCTGGTCTTTGGGCTTGATGTAGTCATTGGCGTTGAAATCTTTAACGTTACCGGCAATCCGGACGCTAAACTCACTGGCATCAAACAAGTCGGGGCTGATTTTGTTGATACCGCTTTTGCCTGCCTTGATATTTGCCCAAGCGGTCTCCACTTGGGAACCAACGGGTGAAACAATACCCAGGCCAGTTACTACTACGCGTCTTTTAGACAATCTGGTCACCTTTACTTGTTGCAGTGAGACGTGAGTAAACTGCAATCCTGTGGAAGGATCGCAGTTTCAGACCGGAATGCCGTGTTAGCCTTCCTGGTGGGCAACGATGTAATCGATAGCCGCCTGAACAGTGGTAATCTTTTCAGCTTCTTCGTCAGGAATCTCGGTGCCGAATTCTTCCTCCAGCGCCATGACCAATTCAACTGTGTCCAGTGAATCCGCGCCCAGATCGTCGATAAAAGAAGCCTTGTTAACTACCGCCGCTTCTTCCACACCCAATTGCTCAATGACGATAGCCTTGACGCGACTTTCAATATCACTCATGATTTTTCTGTTCCTAATAGATAAAAAATGCTGTATGTCGAGGGCACATTGTATTGAAAACCTTCGACTCATGCTAGTTACACCGGCAGAGAATATCGCTTTATGCCATGTGCATGCCACCATTCACGTGGATTGTCTCGCCAGTGATATAGCCACCTAGCGAGGATGCCAGAAAAAGTACAGCGCCTGCAATCTCTTCTGGCTGCCCCAGCCGCGTCAGGGGAATATTCTGCAACATGCCCGCCCGCTGGTCTTCTGAAAGCTCACGGGTCATGTCGGTATCAATGAAACCCGGTGCAATCACGTTGACAGTGACATTCCGCGAGCCAATTTCACGCGCCAGCGACTTGGAAAAACCCACCAGCCCCGCTTTGGCCGCCGCATAATTAACCTGCCCAGCGTTACCCGTCGTGCCAACCACGGATGATATAGAGATGATTCTACCTTTTTTCGCCTTCATCATTCCACGCAAGCAGGCTTTGCTCATGCGGTAAACCGAGGTCAGGTTGGTATTAATAATATCATCCCACTCATCATCTTTCATACGCATCAACAGGTTATCACGGGTAATACCGGCGTTGTTGACTAAAATACTGACTGCACCCAACTCGGCAGTCACCGTTTTCATCACCTCATCCACCGAATCACGGCTGGCCACATCCAGCACGATGCCTTTCCCGGTAATACCGGCAGCGGCCAGATAAGCAGAAATAGACTCAGCACCGCGCTCACTGGTCGCTGTGCCAACCACCGTTGCACCCTGCTCACCCAGCATTTCAGCAATCGCGCGGCCAATGCCACGGCTTGCACCCGTTATCAATGCCAATTCACCGTGCAGATCGGTCAAATTTGTCATGTTCATTCCCCCTGGCAAAACTTCAGTGCCGCCTCAAGGCTGGCACTATCAAACACGGTAGCCGCATTCATGCGGCGCTCAATACGGCGATTCAGACTGGTGAGCACCTTGCCTGGCCCAAATTCGATCATGGCGTCTACTGCATAGTCTTTCTGCAAATTAACAATGGTATCCACCCAGCGAACCGGGCGGTATAGCTGCTCTGCCAAAGCCGCACGCATCGCTGTTTCATCAGACCGTGCCCGTGCATCCACGTTGTGCAGTACCGCAAGATGGGCCGTATTGAAGGAAGTGGCTGCCAGTTGCACCGCCAATTGTGCTGCTGCAGGCTTCATCAGTGCGCAATGCGAAGGCACGCTGACGGGGAGCAGAACCGCTTTTTTCGCACCCCGGGCAGTCGCTACAATAATGGCACGCTCAACCGCTGCTGCAGACCCCGCAATCACGACCTGACCGGGTGAGTTATAGTTAACCGCTTCAACGACATCACCTTGTGCTGCCTCGGCACAGGCGGCTTCCACTTGCGCATCATCCAGCCCCAAGAGGGCTGCCATTGCGCCTTCACCTTCAGCAACCGCCGCCTGCATAAATCGGGCACGGCTGGCGACCAGACGCACGGCAGCTTCGAAATCGAGCACTCCAGCAGCCACCAGCGCAGCATATTCCCCCAGGCTGTGCCCGGCGACGGCGACCGGCTGACAGCCGCCCTGCTCTACCCATACCCGCCAAACAGCGACCCCTGCCGCCAGCATCAGGGGCTGGGTGTTTTCAGTGCTGTTAATGGCCGCCTCGGAACCTTGCTGAGACATCTGCCAAAGATCATAGCCTACGACATCAGAGGCCTGTTCAAAGCATGTATGCACTGCCGGGAAGGCGGTGGCCAGTTCGGCCAGCATGCCCAGTGACTGGGAACCCTGTCCGGGAAAAAGTCCTGCTATCAACATTTAAAACCTGACTCCTCTAAGTTTGATGGATAGGTTTGATGAATTCTTTTTCGGCGAAAATCCAAACCCAGATCCAAATCCGGACTATCCTAATAGAATTCCGCAGGCAAATCACGCTGTCTGGTCAAAAAGAACTTGTCATATTGGCCAATGCAGGGATAATACGCGCGTTTATTACATGAATCACAAGGAACCATGGCGAGAGAAGACTATATTGAAATGGAAGGTACCGTAGTGGACACACTTCCAAACACGACTTTCCGGGTAAAACTGGATAATGACCATATCGTTACTGCCCACATATCGGGGCGTATGCGTAAAAACTACATTCGTATTCTAACTGGTGACCGTGTTACGGTGCAGTTAACACCCTACGATCTGACCAAAGGCCGTATCAGCTACCGCAGTAAATAAAAACCGGGAACCTGGATTCCCGGCTTGTTCTGGCTTTATCACCTGTGCCGCTAATTGCCACTGGCTGTGACCAGCAGTGTCAGGCGGGCACCGCTGCGCCTTCGTATTTCAGCACCAGCTCACCCTCTTCAGCAGATACTTCTACCCGCCCGCCATTCGCCAGATCGCCGAACAGCAAGGCATCCGCCAAAGGTCGCTTGATATGCTCCTGGATAACACGTTCCATCGGACGCGCGCCCATTTGTTTGTCATAACCTTTCTCTGCCAGCCAGGCGCGGGCGGCCTCGTCGACAATAATCACTACTTTCTTCGGCTCTAACTGGGCTTCCAGTTTGATGATGAACTTGTCTACTACTGCACTGATCACCTCTGGCACCAGCGCATTGAACTGGATAATCCCATCCAGACGGTTGCGGAATTCAGGCGTAAAGGTTCGCTTGACCGCTTCCATGGCGTCGGTGCTATGATCCTGATGGGTAAAGCCCAGTGATTTACGGCTCATGTTTTCGGCACCCGCATTACTGGTCATGACCAGAATCACATTACGGAAGTCAACTTTGCGCCCGTTGGTATCAGTCAAGGTACCGTGATCCATCACCTGCAGCAGCAGATTGAATACGTCCGGGTGCGCTTTTTCAATCTCATCCAGCAGCAAAACGGCATGAGGGTGTTTGTTCACCGCATCGGTCAGCAAGCCACCGTCGTCATAACCCACATAGCCCGGTGGTGCACCGATCAGGCGTGACACCGTATGCCGCTCCATGTACTCCGACATATCAAACCGCAACATCTCGATACCCATACGCTGTGCGAGCTGCTTGGTCACTTCGGTTTTACCGACGCCCGTCGGCCCGGCAAACAGGAAAGAACCAATCGGACGGGTATCATCACGCAAGCCGGAACGTGCCATCTTAATAGCAGCTGTCAGCTGGCCAATCGCCGCCTCTTGCCCGAAAATAACCATGTTCAGATCACGATCCAGCGTGCGCAGTATGTCCATGTCAGAGTTTGAGACTGTTTTTGGCGGAATACGCGCAATCTTGGCAACAATCTCTTCAATATCACCGACCGTGATGGTCTTTTTGCGTGAGTTCGCGGGCTTCATGCGGCGATTAGCACCGGCTTCGTCGATCACGTCAATGGCCTTGTCGGGCAAATGGCGGTCGTTGATGTAGCGTGCCGACAGTTCTGCCGCTGCTTTTAACGCCGGATTGGTGTACTTTACCTGATGATGATCCTCAAACCGTGTTTTCAGACCCTTCAGAATTTCGAAGGTCTCGGCCACACTCGGCTCACTCACATCAATTTTCTGGAAGCGCCGCGCCAGTGCACGGTCTTTCTCGAACACACTGTGGTATTCCTGAAAGGTGGTCGAACCAATACATTTCAACTCACCGGATGACAGCACCGGCTTGATCAGATTGGACGCATCCATGGTTCCACCCGAAGTGGCACCCGCCCCAATAATGGTGTGAATCTCATCAATGAACAGCACTGCATTCGGCTCTTCCTTGATCTGGTTAATCACGGCCTTTAGACGTTTTTCAAAATCCCCCCGGTATTTAGTACCTGCCAGCAGCGAACCCATATCCAGTGAATAGATGACGGCATCCGCCAGAATTTCTGGCACTTCCTTGTCGACGATACGTTTGGCCAGACCTTCCGCGATCGCAGTCTTGCCTACGCCAGCTTCACCCACCAGCAACGGGTTATTCTTGCGCCGGCGGCACAGCACCTGTACCGTGCGTTCGATTTCCAGATCACGCCCGATCAAGGGGTCAATTTTGCCAGCCTCTGCCCGCTCATTCAGATTGACTGCAAACTGATCAAGCGGTTTGCGGTTTTCAGCGGCGGCTTCCTGTGGGGCACCTTCACCATTACCGGGTTGCATATCATGGTTACCCTCATCACGCAGATCCGGAATATGTTCATCCTTGCGAATGCCGTGTGACACAAAATTGACAATGTCCAGGCGCGCAACATCATGTTGTGACAGAAAATAAACAGCGTGTGAATCCGGCTCGCCGAAAATGGCGATCAGCACGGCATCACCCGTCACCTCACCCTTGCGGGAGGACTGGGCACTGTACACCGCACGATGAATTACCCGCTGAAAGCCCAGCGTTGGCTGTACATCGCGCTGTTCACTGTCGGGTATCAGCGGTGTATTCTCATCGATAAAGCTTTCCAGTTCTTTGCGCATGACGGAAATATCAACATTGCAGGCACGCAGGGCATCGGCAGCACTGGGGTTGTCCAGCATCGCCAGCAACAAATGTTCTACCGTGACAAACTCATGATGCTTGTCCCGTGCGTCACGGAACAGCATGTTAATCGAATATTCGACTTCGGCGCTTAACATAATCTATTTTCCTTATGCCTCTTCCATCGTGCAGAGCAGCGGATGTTGGTTTTCGCGCGCATAACGATTGACCTGAGCCACTTTCGTCTCGGCTATGTCGCGGGTATAGACTCCACACACACCTTTGCCCTTGGTATGGACATGTAGCATGACACGGGTTGCACTCTCATGATCCAGCTTAAAGAAAACCTGCAACACGTTGATGACAAAGTCCATCGGCGTGAAATCATCATTCAAAAGTATAACTTTGAAACGGGGTGGTTCCTTCACCTCCGGGCGGGCATCCTGTACCGCTACACCAGAATCTTGCTCAGGAGAACCCTGTTTGTCTTTATCTGCCATTAAAACAGCCCTGAAATTAATCATAGTCCACAATAGGACATATAGTTAAACCAATTCAATACCCCTGTCACTATCTACTTACAAGGGTGGGGAAGTTTTAGTATTGGGATGATACGCAAAAAATAAAGGGGTGGATGCCGATACAGGACAAAGGGTGTCCTGTATCGGGCAAAGGACTGCTGAAGAGCCGAAGAGACAGCCCAGATAAGTCCAGATAGGTAGAGGCTGTTACTTAATGCGTCTACCTGTGGGTTTACGCATGGGTTTACACGCAGGTTTACATGTGCGCAATGATGTTCTCGCCAAACTCGCTGCAGCTGATCTCTTCAGCCGTGTCGATCAGACGGGCAAAGTCAAAAGTGACTCGCCCGGAAGCAATCGCGCCTTCCACTCCTTTTACCACCAAATCAGCTGCTTCCACCCAGCCCATGTGCCGCAACATCATCTCTGCCGAGAGGATAATCGAGCTGGGATTCACCTTGTCCAACCCTGAGAACCCCGGCGCAGTACCGTGAGTCGCTTCGAACATTGCAATATTGTCTGAAAGGTTGGCACCTGGTGCAATCCCGATGCCGCCCACTTGTGCCGCCAACGCATCAGACACATAGTCACCATTCAGGTTCAAGGTCGCCACCACTGCATATTCCTCCGGACGCAACAGAATCTGCTGCAGGAAGTTATCCGCAATCACGTCCTTGATGGTGATTTCGTTACCGGTTTTCGGATTCTTGAAAGTACACCACGGCCCACCGTTGATTTCCTGGGCACCAAACTCTTCCTTGGCCAGCTCATAACCCCAGTTCTTGAAGCCCCCTTCGGTGAATTTCATGATATTGCCTTTGTGCACCAGCGTCATCGAAGGCAAGTCATTGTCAATCGTGTACTGGATAGCCCTGCGTACCAGGCGCTTGGTGCCTTCGGAGGACACCGGCTTGATACCGATTCCTGACGTTTCCGGGAAACGGATTTTGGTGACGCCCATCTGATTCAGCAGGAAGTCGATGACTTTCTTGCCCTCATCCGAGCCTGCCGCCCATTCGATGCCTGCATAAATATCTTCCGAGTTTTCCCGGAAAATCACCATATTGGTTTTCTCGGGTTCTTTGAGCGGGCTAGGTGTACCCGTGTAATAACGGATGGGGCGCAGGCAAACGTACAAATCCAGATCCTGCCGCAACTTGACGTTCAGTGAGCGAATCCCACCACCTACGGGTGTCGTTAACGGCCCCTTGATCGAAACAACAAACTCCTTGACAGCCTGTACGGTTTCTTCCGGTAACCAGACATCTTCACCGTAAACCGTGTTGGCTTTTTCACCGGCGTAGATTTCCATCCACTGAATCTGCCGGGAACCGCCATAGGCCTTTTTCACTGCTGTATCAATCACTTGGATCATGACCGGTGAAATATCAATACCGATACCATCCCCTTCAATGTAGGGGATAATCGGTTGGTCAGGTACGTTCAATGAAAAGTCTTCATTGAGCGTAATTTTCTCACCTTTGGTGGGTAGTTTGATGTGTTGGTACATTATGAGTGATTCTCCTTGATAATTTGGATAACTTATTTCCCCCAAGCGCGTGCTGCGATTATAAAGCATCTGCCTGCAAAGGTAGAGTATTAAGCTAGGCCAGTGAGAGGGAAAACGTTAGAATGGCGGGCTTGACGGATTTTACTATTGACAGGGTTAATACTATGGTTTGGAAACCGCGCGTAGTGGTCGCCAGCGTTGTTGAACAGGATGGTCGTTTTTTGCTGGTCGAAGAAGAAATTAATGGTTTGCCACTGATCAACCAGCCTGCCGGGCATTTGGAACACGGTGAAAGCCTGCTGGATGCGGTACGTCGCGAAACACTGGAAGAAACCGGCTACCGCTTTGAGCCGACCGCACTGCTGGGCACACTGCTTCTGAATTCACCCGACCCGGAGCGGGTCTATCTGCGCTTTACCTTTACCGGTCAACTACTGGAAAAAGTACCCAATTACTCGCTCGACCCGGATATCATCGCCGTACATTGGCTAACCATGGACGAATTGCGCCAACATCCGCGCCTGACACCCCGCAGTGATCTGGTGTTTCACTCCATCGACCTTTATCAGCGTGGCACGCGCTTGCCACTGGATAGCCTGGTATTTACCCCCTAACCGGATTGACAGATTTTCAGTATGCTAACGCTCAATACCCCAACTACGTCTACCCTGCCCCCACAATCTGTAAAACGTGTTAACCATGTCAAGCGCGTCATTGTTGGCATGTCCGGTGGTGTGGATTCATCGGTCGCTGCCCTGCTCCTGCTTGAACAAGGTTATGCCGTCGAAGGCCTGTTCATGAAAAACTGGGAAGAAGACGACACCCGCGACTATTGTTCGGCAGCGGTTGATCTTGCCGATGCCCAGTCGGTGGCCAACCAGCTAGGCATTCGCCTGCACACCATGAATTTCGCCAGTGAATACTGGGATCGGGTTTTTACCTATTTTCTGGATGAGTATCGTGCGGGTCGCACTCCCAACCCCGACATCATCTGCAACAAGGAAATCAAGTTCAAAGCCTTCCTCGATTTTGCGCTTGAGCTCGGTGCAGATTACATTGCAACCGGGCATTATGCCCGCATCGGCCAGCAAGCAGACGGTAGCGTCAGCATGCTGAAAGGGCTGGATGCCAACAAGGATCAGACCTATTTTTTGTATACCCTGCAGCAGTCACAACTCAAACACAGCCTGTTCCCGGTCGGAGATCTACCCAAAAGCGAGGTGCGCGCTATCGCCAGCCGGGCAGGATTCACTACCGCAGAAAAGAAAGACAGTACCGGCATCTGTTTTATTGGTGAACGCAAGTTCCGTGATTTCCTGCAACGCTTCCTGCCTGCCCAGCCCGGTGAGATCATCACGCCAGACGGCAAAATGATTGGGCAACATCACGGCCTGATGTATTACACGCTGGGGCAGCGTCAGGGGCTGGGCATTGGTGGCGTCAAAGATGTGCCGGATGCCCCCTGGTTTGTCGTCGACAAACAGCTGGAAACCAATCGCTTGGTTGTCGCACAGGGACATCAAAATGATTACTTGCTCAAGCACCAGCTCCAGGCCTCGCAGTTGCATTGGGTAGCCGGTCATCCGCCTGGCCAGACTTTCAGCTGTGCTGCAAAAATTCGCTATCGCCAAACGGAAGAAAACTGCAATGTCAGTTTGAATAAGGTGGGTGATGAGGATGGTATCGCCAGGGTCTGTTTTCAGCGGGCGCAACGGGCGATTACGCCCGGACAGTCGATTGTCTTCTATCAGGGTGATGCCTGTTTAGGCGGTGGAATTATCGACACCATGCAAGCAGAATGTACTTGAAATCTGGTAAGAATAACTATACATCTATACCCCCAACCTCAACCCCAATTTTGATGGATTACTGTGGAAGCGAATAACAGAAACCGTACACTCGCGCTGGCTGCCCTGTTTCAGTGTGTGGAAGGCGTCACCCAAATCGCCAGCAAAGGCAAAGCTGACAAAGGCTTGTTAGCCAGTGCGATCAATAGCTTGCTGGCAGATGATACCGATTCACTTGAGGATTTGTACGGTGGCCTGAGCGAACTCAAAACCGGTTTGGAGGTATTATTATTTCAATTGGGATCAGGCCGCTTAATGCCAGACGGCAAGCCCAAGGACATGGAAGCCACTCGCTACAGCGTGAATCTGCTGTATCTGGAAAGAAAGCTGGATAATAACGCGGAAATGTTTCGTCTGCTCTTGGACGGCATCAAGGAGGCACAGCAACAGCTTGAATTTTTTGGTGCTGATCACTCGAACATGACCGCCCGTCTGGCTGATTTATATACTCGCACCATCAGCAAGGCAGGCCCGCGCATTATTATCAAGGGTGATCAAAGCCATCTGTCCAACCCTGACAATGCTGCCAAAATTCGGGTGCTGCTGCTGGCGGGCATCCGTGCTGCTTTGCTCTGGCGGCAAGCAGGCGGTAACCGCTGGAAGCTGCTGTTAGCACGCGGTGCGATGCAAAATGAAGCCCGCCAATTACTGAAAGTGCTAAAAGGCTAAGCCAAAGCCGCATTAATTTCAGCGATAACCTGAGCGGGGTTGGCCGCTTGTGTAACAGGGCGACCGACTACAATATAATCAATCCCTGCGGCGCGTGCCTGTGCGGGCGTCATCACCCTTAATTGATCATCCTGTGGGCTGGTGCTCAGGCGAATACCCGGTGTGACCAGCAGAAAATGCTGGCCCAGTAGCGACTTCAGGCGAGTAGCCTCCTGTGCTGAACAAACTACCCCGTCCAGACCGCAGGCCTTGGTCAATTCTGCCAAATGGGCTACCTGTTGCCACGGCTCCTCGGCCTGTACCCCGATTTTCTGTAGCTGGGCGCTATCCATTGAGGTGAGTACCGTTACCGCAATCAGGTGAGGTGGCGAGTCTAATTCCGCCAGCGCCGCTCTGGCGGCCTGCATCATTTTGTCACCCCCGGCGGCGTGTACATTGATCATCCATACCCCCAGCCCTGCTGCTACTTTGCAAGCGGCAGCCACCGTATTGGGGATGTCATGAAATTTAAGATCAAGAAAAACATCAAAACCCATGCCCACCAGAGTGCGTACAAATTCGGGACCTGCTGCAACAAACAGCTCAAAACCAACTTTCAGTTTGCAGGCATTGGGTGCTAAAGGCTCAACAAACTCCAGTGCTTGCTGGGCGGATGGGAAATCAAGGGCAATAATCAATCGACTGGACATGAATGACTTTATCTTCTCAGGTAGTTTGAATGGAATCCCATTGGTGACAGGCTGGGCAGCGCCATACGTATTCGTTCATTTTATAACCACATTGTCTGCATTGAAAGCGTGACTGTGATTTTAGCAGGCGATTGAGCGCGGCACTGAGTTCAGATAAAGATGCCTGGCTAAGCTCATTATTATTCGCACTATCCGCTATCTCTGCCAGCAATTCGGCAGAACGGGCTACCGTCTGCACCGTCAACTGTTCTTGTGCCAGATGGGTGTGAATCAGGGGCAATACATCCTGCTGCTGGCCGCTGGCGTGTGCAAAATTAAGCAAAGCCGGAAACAGATGGGCATCCCTGCTTTGCAAATATTCAGCACTGACAAAATCCTGGATTTGCTGTAATTCCTGGGGTTGAGTAAACACCTGCAATAAACGGCGGCTCAAAGTACCCAGCAAACGCTGGTCGTTATGAATGGCCTGTTTGAAATGAACCAATGCCGTCGCCCGCTCATCCCGTGCCAGTGCCACTTCCGCACGCAGTACTTGTACCCGTGCCGAGTCAGGATAGGCAGCAGTCGCCCTTTTCAGTTTTTCATCCACTTGATATAACTGGTTTACGCGCAGTGCTTCTTCCGCTTGCTCAGACAAATAATGTGCAATCAGGCGATTGCGGTCTGCCTTGGTATCACTGGAACAGCTGACCAGCTCAATGGCCTTGTCCCAGTCCTGCAACTGTTCATAAATATGCCGTAGCGGTTCACAGGCCAGGGTATTTTTCGGGTAGTTCTTAATAATTTCACGGAAAACACTTTCAGCCCGATCCAGCATGCCGGCTGCAAAAAAATCTTCGCCCAGTGCCAGCATCGCTGACTGGCGCTGAGTATTACTCAGGTCAGGCCTTGCAACCAGGTGCTGATGCACCCGCAAAGCACGGTTTACCTCGCCACGATTACGGAACATTTTCCCCAAAGCCAGGAAAGTATCTGCCGTTTGGCTATCAATCGCGGGGGATTCCAGAAAAATATCGAGTGCTTTATCCGGCTCTTCATTTAAAAGAAAGTTGATACCGCGCACAAAACGGGTAGAAACTTCTTTGTTTGATATTTTTCTATCTTTATTGCGCTTATGCGCCGTCCGCCAGCCGGAATAAAAAGCCAGCGGCAGTAGCAGAAACAGAATTTCTAGCATGCCAGCACAAAAAAGAGGCTTTGCAGTCTCCTTTTTCCGGTCAGAACCTTGGGATTAGTCCGATTAGTCCTGAATGACATACTGTTGACGTGAAGCATTAACACGTTCACGTAACTCCTTGCCTGGTTTGAAATGAGGTACATATTTGGGCGGCAAACTCACCTGATCGCCTGTTTTCGGATTGCGACCCTTGCGGGCAGTGCGGTGGTGCAGCGAAAAGCTGCCAAAACCACGAATCTCAATGCGCCCACCGTCAGACAAGGTTTCTCCCATCGCATCCAGCAACAGCTTGATGGAAAGTTCTACATCCTTGCTGCTAAGGTGACTTTGTTTACGGGCAAGAATATCAATAATTTCAGACTTGGTCATCCGTTACACTCCTGAAGTAGCTGATTTTAGATTAGGTATCGGGGATTTTTAATTCTAGCGGAAAATAATACGGGCAAATGTTTAAATCAACACATTTGCCCGTAATTTTAGAATGCAGGCCGTCCGTGGCCAAATACTATTCCGTTATTGAGCAATTAGTCGCTCATTTGTTCCTTGAAAATATCACCCAACGTTGTTGTTGATGAGGAACCTTTACTGTACTCCTTCATAACGCGGGCTTCTTCTTCATTTTCCATCGCCTTGATGGACAGATTGATAGCGCGGGTCTTGCGATCAACACCCATGAATTTGGCTTCAATCTTGTCACCTTCGTTCAGCAGGCTGCGGGCATCTTCAACCCGGTCACGGGAGAGCTCAGAAGCACGCAAAATACCTTCGATGCCTTCACCCAAATCAACGCGTGCTGACTTGGCAGTGACTTCAACGACGGTGCCGACAACAAACGCACCCTTGGTGTGGGCTGCCACAAAGTTGGAGAACGGATCCTGCTCCATTTGCTTGATGCCCAGGGAAATGCGTTCACGCTCAGGATCAACCGCCAATACCACGGCCTCAACCTCATCACCTTTCTTGTAGCTGCGTACCGCTTCTTCGCCAGGCGCATTCCAGGAAATATCAGACAGGTGAACCAGACCATCAATACCACCATCCAGACCGATAAAGATACCGAAGTCAGTAATGGATTTGATTTTACCGGATACACGATCGCCTTTGTTATGTGAACTGGCAAACTCATCCCAAGGATTAGGCTGGCATTGCTTCATGCCCAAGGAGATACGCCGACGGTCAGCATCAATGTCCAGAATAGCGACTTCAACTTCCTGCCCCAGTGTCACCACTTTGGCCGGATTAACGTTCTTGTTCGTCCAATCCATTTCGGAAACGTGCACCAAGCCTTCTACGCCATCTTCGATCTCAACGAAACAGCCGTAGTCAGTCAGGTTACTGACTTTACCAAACAGGCGGGTTTCGCGCGGATAACGACGTACCAGATCTTGCCATGGATCTTCACCCAATTGCTTCAGACCGAGAGAGACACGATTCTTTTCCTTGTCGAACTTCAGAACCTTAACGTCAATTTCATCACCGATATTGACCACTTCGGAAGGGTGCTTGACGCGCTTCCAGGCCATGTCGGTAATGTGCAGCAAGCCATCAATGCCGCCCAGATCCAGGAACGCACCGTAATCAGTCAGATTCTTGACCACGCCTTTCACAGACTGGCCTTCCTGCAGATTGTCGAGCAGCGCTTCACGTTCTGCACTGTACTCTTCTTCAACGACTGCACGCCGGGAAACCACGACGTTGTTACGTTTTTGGTCAAGTTTGATCAGCTTGAACTCAAGTTCCTTACCTTCGAGGTAGGCCGTGTCGCGTACCGGGCGAACGTCAACCAGAGAGCCTGGCAGGAAAGCACGAATGTCGCTGAGTTCAACGGTGAAGCCGCCTTTAACTTTACCCGTAATAATACCGGTAACGATTTCGTCGTTATTGAACGCTTCATCAAGGACTTCCCAGGCACGCATGCGGCGTGCTTTTTCACGAGACAAGCGGGTCTCGCCAAAGCCATCTTCGACTGTATCCAAAGCCACTTCAACCAGATCACCGACCTGGATAGTGACTTCACCTCTTTCGTTTCTGAACTGCTCGGCTGGAATAACACCTTCTGATTTCAGGCCAGCGCTGACGATAATGAAGTCAGGACGGACATCAATGACGGTGGCATTCACGAGAGAACCCGGCTTCATCTGGGTATAGGAAAGACTCTCTTCAAACAGTTCTGCAAAACTTTCAGTCATGAATAAAATTACCTGTTAAAAAACTAATGTGCGTCATAACATCCTGTAATGACGGGCAAAAAACAAAAAGCCCCGACATCCTTGCCTGGGCCTCTACGAAGTGGGTTTGACCAAAAATGAAATGCAAAGTTCTATAATCAGTTCTATAGTCGTTGCACAATCAAATCCAGTACCTGTTGAGGTGACAAATCACTGCTATCAATCAGCACTGCATCACTGGCGGGGCGCAAGGGGGCAACCGCCCGGTTACTGTCACGCTTATCGCGGGCAGCAATCTCTTCAACAAGGGTGGCAAGATTAGCACTAATTCCCTGTTCACTCAACTGCTTAAGGCGTCTTTTGGCACGAACCTCCGGGCTTGCGGTCAGAAATACCTTGAGGTTTGCATCGGGAAACACCACCGTACCCATGTCGCGTCCATCCGCGACCAGCCCGGGAGCTTGCCGAAAGTCACGCTGTTGCTGCAACAAAGCCGCCCGCACCGCTGGCAAAGCCGAAATACGCGAGGTCGCATCGGCACAACGGGGGGTGCGAATGGCCAGCGAGACATCAACGCCATCACACCAGACCTTGCCCGCCGCAAAGCGGATATCCAGTGTGGCCAGCATCAATGCCAGTCGCGCGCCATCCTCCAGCGGCAAACCCTGTTCCAGTGCGGCATACGCAGCCACCCGATAAATCGCGCCACTATCCAGTAAACGCCAGTCAAGCTGGCTGGCCAGCAGACCGGCAATCGTTCCTTTACCAGAACCTGCCGGGCCGTCAATCGTTACGACCGGTGTTACGACCGGTGCCAAGTGGCGGGTATCCTGTGTCGTTGCCTCAGCCATGCGCTGTCCCGATCTGCAACCCGGCACCGGCTGCCAGACTGACAAAGCCTGGGAACGAGGTATTCACGGTCGCACAGTCATCAATCTGCATGGCGCTGCTGGCACGTAAACCCGCCATGGAAAACGCCATCGCGATGCGGTGATCATTGTGGCTCGTTACGGTTGCCCCGCTTAATTGTCCGCCCTGGATAACAATACCATCCGCCGTGGGCTGGGCATCAATTCCACAGGCTTGCAGGCCATCCGCCATCACCTGGATGCGGTCACTTTCTTTGACCCGTAACTCCTCTGCGCCGGTCAAAACAGTCTGTCCGCCAGCACAGGCTGCCGCGACAAACAGTACCGGAAATTCATCAATCGCCAAGGGCACGAGTGCTTCCGGGATATTGATCCCGCGCAGTTCAGCCGAGCGCACCCGGATATCTGCAACCGGCTCCCCCCCTACTTCCCGTGGATTCAGGATATCGAGATTTGCACCCATCAAGCGCAAAATATCGATCACACCGGTGCGCGTCGGATTCATGCCAACGTGCTCAATGGTCAGATCGGAACCGGGGGCAATACTCGCACCCACCATAAAAAAGGCTGCCGAAGAAATATCCGAAGGTACGTCAATATCTGCCGCCACCAGCTTGCCACCACCGGACAGACTGATCCTGTTGCCGTCCGTTGTTACCGCATACCCAAAACCACGCAACATCCGTTCAGTATGATCACGGGTGGGAGCAGGCTCTGTTACTGAGGTTTCACCGTCAGCATACAAGCCAGCCAGCAATAGCGCGGACTTGACCTGGGCACTTGCGACCGGCATGTCATAGTGGATGCCGTGCAGGCGTTGTCCACCGTAAATATGCAAAGGGGGTGTACCCGCTTCACTGGTTTCAATCCGCGCACCCATGCTGGCAAGCGGTACGGTCACACGTTTCATCGGGCGCTTCGACAGGGAGCTGTCACCCGTCAAATCCAGATCAAACGCCTGGCCACTCATCAAGCCAGTGATCAGGCGCATGGAAGTACCGGAATTGCCCATGTCAAGCGCATGCTCGGGTGCCTGCAGGCCGTGTAAACCCACGCCATTGATCGTCACCTTGCCGTCCGTGGTCGGGCCTTCGATCGCAACGCCCATACTGCGAAACGCCTGCAGGGTAGCCAGGCAATCCTCACCTTGCAGAAAACCACTGACATGAGTCGTGCCTTCGGCGAGTGAGCCCAGCATAATCGAGCGATGGGAAATGGATTTATCACCCGGTACACGAATACTGCCACGCAGTGCACCGCCGGGTTGAACAATAAAACGTAGGGGTGAATGCTGACTCACACTATTTTCCTGATTCTGATTGAGTAAAAGATTGAGTAAGAGAGGGGGTAACAGGCTCAAATTGAGCCACATAATTATCACGCGCCTGTTTGGCGCCATCCATCAGCTGAAACAAAGCCGCACCATCCTGAGTTCGAATCATCTCGGCAAATTCGGATAAATTGGTTTGCAAGGCCTCAATCGTTGCCAGAATAGCAGGGGCATTGTGCAAACATATATCACGCCACATCACCGGATCACTGGAAGCGATGCGCGTAAAATCACGAAATCCACCGGCAGCGTAGCGCAGGATGTCCGCCCGCTGCGGCATATTCAGCAAGGTATCGACCAGTGAAAACGCCAGTACATGTGGCAAATGACTGGTGGCCGCCAGTACCTGATCATGCAAGGCGACCGGCATCTGTTCAACCCAGGCACCACTGACTTCCCATAGGGCGGTAATGGCTTGAATCGCTGCCGGATCGGTATGTGCTTCCGGGGTTAAAATCACCCGTCGTCCCTGATAAAGCGTAGACAAAGCGGCTTCCACGCCACTTTGCTCACGCCCGGCGATGGGGTGACCCGGCACAAAGCGGGTATAGTCTTTGCCCAGAACCTCATTGACCACCTGCACAATCGAACCTTTGGTACTGCCCGCATCGGTCAGGATGGCGGTGGGTGGCAGGGCGGGTTTGATTTTTTCCAGCAAAGAACGCATGGCACCCATCGGCACAGCCAACAGCACCACATCGGCATCTTTTACCGCTACCTGCGCGTCTAAGGTGTAGCTATCGATAACTCCCAGGTCAACGGCTTTTTGCAGATGAGCGGCGTCCCGGCTACAGCCGATAATTTCACGGCAATAACCCGCCTTACGCAACGCCAGTGCCAGTGAGCCACCAATCAGGCCGACACCGAAAATAACCAGTTTGCCGATCACGCCGCCAGAACCTTTTTAAGTGCGTTAATACAACGCAAGTTCTGTTCCTGGGTGCCGATGGTGATACGCAAGTGCCGGGGCAAACCATAGCCGCCGACGGGGCGCACAATAACTCCTTCCCGCAACAAGGCATCGTATAAAGGCGCTGCCACGCGCCCGGTATCGACCGTAATAAAATTACCCATCGTCGGCATGTATTCCCAGCCATTAGCAACACAGGCCGCAAACCATTGTTGCAAGCCAGCCGTGTTCACTGCCCTGCTACGCTGAATGTGCTCATCATCGCCCACCGCAGCGCTAGCAGCCGCCAGTGCCAGTGAATTGGCATTGAAGGGCTGGCGCACCCGATTCAGCAGATCGGCAATCGCCGGGCTGGACACCGCATAGCCCACCCGCAAACCGGCCAACCCATAAATTTTTGAAAAAGTACGGGTAACAATCAGATTGGGAAATTCATCTAACCAGGCCAGCGCATTCGGAAAATCACTGCCTGCCCCTTCTGCGGGCACATACTCAATATAGGCTTCGTCAATCACCACCATAATATCGGCCGGTAACTCACGCAGGAAATTAAGCAGCTCGGTTTTTTCCAGCCAGGTGCCGGTCGGATTATTCGGGTTGGCAATAAATACCAGCCGGGTTTTCGCAGTGATGGCCGTCTGCATCTTGGCAAGATTGTGCCCGTAGGGCATTTGTTCGTCATCAGGCGGGTTGGCTTTAGCCATCTGCAATTCTGCACCCACTGCCTGTATTACGATCGGATAGACTGCGAAGGCAAATTCAGAAAATACTGCCGCCCGGCCTGTATTCAGAAAGGTGCGTGCAATCAGGTCGAGCACGTCATTTGACCCATTGCCCAGCGTGATTTGTTTAGGGTTTAGCCCCAGTTTATCCGCCAGCGCCACTTTCAACTCAAATCCACTACCGTCCGGGTAGAGCGCCAGAGTTTTTAGCGCATCAGGCAACGCAGCCAGCGCCTTGGGGCTAGCACCCAACGGATTTTCATTGGAGGCCAGCTTGAGAATATTGCGGATACCTAACTCACGCTCCAGCTCTTCTATCGGTTTTCCGGGCTGGTAAGGGTGCAAGGCTTGTACGCCATTCACAGCGAGACTGCGGTAATCAATTTTGAATTGCGTGGATTGCATGGTATTGGTTGTTTTCTTCTAAAACGGATAAAACTGAATTAATCGGGCAGACATTCTAAGCATAACAGACGCGGTTTTGCCAGACCCGCCTTAGCCTTGGATGCTTACATGACTGCGACCGGATAAGACCCCAGCACGCGCAACAAATCGACGCCTTCGCGCAAAGTATCCAATGCTTTTTGTACCGCCGGATTTTGCTCATGCCCCTTGATATCCAGGAAAAACATGTAGTCCCAGTTGGTATTGCGCGACGGGCGTGATTCAATGCGCGTCATGTCCACCCCATTTTCTGCCAGCGGTTTCAACAGGTGGTACAACGACCCGGGGCGATTGGGTGCAGATACCAGCAAAGATGTTTTGTCCTGACCGCTAGGATCAACCCTCTGTTCACCGATCACCAGAAAACGGGTCGTATTATTCGGCTGGTCTTCGATATTGTTTTGCACGACTTGCAGATCATAAATGCTGGCGGCCTGCTGGCTGCCAATCGCCACCGCCTGCTCATCCTGTGCGGCGAGACGGGCGGCTTCTGCATTGCTGCTGACCGGGATGCGCTCAGCGGTCGGTAAGTTTTTGTCCAGCCAATAGCGGCACTGCGCCAGTGATTGCTGGTGAGAATAGACCTTGGTCACGCCTTGCCAGTGATTATGTTTGCACATCAGTGTTTGGTTAATGCGCAACATGATCTCGCCACAAATCCGGAGCGAAGATTGCATAAACATATCCAGCGTATGGGTGATCATGCCCTCGGTCGAGTTTTCAATCGGCACTACGCCATAACGCACGCGCTGCGCTTCAACTTCCCGGAACACCTGTGGAATGGAATCCACCGACAGCGTGGCGATACCATTCCCGAAATGCTTAAAAGTAGCTTCTTGCGTAAAAGTCCCCGCCGGCCCCAGATAGGCGATCTGCATGGACTCTTCCAGTGACAGGCAGGCAGAAATAATCTCGCGGTACAAATGACCAACCTGTTCCTTGCGCAAGGGGCCACGATTTTGTGCCTGCATCCGGCGCAAAATTTGTGCTTCACGTTCCGGGCGGTAAAAAACGGCATTCGGGTCTTCCGCCAGTTTGGCGTGAGCCACCTGTTCGGCACAGCGGGCGCGTTCATTAAGAAGCTCCAGCATCTGCTCGTCCAGTGCATCAATCCGTTCCCGCAATGCCAGCAAATCTGCATTTAATGCCATGTTGTCCTCATCAAAACCATAAGCACTTCAATCATTTATTCAATGACTTAGCCATGCTTGTTCATAAACGACTGCATAAAATCGATCAGTGCATCCACACCGGCTTCCGGCATGGCGTTATACAGACTGGCGCGCATCCCGCCCAGCAGGCGATGCCCTTTCAGTGTCAGCAAACCCTGCTCTGCGGCCTCCTGCAGGAACAGTTTGTCCAGCGCCGGATCTTTCAGCATGAAGGGCACATTCATCCATGAGCGACTGACCACTTCGACCGGGTTATGATAAAAGCCAGACGCATCGATAGCGGCATAGAGCTTGGCTGCTTTGCGCTGGTTGCGTTCTGCCATCACCGTAAGCCCACCCTGCCCCAATAGCCACTGAAAAACCAACCCGGCCAGATACCAGGCATAAGTAGGTGGCGTATTATACATGGAGTCAGTGTCAGCATAGATCTGATAATTGAACATGCTGGGGGTGCTGGCCGCTGCCTGCCCAAGCAGATCTTCCCGCACAATCACCAGTGTCAAACCTGCCGGGCCAATATTTTTTTGCGCCCCGGCATAGATCAGGCCAAAGCGGCTAATATCTAATGGTCGCGAAAGGATATTCGAAGACATATCTGCAACCAGTGGCACATCACCGCTATCCGGTATCCAGTCGAATTCGACCCCCCGAATCGTTTCATTCGGGGTGTAATGCAAATAGGCAGCGTCCGGGTTGAGCTGCCAGTCGGCAAAAGCCGGAATCCCGGTATACTGGCCGCTGGCAGCGGATGCGGCGACATTGACCTGGGCATAACGGCTGGCTTCTTCAATTGCTTTCAGCGACCAGTCGCCGGTATCCACATAATCTGCATTAACTTTGCCGCGTAACAGGTTCATCGGGATCATCGCAAACTGGCTATGCGCCCCGCCTTGCAGGAACAGTACCTTGTAATTGGCCGGAATATTCAGCAAGGTGCGCAAGTCGGTTTCTGCCTGTTCGGCAATCGCCATAAACTCCTTACCCCGGTGACTCATTTCCATCACCGACATGCCGCTGCCATGCCAGTCGAGCAATTCTGCCTGCGCCTGCTGTAAAACGGCTTGCGGCAAAACGGCAGGCCCCGCACTGAAATTATATATCTGCACCATCAGTCCTCTGCAGTATCGCCCGCCGGATCAGCTGCCGCGTCTGCATCTATCTCTGCACCTGTTGTTGTCTCCGCTGTGTCTGTCGTGTCCACTGCGCCTGTGCCTGTGTCATCGCCTGCTGTGCCTTCTGCACCCTCTTCTTCCTCGTCATCCGTGACCAGAATCGGTGCAATTTGCACCAGATTCTCGCCCGCAGTAAGACGGATCAGGGTCACACCTTGCGTATTCCGGCCAACAATCGACACATCTTTCACCGGCGTGCGCACCAGGGTGCCGCCATTGGTAATCAGCATCACCTGGCTGTCATCCAGCACCTGTACCGCACCGATGGCCTGACCATTACGCTCTGAAGTCTGGATCGCAATCAGCCCCATACCCCCCCGGCCTTGAGTAGAAAACTCTTCCACCCGGGTACGCTTGCCATAGCCATTTTCAGTGGCAGTCAGAATTTCGCCCTCTGCCAATATAATCAAGGCATTTACATGATGACCTTCATCCAGTTTAATACCTCTGACTCCCGCCGCAGTACGTCCCATGGCGCGCACATCTTCCTCACGGAAGCGGATAGCTTTACCGGCTGAACTGAACAGCATCACTTCATTGGTGCCATTCGTCAGCGCCACATCCACCAGATAATCGTCATCACGCAGATCAACGGCAATAATCCCGGCGGTGCGTGGCCGTGAGAAATCAATCAGGGGCGTTTTCTTGACCGTACCATTCGAGGTCGCCATGAAGATGAATTTGTCTTCTGCATATTCACGAATAGGCAGAATGGCGTTGATACGTTCGCCATCCTCCAGTGGCAACAGATTCACCATCGGTCGCCCTCGTGAATTGCGGCTGGCCATCGGCAACTGATAAACCTTCAGCCAGTACATGCGTCCACGGCTGGAGAAACACAGGATCGTGTCATGGGTGCTGGCCACAAACAGCTTTTCAATGAAGTCTTCTTCCTTCATTGAAGTCGCTGCCTTGCCACGCCCGCCCCGACGCTGTGCACGATAGGTATCCAGCGGCTGAGCCTTGGCATACCCTGTATGTGAGAGCGTGACTACCACTTCCTCGTCAGCGATCAGGTCTTCCAGACTCAGGTCTTCACCAATCGTATTAATCTCGGTGCGGCGTTCATCATTATAGGTGTTCAACAGTTCAAGTAATTCATCACGAATCACCTGCATCAGGCGCTCAGGATCACTCAAAATATCAAGCAAATCCTCAATACGTTCCAATAACTCACGGTATTCATTGAGTATCTTGTCTTTCTCAAGCCCGGTCAAACGATGCAGGCGCAAATCCAGAATAGCCTGTGCCTGGATCTCAGACAGCCAGTACTGATCATTCCGCAAACCCAGCCGCTCATCCAGACCTTCCGGACGGCAGGTATCCGCCCCTGCGCGCGCCAGCATTTCGCTGACAATGCCCGCATGCCAACCCTGTGCCAGCAAACCTTCTTTGGCTTCTGCGGGGCTGGCTGCACTTTTTACCAGTTGAATGATTTCATCGATATTGGAGAGGGCAACGGCCAGACCTTCCAAAATATGCGCCCGGTCGCGTGCCTTGCGCAGGTTATAAATGGTGCGACGGGTTACGACTTCACGGCGATGGCGTAAAAAAGCTTCCAAAATCTGCTTGAGATTCAGAAGTTTTGGCTGGCCGTCCAGCAAAGCCACCATGTTGATGCCGAATACACTCTGCATCTGGGTTTGTTTATACAGATTATTGAGGATAACTTCGGCAGATTCTCCGCGCTTGACCTCAATCACCATGCGCATGCCGTCTTTGTCTGACTCATCGCGCAGCTCGGAAATACCTTCCAGCTTTTTGTCTTTTACCAGTTCGGCAATTTTTTCGAGCAGACGCGCCTTGTTGACCTGATAAGGCAATTCGGTGACCGCAATGGTTTCACGCCCGGTTTTCTCATGGGTCTCAATATGCGCCAGTGCACGCACATAGATACGGCCTTTACCGGTGTGATAGGCCTCACGAATGCCACGCGCCCCGTTGATGATACCGGCGGTCGGAAAGTCTGGCCCTGGCAGGTATTCCATCAGGTCGTCGATTTCCAGCTCAGGATTGATAATCAAGGCCAGACAAGCGTTGACAACTTCCCTCAGATTATGCGGTGGAATATTGGTCGCCATGCCCACTGCGATCCCGGAGGAGCCATTGACCAACAGATTGGGCACCCGCGTCGGAAACACCGTCGGTTCAATTTCTGCCCCATCGTAGTTCGGAGCGAAATTAACGGTTTCCTTGTCAATATCAGCCATCAGCTCATGGGCGATTTTCGACATACGCACTTCAGTATATCGCATCGCAGCAGGCGCGTCCCCGTCCACGGAACCGAAGTTACCCTGCCCGTCGACCAGCATGTAGCGCAAGGAGAATGGCTGCGCCATCCGCACTACCGTATCGTAAACTGCCGTGTCGCCGTGCGGATGGTATTTACCGATCACGTCACCGACGACACGCGCCGATTTCTTGTAGGGTTTGTTCCATTCATTCCCCAGTTCACTCATCGCGAACAGCACACGACGGTGTACAGGCTTCAAACCATCACGCACGTCCGGTAACGCACGTCCGACAATGACACTCATGGCGTAGTCCAGATAGGACTGGCGCATTTCATCCTCGAGATTGACCGGAATGACTTCCTTGGCAAATTCAGCCATATTTATTGTTCGACCGCTTTAAAAATAATGGGCGGATTATACCAGATAAAGTTCCGGTATGGGCAGCGCAATTACCATCGTTGCGTTAGCGGCTATAATGACATTACAGCGTATCCATGAGACACTTTCAGACATGATCAAGCCTTACACTCTCTTCGCAGCTATCGCCTCCCTGCTTCTGCTGGGGGTTTTCTTCTGGTGGTTTCAGAGTCATCTGGTCGTGACCGGTATTTATCTGGGCATCGCCGCACTCGCTACTGTCAGCGTGCCCCTGATGTACCGCCTCAGTGGTTATTCACTGGCGGATGATGCCCAGTGGTTGCAGGAACGTGAAAACAAGGAACATGCGGCTTTGAGTGAACGGTTACAGGGTTTGAAAAGCGAGCTGGGTGCTTTGGGTCTGAGTGAAGGCCTGCGCCAGGCGGATGCCCTGACTGAGATTATCAATGACTATCATTCGGTTGTTAATACCCGGTTTTTTGGCAAGAAATCCAGCCCGCTGACTTATCTGGGGGCTGCACGTACCGTACAGCGACAGGCTACGCAGAATCTGGCGGATATGGTGGCCGTCGGCCATAGTTTGTCGGGCTTGAGTAACAACCAGCGGGATCGCCAGTGGACTAATGTAGACAGACGCGACCGCCAGGACGATCTGTATGCAGAACAGGAAAAACGCTTGCAGTCACTCTTGAGCGAAAACAATCGGCTATTTGATGCGCTGACTGAGACAGCTGTCGAAATTGCCAACATCCAGTCTATCAGTGAATTTGAACGCACCGACACCCTCGCCCGGCTAGTAGCGCTGGCCGAAATTGCCAATAGCACAGGAAAATAATCATGAAAAAATTGGGTCTTGTTTTTGCACTCGTCCTCTTTGCCATTGTGATTGGCAACACCGTTTTCAACAGTTTCAGCGGTTTCAGCTTCAATAGCGTCGATAGTCAGGAAAGTGCCGCAGCAAAACTCAGTGAGCTGGTGAAAAAAGACATTCAACCCACTTATAATGAAAATCAGGTACGTGCCAATATCCAGCTGACCCAGACCAATCTGCTGTCGCTGCTGCCCGACCTGAGTGAATACCCGTTGGCTGTTAGCCCTAGCGATGACAATCGTACCGAAGTAGCCGAAATTTTTACCTCGTCAGAAAAAGCAGGCAGTGGACGTGACGGGTTTTATATCGAGCTGGCTCAAGCCTTCAATCAGCAGGCCAATACCCTGAGCAATGGCAAACAGGCCAAAATTGCCATCCGCAAAATGGATTCCGGGCTGGGTGCCCAGTTTATCCTGGCCAATCGTTATGTACCGGATGCGTATTCACCGAGTAATACACTCTGGGGGATGATGCTGGAGGCGAACGGGGTGAAAATGGACACTATTGCGGCGGTCACTGCGCCGAATACGGCCGGGATCGTGGTTAAAAAAGCCAAAATCGACATGATTACCACGGATGGCAAGCTGGATATTGCCAAGCTGCTAACCAATGTGAGCAACGGCTCGTTCGCGATGGGTTATACCAACCCGTATCAGTCGAGCACCGGCCTTAATTTCCTGCTGACCGTACTGAACGCCTTTGCCCAGGGTGATGAAACCCAGATGCTCTCCCCCGATGTCGCCAGTGCCTTTGAAGCTTTCCAGGCAGGCGTACCGTTTGTTGCACAAAATACCCTGCAAATGCGGGATGCGGCTGTTGGTAGTGGCGTACTGGATGCACTGGTTATGGAGCACCAGTCATGGGTGAACGTGAGCGGGATGGATGACTACCAGTTCATCCCGTTTGGTGTGCGCCATGACAGCCCCCTGTATGCAACGCCGGAGGCTGACCCCGCCGAGCGTGAAGTATTGAAACTGTTTGCCCGTTTTATCAGCGAACAGCAGTCGGTGGCACAGCGTTTTGGTTTTGGCCAGAAAGCCGAGACCACCGATGCTTATACCCTCAAGGATGGCTCCATCATCGGTCAGGCACAGAAACTCTGGAAACAGAAAAAGTCCGGTGGCCGTCCGATTGCTGCCGTATTCATCGCTGATATTTCTGGCTCCATGGAAGGTGATCGAATCCGCAACCTGAAACGGGCGCTGATTGAGTCTTCCGACCTGATCAGCTCCGGTAATGCGATCGGCCTGGTCACTTACAGTGACAGTGTGAATGTCGATTTGTACATTCGCCCGTTTAACGTCCAGCAAAAAGCACTGTTCAATGGCGCGGTTGAACGCCTCAGTACTGGCGGCAAAACGGCGACCAATGATGCGGTGGTGGTAGCGGCTGATCTGCTGAATGACTTTGGCAAACAGAACCCTGACTATAAAAAGGTTATCTTCCTGTTATCCGATGGCGAAACCAACCGGGGGCTTGATTTCACCGCCATCAATAAGGCGATGGAATGGTCAGGCATTCCGGTGCATGCCATCGCTTATGAACTCAGCTCAGAACACCTGCAATCACTGGCTGCACTGGCAGAAGGTGCTTATATCGAGTCCAGTGCAGGGGCGGCCTCTTATCGCATCGGTAACCTGCTCAACTCGGAAATGTAAGGGAGATACAGGGTACATGAAGATACTTAAAGTGTTTGCCGTGTTCGTAGTACTGCATCTGGGGGGCTGGACGGCGGCGCACGTTTACCTGAGTAATCATCAGGAACAGGTGCTGGTCGTCGTCGACACTTCCTACGCGATGAAACCGAAATTCAGTGAGATGGAAGACTGGATCAGTGCCGCAGCAGCCAATGCACGCTACAAAACCATCGTGATTGGCACTGATAAAGCGTTGCTGGGCGAGCTGGATAGCCTCAAATCCAACGCAGTCATCTTTCGCACCGCCTTCGGACGCATGACTGATGACAGCCTGGCACGTTATGCCAGCAGCAAGGCGCAGGAAAAAATCCTGCTGTCCGATGGGTCTATCCAGCCAGAAGGCTGGAAGTTGGTGAAGTTTTAAAGAAGAGCTTTTCAGCTCCTCAACTACCCAGTGGCCGCAACAACTCCCGCGAGATAATATGCCGCTGTATCTCCGACGTACCATCCCAGATGCGCTCCACCCGCGCATCCCGCCAGAAACGCTCCAACGGTAAATCGGCCATCAGCCCCATGCCGCCAAAAATCTGCAGCGCCTCGTCCGTGACCCGCGCCAGCATCTCGGTGGCGTACAGTTTGGCACTGGCAATCTCACGCTCGGCGGGCAAACCCTGATCAAGCCGCCAGGCAGCCGACAATGTCAGCCATTCCGCTGCGTCAATTTCGGTGATCATATCCGCCAGTTTGAAAGAAACACCCTGAAACCGGCCAATCGGCTGACCGAACTGCTTACGTTCCGCTGCATAAGGCAAAGCCAGCTCAAACGCCCGCCGCGCCCGGCCAATACAAAATGCCGCGACCGTCAGGCGCGTACCGTATAACCACTGATTGGCAATCTCGAATCCCTTGTGTACCTCGCCCAGCACTTGCGCATCAGACAGACGGCAGTTATCAAAACTGAGAATGCAATTGTGATAACCGCGATGACTGACCGACTGATAACCGGGCAAAATCTCAAAACCCGGCGTACTGCGATCCACCAGAAAACAGCTAATCAGCTTTTTCTTGCCGCGCGGCGTGTCTTCCTCACCCGTTGCAATAAACACGATCACGAAATCGGCAATATCCGCATGGCTGATAAAATGCTTGCTGCCATTTACCACCCAGTCGCCGCCCTGACGCTTTGCAGTGCATTTCATCCCGCGTACATCGGAACCGGCATCCGGTTCAGTCATCGCCAGTGCATCAAACTTCTCACCCCGCACGGCAGGCAACAGATAACGCTCGCGCTGCTCGCCTTCACAGGCCAGCAAAATACCGGAAGGCCGCCCGAAAAAAACCGAAAGTGCCATCGAAGGCCGCCCCAGTTCGCGCTCCAGCAGCGTGAAATCCAGATGCCCCAAACCACCCCCGCCGATGTCCTCCGGCATATTGGCCGCATAAAATCCACTCTCGATGCATTTATCGCGGATTTCCAGACCCAGTTCACGCGGCACCTGACCGGTACGCTCGACTTCGGCCTCATGGGGGTACATCTCTTTCTCGACAAAAGAACGTACCGTAGCGGTGATGAGTTGCTGTTCACTGGAAAGTTCGAAGTTCATAGCAATGTATGCCTCTATTGATTAAGATATCGCTCTAATGCAAGCACAGACAACGCCAAATCGCCCAGTGCGTGCCCTCTGAATATAAAGGCGGTTCTATCGTCTTTAGTTTCCCTTCCCGCTACCTTGCCAAGGACAAGCCCTGAAATATCGCCATTGATCAGAGAAGACTCACACAACTTGTTCGGCAATGAGGCTTCTTGTTCAAGGTCATCAATAATGACGCGATCGAGCAGAGCAAAGCTACTACGATGCCAAGGGGCGGCTAGATCAACAATCGCTGCAAATGCGCCTTTTTTCATGCCTTCCACACTTAAAAATGGCGAGGCGCCACCGGTGTGCGTCACCGTCGTCACTAACACATCAACCCCTTCAACCACTTCCTGGCCAGAAGTGCAGGCTTCGGAAGTAAGACCTAGCGCTCCGGCTCGCTGCGCCAGCTTATCCTGGTTGGTTTGCCCGCGACCAAAGTACTTCACATGCTTTAAGGGGAACATCTCGGCAAAGGCATCAAGGTGGCTTTGTGCCTGAACACCGCAACCGACAAAACCCATCACAGCTGAATCGGCATTCGCCATGTATTTGGCAGCCGTAGCGCTTAAGCCTGCGGTGCGTACAGCGGTTATCCAGTTGCCATCCAAAATAGCCACTGGCAGCCCCGTTACACTATCCAGCATGGTGACCAAACCATTAATTTGGGGCAGCCCATGCTTGCTATTGTTCGGGTTAAGCACAACCGTCTTCACGGCTAATAAAGAAGGATTATCCATCGCCGCCAACGCCGCCATCATGTAGCGCTGGTCATGCGGTGTTTTGATAACGGCTTTGGGTGCGCTCCAAACACGCCCTGTTGCACTGCCCCGAATGATATTTTCAGTACTGGCAATCACATCCGCTATCGTTATGCTCAAGCCCAGTAGATCGTCTTGTGACAAGTAAGGTATGTTCATTGTTTTTCAGGCCATGTATCAATCAATAAAAGTCAATCAAGCAGTGGGAATACCTATCGCCCGTCCCGCTCCCTCCGGTTTATCCAGCCCGGCCTGCAAAGCGGCAATCTCCTCCAGCTTGGTCGCGACTGCCTCACCCGGTAATGAAGCACTGCGGGTCTGCAAACTGACATGGATCAGCAGGTGTTCAGCCGTTGCCAGCAAGCGCCCATCGGCATGCTGGATACGGTTAAACAGATGCAGCTTTTTACCCGCGCCGTTCAAAACCTGCGTCGTGACCACAATCGGTTCCAGTGCACGCACCTCGCCCAGATGGCGGATATGCGTTTCCACCGTGAAATACGAGCCACCCGAGTCCACGTAGGCTGCATCTACCCCGATCAGGCGCATGAATACGTCGGTGGCGTCGCTGGACACCTGCAGGTAACGACTTTCATTCATGTGATTATTATAATCCGTCCAGTCGGGGGGCACGGTGCGGCTTACGGTTTGAATGGGTTGGCTGTAATCGGGGATGGCCGTAGCGACACCGGCGGAAGCCGCATCGTACTGCGCTTTTTCATACGTCGCCAAGGTCTTGCCCGCGCCCCAGTCATTGGTTTTCAGCGCTTGCAGGATGGCAATCAGGTTATTATCACGAATCCGTTCCAGTTGACGAATCGTGTAATGCCCGGATTGCGCATCAGATTGCCCGGCAATCAGGTCAACCAGCTCCTCATTGAATTCCGGCACATCGGTCAGTTTCGTCCACGGCCAGCTCAGGCAGGGGCCGAACTGCTCCATAAAGTGACGCATACCCGCCTCCCCCCCCGCGATCCGGTAAGTGTCAAACAAACCCAGTTGTGCCCAGCGCAAACCGAATCCGTAACGAATCGCATCATCCACATCCTGCGTGCTGGCAATCCCGTCCTTCACCAGCCAGAGCGATTCACGCCAGACCGCTTCGAGCAGACGATCCGCGATAAAGGCCTCAATCTCCTTCTTGATATGCAAAGGATGCATGCCCAGACTGCGGTAAATGGCACTGGCGCGTTCAATCGTCGCTGCGCTGGTCTGCTTGCCACCCACCAGTTCCACCAGTGGCAGCAGGTAAACCGGATTAAACGGGTGCGCGACCAGCAGGCGTTCCGGGTGTTGCAAGCCTGCCTGCAAATCAGTCGGCAAAATACCGGAGGTTGATGAGGCAATGATAGCCGTGCGACTCGCAGCGGCTTCGATTCCGGCATAAACCGTTTGTTTGATGTCCAGCCGTTCAGGCACGGCCTCGACAATCAGTTCGGCACCGGCCACCGCTTCGGCAATACTCGCCGCGAAACTGAAAGCACCTTCTGCACTGCGGGGTGCCATCGTCAGTTTGCTGTACGCATGCCGACTGTTCAGCAATACCGCCTCAATTTTCTGCGGAGCGCTCGGGTCGGGGTCGAAGATGCTCACTTGAATGCCGTTTTCAATCAGGCGCGCCACCCAGCCCGCACCAATCACACCACCGCCAATCACGGCAGCCTGTTTAATCAATGTATTCATTTCATCCCCACCGTTTAGTCAGTTGCATTTTCTCGCGCACTTCCGCTGCGGTCATGATGCTGCAACCCATGCCTTCCGCAATCGTCACTGCCCGGCTGACCAGATCCGCATTACTGGCCAGCACGCCCTTATCCAGCCAGATATTATCTTCCAACCCGACGCGCACATTGCCCCCGGCCAGAATCGCCAGCGCCACATACGGCAACTGGTTACGGCCAATCGAGAACGCGGAAAATGTCCAGTCCTTGGGCACCGCATTCACCATCGCCAGCAAGGTCGGCAAGTCATCGGGCGCACCCCAGGGGATGCCCATACAAAGCTGAATCATGCTTGGGCTGTCGATCAAGCCCTTCTCCTGCAGCCACTTGGCTAGCAGCACATGCCCGGTATCAAAGGCCTCGATTTCCGGGCGTACACCCAGCGCCTGAATTTGTGCCGCCATGTCCTTGAGCATCGCCGGGCTGTTGGTCATGATGTAATCACCTTCCCCGAAGTTCATGGTGCCGCAATCGAGCGTACAGATTTCCGGCAGCAACTCGCGCACATGCTCCAGCCGTTCGGTCGCACCCGCCATATCGGTGCCTTCAGTCGCCGGGGGCAGCGGGTTTTCCGTCGAACCCAGCGTCAAATCGCCGCCCATGCCCGCCGTCAGATTAAGCACCATGTCCACTTTGGAGGCACGAATATGCTCGATTACCTCACGATACAGCGCAGTTGCGCGAGCGGGTGCACCCGTTTCCGGGTTACGCACGTGAATATGCACGACAGCAGCACCCGCCTGGGCAGCGGCGATACAATCATCGGCAATCTGGCGGGGGGTGACCGGTACTTTCGACGAACGACCGGTCGTATCACCGGCACCCGTGACAGCGCACGTGATGAAAACCTTGCGGTTGGGGGTCAGACTCATATCCTCATCCTCAGAATTCAGAATAAATAACGGTAAACACATTGATTTTTCATCATGGCACGTGCTAAACCTTATTGATTGTTATTTTACGCAAAAGACTTGATGGAAAACGCAGTCAACACTTCCTCGCCTGTCTAGTGTTTTTTTTGATAATGAGCCAGCAAAGCATATCGCCCGGACAGGTGGCGCATATCCAGTCGATCGTTTTCATGGATTGCCAGCTGCTGTAAATGCGCCGGAAGAAGTGGTTCCGGGTGTACATTGAACCAGTCCAACCACTGCAACAGTAATTGACGGAACCAGCCCGGCATGTCGACCTGATCCGAAAAGTCCACAATATGTAACTGCCCGCCGGGCTTGAGAATAGCGAGTGCCTGTGTCAGTGCTGCCTGCCAGCCCGGAATCATCGACAGCACGTAGGACAATACAATGTGGTCAAAGGCTTGTTCCAGCCCGAAATCTGCCGGGCAGATGTGTTCGGCCAAACCCTGTTTCAGCCATATCCTCTGGTCGTACACCGTGCCCAGCAGGTGTTCTTCGGCCATTTCCAGCATCAGGGCAGAAGCATCCACTCCGTAGAACTTTCCATGGGGCGAGCGATAAGCCATGCGTCGCAGATTGCGGGCAGTGCCACACCCGATTTCGAGTACGGTTTCATCCGGCTGTACGTCGATTTCCTGCAGGAGTGCATCCCTTCCCAGCAGGTAATACTTGCGTGAGGCATTATAAATATAGCGTTGATAACGGTATTGCTGATCCATGAGACGAGCTGCATCCATCTCAGTGAGCCTTGCGATAAAGGTGAAAACCCCCATAAATCGCGGATCGATCCTGCTTGAACAGTATCCGGGACTGTTCGGCCTCGTACACAAACTGTTGGCGCAAAGCATCTGGCAGGGCTCGCTCCACGGACGATTCGCTGGCTGCGGTACGGAAAATGATACGCGTGCCGGGTTTACCGACCCTTGCCACCTCGTTCCATAGTTCACACAACACCGCATCACTCATCCAGTCCTGTGCATCCAGAAAGATAAAGCGGTCATAGCTGTTGGCCGGCTGCTGTTTAAGGAACTCGATCATTGAACCCAGGTGGGTTGTAACTTTGCCCACTTGCTGGCGGATTAGCTCGTAATGGGCTTGCTGTAAATAAGGCGGAATAGCTTGACGCTTCTGGTGGTCGTAGCTATGACTGAAGCCCTGCCATGCAAAGTAATTGTCTGCAATCGGAAAATCACAGGCCAGTCGTTTGACACGCTCACGGTACTGTTCTATCAGATTACCTTGTGCCTGCATCGCCTTGTATTGCTGGGGCGGAATCCCCAGACTAAAGACCGACAGGGGCAATTTGCTCAGCCATTTAACCAGTCGATTATCAAAAAACGGGGCTATATGCTTGCGGAAGATAGCCTCCTGTTCATAGTGGCTCTGTGCCTTCAACAGCAATTCAGGGTGGTGATGCGTCATGAAGGCAATCCAGTGTAACAGGCGCATAAAATAGCCAAAGCGGGTATGCCGATACAGGCCATCCCGGAACAAGTGAATACGCCTGCGCCCTAACAGGCTGCGCCCCTGCCAGAATAGAGCCAGCTCGGAGTCCAGATGTGGCTGGATATGATAGCGGTAGTTGGCGATGTTGCTGGCGCGGTCAGCATGGCCAAAAAAATCATAAAACTCGGTATGAGTGGGCAGGTGTTGCAAAGCCACCAGCTTCAAACGGGTCAGCGCCAGATGATACGGATTCAAGTCCAGTGCGGTGATGTGTGCTGGCGAGGCCGTCAGGTAGTTCAGAATATTACAGCCACCGGAAGCAATCGCCAGTACCTTGCTATCCTGATCCAGCTGCAAAGCCTGCATGTCAACCACCGGGTCTTCCCAAATCTGGTTGTAGACAAAGCTGTTAAACCACAGACTGAACAGGTTTTGCTGGAACCCCAGTAAAACATTGGGCGTATGCTGGTGTACGGCAGCGCGTAATGCGGCAGACATATCGGTCATGGATGACAGTTTCTCACTGGCAATGAACTGAAGGTTGCAGGCTTGCGCATCAAACCGGCTTCTACAAAATGCCGGTGGTAACGCTCATCCAGGTTCTTCATGTCCAGCAGAATAAATACATCGGCCACATTAAAATCCGGGTCGAGACAAGGCTCTCCTACCACCCAGGCTCCCAGTTTCAGGTAAGCCTTAAGCAGTGGCGGCAGATTCAGGCGCGGTGCCGGATTGGCCGCTAACAGATGCAAGTGGGGGCGTACCCGAAAACACTCCGGTGCAAGATGACGTTCGCGGATCATGTTCATCGCGGCAGCAGCCTGAGCACCACCATCACTGAGACCGATGCTGGCACAACCAAACAGGAAATCAGCCTGTTGTTGCTCGATAAAGCGGGCAAGACCTGACCACAGCATACCAATGCCGGAACCATTGCGAAAATCAGGATGGATACAGGTGCGCCCGATCTCAAGCGCTCTGCCCGGTAAGGGGAACAGGCAACGCAGATCGAATTCACGCTCGGAATAAAAGCTCCCGGCACGGCGGGCGTTTTCCATCGTCAGGATACGGGTCGAGCCTACCACCTCCCCGGTATCAAGCCTGCGTACCAACAAATGATGGCAATAAGAATCGTAATAATCGCGGTCGATGCCTTCCTTTGCGCTATCGAGTATGGCCCCCTGTTCTTTGGCAAAGACCTGATAGCGTAATACCTGTGAGGCTCGCACTTCTTCCTGCGTGGTTGCCACACCCACCGTCAGATGAGGAGGAAAGGCATTGGTGCGCGCATGGCGACCCCGGCTGTTGATCATTATACTCATCGCTACTCTCCGCTTATTTAATAGGGCTAGGCGGAAAGAGTAAGAGGCAGGGATGACAGTACCGTTAAGCCTCTGTTACAGAACAAAAACGATAAAACACGCTTTTTCTGTGTCACCTGTTATTCATCGAACAGTCACGCCGTTGCAGTATGGACCAGTGATACTGCAGGGCATGTCAGTCAGCAACCCGAAACAGATAACCCGGCTCCCGGATGTATCAGCAGCGCCTACCCGTCTTGTCGTGGTGACAGAGACTTGGCCGCCTGAAATCAATGGTGTGGCTCATACGATCAGTCGCCTGGTACGGGGTTTACAGGCGTTTGGCCATTACGATATTTGTCTGGTCAGACCTGCCCAACATGCACAGGATACCGCTCGCAGTGAGATTAATTTCAGGGAGTCTCTGGTCACCGGCTTGACACTCCCCTTTTATCAGGAGGTGCGTTTGGGCGCTCCGCAGTATTTCGCACTGAAGCGCTGCTGGCAGCAGATGCGCCCGGACATTGTACAAGTTGTGACCGAAGGGCCACTGGGCTATTCCGCTATCAAGGCTGCTCGCAGCCTGGGTATTCCGGTGATTAGCGATTTTCATACCCATTTTGATCAATATAGCCGCTATTACCACGCCAGCATGCTGTTTAAATTGGCGGGATATTATCTGCGGCATTTGCACAATCAGACCTTGCTGACGCTGGTGCCAACCCGTGAATTGAAGGAGCAACTGGCCAGCAAGGGGTATGACAAGCTGGAGATTCTTGCCCGTGGGATAGATACCCGGCTGTTTAATTCAGCCCGTCGTCAGGAAGCATTGCGCCGCCAACTGGGCTTACAGCCTGACCAACTGTTAGTCACGCTAGTGACACGCATGGCACACGAAAAAAACCTTGATCTTGCTTTCACCACTTTCCGTGTTATCCAGCGGCAAGTGCCGAATGCCCGATTTCTTTTGGTAGGTGATGGGCCGGAGCGCCGTCGCTTGCAACGACAGCATCCTGATTGCCTGTTTGTCGGCATGCAGACTGACACGGCACTGGCTGAACATTACGCCAGCAGCGACCTGTTCCTGTACCCCAGTACCAGTGAAACGTTTGGCAATGTGGTGCTAGAGGCGATGGCCAGTGGACTGCCCGTCGTGACCTTTGACTATGCCGCCGCCCGTGAATATATCCGTAGCGGTGAAAACGGCCTGACCGTCCTGCTGGACGATAATCAGGCTTTCATCGAAACAGCAGTCCAGCTAGCGCTTGATGCTCCATTGCGTCTGCGTCTGGGCAAGGCCGCCAGCCAGACAACCCGCGCCATTAGCTGGGAAAGTGTCATCGAACACCTGCACCGCATCCTTCAATCTGTTCTCCGAGGCACACTGTATGAATATGAAACTGATTCACCAACTGAATGAACGCGAACTGCCACTGTGTATGTTATTCAACCGTGTCAACCACCTGAAGCCAGTCAGCCTGTTCTTCGCAGTCATCAGCCGCCTGGGTAACGGCGTGTTCTGGTATGTACTGATTCTTATGTTGCCGGTCATTCACGGCCTGGAAGCCATTCCGGTCGCACTGCAAATGGTCTTGGTGGGTGTAGCTGGTTTGTTGATTTATAAATGGCTGAAAACCTCTACCGAACGGGTGCGTCCTTATCGGTATAACGACTCGATTTTGCAGAATGTACCTGCGCTTGATCAGTTCAGCTTTCCTTCCGGACATACCCTGCACGCCGTTGGTTTTAGTTGGGTGTTATTGGCCTACTACCCGCAATGGGCTTTGCTGGTGGTTCCTTTTACCGTGTTGGTAGCATTATCGCGTATGGTTCTGGGTCTGCATTATCCTAGCGATGTCTTGATAGGCGCTGCGTTGGGTGCAGGTATAGCAGAGACAGGTTTACAGCTGTTTTCCTGAGAATTTTCCTGAAAACACATTGATACATTGATTTTTCATCATGGCACGTGCTAAATCTTGTTGATTGTTATTTTACGCAAAAGATTTGATGGAAAACGCAGACACTACCCCCCTTTTCAGCCACTCAACCGCGCCCTTAAGCGTAAGTTTGCTGATCCTGCCCGATTCTTCGCTGATGTCGCTGGCCTCCGTGCTGGACGTGATGCGTGCCGCCAACCGGCTGGCACAACGCAGCCTGTTCAACTGGCAATTAATCAGTGTAGACGGTCGCCCGGCCACCCTGACCTGCGCTGTCCCCATCCCGGTGCAGGTGGCCTTGCATCGCGATCTTAAAGGCGATGTATTGATACTGATCGGGGGGTTTAATCAGGAGCAGCACGTCGATAAAAACGCCTTACGCCTGCTACAAAAAGTGATGCCACGCTTTCGGCTGGTGGGCGGGGTCGAAGCCGGTAGCTGGCTGCTGGCGCGTTCCGGGCGGCTGGATGGCCGTAAAGCTACTACTCACTGGGAGGATCTGGAAGATTTCAGGTTACGCTTCCCGCAGGTCGATGTGCGCCCGGATCGTTTCGTGATCGATGGCGATACCTTCACCACTGGCGGCGCATCCCCCAGCTTTGACTTCATGCTCTACCTGATTCGCCAGCGCTACGGGCACCATCTGGCGCTGGAAGTTGCCAGCGTATTTATTTATGACGGCGTACACACTGCCAGCGATGCCCAGCCGTTCGTGTCCCTAGGGCTGATTGAAATCCAGGAGCCACGCGTTGCTCAAGCCATTCGCCTGATGGAGCAACACATCGACGATACCCTGAGCATTGTGATGATCGCCACCCAGCTGCAGCTGTCAGTACGCACCCTCGAATACCTGTTCACCCGCACGTTACAAATCCCACCCGCCCACTATTACTTGCAATTACGCCTGCAAACCGCCCGGCGGCTGGTGATGGATACCCGCCTGCCCTTGCAGGAAATCGCGGTACGCACCGGGTTTGGCTCGCTATCCGCCTTTTCACGGCGTTTTAAACAGCTTTATCAGTTAAGTCCGGGGCAATGTCGGCGGCAACGGCAGCTTGATGGCCCAGAAAAAGCCGTGTTACACTGAATCCGTGTTACACGCTGGTTGCCAAACATTGCTCAGTGAAGACCTGCAAGACGGCAGACAAATCGGCTCTATGGTCATAAGTAACCCCTTCAAAACTATTTGATCAGTACCGTTCTGAGTAGCTACTCCATACTCGCTCCACAATTAGTCAGTATTCTGTGGGATTCTAATAATTAATCCATACAGAAACCTATGAACCCAGAACAATCCTTACCCAGCAGACAGCGACTCATTCATCCACTATTAGCTCAGATTAGCTTGTTGGCTTTGTGCCTGATCGCGCTAGCAGGGTGTAACGACTCCAACGGCAGCATCACCGGCATTAGCACTACGCCAACCACCACTACCAGCACCACATTAAATCCTGCCTTTTTCCTGAGCGGTTCACTGGCAGAAGCGATTACCACCGAAGATTGCACATTGAGTGGCGGCACGCAAACCACTTGCTACCGCATCACCATCAAGGGCGTACCGTCTGATAGCGATGTGGGGCCGTTTTGCCCACCGACTATCCAGTCTACTGCGGCAGAAGGGGGTATCTGGTTTGATGGCGGTGGTCAGGTGTATAACATCGACGGCGATTTCATTGTCAACTTGCCCAATCTGTATGCTGACAGCCACTGGCAGCTGTATGACTTGACTACTGGCAAGGTCAATGTCACCGATACCCAGGCTGCTTGCGAAGGTGCCGCTCGTCCCGATGTGGAAGAGCAATACCAGAACCATTGCGTCCAATGTTCGCTGGAATACGTTGATGGCGGCGTCACCCAGACCTTCCTGATCCCAACAACGCCCGTACCCCTCGCCAATACCAGCAGTGTCCAGACCGGGGATGTGGGTCTGACCCTGAACGGTGTGGTGCTGGCCGCTGCCGCCCCGGTTGACGCTATTCTCAGTGCTTATACCATTGCCGCTTTTGATGACTGTGGTGGGCACATCAACCCGGTGGCAGGCTACCATTATCACGCATCGACCGGCTGTACCGAAGTCGGCAAACAAGCGGATGGTCACGCGGCATTAATCGGCTATGCGATGGATGGCTATGGTATCTACGGCATGCTCGACACGGAAGGCAATGAACACAATGTGCTGGATGCCTGCCGGGGAGCAACCGATTCAGTACGCGGCTACCACTACCATGCGGCCAGCCCTGGTGAAAACATGTTTATTGGCTGTTTCCACGGCGAGCAAGGGTCGGTTGAAGGTGCCACTGATGCCGGTGGCCCGCCTACAGGTGGCCCACCCACAGGGGGCATCCAGGGATGAAAAAATACTCACTCTTAACCGTTATGGCCTTGCTTGGGTGGGCGCTGTTACCCGCCAGTCCGCTATTGGCACACAGCGGCCACACCTATCCGGGTGCCTGGAAAGTCTGTGTCGACAAAGAACCCGCCGCAATGTGTGAATACACCAATGACCACAATGAGCTGTTTAAAGGTACCTGTCAGCCCATCCTGTACAAAAAGATTTGCGTCAGGAACCAGCCAATTGTGCAGCTGACAGAACCACCGAAAACCACCCCAGACGAAGCAAGCCCACAGAACTGATACACGCCAGAAAGCTGGCTAACCATAAAATCTGCCGACAGCAGCTGCTGTGTCGGCAGATTTTCTGTGGGAAACATCAAGCCTTGCCAAGCTCACCCCCGTTCGCGCTTTTTATGCAATCAACAGCCTGGCATGGGGAAGGTACTCCATATTTGCTCCACAATTAAACAGTATTCTGTAGGATTCTAATAACTAACCCGAACAGAAAGCCATGAAGCCAGAACAAACCTTGCCCACCAGACAGCGACTCATCCATCCGCTATTACCTCAGATTAGCTTATTGGCTCTATGCCTGAGCGTGCTAATAGGGTGTAACGACTCCAGCAGCAATACTACCGACATTAGTACTACGCCGACTACGGACACTGGCACAGACACGGGCACAGACACGGGCACAGACACGGGCACAGACACGGGCACAGACACGGGCACAGACACGGGCACAGACACGGGCACAGACACGGGCACAGACACGGGCACAGACACGGGCACAG
>CAXYXY010000026.1:0-68130 GCA_964293125.1 uncultured Thiothrix sp. | reverse complement strand
TCCCACACTGATTCCGTAAAACCACTTGTTTGAATGTTGCCCTGATTTAAAAGGGATTAAGACGCCTTCTCGAACGCTGTTTCGCCTAAAGCATTTGTTTGAATGTTGCCCTGATTTAAAAGGGATTAAGACGCTTGGTCTTTCTTGATCCAAGCATAGTTATCGGGTTTGAATGTTGCCCTGATTTAAAAGGGATTAAGGCCATAATGACACCCGACGATTCAGCTTACATCACCGAGGCGGAGTACTTGGCTGGTGAGAAAATCGCGGAAGTGCGCCATGAATACGTAGACGGGCAGGTGTACGCGATGGCGGGCACCCGTCGACGACATAATCACATTGCGTTCAATTTGCGCTTAAGCTTTGCGTGACAAGCCTTGTGATATTTACGAGGGTCTTGATTTCAGTCAGCCGGTCACTGAAACGGAACCTGAAGAAAGCTGAAACAGACGTTAACCCCGCCCCCGATAGCCCGCCACTCCTTGTTCCGGCAGCCACACGCCCTTGGGCACTGCAGCGCAAACAGACAGCACTGCAAGAAGCTGCCTTTATGCACCAAATAAGTGAATGTTTCTGCAGGAATAAGTCATTATTTGCTTGTCCGCTGGCCGCAAACCGGCTATACCACGGTGAAATTCAAGGGTTTAGACCGCTTGCCCAAGCGTTAACAGCATGACATACTCTGGCCTGATTCAGCTTATGGCTGTTTTAGCTTTGGGGGCAGATCTGTGGGCATAGCCCTCATCCAAACTAGGTGTTATGAGGCCGATAGTGCGCTTCATAGGCTTGGCGAATAATTTGAGGAGACAATTTAATGATCGTAAATAAGTTCAAAAAAATGCTGCCGGTGGCGGCGTTAGTCGCGGGTATGTTGGGCGCTTCTTTTGCACACGCAGAAGACATGCTGAAAATTGGTGTTGCCGGCCCGCACACCGGTGCCAATGCTGCGTTCGGTGAGCAACTCTGGAAAGGTGCCGAGCAGGCTGCCAAAGACATCAATGCCGCAGGCGGTGTTGACGGCAAGATGATTGAGCTGGTTAAAGCGGATGATGCGTGTGAGCCAAAGCAGGCCGTTTCAGTCGCTAACCGTCTGGTTGACAGCGACAAAGTCGCCGCAGTCGTCGGCCATTTCTGTTCTTCTTCTACCATTCCGGCTTCAGAAATCTATGCAGAAGCCAATGTACTGTCGATTACTCCCGCATCCACCAACCCACAAGTGACCGAGCGCAAGCTGCCAACCGTCATGCGTACCTGTGGTCGTGATGACCAGCAAGGTGATGTGGCCGGTGATTACATCGTCAACAAACTGAAAGCCACGAAAGTCGCCGTTATCCATGACAAAGACACCTATGGTCAGGGTCTGGCGGATGCGACGATGGCGAAGATGAAGTCACTGGGTCTGGATCAAGTGCTGTACGAAGGTCTGACGCGCGGTGAGAAAGACTTTAACGCACTGGTCACCAAGATCAAGGGTGTGGATGCCGACGTGGTTTACTTCGGTGGTCTGCATACGGAAGCCGGTGCACTGGTTCGCCAGCTGCGTGAGCAAGGTTCCAAAGCCATTTTCATGTCGGGTGACGGTATCGTTTCTGAAGACTTCGCGGTCGCTGCGGGCGGTGGCCAGTATGTAGAAGGCGTACTGTCTACCTTTGGTCGTGACCCACGTACCATTCCAGAAGGCAAAGCCGTTATTGAAGAGTTCAAGAAAGAGAACTACGAGCCAGAAGGTTACACACTGTACTCCTATGCGGCACTGCAAGCGGTCGTAGCCGGGATCAAAGGTTCAGGCACTACCGAAGGCGGCAAAGTGGCCGAGTGGTTGAAAGCCAATGGCGCTGATACCGTTATGGGCAAAAAAGAATGGGACGAAAAGGGCGACATGAAAGTCTCTGACTACGTTATGTACGAGTGGACTAAAGAAGGCAAGTACAACATGATCGCGGAATAATCTTTATTCTGCTGATCGGTTGAGCTGCTCGTTGACACCTGCCACCCGCGTCCTGTGGGTGGCAGGTGCATTACACCCCCTCTTGTTATACCAACCACCACGGTGTTCATCATGGACTCTTATATTTTTGGCCAGCAGTTAGTCAACGGTCTGGCGCTTGGTTCTGTTTACGGTCTTATCGCAGTCGGCTATACCATGGTCTACGGCATCATCGGCATGATCAACTTTGCTCATGGCGACATTTACATGGTTTCGGCCTACATCACGGCCATTTGTATCGCGATATTAAGCTTCTTCGGTATCAGCTCGGTTGTTTTTATTCTGCTGATCACGCTGGTGATTACTATTTTTATTGTTTCCCTGTATGGCTGGAGTATCGAACGCACGGCCTACAAACCCTTGCGCGGTTCGACCCGGCTGGCACCGCTGATCTCCGCCATCGGCGTTTCACTGGTGCTGCAAAACTATGTGCAAGTGAGCCAGGGCGCAAGAACCCAGGCCGTGCCGTCCCTGATACAGGGGGCTTTCCGTTTTGGTACGGAGGAGCATTTCTTCCAGATCACATATATCCAGACCATTCTGGTCGTGGTGTCCTTCCTGAGCATGGGCATCCTGACGTATATCATTCAAAAAACCTCACTGGGCAGGCAGTGCCGTGCGGTGCAACAAGATCCGAAAATGGCGGCTTTATTGGGTATCAATACCGACCGTATTATTTCCATCGTCTTTGTGCTCGGTTCCAGTATGGCGGCAGTGGCCGGGGTGCTGGTCACCACCAATTACGGTTCGTTTGACTTCTATGTCGGGTTCGTTACCGGGGTGAAAGCGTTCACCGCTGCCGTGTTGGGCGGGATTGGTTCCTTGCCGGGGGCGATGTTGGGCGGGATTATTCTCGGTATGTCCGAGTCGATGTTTTCCGGCCTGGTCAACACCGACTACAAGGATGTGTTTGCTTTCTCGCTGTTGGTGCTGGTATTGATTTTCCGCCCGAGTGGCCTGTTGGGTAAACCCGCAGTGGAGAAAGTATAATGCTCGATAAACTGGAAAAACTGCTGGATACCTCGCACGCCAATCCGACGATCGCGGCGCTGAAAGCGGCCACCTTGACGGCGGCGATTACCTTCCTGCTGTTCGCGCCGATCAGCGGCATCATTCTGGATGGCTATGGTTTTCATGTCGATTTCACGGTGCCGCTCTATGCCACCCTGATCGTGTTCGTATTCCGTTTTGCCGTCCTGATGATGCAAGGCTCACCGACGGGTCAGCGTATTCTGGGGCGTTTCAAACCGAGTAGTACCACCGATGGTGTGATCGTTTCGCGCCCTGGCGAGTTTGCTTACCTGAAGTTCCTGTTACCGCTGTTGTTTATTGCCGGTTTGATCCTGCCGTTTGTGATCGGTAAATACTGGCTGACGGTGATGATCCTGGCCCTGATTTACGTCTTGCTCGGGCTGGGTCTGAACATTGTGGTCGGTCTGGCCGGTTTGCTGGATTTGGGCTTTGTCGCGTTTTATGCGGTCGGGGCTTACATGTTCGCGCTGGGTTCCCAGTATTGGGGGATCGGTTTTTGGACGGCTCTGCCACTGGCGGCGGCGTGTGCTGCTTTGTTCGGCGGGATACTCGGGTTCCCGGTGTTGCGCATGCACGGCGATTATCTGGCGATTGTGACCCTCGGGTTTGGTGAGATTATCCGCCTGGTTCTCAACAACTGGCTGGAAGTGACCGGTGGCCCGAATGGTGCCAGTGCCCCCACGCCCACCCTGTTCAATCTGGAATTCAGCCGGACGGCTAAAGAGGACGGTGGCATACCCTTCCATGAGTTTTTCGGCCTGCCGTATGACAGTGCTTACAAATACATGTTCATTTATCTGATCCTGTTCATTGTGGTCTGCATGATGGTGTATTTCGTCACCCGCTTGCGCTCGATGCCAATGGGACGCGCTTGGGAAGCCTTGCGTGAAGACGAGATTGCCTGCCGCTCCTTAGGGATCAATCATGTGACCGTCAAACTGAGTGCCTTCATGATGGGCGCGATGACCGGCGGCATTGGTGGCGTATTTTTCGCGGCCTATCAGGGCTTTGTTAACCCGACTTCGTTTACCTTCTTTGAATCGGCCTTGATTCTGGCGATTGTGGTCTTGGGCGGGATGGGCTCGGTGGTGGGGGTTATCCTTGCTGCGCTGTTCCTGACCATTTTGCCGGAAGTGCTGCGTGAAGTGGCGGATTACCGGGTGTTGGTGTTTGGTATCCTGATGGTCGTGATGATGATCTGGAGACCGCGTGGCCTGATTCGGGTGCGTCGTCCTTCCTTTATGCTGAAAGGAGGTAAATCATGAGTTTGTTGGCAGTGAAAGACCTGACCATGCGCTTTGGCGGTATTCTGGCGCTGAACAAGGTGAATTTTGAAGTGCAGCAAGGCTCGATTACGGCACTGATCGGCCCGAATGGCGCGGGTAAAACCACCGTGTTCAACTGCGTGACCGGGTTTTACAAGGCGACTGAAGGCGGCATCCGTCTGCACGGTAAAAGCAAGAGCACTGACCTGATTAAAGTCTTGGGGGAAAAGTTTAAATTCACTGATTTTATTAACCCCAAGGCTTTCGGCGAACGCTTTTATTACAAGGCGCTAGGCGGCTCGCACCGGGTCGCACAGGCGGGCGTGGCGCGGACTTTCCAGAATATTCGTTTGTTCCGGGAAATGACCGCCATCGAGAATCTGCTGGTCGCGCAACATGCCCATCTGGATCGTAACCTGATTCGGGGCGTGTTGAGCACCAAAGGTTACCGTGATTCTGAACGCAAGGCGCTGGACACCGCCTACCACTGGCTGGAGATTGTCGGCCTGACCGAAGATGCCAATCGGCTGGCGGGTGAGTTGCCTTACGGTAACCAGCGTCGCCTGGAAATCGCGCGGTCGATGTGCACCACCCCAGAGCTGATTTGTCTGGATGAACCCGCCGCCGGTTTGAACCCGCGTGAGACTAACGAGCTGAGTGTGTTAATCCGGAATCTGCGCGATAACCATGATGTGACGGTGTTGTTGATTGAGCATGATATGGGGCTGGTGATGGACATTTCCGAGCACATTGTCGTGCTGGACTACGGGCAGGTGATCGCGGCGGGGAATCCGCAGGCGATTGCGAACAACCCCAAAGTGCTGGCCGCTTATCTGGGTGAAGATGATGAAGGAGAGCAGGCATGAGTGCAGATATTAGTGCAGGTACAAGTGCAGGTGTAACGACTGAGACTGCCAGCGAATACATGCTGGAAATCCATAATGTAAATGCCTCCTACGGCCCGGTTCAGGCGCTGCGCGGGGTGTCGATGAATGTGAAGGAAGGCGAAATCGTCACCCTGATCGGCGCGAATGGTGCGGGTAAGTCGACCTTGCTGATGACCCTGTTCGGTTCGCCGCGTGCGTCCAGCGGGTATATCAAATACCGGGGGCAGGATATTACCCAGGTGGCGATGCATGAAATCAGCCGCTTGGGGATTGCGCAAGTGCCGGAAGGGCGGCGGATTTTCCCCGGTATGACCGTGGAAGAGAACCTGCGGATGGGCACCATGCCGATTGGGGATGAACATCAGGAAGTGGATTTGCAGAAGATGTTCACCATGTTCCCGCGCCTGAAGGAACGCCGCAATCAACGTGCGGGTACTTTGTCGGGCGGTGAACAGCAGATGCTGGCGATTGGCCGCGCCCTGATGAGTCGCCCGACCCTGTTATTGCTGGATGAACCGAGTCTCGGGCTGGCACCCTTGATCGTCAAGCAGATTCTGAATTCCTTGCGGGCGATTGCCGAACAGGGCACCACCATCTTTCTGGTTGAGCAGAACGCTAACCATGCCCTGCGTCTGGCGGATCGGGGTTATGTGCTGGTGAACGGCGAGATCAGAATGTCAGGCACGGGTGAAGAACTGCTGGCTAACCCGGAAGTCAGGAATGCTTATTTGGGTGGGCATTAAGTTTTTACCCTCACTCCTCAGCCCTCTCTCCCTCAGGGCGAGAGGGGGTAAGTGACTGTTTTTTTGTTAATGTTAATATAGATCTTTTCACGGAGTAAAAGTGATGGCCGAGCCATTGGACAAAGCAGCGTTGGAACAGGTATTTCTGAATGCACGCACGGTTAACCAATTCACCGCTCAGGATGTCTCAGATGAGTTGGTTCACCAGCTGTATGATTTGATGAAATGGGGGCCGACCTCGATGAACTGTCAGCCGGGTCATTATCTGTTTGTGAAAAGTGCCGCCGCGAAAGAACGTCTGGTGCCTGCACTGATGGCGGGGAATGTTGACAAGACCCGGCAGGCACCGCTCACGGTGATTGTTGCTACGGATACGCAGTTTTATGACCATTTGCCCACCCAGTTTCCGGTGAATCCGGGTGCCCGGGCGATGTTTGCCGACAATGTGGAACTGGGTCGGAGCACGGCGTTACGTAATGCGACCTTGCAGGGGGCTTATCTGTTACTGGCAGCCCGCATGTTGGGTCTGGATTGTGGGCCGATGAGCGGTTTTGATCAGGCTGCTGTAGACGCGGCGTTTTTCCCGGAAGGGCGCTATCAGTCCAATTTCCTGATTAATATCGGCTATGGGGATGCCTCCGGCAACTACCCACGCGGGCCACGGCTGGCTTTTGCGGAAGCTGCTGAAATTCTTTAACGTTTATCCGGGGGCTGGTTTTAACCGGCTCCCACTCCTGCTCCGACTTCCAGTGTCAGCCAGGCCAGCAGCAGATAACGCCCACCTTTGGCCAGTGCCACCAGCCCTAAAAACGGCCAAAAGGGTACTTTCAATAAACCCGCTACCACGGTCAACGGGTCACCGATCACTGGCATCCAGCTTAGCAACAGCGACCAGCGGCCATAGCGCTGAAAACGTACCTGTGCTTTCTCCAATGTGCTACTGCTGACCGGAAACCAGCGTTGGTGCCGGAAGTGCTCTAATGAACGCCCCAGCCACCAGTTGAGCACCGACCCCAGTGTATTCCCCAGCGTAGCGACCGCAATCAGCCCCCAGAATGAGTGCGTCCCTGATAATATCAGCCCGACCAGCAAAGCTTCTGACTGGGCGGGAATCAGGGTCGCCGCCAGCAGCGCGGCCAGAAACAAACTCAAGTAACTCATGGTCTATACTGTTTAGACAGGCAGCGCACGGATCAGTGCGGGCTTAATACGGAGAACACATCATGAGCAATTGGAACAAGGTGGGGAAGCGTTTAATCATTACGGCAGGTCTCTGGCTAAGTGGGCAGGCGGCACAAGCCACGGTCTCGGAGTATACCGGTTTTTTTATTCCTTATGAGCGCGAGCAGAGTGCTTATGTCTGTTTGCATAAGGATATTATGTCCGCATCCTTTGGTATCCCGCTGGCGAGTATGATGACCGGCATTTTTTCGGGTACCCAAACCTTGCATCAAGGCGGTACAGGCAATACTTACCAGAACATCAATCTGCTGGTGAACGGCACGACCACGATCGGCTGGAACCTGAATTTTGACCGATACAACGCCAATGGTGTCACTGACTATTCCTTCACGCTCGATATGGCGGCGTTCAATACCCTGAACGGCAATAGCGTCAGCGGGCGACAAAAAACCAAAGACCTCGCGAAACTGGCCGTGGTGGCCATCCTCAAAACCGCAGAGTCATTGCACGGGGCAGGGCAGTTCCGGGTCTGGATCAAGTTTAACAACCTGCCATCCCAAAGTGGGCTGAGTGGCGGGCCAGTGTATACGGGCAGTACGGACTGGCCGGGTTATCCCTTCACCGCCGGGAGTAGCCTGTATCAAAGTTATACGAATGCAGTCATTCATCCGGGTTGTTGAGGGTTGTTGCGGGATGTCGGTAAATTTTATCAATTATCCGTAAATTTGTGCAAAAAAGAATGAACCGAATAAAAATTGCCCGCGACTAGAGTTTACACACTGTCAACATCATCGCAGTGTGGTCATTCTGTTTCCTCCCTCGAAGCAACAATGGCGCACTTACCAGGCAACTTTGTTATCCCTCGACGAAGTTGCCTTATTTTTTCTGCCCAGAAAATACCTGTTTTTCCTGCCAAACCCTGCTTGCCAGTGGCCAGTGCTTTGTGTTTGTATGAGCCATCTATGTGCTGACAGCGACTTAACTACTGGTATAATCAGGTGTCAATGAGGAATTTTTGATGAAAATACCCGTTTTTTATGGGGCAGGTTTGTTGAGTGTGCTGTGGCTTGCAGGTTGCGCCGTGACACCCCCTGAAACCCAGCTGGCGCGTGAAATGTCGGGGCTGACCGATCAGCCACCGGTGTTCAAAACGGGCTATGCGGATGGCTGTCGCAGTGGTTTGTCGGCGGCAGGTAATCGCACCTTCGACTATGCCAAGGATTTAAGCCTGCTGCGTGAAGAGGCTTACCGGGTGGGCTGGGAAGACGGCTTCCGTGTTTGCCAGTCCCGGCAGGCGCAGCGCAGTCTGGAGCGCAATTACGACGGTTTCGGTTATCCGTATGCTTATCCGTGGTTCCCGCGTACTGTCCTGTCGATTGGTGTGCGTCTTTAAACCGTGTTTCCCATCCGGTTGCAATTACCCTTCATTCTTACTAAAATTGTATTTCAATCGAAATACAAAAAGAGTCAACTATGAAAACAGCGATTATCAATGCCCGGGTAAAACCTGACCTGAAAAACGATGTGGAAGCCATTCTGGGCAAACTCGGCATTACCACCACACAGGCGATTACCATGTTCTTTGAGCAGGTCAGAATCAACAAAGGGATTCCGTTTGAGCTGAAAATCCCCAGTGATGAAACGCTCCAAGCGCTGGAAGATGCCAGAGCCAACCGTGATCTGGAAGCAGTCAGCATTGAGCAGCTCAGAAAGAGCCTCACTTGATGCTGTTAGTTCAAACTAAAAGCTTCAGCAAAGATGTGCAAAAAAATAAAATGAGTGACCAACATTTCACTCGATTTGTGCAGATACTGGCGTGCCTGTCGCGTTCGGAAATGTTGCCGGAAGGAGCCAAAGATCATGCACTCAAGGGCGAGTGGCAAGACTTCAGAGAGTGCCATATCAGTGGTGATCTGCTGCTCATTTACCAGCAGGAAGGTGAAACCATCAAGCTGGTACGGCTGGGGACTCATAGTCAGTTGTTCAAAGGGTGTTAATCAGGGGTTTGCGAAATCACTCTGTCGTCCACTTGAACGCATAGGCACCCGCCAGCAGAAAGACAATCGACATACCCGCCAGGATCAGCAGATGCTGGCTAATGTCGGCCAGGCCTGCACCATCCAGCATGATGGCGCGGGCGGCAGTCAGCATGTGGGTCAGGGGTGAAAGCTGGCTCAGGGTTTGCATGAAACCACTGGTGCCTTCCATCGAAAACCACACGCCGGAGACCAGCATCATCGGCCAGGTCAGCATGTTAAGCAGCCCACCGGCCAGTTCTTCGCTACTGACCCGCGCTGCCACCAGCAAACCCAGCGCGATCAGGGTAAATGAACCCAATATCAGCACCAGCAACAGGTTCAGGTAGCTGCCTTCCATCGCGAAGTGCATGAAAAAATGGGTGCCCGCAAACACGAAGCTGGTGACGGCGACCACCAGCAACAGCCGGGAGAGAATCTGGGCGAGCAAGAATTCGCTGGCGGTCAAGGGTGTTGCGTTCAGGCGTTTCAGGTAGCCGTTTTTACGGTAGCGGACAATCACGAAGCCCACTCCAAACAGGCAGCTGAACATGATATTCATGCCGAGGATGCCCGGTACTACCCAGTCGACATAACGAATCTGTTCGCCTGTGGCGCTTTGGGCGCTCAGGTCGGTGTCACCACTACCACGCAGGATCAGCTCCAGAAAATAGCCTTTGGGCGAGTCTTGGTTGATCCAGTAATGCCTTTGGCCGGGGCGTAAATCCAGCAGCATGTCGACCTGATGCCGACCCACTTTTTTCACGGTCGCTGCGATGTTTTGCTCGGGCACCGGGTAAAAATCAATATGGCGGATGGCGAGGAACGGGTGTTGAGCCGTCGTTGTCGGTGAGTCTGCTGCGGTGGAGTCAGCGGCCTTGACCCCGTTGACCACGCCTACCTTGAACAGTGGCTGGCCATCACCGGAAAAGACAAAGGCCAGACCAAATACCAGTAGCACTGGCAGGATCAAGTTCCAGGCCATGGCCGAACGGTCACGGATAAACTCAAGGTTACGGGCGTAAAAAGTAGCCCAGAGACGTTTCATCATGCGCGCAGCTCCTTGCCGGTCAGCTCCAGAAACAGGTCTTCCAGCGTGCGCTGGCGTACCTGCAAACTGGCCAGTGATGCGCCGCGTTCGATCAACTGTGCGAGGGTAGCATTCACATCGCGGGTAATGATTTCTACCGTGCCATTCACTTTATCCAGCATGCGGTGGGGCAGGTCAGCGGCTGCCGCCGGGAAGTCGCTTTGTGGCAATTCAATGATGACATCCTGAAAGTGTTTGGCTAACAGCTCGTCGGGTGAACCATGCGCAATGATTTTGCCGTGATCCATGATCGCGATTTCATCACAGAGGTTATAAGCCTCTTCCATGTAATGCGTAGTCAGCAGCACGGTCTTGTTACGTGCCTTGATGCGGTTCACCAGCTCCCAAAAATTCAGGCGGGCTTGTGGGTCGAGACCCGTCGTCGGCTCATCCAGAAACACGACTTCCGGGTCATTCACCAGTGCAATCGCCAATAACATCCGCTGGCGTTGGCCGCCGGAGAGCTTGCGGGCGTCCCGGTTCAGATAGGCTTGCAGGGAACAGATTTCAACCAGTTCATCCAGACTCAGGCCTTGCGGATAGAGACTGCGGAAAAACTGCAAGTTCTCACGCACGGTCAGAAAATCCTGCAGGGCGGTGGACTGGAACTGGATACCGGCTTCGTTCCGAAAACGTGCTCCTTGCGGCTCACCCTTGTAGAGAATTTCGCCCTGGCTGGGGCGGGTGATACCTTCCATCATTTCAATGGTCGTGGTTTTGCCCGCACCATTCGGGCCGAGCAGGCCAAAGCAAATCCCGGCAGGTACCGCGAAATCAACCCCATCCACAGCAGTCACACCGGGGTAGTTTTTGTGCAGATTGCGGACTTCAATAATCGTTTCTTTCATGCCTGCATTACACCTGATCAGCACAATGAAAGCAATCCGTGCACGGGGAAAGCCCATGATGCGAGTGGATTCCGCTGGATTTAGTTACTGCCTCCTGGACACTTATCCGGTAAACTTCAGACGTTGATTGACTGGCCAGTCAATCAATATCATTATTTTCAGGAGGACAATATGGCTATTGCACCACCCCTTAAAGAGCTCAATATCGCACTCGCGGATGAGGGATTCTACAAAGGTTTTAACAATCTGGTCGCTCTTGCGTCCAAAATACTGATCGCGCTGGTCGTTATCTGGGCGGTTATTGCGCCCGAGTCTGCCGGGAAGATCCTGGGTGATCTGAAAAACTGGTCATTTGCGCACCTCAACTATTACTACACCTGGAGCGTTGCTTTCTTTTTGGTAGTTTGTCTGGTGATCGCTATCTATCCGAAATGGGGCAAGATCAAGCTGGGTTTACCCGATGGCAAGCCGGAGTTTTCCAATTTCTCCTGGTTTTCGATGATGTTTGGTGCCGGGATCGGGATCGGGATGCTGGGGTATGCAACGGGCGAGCCGATGTGGCATATCGCGGATAATCCTGAAATCCGTATGAGCGCGGCTCTAGTCAGGGATGCGATGACGGCTGCCGGTATTACCCTGGCCGAAGGGGCTGACCTGTGGGCAGAGTATGCGAAACAGGTGGCTGCGGGCGCGCTGCCGGCGGTCGATGGTTTGGTTATCCCGAAAACAGCGTCGTCACTGGCCGCAGTGTATGAGTATTCCTTTTTGCATTGGGGCTTTGGTGCCTGGGGTTGTTATGCACTGGTGGGCATTGCTCTGGCATTCTTTAGCTACTCGCGTGGCTTGCCGCTGACTATCCGTTCAACCCTGGCTCCGCTGTTTGGCCGAAGTCTGGAAGGTAATCTGGGGCACATTATTGATGTGACGGCCGTAGTGGCGACGATTCTGGGGATTGCGCAAACGATTGGTTTGGGACTGAGTTCATTTGCTTCAGGGCTGCACAGTATTACCGGCGCAGACTGGTTAATGACGGAAGCCGGTGAGCCAACCACGGCGGCCATGCTGGTGGCACTGGCGATTGTCATGCTCTGTTCAACGTTGTCCGCGTTGTCCGGGGTAGGTAGAGGGATAAAATGGCTAAGCAACATCAACATGGTCTTGTCGTTTGGTTTGTTGGCTTTCTTTGCCGTGTTCGGCTCTACCCTGTTTGCCCTGGAACTACTGGGCAAAGGCATTTTCAATTATATCATTCACCTGCCTGCGTTGACCTTTACCGTATTCCCGGCAGATCAGGGGACAGGTAGCCCCGGCGAATGGCAGGGCTGGTGGTCAATTTTCTATTGGGCCTGGTGGATCGCATTTGCGCCGTTTGTGGGTATCTTTCTGGCGCGGATTTCTAAAAACCGGACGATTCGTGAGTTTGTGCTCGGTGCGATTCTGGCACCTTCCCTGATGTGCTTCCTCTGGTTCACCCTGTTGGGCGGAACGGCGATTGATCTGGAACTGAACGGCACAGCCAATGGGGCGGTGTTTGCCCAGAGCCTGACAGCACAGTTGTATGCGGTGGTTAACCTGATGCTGACCCCCGAACTGGCGAAAGTCATGTCCTTTCTGATTGTCATCCTGCTGCTGACCTATCTGGTGACTTCAGCGGATTCGGCGGTACTGGTGGTGAATACCATCAATGCCGGGGGCGAATACGGAGCGGCGGGCAGGATGCATATCCTGATCTGGGGCGCTATCCTGACGGCGGTTATTGCTGCCTTGCTGTTGGCCGGTGGGCTGGAAGCGATCAAGTCAGCCATGATTATCGCCGCAGTACCTTTCTCGTTTGTCATGATCCTGATGGGAATCAGTTTACTGAAAGCCCTGATCCGGGACGGCATGCGGGAAACACAGCAGTCATAGTTTCTGGCTAGCGGCTGTGACTCAAGGATAGGGCTTGTGACGGCTCTATCCTTTTTATAGCTAAAAACCCGATTGAATGTTGACTGAATGGTCAATCAATCATAGTCTAATGATCAATCATTGAGGGTTTCAAGCATGAGTGATCACAAGTTCTCAGAGCGCTTCACGTTCGAAGAGCTGACCGAGGAAACAACACCCCGCCGTATCGTGCATTCCGCCATGGAAGAAATTGGCAGTAATGGCCTGAGTGGTGTGACGACCAAGGGGATTAGCCAGCGTGCCAATCTGTCAACCGGGATTATCCACCATTACTTTGATACCAAGGATAATCTGGTTTACGCGGCTTATGTCTTTCTGGTGCGTGATCTGCACAAGTGTTCGCTGGACATCTTCCAGAATGAATCTGACCCCAAACAGCGTCTGCTGGCCTTGATTCGCATGAATTTCTCCTCCTTGCACGTCTCGCCGGAAGCACGCGATGTCTGGCCACAATTCTGGGCGCATGCTGCCCATGATGAGCGGGCCGGGCGGCTAGTGCGTATTTATTACCGGCGTTACCACAGTAATCTTGCCCACTGTTTTCGCGCCCTGTTGGGTAATCGGGACAAGGCGCATACTGCCGCTGCGCTGTTACTGTCCAATATCCACGGCATCTGGTTTACCCACCGGTTCAGTGATTGCCCCAAAGACATGAACCGGGCGATTGAAATGCTGGAAGAAAATCTGGAGATGATGATTCGGGGTTATGCGGCTGTTCCATAAAATTCCCGCGAGCAGGGCTGTCTTGCTGCATTGCTACCGCGCAATCGGGCATAATAACCCCTTTCTGTTGCTAGGGCCTTGATAGGTAACCCGTCATCATGTCACAAAATAATCTGATTCCACGCCACCGGACAGTTGCGGTACGGGTGGGTAACGTTCTGGTCGGTGGGGATGCCCCGGTGGTTGTCCAGTCGATGACCAACACCGATACGGCAGACGCCTTGCGTACCGCAATTCAGTGCGCGGAGCTGGCTCAGGCCGGTTCTGAGCTGGTGCGCATTACGGTCAACACCCTGGAGGCTGCCGCCGCTGTGCCGGAAGTGCGTGCACGTCTGGACAAGATGGGCTGTGACGTACCGCTGATTGGCGATTTTCATTTCAACGGCCACAAGTTATTAACGGCTGTGCCCGAATGCGCCCAAGCGCTGGCCAAGTACCGGATCAACCCCGGCAATGTCGGGCGCGGCAAAAAGCGCGATGAACAGTTCGCGCAAATGATTGAATTTGCCTGCCGCTATGACAAGCCGGTGCGGATTGGGGTCAACTGGGGGTCGCTGGATCAGGAGCTGCTGGCGCGCAGGCTGGATGAAAATGCCCAGCGGGCAAACAGCTTGCCACTGGCGGAAGTCATGCATGCCGCCCTGATCGAATCCGCATTATCCAGTGCCGCCAAAGCCGAAGAGTATGGCCTGCCGCATGATCGCATTATTCTTTCCTGCAAGCTGAGCGAAGTGCAGGGGTTGGTGCGTGCCTACCGGGATATGGCGAGTCGCTGTGATTATCCCTTGCATCTGGGTTTGACCGAAGCGGGTATGGGCAGCAAAGGCATTGTCGCTTCGACTGCTGCCTTGTCGATTTTGCTCCAGGAGGGTATTGGTGACACGATTCGTATTTCACTGACCCCCGAACCGGGAGCCGCCCGCGAAAAAGAAGTGATCGTTGGCCAGGAAATCCTGCAGGCGTTGGGTCTGCGTTCTTTTACACCCCAAGTAGTGGCCTGCCCGGGCTGTGGGCGCACGTCCAGCGATTATTTTCAGCGGCTGGCCGAACAGATTCAAAACTGGTTACGCGAACAGATGCCGGTGTGGCGTGATCAGTATGCGGGGGTTGAAACCATGTCGGTCGCGGTGATGGGCTGTGTCGTGAATGGCCCCGGTGAGAGCAAGCATGCCAATATCGGCATCAGTCTGCCCGGTAGCGGCGAAACGCCCGTAGCGCCCGTGTATGAGGATGGGGTCAGAACGGTGACTTTGAAAGGTGACGGGATAGCGCAGGAATTTCAGGCGATGGTGGCCGCTTATGTACAGCGCACCTATCACAAAGCCGTGTAACCCCAAGGCCGCATAAAAAACCGGGGCGGAAATAATTCAGCCCCGGTTCTTTCTAGGTGTTGTTAGTTAGCTGCTTGCCACTGGCCATCAGCGCCACGGCAGGCATTCATGTTGATGTTTTGTTGTTGGCCATTGATATAGCCTACCACAGTGACCGGACGGCAAACCGTGTTTTGGCCTTGGTAAGCCTGGGTGTAGGTTTGACCTGGGGTAGCTGTATAGCTATAGCCCGTGTTCGGATTCTGCCATTGGGCAGGACGACCGGTCGCTACGGCATTGTTCAGGTACTGCTGGTCTTGTTGATCCATCTGTGCACCCATTTGGCCACCGACGTAGCTACCTAACATGGTACCCGCGATCGTTGCCGCAATTTTACCGTTGCCCTTGCCTAGCTGGTTGCCAGCAACACCACCGAGCACTGCGCCCATCATTGCACCACCTTGTGCATTGTTTTGTGGGACACAACCGGCCAGTGCAAAACTGGAAACCAACGCTGCAATGGCAACTTTGAATGTAGCTGTTTTAATCATTAGGAAAACTCCTTAGTCATTTAGTATACGCTTTCGCAATTATTATTGGGCATAGCCCCAAGAGAACTATCCGGTTTTTTAGACAGCAGGGCAATAGCCAAGTTCTCAAAACTTGCGATTATTTATCCTTGAAGACGAAGACATGCGCTGTTTCCTGGCCTGTGCTGACGTTCAAACCGGTCTCTTGCGTGGTGTCACCCAAGTTAGCTTTGATGCGGTATTCACCGACCGGCAGGCGGGCGCTGGTCTTGCCCTGCATGATGTTTTTGGTAATGAAATCACCACTTTGGGTATAAATGGCGTAGTTTACATTCACTGGTTGCTGCTGTGCATTAACTGCACTCAAGGCAACCTGCCCGGTAGCACCGACCTCAAACGTATAAGGTGTGGTTTGACCGGGGCGGATGGTGATGGTTTCTGAGTGCAAATAGTTTTGCCAGATGGCTTTGATCCGGTAGGTGCCGGGTTGCAGGTATTCTTTCACCTTGTTGCGCGCGGTAAAACTGACAATATTGGTGCCATCCGGGGTATAAATGGAGTAATTGGCGCGTAGCTGCTCGGTCTCATTATCATCGCGAATTCTAAGCTCAACCGTGCCGGGCGCGGCTTTCGGGTCAATCGGCGTTACCGTATTCTGGCTCAGGTCAGTCGTAGTCATGGCCGTTTGCTGGATAGCTTCTGCCTTGGCTTGGACACCCGCCAGCAGGGTGGTCAGGCGTTCGGTGTCGGTGGCGACGACAAATGCACCATTGCCATTTTCTGCGATGCATTCGAGCTGGGCTTCTTTTTCATCCCGGAAGCCAATGACATCAATTTGCAAGCCGGGGTTGGCATCCACCAGTTCTTTGGCGACGGCACAGGGGTCGCCCCCGCAGCTTTCTGCACCATCACTAACCAACAGTATGTGTGCATTGTCTTTTGGCAGGTTGGCCGCCGCTTTTTTTAAGGCAGCCGCAATCGGGGAGCGCCCCCTGGGGTTGATGCGATACACCTCTTTGAGCAGGTTGACCATGTCATAGTCTTCCGGTTTGCTGACTAGCGTGAAGTCAGTACAACCATTGTTCTTGCGTTTGTCGCCATAAGTGAGCAGGCCGAAATTAATGCTGCCGTGCGCATTTTCCAGCAGGGTGCGAATACTGTCCCGCGCCGTGACGATTTTATTCACGCCCTTCAGCTGTCCCCACATGCTGTTGGAACCGTCGAGTACCAGCATGGTCGATTGATGAGCAGGTGCAGGTGCCGCGACCGGTGTAGGCACGGCTGCGGGTGGATCTGCGGAAAAAGCAGGCATAATCAGGCAAGAAGCGAGTAAAACACTCAGTGTGACTGGTTTTAAAGCACGAAACATAGCAATTGTCTTCATTCTCAAAGGGGGCGGAAAATGTCGGGGTAAGGTTATCACTATCTCGGCAAAAATATAGAACAACCGCTAAAATGAGTGTAATGATTTATGCAATAACGACAAATCAGCGCGATGGATGGAGCGGGGATGAGTGATCCATATGATATTTTTGTCAGCTACGCCCACGTCGATAACGCCCGTATGCCAGGTGATGAGCAAGGCTGGGTGAGTACGCTGATTGAGACACTGGAAATTTACCTGCAGCAAAAACTGGGGCGGCGCGAGAGCTATTCCATCTGGCGTGACCCTGAGCTGCCGGGTAATGTCCCGCTGACGCCGGAGATACTGGAAACTGTCCGCGCTTCCTCGATTTTGTTACTGGTGTTGTCACCGGGCTATCTGGCTTCACGCTGGTGCATGCAGGAACTGGACACTTTTCTGGCTGAGCATACGGTGGAGGAAGGGCGGATTTTTGTGGTAGAGCATACTTTGCTGAATCCGCGCCCGGCCAGTTTGGCTGATCTGAAAGGTTTCCCGTTCTGGGTGCCTGACCAGCAACAGAAGCACGTTTATCGCACCCTGGGCACTCCCAGTACGACTGAATTGCGCAGTGAATATTTTCGCCAGCTGGAAGATATGGCCATTCAACTGGTGGGACGTATCAAGGCACTGCGCACCGAAACGGAGCAGCGGGTTACGCCTGCTATGACTGCGCCTGCAGCGACTGAGTCGACTGGATCTGTGGCGACTGTACACGTGGCTAATACGTTGCCGCTGCCGGGTGATGCACGTGCGACGGTTTATCTGGCACCGGTTTCTGATACGCTGCAGATGGAACGTGCCGATATGGTGCGTTTCCTGACCCAGCAAAATATCCGCACACTGCCCGTCAGCAACCGGGTGAATCTCGCCGCGTTTCATCAGGAGATGGAGGTCGACCTGCAGGCCTGTTCGCATTTCATCCAGTTACTCGATGGCAGCACCAACATGGGTATCCCGTTGGATCAGCATTTGATCGCAGAATCAGGTAATATTGCGGTGCTGCAGTGGCGGGCGCGTGGCCTGGATTTGAAAGCCGTTGCCGGGCGTGATCCGCAGCATGCCGAGTTATTACAGGGGAAAAATGTGATGGAATCTGATCTGGTGGATTTCCAGCAATACATCCTGCAAAAAATCCTGCCTGCCCGCCCTGTCGCGCAGATGCCTGCGCCATTGGACAAATCGTCGGATAAACCGTTGGACAAGGATAATACGATCATTTTTGTCAATGCCGGTGCGGAAGACTTGCCGCTGGCGCAGGAGGTGTTTACGCAATTAACCGCACAAGGCTATTTCTGTCTGTTGCCGCTGGTGCCGACCGCTGATATGTCCCCTACCCAAATCCGTGAGGATCTGGAACAAAATCTGTTGGGCTGTGATGCCTTGCTGCTAATGTATGCGCAAAGCCCGGCAGCACAGGTGCGCAATCATTTGCTGCAAAGTATGCGCATGCGTTCACGCCGACCGCCAGACCGGCCTTTGCGCACCGTAGTCTGTATGGCAGCGGCGATCAGCCAGCCCCTGAATGCGGGGGGAGCCGGGCTGGATGTGCATACCTGTGCTGCACCCTTTTCCGGGCGTTGTGTCGAGCAGTTTCTATTGGCAAGGGGAGGCGTATGAGTACCCATCCTTACCCCGGTTTACGCGCATTTCAGCGTGAAGAAATTGATATTTTCTTTGGCCGCGAGCAACAAGCTGACGAGATTCTGGAAAAGCTGCAGCAGGGGCATTTTCTGGCGGTGATTGGCCCTTCCGGGTGTGGCAAGTCTTCGCTGGTACGTACCGGCGTGCTGTCCAGTCTGGACAGCGGGTTTATGGCCAGCGCCGGAGCGCGTTGGGTCGTGGCAGACATGCACCCCGCACACCAGCCGTTTTATTTTCTGGCCGAAGCCTGCCTGCGTGACCCTTTGTTCGCGAGCTGTTACCGCAAGCAGTTCCCCGAGAGCTGGGGAGAGGATTGGCGGGAGAAAGCCTTGCCATTCCTGCAAGCCAGCCTGCAACGCGGGCCCTTGAGTTGGCATGAGTTACTGGAACAGTTGGGTCTGAAAGAGGGGGTTGCCATTCTGCTGCTGGTTGACCAGTTTGAGGAGATGTTCCGTTATCAGCGCTATGCGAGTAATGAAGCGGGGGCGTTTGTACGCCTGCTGCTGGCGGCCAGCCAGCACCCGGCGGTATACGTCATTATCACCATGCGCTCTGATTTTCTCGGCAACTGTGCGCTGTTTCAGGGCTTGCCAGAGGCGATCAATCGCGGTTTATACCTGACGCCGCGTCTGGATCGTGACCAGATGGCCGATGCGATTGCCTTACCCGCACGGGTATTTGCGGGCGAAGTGGAACCCGAGCTGGTGACACGCCTGCTGAATGAGGCCGGGCAAGCCAGCGACCAGTTACCGCTGTTACAGCATTTGCTGATGCGCTTCTGGGATACGGATGCTGATCGCTGTTTGACCCTGAAAGAATATGAGGAGATGGGGGGGCTGCGCAGTATTCTGAATAACCATCTGGAAGAAGCCTGGGCTGAATTGTCGCCCGTGCAGCAGGCGCAGGCCGAGCAAATATTCCGGATGCTCACCGAGCGCACCCGCGAAGGTCAGGATATTCGCCGCCCGGTCAAAGTCATGGATTTGATGGAATTGACCGGGCTTGGCTTTGCAGAAGTGGATGCGATTATTACGCGCTTTCGGCAGGATGGCCGTCATTTCCTGCTGCCGCCGCCAGCGGTTATTTTGACGCCCGATACCGTGCTTGACATTACCCATGAAAGCCTGATTCGGCAGTGGTCGCGTCTGGGGCGCTGGGTCGAAAATGAAGCGGAAAATGTGGATCTTTATAAGCGGGTGGCGGATACCGCCCGACGCTACCAGCAGGGTAAAGCGGCCTTGCTGGTTTCTCCGGATCTGGATATTGCGCTCAAATGGCGTGAGCAACAAACCCCGACCGAGGAATGGGCGCGGCGTTATGGGAATGATTTTGAGCAAGTGATGAATTTCCTGGCTATCAGTGAGGCTGAGCGTGAGCAGCAGCGGCGTGCTGCGATCGTGGAACAAAACGAGAAAATCCGGCAGCGCTACCGGCGCCCCCTGATTGGTTTTGCGGTGGGTTTTGCGTTTTTTCTGGTTGCGGCGGTCGTTGGCTGGTGGTATTACATCGCGCTGCAAAAAACTGTTGGCAAGCTTGAGGCTGCACAGGGGGAGGTGCGAGAGGCACTGTTTCGGCAGGCGGCTGTTTTTGCTGGAGTGGATGATTTTGAGGCGGCGAATCGGCAATTGAAGGACATGGAGTCTTGGGGGAAGCAGGTGTCGTCGGAGCAGAAAGTCCGGGAGAACCTGCTGCGGCAGTCGATTCGCATGCGCTTGCTGAAGCCGGTAATCAGTTATCCGAATGCGGATTTTTCGCTGCATGACGCCGCTTTGTTGCCGGATAACAAGCACGTGTTGGCTGTCGGTGAAAGTGGGTTGGTGGCTGTTTATACGCAAGGCGTCACGGATGAACCGGGTATGGGTAAAGCGCCGGTGATTCTACCCAAAGTGCACACGCGTCATGTACAGGATGTGGCGGTACACCCTTCTGGCCAGTTTTTTGTGACCGCCGGTGATGACGGGCGGATTGTGGTCTGGGCGGTGGGTGATGATGTGCTGCAAAGCAAACCTGTGCAGCAATTCACGGTACGCGGTGCGGTCAAGGCCTTGGCCTTTAGTGCTGATGGGCGTTATCTGGCCAGTGGCGGTACTGATAACAAGGTGAGTGTGCGGGAATTTATCAGTCAGCCGGGGCCAGCCGTACAATTGCTGAAGGAAGAACCGCTTTGGCAACAACGGCATGATGCCCAGATTTCAGAAGGTGGTTTGATATTTTCACCGGATGGCACGCAGGTCGTGGCGGCTTCGCATGCGGGCACGGTTCGGTTTTGGGATCTTGCTACCGGGGTGGAGGATACGAATAAAATGCTGTCTCATTCCGAATGGGCACTGGCACTGGCTTTTTCGCCAGACGGGAATAGCCTGGCGGTGGCGCATGATACGCGTGTCACTGTCTGGGACTGGCGCAATCGGGTTGAGCTTGCCACCCTGAAAAATGTGCACAAGCAGGCTATTTTCGGGCTGTCCTGGGTGAATGCCGGCGTGGCCGGTGGCCCACCCCGGCTAGTGACTGCAGGCAGGGATCATCATCTGTACCTGTGGGATGTCGAAAGCGGCGTGAGCTTGCGGAAACTGGAGGGGCACAGCGCAGAAGTAGGCATCGTCGGGTTGGCCTATGATGCGGTGCATAACCGGCTGTTTTCGCCGGGCAAGGATGGCCTGTTACTGGAATGGGCATTGGGCGATAGTCCGATGACGGAAGTGTCGGTGCGGGGCGAAAGTCCGCAGGACATGGATATTTCAGCCGATCAGGCCTGGATGGTAGCAGGCGACAAAGTCGCGAATGGCAGCTGGTTGCGGGTGTACGACATGGCGACGACCCAGCGTAAGGCCGACTTGTGGCTGGAGAATATGAAGGTCACCCGTCTGTTGTTCCATCCGACCCGCCCTTTGCTGGCGGTCGCTGCCCAGTGGGTGGGTGCCATGGACTCGGCGAGTTCGCAGGTCATGCTGTTTAGCATGGGAGCCGATGGCCAGCTGGAGAAGCTGGCTGACTGGTCGGGGCATAAGGGTGAGGTCAGGGATCTGGTGTTTTCACCGGCAGGGGACTACCTGTTCAGTGCCAGCATGGATGGTAACAGTGGCCGTTTTGTCGTCGATGCACCCAGCCAGCCACCTGTTTTTTTCAGCTTGCAGAACGGGCTCGGCTTGACCTCGATTGCCGTGAGCCCGGATGCCAGTTATTTGATCAGTAGTGCCGGACGTTCTGTCCGTTTTCATGCCCTCGATGCGGCTGCGGGCGTTGTCGAGGCGACCGCAGCTACAGAATATAATCTGAAGCAGGATGCCTATCGGGTGCGTGTGAGTGCGGACAACCGATGGATGGTCGTGGTCGGTCGGCAGGCCAGTGCGTTCATGGTTCCCCTTAAACAGGGTTTGCCGGTACAGAAGAATGGCTTGTCAGTAAAGGACGACAACATCAAGTTGGTCGGGCATACCTCGCTGGCGACGCATCTGGCGTTTATTGCTGCAGGCCATGTACTGGTCACTTCTGATTCGGAGGCCGTGCTGCGTTTCTGGAATATGGACAATGGGGAAATGATGTTTGCCTGGCAGCTGCCTGCCCATGATGACTTTTTGCCATTCCGCAGTTTTAGCGTGCGCTGTAACGCGGAGCGCTGCCGGGTGGGTGTACCGCTGGCAGAAGAGCAAAAACTGCTACTCTATACACTCGATCAGTAATGAGCGGGTATCGGAAACTTGCCAGCGCTCAATGATTATTCTATTGTTCCGTCTTTTATCATTGAGTAGGTAAATACCATGCCGTTATCCGCACCGGTTGAGCGTGAGCTGGAACATACCCGCGTGATCCATTGCCATGGCTATTCGCGTGCCGATGGCCTTTGGGATATTGAAGCGCAGATGGTGGATACCAAGCCGTTTTCTTTTCCCAATCAGGACAGAGGCGGCACCATTCAGGCAGATGAAGCCCTGCATGACATGAAAGTACGCCTGACGATAGATAAAAATCTGTTGATCCATGCGGCGGAGGCGGTGACCGATGCGTCCCCGTTTAACTATTGCGTGAAAATTAATGCGGCTTATCAGCAATTGGTCGGTTTGAGTATTGGTCCGGGCTGGAACCAGAGAATCAAAAGCCTGTTTGGCCGTAACCAGGGTTGTACGCATATCAGTGAGCTGATGGGGACGATGGCCACCGTGTCGATTCAAACCCTCTTTGGCTCCAAAGCAACCCGCGATTTGGATAGCACCCTTGGCAAGCCACGCCCGCTCAATCCGGTCTTGCTCAACAGCTGTCATGCGTTTGACGAGAAGGGGGAGCTGGTACAGGAGCGCTGGCCAGTGCTTTTTAGCGGCTGACTTTTACACCTTCAGGCGGTATGAGCTATGCTTTAACTTTAAACCATAATCAAGGAAAAATAATGAGTGTACAAGACGCATATGCCCCACCCCGTTCTGCGGTTCGTGATGTTAGCGGGGGTAGTGGGCTGATGACTGACCGGATTGTTGCTGCCCTGCGCAAGACCCGCCCCTGGGTGCTGTTTTTGGCGGTGATGGGTTTTATCGGTGCTGCCTTTATGGCGATTGCTGCGATCCCGATGTTGCTGGGGGCAAGCGTGGGCATGATGGGTGGTATGGAAGGGATGGAGGGGATGGAAGGCATGGGGATGATGGGCGGTGGCTTCATGATTGGCATGGGGGTACTTTACCTGTTATTTGCGGTGATTTATTTCTTTATTTCCCTGTATTTGCTGCGTTATGCAGGTGCTATCAAACGGGCGGTGGCCGGTTTGTCGCTGCAGGATCTGGAAATGGCGCTGGAGCATCAGGCCAGCTTCTGGAAACTGGCCGGTATCATGACGCTGGTAGCGATTGTTGCGACTATTGGTGCGCTCATTGTCATGATTGGTGGCGCTGTCATGATGGGCGGTAGTATGTAAACAGGTGTTTGCGGGTTGCTTTCCGGTTGCTTTCGCTCTGTTTTGGCTAAAAATAGACCGTTCGGGAGAAACTGCTTGCATGTTTCTCCCTTATAAATAAAAATTATGGGTGATGGATCTCGTGGGCTTGAGCAGATTCGCCCGCTGCGGGTCTGCAGGCTCCTGCAATAAATAATAAAAATAACCAAGAGCTATCATTATGCTGGCTGATATCGAAAAACCGCGTGCAATGCCTTTTGGCGAACGTCTGGTCAAGCTGGGGAAAATCAAACCTGCTGATCTGGAACGCGCCTTGCGTGCGCAGGTGGAAATCAATCAACCTTTGGGCAGTGTGTTGGTGCGGCTGGGGGTTTTGACCGAACAGGAAGTGGCTGTTGTGCTCTCGCGGCACTTGGACGTAGCGCTGGCCTTGACCAAGGATTACCCGCTTGAACCACTGACCGATTTGGGGATTTCGGTTAATTACATGCGTTCTTCAGAAATTGTTCCGCTGTATGAACAGGACGGCATCTTGACCCTGGCGATGTCTGACCCGGTGGATGAATTTGCCCGGCAGGCACTGGAAATGGCGGCAGGTCGCCCGATTCGTCCTTTGTTGGGTTTGCCTTCTGAAATCCGTGCCCATATTGAACGTTTATACAGCGCAACCGACGCGAAGGATGAAGACGAATTCGAGATCACCAGCCACGATGACAGCATGGATGATATTGAACATCTGAAGGATATGGCGAGTGAAGCGCCGGTTATCCGGATCGTCAACCAGATCATGACTCAGGCAATGAGCATGCGCGCCTCGGATATTCACATCGAGCCGTTCGAAAGCCACCTCAAGGTACGCTACCGGATTGATGGTGTTATTCACGAGGTTGAATCACCCCCCCAGCAGATGACCGCAGCGGTGTTGTCCCGCGTCAAGCTGATGGCACGTTTGAACATTGCCGAACGCCGCTTGCCACAGGATGGCCGTATTCAGCTGAAGGCGCAGGGCAAGGAAATCGATATGCGGGTATCGACCGTGCCCACCATGCACGGTGAGAGCGTGGTCATGCGGCTGCTGGACAAGCATAGCGTCAAGCTGGACTTGAATTCGTTGGGATTCACGATAGAAAACTACGACCGTATTCAGAAAGAATTGGCACAACCGCATGGCGTGGTATTGGTCACCGGGCCGACGGGTTCCGGTAAAACGACCACCTTGTATTCTGCCCTGACACAAATGAATACCCCGGAAAACAAGGTGTTAACGGTTGAAGACCCGGTGGAATATGAGTTGGAAGGGATTAATCAGATTCAGGCCAACCCCAAAATCGGCCTGACGTTCTCGGATGCCTTGCGTTCTATCGTCCGCCAGGATCCGGATATCATTATGATCGGTGAGATGCGTGATGTGGAAACGGCACGGATTGCGATTCAGTCAGCCTTGACCGGGCATCTGGTGTTGTCCACCATTCACACCAATGATGCTGCCAGTGGCATTACCCGCTTGCTGGATATGGGGATTGAGGATTACCTGATTACCTCCACGGTCAACTGCATTCTGGCTCAGCGCTTGGTGCGGCGGCTGTGCCCGCAATGCCGGGAGCCACATACCGTCTTGCCGGAGATTGTTGAGGAACTGGGTTTGCGCCAGTACCAGCCAGAGGGTGAGATGCGGATGTGGCATGCGAAGGGTTGCCATGCCTGCGGACAGACCGGCTACAAGGGGCGTAGCGCGATTCATGAGGTGCTGGTGATGGATGATGCGATTCGTCGTCAGGTGCTCAAGCATGAGGATGCCGGTGTGATCCAGGAGCAGGCACGCCAAGGCGGCATGCGTACCATGTATGAAGACGGTTTGATGAAGGCGCTGAGAGGTGTGACCACGCTGGAAGAAGTTTTGCGTGTCGCCGAGGAAACCCCGAATGGCCCTGTTTGAATATAAAGCCATTACCAGTGCAGGCGTTCCACAGCATGGGACGCTGGAAGCCAGTAGCCAGCAGCAAGTCATTGAACAGTTGAACCGGCAGGGTTTGATGCCGGTCAAGGTCGCGCCCGCCAAAGCAGGTGCGAGTGCAGAGGGCACTGAGCAGAAGCCCGCTCTGAAAAAGAGCCTGTTTGGGAGTAAGAAGGTTAGCCAGCCGGAAATCGTTGCCTTTACCCAGCAGCTGTCGTCCATGCTGCACGCCGGGTTGCCGCTGGATCGGGCTTTGGGTATCCAGCTGGAAATTATTGAAAGTGCGCCAGTCGAAAAGATGGTGCGCGGTATTCAGGGGCAGGTGCGTAGTGGTGTGCATTTTGCCGATGCACTGGAAGAAACCGGCCAGTTCAGCCGTTTTTACGTGAACATGGTACGCGCAGGCGAGGCCAGTGGTTCGATTGACGATGCACTCGGGCGGTTGGTGGACTACATGCTGCGCGCCAAAGAACTGCGCAGCACGGTGATTTCAGCTCTGATTTATCCGATCATTCTGTTTGTGGTGGCAGTGATTTCGATTATTGCCTTGTTGCTGTTTGTCGTGCCACAATTTTCACAGATGTTTTCCGACATGGGGGCTGAGCTGCCGACAATTACCAAGGTGGTGATGGGGGCGGGAGCCGCGTTGCAGACTTATTGGTGGGCGGTGCTGGGTGGTTTCCTGTTGCTGCTGCTGTCCATCCAGTTTGTATTCACCCATGAGAAAGCCCGCCTGTGGTTAGATCGTTCGATGCTAGGCTGGCCGATTGTGGGTGACCTGGTCGGCAAGATCGAGATGGCGCGTTTTTCACGCAGCTTGGGCACTTTGCTGCATAACGGTGTACCGCTATTGGGTTCGCTCCAGATCGTTAAAAATACGATGGGCAATCGGGTGATGGCGAAGTCGGTGGGCGAGGCGGCAGAAAGCCTCAAACAGGGTGAAAGTCTGACCCGGACTTTGCTCAGTAAAAAAGTATTTCCGTCTTATGCCTTGCACATGCTGCGGGTGGGTGAAGAGACCGGGCGCATGGAAGAATTATTGAATGATGTGGCCGACATTTATGATGATGAGGTCAAAACCTCGGTCGGGCAGATGCTGGCACTGATGGAGCCTTTGCTGATTCTGGTGATGGCGATGGCGATTCTGGTTATCATTGGTGCGGTGCTGCTGCCGATGATTAACATGGCCGATCTGGTACAATAAATAATCAATAAGACAAGAAAAAATACCATAAATATCAACAATATCAATTATATAAAAAATAATACAAATTATAATTATTAACTATAAATATTAACTATAAAAACAAGGAGTCATCCAAATGACCAAGCAAACATGCAAATCCCAACGGACACGCCACCCACAACAAGCCGGTTTCAGCTTGATCGAACTGATGATCGTGTTAGTCATCCTCGGTCTGATTGCCGGTATCGTCGGCCCACAGGCCATGAAATACCTGGGCAAAGGCAAAAGCCAGTCGGCCAAGGTGCAAATTGAAAACATCAGCGCCGCACTGGATATGTACCGGCTGGAAGTCGGTAATTACCCCACTTCTTCCGAAGGTTTGAAAGCACTGGTCGCGTCCCCGGCGGGTGCCCGTGGCTGGAATGGCCCTTATCTGAAAAAAGGCGATGTGCCCCTTGACCCATGGAACAAGGAATACCAGTACAAGCGCCCCGGTGGCAATAATCAGCCTTATGACTTGATGTCGTTCGGAGCCGATGGTACGACAGGCGGTGAAGGTGATGATGCCGACGTTTCGTTGTGGGTTAAAAACTAACTACCATGCGAGCAGTCAGCAGGCAGACGGCAGCAGGCTTCAGCCTGATCGAGGTCATGCTGGTGTTGATGATCGCGGCCTTGCTGATGGGCACGGTCGCGAGTTCGCTAACCGAAGGGCCGGTGCTGCGCAAAACGACGCGGGAAGTGGCCACCAGTCTGCGCCATGCGCGCAGCATCGCCGTATTGCGCCAGCAGGAAGTGGTCTGGACGCTGGATATCGGCCAGCGCCAGTTCTGGATAGAAGATGACAAGCGTGCGCTGCATGCGGGTATTACCGCCAAAATCAATACGGCAGCCTCCGAAGTCGTATCCAATACCCAGGGTAATATCCGCTTTTTCCCCGACGGCAGTTCGACCGGTGGTTCGGTTGAACTGAGTTTACGTGGGCAGACCTTCAAAGTGAATGTGGAGTGGATCAGTGGACGCATCAGTACACTTTAAAGTTTGCCGATCAACCCCTGTCCAGCACCCGCAGGCCGGATTTTCATTGCTGGAGATTCTGGTCGCTTTTGTCGTGATGGGGCTGGTGGTCGGAACCTTGTTGCAGGTGTTCGGTTCTGGGATGCGCAGTGCGGCCTTGTCGGATGAATACAGTTTTGCGGTACAAGTCGCCGAGTCGCGCTTGCAGGCAGTGGGTACGGAAATTCCGGTCGAAGCCGGTAATGTCAGTGGCACCGAAGAAGGTACGCCTTATCAATGGGTGGTCAGCATGCAGCCGGTTGAGCTGGATGATGATCAGGACGAGTTTTCCCTGTCGGTCAAGCCCTTTCAGGTCACGGTGGTCGTGAGCTGGTCGAGTGCAGGCCAGCAACGTGAGTTCGCCCTGTCATCATTGCGGTTTGGTGAAGACACATGAACAACAGTTACCCCGTGCATAAGCGGCAGCAGCGTGGTTTTACCTTGCTGGAGATGATGATCGCCTTTGCGCTGGTGTCGCTGTTGTTTCTGGCGCTGTTTTCCAGCTTCAACACGATTAGCCGTAGTTGGGAGGCTGCCGAGCGCAAGCTGCTCAAGACCGAAGACACCCGTTTGATCAGTGAGTTTTTGCGCGGTCAGCTCAGTCAGGCGATGGTGGTGCAGATTAAAGGGGATAATGGCCCGGTTTATGCGTTTGAGGGTGAAGATTATTTTGTGCGTTATGCCGCCCCCTTGCAGCCTCTGCAAAACAAAGGGGGTGTCTATCTGATTGAACTTGCGGTGGGTATTGATGGGGATGGGCGCAAGCTGGAAATGCGTTACGCCCCGTATCGCCCGGAATTAAGCTGGGATGAGGCCTTGAATGAGGTTGAACCGGTGCTGGTTTATGGCGGTTTACGCTCAGTGCGCTTTGAGTATTTTGGTTCTGAATCCATGAATGATGAGCCACGTTGGGAGTCCAGCTGGAAAGACCAGCCGGTTTATCCTTTGTTGTTGAAAGTTGTTCTGGAAGGCAAGGATCAGGAACGCTGGCCGGAACTGGTGGTCGATTTGCCGCAGGTCGATGAATATGTCGGTGGTAATTAACATGGACGGACTCAGGCAAGGTGGTGCTGCGCCTGCGCCTACTGCACATCCTGCATCTGTTTATGCACAACGCGGTGTAGCACTGATTATGGTGTTATGGATGATCATGGTGATGATGACCATGGCGGTTACGTTGATGTACGCGGTCAAGACCGAGACCCGTATGGTCAGTTATGCGCGTGACAGTGCGCAGGCACGTGCGTTTGCGGATGCAGCGGCGCATTATGCGGTGATCCAGTTGTACATGCCCCCGGACAAACGCCAGATAAAAATTGGCGGGGGCGCGATGTCTTGGGTTTATGGTGGTTATCAGGCGGAAATCCGGGTGGTGGGTGAAAATGGCTTGATTGATATTAATCAGGCCGACCGGCAGTTATTGAGGAGTGCCCTGGAACAGGCGGGGGTGGTGGATGAAGCGGCTGAGACCCTGCTGGATCTGATTGAGGATTTTCGTGACCCGGATGATCTCAAGCGTTTGCACGGTGCGGAAGATGATGATTATGCGAGTGAAGGTCTGGCCTACGGTGCCAAGGATGCGCCTTTTGAGCGTATCGAAGAGCTGCAGCAGGTGATGGGCATGACCCCCGCTTTATATAAAATACTGTCACGCTATTTTTCGGTGAATTCGCGCAGTAGCGGGATCAACCCGATGCTGGCGCCTCGCCAGACTTTGTTGTTATTGGCCGAAGGCGATGAGGCCGCAGTCGATGAATATATCCGGCAACGCGAAGAAGCAGAAGGTGCCTGGGTACAGCCGCCGTTCGGTGGCAGTTTTCTGGATCATACGGAGCAGCCTTTATACCGTTTGCAGCTGAAGGTGAAAGCCCTGGGTAGCCAGCATGATTATTTGGAAGAGCGGGCGATTCGGCTGTTACCGGGGCATAATCCGCCGTTTATCACGTATTTCCGAACGCAACAGCAGGCTTCCGCGCTTTTTGAATAGCGTTGCCTAATTGTTGAAATTCCTGGTCACGGGCACTGCCTCTGCGCCATGCGAGACCCACTTCCCGAAAACTGTGCTCAGAGGTGGGCCAAAGCTTGACTTGAGTGCCCGCCAGCAAGGGTGAGCCGATGACCATTTCTGGCAGGTAAGAAATACCCAAATCTGCGTCCAGCATTTGTACCAGCGTCAGCAAGCTGCTGGCGGAAAAACGACTGATTTTCTCCACGTCCTGCAAATGGCAGGCTGACAAGGTATGGTCGCGTAAGCAGTGGCCATCTTCCAGCAACAAAATACTTTCTGCCCCCAATGCAGCGAAATCATAATGCTCCGGATCAACATGCTCCGAGTTGTCGCGGCAAGCCAGATAGAAGGGATCTTGAAAGAGTGGCAACACCTCCACATTCCGCAGGGCGTAAGGCATGGCCAGAATAATCAGATCAAGCTCACCATCCATCAGTTTTTCATAAATACGCTGGGTAATATCCTCGGTCAGAAACAGTTTCAGGCGCGGAAATTCCTCGCGTAATTGGGGCAGAATAGCGGGTAGTATGAAGGGGGCGATGGTAGGAATAACGCCGATGCGTAATTCACCCGTCAACGGTTGCTGGTTGCTGCGTGCCAGTTCGACCAAACCTTCAATGTCACGCAGACAGCGCCGTGCTTCGACCGCCAGTTGCCGCCCAATATGGGTGACCGTAACATTTTTGTTGGTGCGATCTACCAGTTGAACTTCAAGGGTCGATTCCAGTTCGCGGATAGCAGTACTGAAAGCCGACTGGGAGACGAAGCAGGCTTCAGCAGAACGCCCAAAATGTTCATAGGTTTCCAACGCTACGAAATACCGTAACTGTTTGACGGTTGGCAGGTTCATGTCCTCTCCCTTAACAACAAATTATTTCCGCAGCAGCTGCGCGTAGCGCAAGGGGCCACCCCGAAAAGGTGCAAAGCCGATGCCGAATACCACAGCGGCATCCAGCAGGTCGGGGTCTTCAATGACGCCGTCCTCCAGACACATCGCGGCTTCTTCCAGCATTTGCCCAATCAGTTTGTCCTGTAATGCGGCCAGGTTTCCATCCCAGCGGACACGCTCCAGCTTTAAGGTGCGGCCATTCCGATAGCGGTAAAAACCGCTGCCGTTTTTCTCCCCCAGCTTGCCCGCATTGACCATCTCGATCAGTCGTTCGGGTACTGTGAGCGTAGTGGACGCTTTGGCCAGTTGCTCACTCATTTGTCGACAAAAGTCCAGCCCGAACTGATCCGCCATTTCCAAAGGCCCCAAGGGTATGCCGAAATCACGACCTGCCTTGTCAATCACCGCTGGTGGCACATCCTGTTGATACAAACGGATGCCCTGCAGGATATACCGAAACAGAATGCGGTTAATCAGATACCCCGGCGTGTTACGTACCGGCAGCGGCAGTTTGTCGATATGCCGCAGGAAAGCCATAGCCTGTGCCAGTAACCGTGGGTCGGTGGTATCTGGCACCTGGATGACCTCGACCAGCTGCAGACTCACCGCTGGATTAAGGAAATGCAGACCAATGAGCCGCTCTGGCCTGAGCATCACTGACGCCAGACGCTCCAGTGGGAGGAGCGATGTCGTGGTGGTGATCAAAGCATCTGGACGAGCCAATTCTTCAATCGCAGCCAGCAATTCCTGTTTGTCTGCCAGTTTGTCCGAGGTCGCATCAATCACAACATCGGCAGTCTTGATGCCCGCTGCATCGGTACACAAACGTGACTGCATGACTTCCTGTTGTGCTTTATCCTGTTCACAGGCCTGTCCGAAAAAGCGCTGGGCATGCTCCAAAGCCTGTTCCAGCGCAGCAGGATCGTTATCCTGCAAACTGACCTGCATGCCACGCGCTGCACACCAAGCGGCAATATCCCGCCCCATGATACCCGCACCCATAACGTGGACACGCTGTGGGTGAAACAGTTCAGGTTTGGCCTGAGCTTTGATGCGGTTAGCCTGAAAAAACAGTCGAATCAGATTATTGGCTGTTTCAGTGTGGGACAGTTTGAGCACCGACTGAGTCTCATCCGGGCGCATACTGCAGTGATTGGAGCCGTGTTTTTGCCACAGCGTGATCAGGGCGTAAGGGGCGGGATACTGCGCCGCGTCGATGTTTTTTTGTTCCAGTTGTCGCCGTAATTGGCGGGACAGCAGAATGCGTGCCGCCGGGTTACTCAGCAGGTGTCTGGAAACCGGGGCATGTTTTGGGGCGGGGCGCTGCTGCAGGTAGTTAACAGCGGTGTTGCGCAGTGGTTCAGGGGAGGTCTGTGTATCAATTAATGCATCAATTAATTTTTTCTGCAGGGCTTCTGCCGGTTGGAGCGAACGCCCACTCAGCATGAATTCCATGGCGGCCAGTACCCCGGCCTTGGCTGCCGTCCGTGCGATCCCGCCGAATGCCGGATGCAGACCGAGGTTAACTTCCGGCAGGCCAAAGCATGTATTGGGCGTGTCAGCGGCAATCCGGTAGTTCATGGCCAGCGCCAGTTCCAAGCCCGCACCCAGACAGTGCCCCTCGATGAGTGCCAAGGTGGGGAAGGGTAGCTCTTCAAATGCCTGCAGGACGCGCTGCCCTTGTTGCAAATAGTTGAGCATTGGCTGTTGATCACGGTCATAAAGCATCTTGAGATCAGCACCGGCGATAAAGCTGCCGGGTTTGGCCGAATACAGCACCAGACCCTGTACATCCAGCGTGCGCAGCTGCCCACAAACCTGCTCCAGCTCAGTGAATACTTCAGCATTTAACAGGTTGATTTTCTTGTCTTGCACATCCAAACCCAGCCAGAAAATACGCTGCGGGTCGATGTCTGTTTGCAGATGTTTAAACTTATCCATTGTTACAGTTACCAGTGCAGTAGGTGGCATGGTAACGTTCTACCCCTTGTCAGCTAGCGATATGCAATTATTTGTTTGATCTTAATTTATTTGATCTATTTTCTAGAATGATTTTAACTTATAAACCGCTTCCCTGCCAGCGACTATCTAAATAATAAACAAAATTATTGTTTTTCAGCCAGAAGTTATCAAAAGTAATCAGCTGCAAAATCATCAACACGAATCGCGTTCAGCATGGACTGTCGGGCTGCCTGTAATAAAGCGACCTGCGGGGCATCCAGTAATTGTTTGTCAAGCGCTTCCTGCAGGGCGGCATCGACACTTGTGGCCTTAAGTTTCCCCGCTTTGCGCAACTGACGGAACTGCTGTTCGGCACTGGCTGCCGCCAGGGTTTTCAAGAAGGCATCTTCAATGCGTCCGCTGGGGTCTTCTGGGTCAGTGTTGGAATAAATACCGTGGGTAAGACGATCACGGGTGGCGGAGGGTTCCAAACCCAGGCGGGCGACTGCATGGATCATTTTGTCGTTGGGCGGGCTGTAAGGTTTGCCAAACGGGAACAACAGGGTGCGCACGGATTTTGCGAGCCAAGGCAAGGGCAGGTTATGAATCGCGGCCAGCATGGCTTGCTGGGCACGGTGAATGGTTAAGGTGCAGGCATAATCCATCAGAATCCGGTCGGATTCTGGCTCGCCCTGTTCCTCAAAGTGTTTGAGTACGGCTGAACAGAGGTATAAATTGGCAAGAATGTCAGCCAGACGCCCCGACAGGCGTTCGCGCTTTTTCAGATCGGCACCGAGTGTCAGCAGGGCGTAATCAGCCAGTACCGAAAAATTACTGCTTAAGCGGGTCAATCGCCGGTAGTGCTTGCGCGTCATGGGGGTGCCGGGGGCTTCGAAAATGGCATTGCTCAGGCCAAACCAGACACTGCGCATGATATTACTATGGATATGAAAGCCATGCGCCAGCAGGTTGCGGTCAAACTCATCCAGATTATCAGCTTGAGCTGCCGTGATTTCTTTCAGGAGGTACGGGTGGCAGCGCATTGCACCTTGCCCGAATACGATCAGTGAGCGGGTGAGAATATTCGCACCTTCTACCGTAATACCAATCGGAATCGACTGATAGGCACGCCCCAGATAGTTGCTCGGCCCGAGGCAGATGCCCGCGCCCCCGCTGATGTCCATGGCATCATTTAACAAACGGCGCATGCGTTCGGTCAGCTGGTATTTGAGCAGGGCGGTAACGACTGCCGGACGTTGCCCCTGATCCAGGGCGGTCAGGGTTAGCAGGCGGGCTGCATCCATCAAATAGGTATTGCCGAGAATACGCGCCAGTGGTTCTTCAATGCCCTCGAAATAGCCAATCGGCAGGCCAAACTGCTGGCGTACCCGGGCATAGGCACCCGTCGTGCGGCTGGCCACTTTGGCCGCACCGGTGGCCAGCGCAGGCAGAGAAATGCCCCGCCCATCCCCCAGGCATTCAACCAGCATGCGCCAGCCTTGCCCGGCCTGTTCACGCCCACCAATCAACCAGTCTATCGGAATAAAGACATCTTTGCCGGTCGTTGGGCCATTTTGAAAAGGAATGTTTAAGGGGAAATGGCGTCTGCCGGTAATAACACCGGGATGACGGGTTGGAATCAGGGCGAGACTGATGCCCAGTTCACGGGTGTCACCGAGCAGGCCCTCGGGGTCATGCAGCTGAAAAGCAAGGCCGAGCAAGGTGGCCACCGGGCTAAGGGTAATATAGCGCTTGTCCCAGTTGAGGCGAATACCCAGCACATCCTGTTCACCCTCAAAAGGCTGGCGACAGACGATACCCACATCCGGAATGGCGCTGGCATCACTGCCTGCCTCCGGGCCGGTGAGGGCGAAGCAGGGAATTTCACGACCATCCGCTAAGCGTGGCAGGTAGCGGTTCTTTTGTGCGTCAGTACCGTAGCGGTGTAATAGTTCAGCGGGCCCCAGTGAATTGGGCACCATTACGGTCACGGCAGCAGTGATACTGCGGCTGGCGATTTTCATCACTACTTCGGAATGTGCTAGGGCGGAAAACCCCAGCCCACCGTATTCCTGCGGAATAATCATCCCGAAGAAGCGGTGTTCTTTCAGAAATTCCCAGACGTGAGGGGGCAAATCGTGTAGTTCATGCGTTATTTGCCAGTCATCCAATAACGCGCACAGTTGTTCCACCGGGCCATCAATGAAGTCGCGTTCGGTGCTGCTCAGGCGACTGAGTGTGATACCGCGCAGGCGCTTCCAGCTGGGCTTGCCGCCGAACAGTTCGGCCTCCCACCAGGCATTGCCGCTGTTGAGGGCTTCCTGTTCAGTGCTGGAAATGGAGGGCAGCTGGCGTTTGAAGAAGCCCATCAGCGGGCGGCTAAGCAATGTTTTACGCAGGGCAGGCAGGTTGAACAAGACCAGTTTGATGGCGACTGGCAGCCAGATCAGCCAGAGCCAGCCCTGCAAGCTGCCTGTGACCGCAACTGAGAGCAGCCAGACGCCGATTAACAGGCTGGTGATATCAAGGCGCAGCCGTAAATAACCGATGATGCCCGACAGCAGGACAAGCAGTATTAGCCATAACATGATTGATCTCGCTTGCCATCAGGCTTGGGGGTATTGAGGGTAGCACCCGACGGGATGCCGGTGGTTTTATCAATGGCGGGAATCCGTTCAGTGGCCTCATCTTCTTCTGTTTGCCAGGGCAGAGAGCGATAAGCAGGTTGCTGGTTGAAATTCCAGGCGGGGTATTTGATCACTTCAAAGTAGGGCGAATAATCGAAATCACTGGGGATAAACAGGCGGAAGTTGCGTTCGTAAAAACGTACCTGATCATTCTGGTGATTGCGAATAATGGGGAGTACCGGGTAATGCACCTGCTGGAAGCAGCGAGCGATCATGCTGGAACAGATGATATGGGTAGGTTGACCCGCGTTGTGCTGGAACAGGGAGGAACGCCAGCGCCGGGGTAGAATCGCATACGGGAACATGAAACGCGCCAGATCCAGCAGTTGCTGCACATCGTAGCCCATCCCTAAGTGTTCGATAGCGAAATTGACGACCGGGTTGGTGTCACGCCAGTCCAGCCCGGACGGGCGACAAATACGCAAATGCTCATCCCGGTAGGCACTGAGTGGATTAACGATGGTGCCATGCCCCAATAAAGATTCCACCACCAGTTTGTCGTTGGGGCTGCCATCGTAATGGGATTGCAGTTTTTCGCGGGCTTTCGGGTCGCGGATGTCATTGATGCGCCCGACATAGAGCGCGGCATGCGTCCAAGGCGACAGTGTCACCATCTGGATTACGTTGCTGACTCGTGTTTGGCCAGCAAACAGGATGACATCCGCTGGGCGTACTTCATGTTCGAGAAAGTCAAAATTGCAGTAGGCGCTGACATCATCAACACCTGGAGGAATGGCATTAAGCCAGTCGATGCTGCGTTGCCATAACCAGTTGCGTGTTTCGTTGAACATGAATGACTCCAGACGCTACGTATTTCCTTTAATTTAGATCAATTTACCCGGAACAACCGCTTATTTTTGACAACTGGTTTACCAGCAGGCGGCTAAATCACTTTGAAAAACACCTTGGAATTACGCTTGAGGTTATAAAGCTGTTTTTTGTTATTCGGCAGGTCATCCACCGTTGCTTCAATAAATCCGCGTTCGCGAAACCAGTCGGTTGTTTGTGTGCTCAGTACCAACAGTTTATGTTTTCCCTGGGCTTTGGCCAGCTTGACAATGGTTTGTAACAGTTGGTCACCCCGGCTGGTGGAACGGTAGTCGGTATGCACCGCCAGACCGGCCAATTCGGCAATGTCCGGGTCATCGGTTGCGTACAGTGCTGCACAGCCAATGACCTGCCGGTCGCGGACGATCACCTGAAAGTTACTGATTTCCAGTTCCAGTTGCTCCCGTGAACGTTTTACCAGAGTCCCCGCCTGTTCCAGCGGGCTGATCATCTCCAGTATACCACTAATATCCTTCATACTGGCGGCACGGATGGTTTCGAAAGCATTAGCTGAGATCATGCTGCCAATACCATCAAGGGTATAGAGTTCCAGCAACAAAGCACCATCGATGGTGGAATCCAGCAGATGCACCCGGCTGACTTTGTTTTGTTGCAGGACATCGATAATTTGCGGGATTTGTGCATGCTGTTCCCGGTACTGTTCAGCCTCGGCCAGCGTGAGTTCAGGCGGCAGTTTGCTGGCGGCGCTGCCAAGCAACAGCACTTTATCGGCTTCCAGTGCCTGGGCGGTGTCTATGGCCAGTTGTTCATACCGCAGGTTATAGGCTGCACCGCTGGGTGAGTAACCCAAGGGGGAGAGCAGAACAACCTGATCGTTTTTCAGTAACTGGTGAATGGCCTGATGGCGGATACGGCGTATCTGTCCGGTATAGCCATAGTCGACCCCCTCCAACACGCCTACCGGACGGGCGCTGATGAAGTTACCAGAGACAACACCCAATCCATTATTCCCGGAGCCGGGCTGATTCAAGGCATAAGTCAGGGTATTTTCAATCTGGATACGGGTCAGGCCACACGCTTCCTGGACAGCCAGCAGGGTTTGCTGGTCGGTGATGCGCAACCCGTTCTGGAAGCGTATCGGGTGCCCGAGCGCCGCCAGACGGGAGTCAATCTGCGGGCGGGTGCCGTGCACAATCACAATTCGCGCCCCTAAAGCCGCGATAATGGCAATGTCTTCCAGGATGCGCCGAAAATTGTGCTGCAACACAATTTCACCGGGAAAAGCAATCACAAAGACTTTGCCACGGTGTTTGTGGATATAGGGGCTGGCTTCGCGAAAAAAGGCTACGCTGTGGCTATTGTCATATTCAGTAGCGGGAGCAGCAACGGGCAGGTCAGACATCGGGCAGGTTACCGGATAAGGGTTAGTCAGTTCGCCTCAAAGGCGTGTTGAATCCACTGTATGTTATCGGTGCCACTGATGGCAATAACATCAAAGCGGACGGGTAAATCGCAGGCATGACACAATAAATAATGCTGCGCTGTACGGATAATACGCTGTTGTTTACGCCAGTCGATGCTGTGCAGTGCACCGCCATAGCGATTGCTTTTACGGTAGCGCACCTCGACAAACACCAGATGCGTCGCATCCCGACAAACAATGTCGATCTCACCGCTGCGCAAACGGTAGTTACGGGTCAGAATCTGCAAACCCTCTGCCTGCAGATAAGCACAGGCACTGTCTTCGGCGGCACTACCGCGTTCTACACTGGTCGGCATTAATTGCCCAAGCTGTTCGGTACGCCATTGATGAAGGTCGCGAAGTCAAGGCGACGCTGGATGCTGTGGTCATTCAGCAGGCTGATCTGGCCGGTTTTACCGGGCAGGGTCTGCTGGCGGGACAGACCGGCTAAATTATTGGCAATCAGCACCGCATCGGCACCGAGTGCGTACAGGCGCGGGAATTTAAGCGTGTCGAGACTGCCGTTATTGATACCTTGCAGAATCAGCGGAACCTCGGTGTAGATGATGCCATCGAGGTCAGTGTCCTTATCCTTCTCCAGTCGTCCCGAGAAAATGTGCGAAGTGGCATAGACAGGCAACAGGCCGGCCTGATCCTGTAACAGCGGACGAATCAGGCGTGCCTGGGTCGGTGATGCGCCCAGAAAGACCATTTGTGCGCCTTCGGCACTGTTCAACGCGCCTTGTACCTGTTTCAGGTAAGAGGATGAGTCCGAGTTCGGGTAATTGACCATCATCAGCACTTTCCCGCCGCGTGCCTGATAAGTTTGGACAAAGGTGTCAGCCAGACGTTTACCCCAGCTGGAGTTGGGCACCATGACGATGGCCTGACGCTGCCCGCGATTGACTGTGAATTCGGCAATCTGGCGGGCTTCATCCTCAGGTGACAAGCCAAACTGATAGAGTGCTGCCGGGGAAGGGCGGTCGTTATCATAATTGAGGCTGAGGATCGGCGTGGTCAGCGCTGCCGGATTGGACAATAACGCCGCCAGTGAATCCTTGTCGAGTGGGCCGATAACCATGTCCGCCCCCTCTGCGACCGCTTGCTGGTACTGGGCCAGAGCATTGGCAGGATTTACGTCATAAAGCCTTGCACTGGCTTGATCACCGTAAGGGCGTTGTGCATCGCGAATACCCTGGAAAATTTCTTTACTGACGGTTGTCAGTGCGCCGCTTTGTGGCAGGAGCACCGCCAGTTTGTTGCTGGAAGCCGGTAACAGCTTCTGTGCTGGAGCAGGGCGGGCTTGTACCGCTGGTGGCTGTTGTACGGCAGCCGTAGTGGCGGCGGCAGCTGCGGGAGATGAGTTGCGTGTCGCACTGGCACTGACGGTGCCACCCATTTCAATCGCCCGCTTGCGTACCAGCAAGACCTTGTCACGCAAACCTGCCGGCAAGCTATTCAAGTCATTGGGCAGTAGTCCGAGCGCCTGATTTGCCTGTTTGTTCTGGAGAGCCAATAAAGCCTGGATATACTGGTAGCGTTCCCTGCTCTCACCCTGTAATGCGGATTGTGGCACCCGTTTCAGGTAGCTGGCAGTAGTGCGGTCATCGCCGGTTGATGCGGTGATTTCGGCGGCTTGCAGGATGATGCGTTCGCGCTGGGGTGACGGGTAACCGAACGCCGAGCGGTAATACATATCGGCGGCGGCGGCCTTGTCGCCTTTCTTTAACAACTGATTAGCCTGGGTGATGGAGGGTTCACCTGCTTTGCTGGAGGTGCTGGCTTTGCCTTTCGCTGGGGATGAGCGGTTTTTCCCCGGTGTGTTGGCCGGTTTTTTATCAGTGCTGCTGGCCGTGACACTATCAGCATCATCAGGAGCAATGGGCATTGCGCAGCCATGTAACAAGAGCGCCGCTGTCAGGCAGGCTCCCAGTAAAGAATGGCGAAAGTGGTGAATAGTCATTGTTGTACCCATACCTGATGTTCCCTAAGTCGTACTGAAGTGCGTTACCACGCCCCAAAAGCTGGCCGGAACTATAGCATTGTTTAAACAAAACTGCGTTTTGAATAGCAAATTTGCCGATAAAGCGTGATTATAAAGGGATTATTCGTTATTTGAGTAGGGCAGATGAGCGCAATTTTGTACTGTGTGGCTACGCCAATCGGGAATCTGGCGGATATGACGGCACGTGCGGTGACAGTGTTGGCCGCCGTGGATAAGATTTATGCTGAAGATACCCGCGTCAGTCGCAAGCTCTTGACGCATTTAGGGATACAAAAGTCGCTGGTGAGCTTGCACGAGCATAATGAGGAAGCGCGCGTTAAAACCGTGCTCACAGAACTGCAAGCGGGGCACACACTGGCACTGATCAGTGATGCCGGGACACCCTTGATCAGTGATCCGGGTTATCGCCTGGTCAGGGAGGTCGTGGCTGCCGGGTTTCAGGTCGTACCGGTACCCGGTGCCTGTGCCCTGATCGCGGCTCTGTCAGTGGCGGGTTTGCCGACTGACCGCTTTGTTTTTGAAGGGTTCCTGCCAGCCAAACCGGCAGCGCGGCGGGTTGCCTTGAAGGCTTTAGGGGTGGAGGCACGCACGCTGGTGTTTTATGAATCCAGCCACCGGATTGAAGGCCTGCTGGAAGATATTGATAGTGTACTCGGCGCGGGTCGGGAGTTGGTGATTGCGCGGGAACTGACCAAGCTGTTTGAGAGTTTTTATCGGGGTACGGTGGCTGAGTTACTGGCTCGCATTCGCACCGATGCCGACATGCGCAAGGGTGAATTTGTAGTCATGTTGACGGGCGTGGAAGCTAATACGGACGATGCCGCCCACAGCACCTTGAGCGCCGAGCATATCCTGCAGGTTTTACTGGATGAGGCGTTGCCGGTCAAACAGGCGGCTAAAATAGCTGCCCGGTTAACCGGGCAGCCAAAAAACAGCTTGTACCGTCAGGCGATGGCGCTGACGGATTTGATGGACTTATCCGGGCAAGCTTGAGTCGGACAGATTAAGCTCGTCAGGTTCATTGCTAGCCTCAATCGCAGTCGTATCAGTCACATCAGTCGCTGGGTCATTATTGATAATGACCAGTTTATCCGGGTCAATCACCCGTAACTGTCTGGCCACTTCGTTGCTGATCAGGCAGCGCTTGCCGTCCATAAACGTGATAGCCAGCTTGCCGTCTGCCAATTCCTGTTGTTGCTGTTCAGTCACATACAGGTATTTGACTGAATCACCAATCACGAAGTTGTAACGGATGGCTGCATCTTCAACATTCAGCGGGTTGGCTGCCAGCAGCTCACGTACCTGCTGGCGTGTCCGCTTCTTGCGCTCGGCCATTTCCCGCTTGCGTTGTTCCTCGGCAGCCTTTTCCTGGCGTTCGAGGGAGGCACGCTCGCGATAAAACTGCTCCAGATCAGAGGCGGGCCGTTTGGGTTTAGGCCGGGGCTGTTCCGCTGCAACGGCAGGGGGCGCTGGCTGACCCGATTTGGCCTGCGGCCTGCCATTGCCTCTGCCCTCGCCGCCTTTGCCAGGTTTGGCTGGGGCAGGCTTGGCGCCACGGGCAGCCTGGTTCGGGGATCGACCTTGCTCTCTGGCAAGTTTTGCTTTGACTTTTTGTTGTTGCTTGGCCTGTTCCGCATCGACGATTTGTTCCTGCGTGATCAGGCCTGCTTTCAACAATTGTTCGCTCAGTGAGTTGGCCATGGATCAGATCGTTGCAAATTCTGCTTGGATAGCGTTAGTAATGTCTTCCATGTTGCCAACGCCATTGACGCGCTTCAGGAGACCCTTGTTTTCATAATAGCCAATCAGCGGAGCCGTATTGGTTTCATAGACCTGCAGGCGATTGGCAATGGTTTCTTCATTGTCATCGGCGCGGTGGTAAATATCATCGCTGCCGCAGGTATCACAAATACCTTCTTTGCTGGGCGGCGAGAAGTAACGGTTATAGACGGTGTTGCAGCTTCTGCAGGTCAGGCGTCCGGTCAGGCGTTTCATCAGGATGTCATGGTCGACATCAATCAGCAGACCGGCCTGTATCGGCTGGTCGATGGCCGAAAGCAGTGTGTCGAGGCTGGCTGCCTGACTCAGATTGCGGGGGAAACCGTCAAGAATGAAGCCGTTGGCAGCGTCGGCCTGCTGGAGGCGTTCGCGTATCATGCCCAGTACAATGTCATCCGACACCAGATTACCCGCATCCATCGCCTGTTTGGCTTGTTTGCCCAGCTCACTGCCTGAGCTGACCGCTGCACGTAGCAGATCGCCGGTCGAGATTTGCGGGATGTTGTAAGTTGTGGTCAGGCGTTGTGCCTGAGTGCCTTTGCCTGATCCGGGGGCTCCGAGTAGGACGATACGCATGTTTTGTTACCTCTGTTGTTCTCCAATCAATGCCACTTCTTATACTCTAATTAAATGTTGCAGTGCAAGTTAGATTCAACAAAGGCTATAATGCCCGTATTTTTAACCTGAGGTAGATCACCCATGAATATGGACAATATCGCTGTGGGCAAAGATGTCCCCGAGTCAGTTAATGTTATTATCGAGATCCCCGCACACGCTTCTCCAGTCAAGTATGAAGTCGACAAGGACAGCGGCGCATTGATGGTTGACCGCTTTATGTCGGCACCGATGTTCTATCCGGCCAACTATGGCTTTGTACCGCATACTCTGTCTGATGACGGTGACCCGGTGGATGTGCTGGTTGTGACTCCGGTGCCGTTGGTACACGGTTGTGTGATTCCTGCCCGCCCGGTGGGTGTTTTGAAAATGTCGGACGAAGCCGGTCAGGATGCCAAGATTGTAGCGGTGCCAGCAGGTAAGCTTGCTCCTGAGTACAAGGATATTACCTCTTACAAGCAGCTGCCTCCTTTGTTGATTCAGCAGATTCAGCACTTTTTTGAGCATTACAAAGAGCTTGAGCCGAACAAGTGGGTTAAAGTAGACGGCTGGGCGGATGCGGACGAAGCGAAAGAAGAAATTCTTGCCAGTGTACGCCGGTATGAAGCCGGGTCTAAAGATTAGGCGCTGATTCAGCGTAGCTCCTGCCAGCACTTGTTAGTTTTCTGGCAGGAGTCTTAGGGTTTGCAGGTGCGTCAGCATTATTTATTTCATGAATTTATCTAAAGAATAGTTAGCATTTATAACATGGGCGAACGTCTATCCATCAAAACCGAGCGTGATGAGCAGCAGCTGTTCAAATCACGTGCTATTGTGGCCGCTGTTTTCGTGTCGTTTGCCCTGATGGCGATTTTCGCTCGCCTGTATTTCCTGCAGGTCGAAGGCAATGAAGTCTATACTGAATTGTCCAAACAAAACTACCAGAAGCACATCCCTATCCCGCCCACCCGTGGTCAGATTTATGACCGGAACGGTGTGTTGCTGGCAGATAACCATGCACAATATGTCTTGGAAGTGGTCGAGGACGCAGTACCTGACCAGAATAACGATGGCAAGCGGCGCTGGGCTGATTTACAGCTGATGCTGGAGCGCCTGAGCAAGATAGTCCCGCTGTCCGATAAAGAAATTCGTATTTTCAATCAACAGGTCAAACGGCGCAGCCGTTATCAACCCACACCCTTGAAAGAAAACATGACCGAGCAGGAAGTGGCTACTTTTGCGGTTAACAAGTCGCGGTTCCCTGGTGTTAATCTGGAACGGCGCATGCAGCGTTATTACCCGCTTAAAACCATTGCCAGCCATGTTATTGGTTATGTCGGGCGTATCGATGAACGTGATGTAGAACGTTTGGACAAAGCAGAATACGCGGGCACCAGCCATATCGGCAAGATTGGGATTGAAGCGGCCCATGAAGACCGTTTGCATGGTGATGCCGGTTATAACCTGGTGCAAGTCGATGCGCATGGCCGGCATCAGGACATTATCGAGAAAAAGAACTCGGTCGGGGGGCAGGACTTGATCCTGAGCCTTGATATTAACCTGCAAATCAAGGCAGAGACGTTGCTCAAGGGTGAGCGGGGCGCGATTGTAGCGATTGATCCACGGAATGGTGAAGTACTGGCGATGGCCAGTGTGCCCACCTTCGACCCCAATCTGTTCGTCGATGGCATTTCGCACAAGAACTATACTGAATTACGCGATGACCCAGATCGCCCGCTGTTTAACCGTGCTTTACAGGCCGCTTACCCGCCCGGCTCTACGGTCAAACCCATGATTGCGATGGCGGGTTTGTATGAAAAAACCATTTGGCCGAACAGAGGGGTGTATGACCCCGGATTTTTTCAGATTCCTGGACATAAGCACCGCTATCGTTGCTGGAAACGGACGGGGCATGGTTCAGTCAATATGGATCAGGCCATCGCCAAGTCCTGTGATACGTTCTTTTATGACATGGCCTACCGCATGGGGGTGGACAAGTTTTCCAGTTACATGAACCGGTTTGGTTTTGGGCAGCGCACCGGTATTGACCTGACTTCCGAGTCAGACGGACTGATGCCGACCCCGGAGTGGAAACGCCGCCGTTACAAGCAAACCTGGTACCCCGGCGACACGGTCAATATTGGTATTGGCCAAGGCTACTGGCTGTCTACACCCCTGCAATTGGCACATGCGACAGCGACGATTGCCATGCGTGGTAAACGCATTCGTCCCCATGTATTGCACGGGGTACGCAATGTCAAAGACAAACCGGAGCAGGTGCTGGAGCCGGAAGTACTGGAAAACCTGCCCGCTGCGCACAAAAATGACTGGGAACTGGTCGTGCGCGGGATGGTCAATGTCGTGAATGCTTCCTACGGCACGGCACGGCGGATTGGGCAGGGTTCTGCCTTTACGATTGCCGGCAAGACCGGTACGGCGCAGGTGTTCGGTATTGCCCAGAATGCCAAATACGATGCATCCCGTTTGGCGAAACGCTTGCATGACCATGCCTTGTTTGTTGGCTTCGCTCCGGCGGAAGACCCGAGAATTGCTGTGTCGGTCATTGTTGAAAACGGGGGGGGTGGCAGCTCGACCGCTGCACCACTGGCGCGCAAGATGCTGGATGCCTACATTTTGAAGAAATACAACGAAGAAGATCCGGCTGATTCGAAAGATCTGAACGTTACTCAGCGGGGGGATTAAGTGTTAGCCAGTTTGCTGCCGCCTTATGTGTTACGTGCCTTTCAACGGGTAGACCTTGTCTTGTTGGCTGCCTTGTCGCTGTTAATGTTCATGGGCATCATCACGCTGTACAGCGCGTCCGATGAGAACATGTCCATGATCTATCGGCAGGGTTTGCATTTTACGGCGGGTCTGTGTTTCCTGCTGCTGTTTTCCCAGGTACAAAGTAAAACACTCAAGCAGTTCGCTATCTGGATTTATGGTATTGGCCTGATTCTGCTGGTGTTGGTGCTGGTGGTCGGTGTCACCAAAAAAGGTGCCCAGCGCTGGCTTTACGTGGGTATTGACTTCCAGCCTGCCGAGATCATGAAGCTGGCGGTGCCGATGATGCTGGCGTACTACTTTGCTGAAAAACCGTTGCCGCCGCGCTTTACGGATATTATCGTTGCTTTGTTCCTGATCTTTGTACCCATGCTGTTGATCCTGAAGCAGCCTGATTTGGGTACAGCGCTGCTAATTGCGCTGTCCGGTCTGTATGTGATTTATCTGGCGGGTATGTCCTGGTGGCTGATTAGTGGTGCATTGGCGCTGCTGGCAGTGGGTGCACCCTTGATGTTCTATTATGGCATGCACGAATATCAGCGCCAGCGTGTTTTGACCTTGTTGAATCCTGAACAGGACTTGCTGGGCACTGGCTACCATATTTATCAGTCCAAAATTGCCATCGGCTCCGGTGGTTTTTATGGCAAGGGCTGGATGAATGGTGATCAGTCGCATCTGGATTTCTTGCCCGAGCGTCATACCGATTTTATTTTTGCGGTGTTTGGCGAGGAATTTGGTTTTCTGGGGAACCTGTTATTACTATGTTTATACCTGTTTATTATCTGGCGCGGCCTCTATTTGGCGACTAAAGGCGCGGATACCTTCGCCCGTTTGCTGGGTGGGGGGTTGAGCCTGACCTTTTTCACGTATCTGGTGGTGAATACCGGCATGGTCAGTGGCGTCTTGCCGGTCGTAGGGGTACCTTTGCCGATGGTGAGTTACGGTGGAACCTCGATAGTCACCCTGATGATTGCGTTTGGCATCATGATGGGTATGAAAAAACGCAAACGGATTTACCAGGCGGAAGATTAGTCTGGATTTAAAGAGCCGAATGAAAATGAAAATAAACAAGCCGGTTCGTACCGCGCACCGCAACAGTGGCAGTGTGGTGAGGGTGCTGCAGTGCCTGCTTGTGTTTCCGGGTCAGGGCTATGCTAGACTGTTAACTATTCACTGCTCATTTGCTTGAGTTACGGAAGATAATAATGATGAACAGACAACAAATTATTCCGATGCTGGCAGGGGGTATACTGCTGGCAATGATGACCGGCTGCAGCAGCCTGTCCCGCGAAAAGCCACTGGCTGAGGATGCTTTATCAGTGCCACCTTTACAGGTTCAAACCCGTAGTGCCTGTGGCAACGAACCGGTTTATACCCTGAACGGAAAAACCTATCAGGTGCTGGAAACGGCTACCGCTTACCAGGAACAGGGACTCGCCAGCTGGTACGGGGCAGAATATCAGGGCACTGAGACAGCTGGCTGTGAAGTATTTGACATGAATGCCTTTTCAGCCGCACATCGTACGTTGCCTTTGCCCAGTTTTGTGCGTGTCACGCATGTTAAAAGTGGTAAATCGGTGATTGTGCGGGTTAATGACCGGGGGCCGTTTGATAGTAATGGATTGATTCAGTTATCCTTCGCAGCGGCATCAGCGTTGGGGATAGCCGGGCGTGGTGGTGCTGCCGAGGTGCGGGTTGAAGGCCTGGGTGATCAGCAGCAGGCGAGCGCGGTATCCAGCCTGCCAGCCGCTAGCACTGCACTGACGGCTCGTCGGCCAGCCAAGCCGAACGTAGCGCAGAACAAGGCTATTCAGGAAGCCAAGCAGAGTGGTAAAAGTTTCTATGTGGTAGTCAGTAATTACCAGGATCAGGGTGATGCACTGGACATGTTTGTGCGCCTGACTTCGGTTGGGCTGAGCAAAACTGAACTGGCGACTGCTTTGCAGGATGGGCGTCAGGTGCATCAGGTACGTATCGGGCCATTGTATACACAAGATCAGATTGATAATGTGAAGGATGCTCTCGAAAATAATGGACTGGCAACTTTCCGGGTTGTCAGTATCGACCAGTAACAGGGAAAAAACAGGATGTTTAGACAAATATTGGCAATCGGGTTGTTGCTGTTCGCTGTCGCGATTTCAGCAGATGATGAACTGGGGCCAGCGGCGGGTGATGGTGCCTCCAAGGTTACCCCACCCGTAGGTGATGTGGTTTCATTGGCGGACGGTGCACCGGAGGTCGATGCCAACAGCTTTGTGCTGATCGATTTCCAGAGCGGGGAAGAGCTGGTCGCACTTGATCAGCACAAGCGCGTGGAACCGGCCAGTATCACCAAACTGATGACGGCTTATATTCTTTATCGCGAGCTGAGCAAGGGCACGATCAAGCTGGATGACGAGGTATTGATCAGTCAAAAGGCATGGGAGATGAAAGGATCGCGCATGTTTGTTGAGCTGGGCAAGAAAATCCAGCTGGAAAAACTGCTGCGAGGTCTGATTATTCAGTCAGGGAATGATTCTGCGGTGGCACTGGCCGAGCATGTGGCGGGTACGGAGGCTGCCTTTGTGCAGCGCATGAACGAGGTGGCGCTGGAATTGGGCATGAAGAATAGCCAATATGAAAATGTGACTGGCTGGCCGGGTGCTAATCATTATACGACGGCCAGTGATATTATTATTCTGACCCGCGCTCTGATCACCGAATTTCCAGAACGCTATAAGCTCTATTCGGAAAAAGAGTACACCTACAATAATATCAAGCAACATAACCGCAACAAGCTCTTGTGGCGTGATCGGACTGTGGACGGTGTCAAGACCGGCCATACCGAGTCTGCCGGTTATTGCCTGGTTTCATCGGCAAAGCGTGACAACATGCGTCTGATCTCGGTGGTACTGGGAGCGTCCAGTGAAAACAGTCGTTCTGAGTCTAGCCAGCGTCTGCTGGAGTTTGGTTTTCGTACCTTTGAAACCCACAAGCTGTATAAGGCGGGTGATGCCCTGACGGAGGTGCGTGTCTGGCAGGGTGGCAAGGCTAATGTAGCCGCCGGGGTGATCAATGATCTTTATGTCAGTGTTTCCAAGGGGCGCTATGATCAACTGAAAGGTGTCCTGCAGCTGGATAAGGCCATTGATGCGCCCATCCGGCGAGGTGACGTGCTGGGCAAGATTGTCCTGTCTGATCAGGGGCGAATTTTGAAAGAAGCACCCCTGCTGGCACTGGAAGATGTGGAAGAGGGTGGTATCTGGCGGCAGGTATCGGACAGCGTACAGAAATTCTTTGCTGAATAAGTTTCAGGCAAGTGAGTAACAGGTATTTATAGCAGGTATTGATATGGATGAATTTAGCCGGGACGATCTGGAAATGAATTTTCCCTGTGATTTCCCAATTAAAGTGGTGGGTCTGGCCAACGAAATCTTTGAGCAACAGGTGTTGGAAGTGGCCATGCGCCATGACCCCGAGTTTTCCGCCGGGAATTTGCGCAGCAGTCAAAGTCGAACAGGCAAGTATCACAGCCTGACACTGGGTATTCGTGCAACCAGCAAACCCCAGATTAATGCAATCTATCAGGATCTGAAAGCCTGCGAGCGAGTGCTTTGGGCGCTATGAATGCCACGGTACGCGTATTGGGCAGGGATTTGGCGTATGAGCCTGTGCTGCAAAAAATGCGTACCTTTACTCAAGCGCGTGACGAGTCTACCCAGGACGAAATCTGGTTGCTGGAGCATGTGCCGGTATTCACGTTGGGTCGTAGTGGCAAGATGGAACATGTGCTGGCCGCCGGAGATATTCCGGTGGTACAGATTGACCGGGGCGGGCAGGTAACGTACCACGGCCCTGGGCAGTTGGTAGTCTATCTGTTACTGGATGTGCGCAGAAAAGAACTGGGCGTGCGTGAGCTGGTGATGCGCATCGAACAAGCCGTGATCACCTTACTGGCGCAGCACGGTGTGGCTGCCCAAGGGGATAGGGATGCGCCCGGTGTCTACGTTGACGGGCGCAAAATCTCAGCATTAGGCCTGCGTATCAGCAAAGGCAAAACCTATCACGGCCTGAGCTTGAACGTGGCCATGGATCTTGAGCCGTTTAGCCGGATTAACCCTTGTGGCTATGCCGGTCTGGAAGTCACACAATGCTGTGCTTTGGGCATGGATGAGAGTGTGATGGAGCTGGCGGGGGAGTTATGCACGCTTCTGGCCAGTCAGCTAGGCTATACACGGTTGGAATGGGCGGCTGATTAGGGCGTTGATCAGATACGATACGTTGTTGCCGTCATGATCTTTGAAACCAAGGGCATACCCAGCTTGCGGACAGGCCAAGGTAAGCGCGCCCCCCCTGCCTGCTGTGCCATCTCGCCATGACGAATTTCGTCTTCTTTCATTTTTTGCAGGATGGCCATCCCCGGCAAATCATTGGCAGGTAGCTGTGTCAGGTGATTGTCCAGATGGCGCTCGACCTGTTCTTCCGTTTCCTTGACAAAGCCAAGGCTCCACTGGTCGCCTGCTAATCCGGCGATGGCACCGATAGAAAATGAACCCCAATACCAGACAGGATTCAGGTAGCTCGGGTGCGTGTCCAGTTGTTGCAGACGCTGGGCACACCAGTTGAGGTGGTCATTTTCTTCGAGTGCAGCGCGTTCCATCTGGGCACGTACCTCAGGAAGTTTCGCGGTCAGCGCCTGCCCACGGTAAAGACCTTGGGCAGACACCTCGCCCGCATGATTGATGCGCATCAGCCGCCCTGACAGTGTGCGTTCTGCTGCAGTCAGGGCTTCTGGTTCTTGTACATGCTCTGCCGGATTAGTGCGTTCTGTACCCGCTGGTGTGGTTTGAGTTGTCCGCAGGGACTGGTCAATTTCCACCAACAGTCTGTCTAACCAACCCAGTGCACGCATCATCGCTCCCTATTTAAGCTTGCTTAGATAGTTGATGACATCAATCAGCTTGTCGGAGCCGGTCATCATGCTCGGACCCGTCAGGTACTTGCCGTTTACAATGATGGTGGGGACAGAGTCAAGCTTTGACTTGTTACTGATATCGGTTGCATACGCGATCATCGAATTGAGTTCCATCGACTTCATCGCATTATTGATATCGTCCAGCTTGAAGCCAATCGACTCAAAATAACGCCGGATGGCATCATCATTATCAATACGGCGGCGCTGCTTGTGGAAGGCCTCGAAAATTTTGGTATGGACGTTTTTACTGCCATCCGGGTCAAGCATTCTGCCAATGTAATACAGTCTGGCGTGGAACGCCCACTTTGGACTGAGTGTGGCGGGAATACGGTTGAAATAGATATTTTCCGGCTTTTGCTTCAGATATTCCGCAATAGTGGGTTCCAGATTGTAGCAATGGGGGCAGCCATACCAGAATATTTCTGCCACTTCGACTTTGCCATCCGGTGCCTGGGTGGACACGGGTGGGGTGATCACGGCATATTGCTTGCCTTCGGTGTATTCAGCTGACACTTCATTCATGCAGCCTGTCAGGGTGATCAGGATGGCTGCTAGTGCAGGCAATAAAAGATTAAACACTCGTTTCATTCGTTCTTCTCCGGAAATTGTCGTTATATACATGATATACATGCTCTAAATGCCTAGTTTCAGACACGGAGAGGAGTATCAAAGTTCACCGTATGAGTGCAGGCCCGACAAAAACATATTCACGCCTAAAAATGCAAACAAGGTGATAAACAAGCCGATGATTGCCCACCATGCCATCTGGGTTCCGCGCCAGCCTTTCGAGAAGCGCAGGTGCAACCAGGCTGCATAATTTAACCACACAATCAAGGCCCATGTCTCTTTGGGATCCCATGACCAGTAGCCACCCCAGGCTTCAGCTGCCCACATGGCACCCAAAATGGTCGCAATGGTGAAGAAAGCAAAACCGAGTGCAATGGATTTATAGGTCACATCATCAAGCATTTCCAGTGATGGTAGCCTTTTGGCCACCAAACCCTGCGGGTTCTTCTCCAGCGCCCATGATTTCATGATATAAGCCACACTCACCATGGCAGCCAGTGCAAAGGAGCCGTAACCAATGAAATTGGCAGGCACATGGATTTTCATCCAGTAGCTTTTCAGGGCAGGCACCAGCGGCATGATTTTATCGGCACCACGGTCAAAACTATACCAGAGGAGGAAGCCCACAGCCGCGCTGATCACCAGCAGAACAAAACCACCCAGGGCACGGCTGCGATAGCGTCCTTCGTAATACAGGTACAGCAAGCCAGTGATAACGCAGAATAAGATGAATACTTCATACAGGTTGCTGACCGGAATATGCCCAAACTCGGGGTCGATCAGATAAGACTCGTACCAGCGCACCATCAGTCCGGTGAAACCCATCACCAAGGCAGACCAGGTGAGCGCAGAACCGGTTTTCTGGATAAATTCACTATCAGCGATCAGACCTGCAAAATAGAAAGCAGTCGCGAGGACAAACAGGGCGCTCATCCACATAACAGCAGACTGGCTGGAGAACAGGTACTTAAGGCCGAATACGACTTCCGCATTGGCGTAGTTACCGGTGTATAACCACATACCCAGCAGACTGAATACAGTGACCACCAGGGAGTAGGGCTGGATGGCCTTCCAGTACCAGCCAAGCGCAATCAAAGCGGGGGCGGCCATGATCAGAAAGCCCTGTTCGTAAATATCCATGTACATGGAATACTGACTAAAGGCATAAGTGGTGCCAATGATAACCAGGGCAGCCCAAATCCAGTCCACCGGCGTCAGACGCTGGAGAAAACCGGGTTTGTCCATAAATTCCTGCATGGCTTCTTGTGGGACTGACATTATTCACCTCTTGTTGCGAGTGCACGTTGAAAAGCAGCGCGTAAATCTTGGAAGTAGGCATCGAAATCGGGTTGGTCGCGATTGCTACTACCCGCAAGGATAACCTCGGTTTCCCCATTGTCCAAGGGTTTAACCATTACCCATATTCTACGATGAGCAACATAAAATAACAGAAAGACCCCTATTATTAGCATGACGCTGCCGAAATAGACGACATCTTTGCCCGGTGAGCGGGTAATTTGCAGGCCAGATGCCTCAATCTGCTTAAAGCTAGTCATCTGGGCATACCAAGGCGAGCCATAAAAAGGCAGATTGGCTATTGCGCTCAAGCTGTCATCAAAAAACAGCCAGTCTGCTTCTGTGGGTTCGGCGATACCCTGTTCTTTCAGCAGATCGGTATACACACCCCGCAAGGATGCCTGTAATACCTTCATGAAAGCTTCGTTGACAGCGGCACGCTGATTCTCAGGGAAACGTGCTTCAATGTCAGCACGGATCCCATCGAAGCCTTCACGCGCAAACATTTGGGTCAGCCTGACCATGGATTCGATGACTTGCGTTTCAACCGCACTATCCTGGAGTTTGGCACCTTGCATGGAACTCTGAGTCGTAGCGGTGGCGGTGCGGCGCACGATGTCGGCATCCTGCAAATGATGCAAAAAGGTCAGGAATAATTCAGGAGTCCCTTTTTTATCCGCCGGGATATGCAAAAATCGTTGTGGCTCGGAAGGCGTCGTTTTTACACCGCTTAACAGGTACATACGGCCTTCGAGCACCACTGGATTCATGTAATTGCTGTATTCGACGGCTTCGCCGGCTTCATTACGCAGGCGGAAGGTGATGCTGGGCCCCATGTTTTTCTGGTGTTCGACGCCCTTGTCATCTTTGACCGGGTTGATATTGAAAAGCCGGAAATCAGTCAATTCAAGCCGGTATTTTTCCTTGGAGCTGGACAAATTATACTGTTCGAAAATATTGCCGGTGACCGTTTGCTTAGAGTACAGATTGCTGAACGGGTTGAGGCGTAGCTGAATTTCAGAGCCGCCATCACCAAAACTGGCCTGATAAATAGCCGTGCCCTTGTAGATAAGTGGGTGGTTGACGGAAATAGTGGTTTTGAGTGGCTCGGCCAGGTCATCATCGTGAATGATGATATCGCTCTCGAATGACTTGGGTTGGCCGGTTGAATAATGTTCAACCCGGAAATCTTTTACTTCTACTTCAAACGGCAGGCGTTGTACCAGATAGCCATCACGAACGGGTAAAAAGATCACATTTGCCCGCCGTCCTTCTGGCACGTCGACCGAACCGCGATAAGAAAAATTACCATCGCCCAAGCGACTGATATCTGGTACTTCCGAGGCGGGGATGTTACGGATTTCCGGTTTTATCTTGCCTTGCCATTCACCGATCATGAGCGGCAGGCGGCTATCGAGCAGACCGCCCAAACAGATCACGATAATGCCGATGTGCGTCAGCCAGTAACCCCATTTGTTCGAGCTGCCACGCATACCTGCCATGACAGTATGTGTCTCTGCCTGATGGGTGCGAAAGCGGAATTTTTCTGTCTGAAAGGCGCGGTTTGCCAGTACTTTGACTTCATCGACCGATTGTCGGGTGATGATACTGTGGCTGTGTTTCATGACGCGCAGGGATTTTTCCTGGGCTTTTTCACGGAAGTGGCGCAACTCGCGCAGCATGCCGGGTGTGTTACGAACGACGCAGGTCGTCGTCGAGAGCAATAGAAATCCCAGGATCAGCAGAAACCAGACAGCCGAGTAGACATCGTATAAATTGATGCTGCGAAAGACATCAAACCAGAAAGTGCCAAATTTGATCTCATAGTCGGCATATGGCTTGTTTTGCTGGAGTACGGTACCGATGACAGAGGCTATCGCCAGAATAACCAGCAAGGTAATCGCCAGGTTCATGGAGCCAAGGAAGTCGACCAGCTTCGTACTGGTGGTTCTTGAAGTTTTCATACTCACTGCGTGGTTAAGTAGTTGAGGCAAAGCTTTGGGAGTGAATGCATGTAAAGGCTGAAGGGTGGACAATGCCACCCTTCAGCCTGTATCCGGAACGACTTATATATCAAAAGGCCTGCAAGCCGCAAATTACTTCTGTAATCCTGAGATATATTCTGCGACAGCTTCCATTTCGGCATCGGTCATCTTGATAGCAACATTACGCATCATTTTGCCAGCGTCATTCGCACGTCCACTTTTACGGAAGGCGTTCAGCTGAATAGAGGTGTATTTTGCGTGCTGGCCAGCCAGTGACGGGAATTTTGCAGCCGGGTTGCCAGCGCCGTTAGGGCCGTGGCAGGCTGCGCAGGCAGGAATGCCGCTGGCATTATTGCCACCTTTGTAAACCTGCTCGCCCAGACTGACCTTGGTCTGATCAGCTTGGCCGGGTGTCGAACTCTGGCTTGAGAAGTAAGCAGCCAGATCCGCCATGTCCTGTTCAGACAAAGACGCAACCATAGGTGCCATGGAAGCGTTGTAGCGGCCACCTTCGGCATCTGCTCCTGCCTTAAAGTTGATGAGTTGCTTGTAGAGATAGCCTTCGTTCTGGCCAGCCAGTTTTGGCCATTCTGCATTGGTGCTGTTACCGTCTGCGCCATGGCAGGCTGCACAGGTCGCAGATTTTGTCTTGCCTGCTGCCGGGTCGCCTTTTAGTGCAGCGTCAGCTGCCCAAACAGCGGAGGAAGTACTGATGGCCAAGCCAGTCAATACCGTGATCAGTAAGTTCTTCATCTAAAGTGCTCCCAAAAACATCTGAATAAAGCTGCAAATTTGATTGCCCGAGAGGGTATCCTGCCCGTATGCTCCAAAATTGACGGAATTGTATATCATATCCGGCTACTATTCCTCAAAAAAAACATTAGAGAATGCTAACGTTATGAATCATTATTTCCAGCAAGCCCATTTTGTACAAAGCGCCACCAATGCCAAGACCCTGCCTGCCGAGGTCGGTTTGGAAGTGGCTTTTGCCGGGCGTTCCAACTCGGGCAAATCCAGCACCATCAATAAGGTTTGTTCACAAAAGTCGCTGGCACGTACCAGTAAAACACCGGGACGTACCCAGTTGCTTAATTTTTTCGGTTTGCCGGATGGTCATCATCTGGTCGATTTGCCAGGTTACGGTTATGCGCGGGTTCCTGAGCATGTCAAACTGCAATGGCAAAAATTTATCGAAGCATATCTTACCAAGAGAACGGTGTTAAGAGGCTTGATTTTGGTCATGGATATTCGTCATCCCCTGACCGAGTTTGATAAAGGCATGTTGGTCTGGGCTGAACAGAAAGATTTGCCGGTACATGTGTTATTAAACAAGGCAGACAAGCTGTCACGGGGTCTGGCGACTAGCACTTTGCTCTCTGTGCGCAAGGAGTTGCGTGAATGGAGTACGAACAGTTCAGTGCAGATGTTCTCGGCGCAGGCCGGAACCGGGCTTGAGGAGCTATGGCAGCAATTGCTGGTATGGCTGGAGAAAGCAGAAGAGGGTTCCCAAAAAGGAACCCCGGCCAAACAGGGGGTCTAAAAGCCGGGGCTTAACAAACAGGTCTGGATTGGGGACACCAAACCTGTATCTGTGAAAGAAACACAACAGCGCCGGGCTTTAGCGCTTTTTATGTTGCATCTCTGTGCTTCACAGAAAGAGTGTAGGGGCTGTCGATTCATCTGTATAAGCTCGTAGATGAACGCTAGCTGTACCTGATGGGGTATTTATAGCATTTTTTGGGCGATTGTCAAAGTGAAATGACACTTTAATCCCGGTTTTTTGTTCAGGCTAGGTTAATTTTCCCAAAATGGCTTTTGTCCCGGCACTTGTCCCTGACCCGATTGCCCATTGGCTGGCGGTAGCTGCCCAATACGTGCTTGTGCTTGATAAGTGGCACCCGCGCGGATATAGAGTATGTTCAGCACGGTTCCGGCACGGATGGAGCCGACCAGGCTTTTCACGTCACTGGCGCCGTTGATCTCGGATTCATTCATGCGCAGGATGATGTCACCTGCCTGTAAACCAGCGGCTTCTGCTGAGGATTTTTCAAAAACACGTTCAATCAACGCGCCTTTATTGGCAGGCAGGCCGGAAGCACGCGCGATCTGCGAGTCAACATCACTGACCTCAATACCGAGCAGACCCCTTTCAACCTGGCCAAAACGGATGATCTGATCAATAATGCCTGCCGCTGTATTGACCGGAATAGCGAAACCAATCCCGATGTTGCCACCACTTTGTCCGCCGAGAATGGCGGTATTGATGCCGATCAGTTCACCCCGGAGATTAATCAGCGCGCCGCCTGAGTTGCCCAGATTGATAGAGGCGTCCGTTTGAATGAAGTTCTCATATTCACCAATGCCGGGGTTACGGTGCAGGGCGCTGATGATACCCGAGGTCACCGATTGGCCAATGCCATAAGGATTGCCGATGGCCACCACAAAATCACCCACGCGCAGGCGGTCTGAGTCGCCAAACCGCACGGCAGTCAGCTGATCAGCCTTGATGGCAATGATGGCGAGGTCAGCCTTGGGGTCTGCGCCGATGATACTGGCGTCGAATCGCCGACCATCATTCAGTGTGACCGTGATCCGGTCGGCACCTTCCAGTACATGGTAGTTGGTCAGGATGTGACCGTGCCGGGCATGAATAATCACTCCTGAGCCAGTGCCGTCAATTTTGCGCTCATTCTGTAGCTCACCAAAGAAACGCTTGAAAAAAGGGTCATTGGTGAGTGAATCATCCAGCTTTTGTTTGCCTTCCGTGATGATGTTAACCACGGCAGGTGTTACGCGTTCCAGCATGGGCGATAAGGAGGGGAGTGGCTGCCCGTTGACGCTTTCTGGTAATACACCAGCCGTCGCACAGCCTTGCAGGCTAACGATCAGTAATAAAGCGAATGTGGCGAGTTTGAAAATACTGGCTACCATTTTATCAGTTTGTCCCAAAATGTTGTCCCAAAGGTCACGTGGATTATTCTAAATCAACCCTGCCCGCTTGTCGTGACTTGTCCGTTTTGTATTCACTTACCTGTGCATGTCTTAAAAATACCACTATTTTGGTTTTTGTTCCAAAAAAACAACGCTCGCCGGTAGTAGATGTAAGGCTGGCCGGACTGGTCTCAGGCAGAATCTCGGGGTGTCCAGCTGAATAACTGTTGCATGTGCGTATAAAGCGCCTTTTCTGCTGCAGTGTGTGCGGGTGGGGTGTGTATGTGCAAAACAAGATAAAAATCGCCGGCCTGTTCACCGTCTGGCAAGCCACGGCCATTCAGGCGCATCTTTTTGCCCGTCTGGCTATTAGCCGGGATTTTAAGAGTGACGGCTGTTCCTTGTGGGGTGGGTACTGTGATGCTGGCTCCCAACGCAGCTTCCCAGGGGCTGACCGGCAGTTCCCGGTAAATATCTGCGCCCTCAATCCGGTAGTGTGGGTGAGGTGCGATGCGCAAGATCAGCGTCAGGTCATTGCCTTGTAGTCCTTTGCCGGGCAAGCGGATTTTTTTACCATCGACAGCACCTTTCGGGATACGTACCTGAATGACATCCCCTCCCGGAATGCGCACGGGCTTGATGCTGTCCTGAAACAGCTCTTCGATCCCCAGCATGATCAGGGTATCTTCGGGTTGTGGGGGCTGTAGGGGTGGTTGATGCGGGTCGGTTGTTTTTTTACGATTCTTCTTGCCGAACATCTGTTCAAAAAAATCACTAAACCCGTTGTCACGTTCTTTGGCTTCCTGTTTGCTGATAGCTTCAAAGTAAGCAGCATCAAAGCGTTCACGTTTTGCGGCTGTCGAGCTGTGCGCAGCCTGTTTTTCCCGAACACTATCTGTTCGAGGCGGCGGGGTAATGCGGTCATACTTACTGCGCTTGGACGTGTTGCCCAGCACCTCATAGGCTTCGTTAACGGCCTTGAACGATTCTTCGGCACCGGCTTCCTCACTGACATCAGGGTGATATTTGCGGGCAAGCCGACGGTAGGCCTGCTTGATGGTATCCGCATCGGCATCCTTAGGCACACCCAACGTAGCGTAATAATCTTTGTAGTCCATTATTCAATGTTCATTCAATATTCTGAATCTGCTCGCGCATTTGTTCGATCAGGACTTTGAGATCAACCGCTGACTGGGTAGTTTCAGCATCATTGGATTTGGACGCGAGGGTGTTGGCCTCACGGTGCAGCTCTTGCATCAGGAAATCGAGGCGGCGACCGATCGGTTCTTCGCGCTCCAGTACCGCCGTGATTTCATCCAGATGCGCCAGTAATCTGTCGAGTTCTTCATCCACATCCAGACGCTGGGCAAGCAAAACCAGCTCCTGTTCAAGGCGATTATTGTCCGGGGTAATGTCCAGATCTTCGAGGCGGGCATGAATCTTTTCGCGGATACCCTGTATAATTTCCGGGCGGCGCTTGCGGATGCGCACAATAATTTCTGCGATCTGGTCACAACGCTGGTCGATAAATTCGGCCAAGCGTGTGCCTTCGCGTTCACGGGTGGCGATCAGGTCACGCAGGGCAATGTCCAATAAGTCACTGGCCTGTATCGAAAGTTTGTCCAGATCGGGTGGGCTGTCTTGCGTAACCCCCGGCCAGCGCAAAATATCGACTGCTTTCAGCTGTTCCGGACTATCGGTGAACGCTTCAATTTGTCGGCAGGCAATAATCAGGGCGCGTGCCAGCGGCTCATTGATGACCACGGTATTATCCTCGCCGCTACCGGGTGTATACCGCAAAGAGGCATCCAGTTTACCCCGCTGCAACTGGCTTTGAATCGTGGCACGAAAAGCATTCTCCTGGGCGCGGAATTCTTCCGGCAGACGAATGCTCACATCCAGGTAGCGGTGGTTTACCGTGCGAATTTCCCAGTTCAGCTTTCCTTGCGGGGTCGCAGACTCATGGTGTGCAAAGGCGGTCATGCTACGGATCATGTGCTATTTCCTGTCAGGCGGTCAGTGGATTGTCCCAGCGCGTTATCTTAGTAGATTCAGTGCGGAAGGTCATTGTTTTGTATTGGCGCAAACCCAGATTTGTACGGTTTCTATTTCATGGGCCAGCAGCAGGCTGGCTAATGCCTGGCAGGTTGCACCGGTCGTCAGGACATCATCAAAAATGGCGATATGCCGGTAAGGCAAAGGTTTGTTAAGGCGGAAGGCTCCCTGTAAATTGGCTGACCGCGCAGCGGCGCGCAGGGTTTTTTGTTCAAGGGTTTGGCGATTCCGGATGACCGAGTGATTCAGAATCGGTAGTTGCAGGCGTTTGGCGAGCGGCCTGACCAGTTCGAGCGACTGGTTGAAACCACGCTGACGCAGGCGTTGTGGGTGAAGCGGAACGGGCAGGATGGCTTCGGGTAGTTGCTGGATATGTTGGGGTAGTCTCTGGGCGGTCAGTTCGGCCAGTAACTGCAGTTTGTCGAGTTGTTTGCCGGTTTTGCCTGCCAGAATCAGGCCTGAAATGGGGGGCGCGTAGTCGAAGGCACTGATAATATCGGTGGGTGCTGCCGGTGGGGCTGACCAGGGCAATGCCTCAAAACAGATTTCACAGACTGGTTGTGGCGGGTCGGGGAGGGGTGTGGCGCACAAGGGGCAACTAAGTCGCTGGGTATTTTGCAGTTTTTGCCAGTAGCTTGTCAGGGTATTTAGTGTATTCAGCATGATTTTCTAATGATTCTTGATATTCTTAGGGTGCAGTTTTGCGTAAACATCAGGCAGTGTGAGCAAGGCGGCTATGAGCATGCCGTATACGTGCGCAGACAAAATAACAGGTGCTGCGATCAGGCGCTGGCTGAGCTGGCTGCCACTTCCAGCATACAGGTCAAAAACAGTGTGCAGGGTCACCAGCCCGACCAGCGCTCCGCCGATCAGTATTGTTATCATTTCGCCTTGAAGTACCAGTTTAATGCCACCGAGAACGCACAAGCCGTATAGAATGCCAGAGAAGCCAGCATACCAGGTCAGCTGTGGCTGAAATGCGAACAAGAGCAGGCCTATTCCTAAGCCGATCAGGGCAATATGCAGTGCGAGCTGCGGGACGCGGGTCGCCGTATGGCAGAGAAATGTCCATATCCAGAAACCTCCCAAGTTCAGTAGCAGATGAGCCTGATTGGTGTGCACAAAGTTACCGCCCAGCAGACGCCACCACTCGCCCGCCGTAATCAGCTCCCGCTGGTAGAGCAGGGCAGGTTGGGCAAATTGCAGGGCAGCCAGCACTACGCTGAGGAAAAGGGCGAATTTCAGATGGGATATAAGCATTAGGTTACGTTTTGTTAATTTGTCGGGTGACCTACAGTTTGGGTATTATGGCATCATTACCAAAATTATTTTTGTCAGAAGGACGAAGCAGGCAATGAAAATGAATCAATTAATGGTGCGGAGGGCACGACCTCTGCGGCGTGAGGCGGGTTATACCCTGTTGGAAATGATGATCGTTATTACGATTATTGGGGTGCTGCTCGGGATTGCCGTGGTTAATTTCAAGGGTGTACCGGATGATGCCAAGCTGAAAGCCACCAAGCAGGAAATCAAGGCGATTGATCTGGCGCTGGACTTGTATCGCATGGACAATGGTCGTTATCCAACCAATGAGCAGGGCTTGAAAGCACTGGTTGAAAAACCGGCAGACGCTAAGAAATGGAAAACCGGGGGTTACCTTGGCAAACTGCCGGTGGATGACTGGGGTAATCCGTACAAGTTCCTGAATCCGGGTGCGCATGGCGAGATTGACATCTACAGCCTTGGGTCGGATGGTCGTGAAAGCGAAGATGATATCGGCAGCTGGAACACGGACGAGTAGCCATGCTACCGCCAAGGAGAAAGGCCAGTAGCGGGTTTACTTTGCTGGAAATGATGATCGTACTGGTGGTGATGGGCACGATGCTGGCGATTGTCTCTTTGTCCTTTGGCAGTATTGAAAGTGATCCGGTAGAAAAAGATCTCAAGCGCCTGCGCTTTGATGTTGAGGTCATCGCCAACGAGGCTATCATTCGGGCAGAACCGCTGGGCATGGGGTTTACCGAGCAAGGCTATGCTTTTTTTAAGCAAGATGAAGCAGGCAGTTGGGAAATCATCAAGGATGATCGCCTGCTGGAGCCGCGCAAATTGGGTGAGCAGGTACACAGCGGTTTGTTTATCGAGCAGGTTCAGGTCAATTTGACGGGCAGTCTCGATCTTGCGGAGCCACAGGTATTTATCTATCCGACCGGTGAAATGACTGCTTTTGAATATGAGCTGCAGTCGGGGGTTTTGCCTGTGCAGCGCGTCGAGTTCAATGCCTTGGGGCAGCCCGTGTTACCTGCCGAAGAAAACCCGTCAGAAGAACAACCCTCATGAAAACGCCGAGAAGCCAGCGGCACCCTAGGCAAAAGCCTGAGCGCGGGTTTAGCTTGTTGGAGGTGATGTTTGCCCTGTTTCTGGTGGCTGTTGTGATTGGGATGACCACACAGGTTGCCAGCAATTCGGTGCGTAATGCCACTGCACTGAAAGAGTCGACCTTTGCCCGCTGGGTCGCCCTGAACCAGTTGGAACTGTACAAAATGCAGGTGGCTTCCGGCAATAATGCCGGTGGCGATGATCAGGGTGAGGATGAAATGGGGGATTTGTCCTGGCGCTGGGTGCGGGCAGTGAAGCAGTCCTCGACGACTGAACTGCTGGAAGTGAAAGTATCTGTTTATCCTGTCGAGGGGGGCGATGAGGACAGTCCGGTCGCGTCCGCCAAGGGGTATGTGCAAGTGCAATAGGCCTTAATGGGTAGGTTTATCCTTGCCTTTGCACTGGAATTGGCCGGCTATAGTCGTTATAGTTCTGCGTGCTGGTGATATGTAGCCTGCCGTCTTTGAGGAATACTGGTTTTTATGAGCAATACAAAATTTGCCGCCATGCTTTTATCGGCAATATTCGTTGTGGGGCTGGCTCCCGTGGCCCAGTCAGCAGAAGTTATCCCGGTAGAAACGTCGGCATCCCAATCCCAATCGGTTTTGGGCAGCTCGGTCGTGCCCTATAAAGAAGTGACCCTGTCCGCCCAGATTCCGGGCGTGCTGAAATATTTTGCGGGTGAGGTGGGGAGCAGTTTCAAGCAGGGCACGCTGCTAACCCAGGTCGATGAGGCACAGTTAGTTGCCAAACGTAATGCAGTGCTCGCCCAAATTCAGACGGCACAATCTGCCTTGCAAAATTCAGAAGCCCAATACCGGCGTGAGGTCATTTCACCGCGCAGCAAGGACATTGGCAGCATGCCGGGTTTTGGTTTGCCTGCGATGATGGATAATTTCATGACCAAACCGATGGCCGATGCGCTGATGAATAATTATGACTCTGATGTGGGTCGTTATTCTGATCTGGTCAGTAGTGCGGCGGGCGTGACGCAAGCCAGAAGTGCCTTGCAGGGCGCTTATTCACAGCTGCAGGAAATTGATGCTGCCTTGCAAAATGCCAAAAGTATTGCACCCTTTGACGGAATTATCCTGCAAAAGCTGGTTGAGACCGGTGATACCGTGCAGCCCGGCCAACCGTTGTTACGTTTCGGTTTTGTGAAATACAAACGTTTACAGGCCGATGTTCCCTCCGGGCTGGTAGGCTACTTGCATGAGGGTATGTTTGTGCCTGCCCGGATCGATGGGGCGGGTAGCAATACCATGGCGAAAGTATCGCAAATCTATCCGGTGGCTGACCCTGAGCGGCATACCGTCACGGTCAAGTTTGATCTGCCGGTTGATGTCGTTGCTGCGCCGGGTATGTATGCCGAGGTGTATTTGCCTGATAATCGTTCCGGGGAGGAGATGGTGGTAATTCCCCGCTCCGCCTTGCTGAATGGCCGCAGCCTGCCCAGTGTGCTGGTGGTGAAAGACGGTGCGTCCGAATTACGGTTGGTGCGGCTGGGCACTGAACTGGCAGATAATAAAGTGGAAGTGGTCTCGGGTCTGACCGCAGGCCTGCAGATTATCAATAACCCACCAGCGCAGGCAACCTCTGGCTGGATGCCAGCTGTGCAGTGAGGGTGACTAACTGATGAATGACGAGCAGCAGCCCGTGACTGATAAACACCACGCCCTCGGTCTGGCCGGACAAACCGCCAAAGCCTTTATTAATTCCCCTTTGTCGCTACTGCTGCTGCTATCGTTTCTGGCGATTGGTGTGCTGGGTTTGATGATCACTCCCCGCCAGGAAGACCCGCAGATTTCCGTGCCGATGGTCGATATTTTTGTGGGTTATTCGGGTGCTTCCGCCCAGGAAGTCGAGGCGCTCATCGCCCGGCCACTGGAAGCAATCATGTCAGAAATGACCGGGGTTGATCATGTCTATTCTGCTTCCATGCGGGGTGAAGCCATTGTCACGGTGCAATTCAAGGTCGGCCAGGATCTGGAGTCGTCACTGGTCAAACTCTACGACAAACTGACTTCGAATCGTGATGCCATTCCCAGTGGCGCGAGTGACCCGCTGGTAAAACCCAAAGGGGCGGATGATGTGCCTGTCGTCGCCATTACCCTGTGGTCGAATGAAGTCGATGATGCGCACTTGCGACTGATCGGGCTGGATGTGCTGCAGCAACTACGCGGTGTGGCTGACACCAGCCAGAGTTTTATTGTCGATGGGCGGCGCGAAGAAGTACAAGTCGAAATCATGCCTGAGCGTTTGGCAACCTTTGGGGTGTCGCTGGAACAGGTGGCCAATACGATTCGTCTGGCCAATTCCGAGCGCAGAACCGGCCTTGTTGAGCCCGGTGAACGGGTTTACCGTGTTTATAGCGGTTCTTTCCTGAATTCAGCGCAAGACATTAACCGTTTGCTGGTGACGGTGATTGATGGCCGCCCGGTCTACGTGCGGGATGTGGCCAAGGTCGAGGAAGCACCTAGCGAGGCGGCGCGCATGGTGGGTTATTACACCGGGGCAGCGGCAGAGGGTGAAGTGGCCTCTAATGCAGCGGCTGTGACCTTGGCTATTGCAAAAAAGCACCGCACCAATGGGGTTGAGGTTTCGCAGGCGATTCTGGCAAAACTGGACAGTCTGAAAGGGCGAATTATTCCTGATAACGTTAAGGTCGCCATCACCCGTGATTATGGGGCGACGGCCAAAGCGAAAGTTGATGAGCTCCTGAAAAAGCTGTTTATTGCGACCATGATTGTCACCGTGCTGGTGTGGGTGGCGCTGGCCTGGCGGGCTGGTTTGGTGGTCTTGATCGTTATTCCGGCAGTTATTACGACGACAGTGTTTTCTGCCTGGGCCTTGAGCATGACCATTGATCGTGTCAGCCTGTTTGCCCTGATTTTTTCGATCGGGATTCTGGTCGATGATGCGATTGTGGTGGTCGAAAACATCTATCGGCGCTGGCTGTTGGCAGGTGAGCAGTCCCTGGATATCGCCGTTGATGCCGTGCGTGAAGTTGGCAACCCGACTATTCTTGCGACCGCAACCGTGATTGCGGCATTGCTGCCCATGGGGTTTGTCAGTGGCATGATGGGGCCTTACATGCTGCCTATCCCGGTGTTGGGATCGGTTGCGATGCTGATTTCCCTGTTTGCTGCGTTTGCTTTTACGCCTTGGCTAACCAATCTGTTCAAGCCCAGTCTGGAAAGGCTGCATGCTGACGCCAAAAAGGAACATCGACAGGCGGCATTGATTGAACGCTTTTTCCGGGGAATGATTATTCCGTTGGTGAACGACAAACGCAAAGGATATGCGTTGTTGTTCAGTATTATCATTGTTTTTTTTGCGCTGCTGACCTTGTTCTATCCGCTCAAGGCAGTGCCAGTGAAAATGCTGCCACTGGACAACAAGCCCGAATTTAATGTCGTGGTTAATTTACCGGAAGGGACTGCTTTGCCGGTCAGTGCCAATCTGGTGCATTCACTGGCGGTTGAACTGCAAAAGATCCCTGAAGTGACTGCCCTGCAAACCTATGCCGGGACAGCTTCGCCGTTCAATTTCAACGGTCTGGTCAGGCATTACTACCTGCGCACCCAGGCATGGCAGGGTGATATTCAGGTGCAGCTGCTGGATAAAAAGGAGCGCACCCGGACTAGCCATGAGATTGCGGTAGAAGCGCGTGCTCTGCTGACACCTGTTGCCAATCAGATGGGTGCGAGGATTCAGGTGGTTGAAATGCCCCCGGGGCCCCCGGTTTTGCAAACGATAGTTGCTGAAATCTATCATCCTGATGCCACTGTGCGGCGTCAGGTGGCAGCCGACATGACCGGGTTTTTCGAGCAGGCTGACTATCTCGGCGATGTCGATAACATGATGGAAGAAGATCATGAAATGCTGCGTTTTCAGGTAGATGCCGACAAGGCACAACGCAATGGCATTTCGGTCGAAGATGTGAACCGCTCACTGGAAATGGCGATGGGAGGGTTTGTACTGGGCGACATCAAGAAAAATGCGCTCATCGATCCAACTCCGATTATCATGCAGGTGCCGTTAAGTGCACGTTCGCAGGTGATGCGCCTGATCCAGTTGCCGGTTACAAATGCGCAAGGGCATTCCATTCCTTTGTCCGAACTGGGCACCTTTGAGCGTGAACTGCAGGATAAGCCGATTTACCATAAAGACCTGAATCCGGTTGAGTTTGTGACTGCCGAAGGTGTGGGTCGGTTGGCTGCCCCTGTTTATGGGCAGAAGCAGGTCGAGGCCTTGCTGCAGGCTGCTAACGATGGAAAAGGTTACGTATCCCCGGATGGTACGCTGCTGACCAGTGGCCACTGGTTGGGATCACCCGGTAATATCGCGCTGGAAACAACCTTTGAATGGGGCGGGGAGTGGACGGTCACTTTTGAAACTTTCCGTGATATGGGCATTGCCTTTGCGGCAGCACTGGTGCTGATCTACATGCTGATTGTGGCGCAGTTCGGGAATTTTGTGCTGCCCGCGATTATCATGGCGCCTATTCCCCTGACGCTGATTGGTATTTTACCGGGACACTGGTTGATGGGCGCCGAGTTCACGGCCACTTCAATGATTGGTTTTATCGCTTTAGCCGGTATTATTGTGCGGAACTCCATTTTGCTGGTAGATTTTGCCCGGGAAGCAGTGATCAATGATGGGCTGTCAGTGACAGAAGCCGTCATACGCTCTTGTGAGGCGCGGACGCGACCTATCATGATTACGGCGCTGGCTTTGCTGGGTGGGTCGATGGTCATTTTGTCTGATCCCATTTTTCAGGGAATGGCGGTCTCCTTGATTTTTGGTGGCGCAGTATCGACTTTGCTGACTTTGCTGGTGATTCCTCTGGGCTGTATCAGCGCGGGTAAGTCATTAGGGATGCCACCTGATGGCGGGAATGATGCTACACTGCAGATGACAGGAGAAAACTCATCTTCTGCGGCACACATAAAACGCAAGCGTCTTGATCTGCTGCAGATATCTAAAAATATACTGGTTTACTCTGGGATGTACGTTCTGGCTCTGTTTGCTGCAGTGCGTGATGGTTTGTTTGATCTATTCAAGGCTGTTTTAAAGTGGCGAAAGAAGCGCCAATCTGCTAAAACAGCACAACAAACAGTAGACAAGACTAAAACATCGACTCGGTTTTCAGACATGACATCGGCAACACCGGCTGAAAAGTCGCCTGCCCCCATGCCTGAGGCCGTAGATAAGATACCCGAGCAGCGCCTGGACATGAGCACGGACAGGATGGACACTGAGGAGTTGTCCGCCAGATCGAACGAAGATCCTGAAGCTGTCGACACTATTGAACAAATAAAACCTGTGAAGCCGGGTCGGCGCAGGGGTATCAAACTCAAGAAGGACATTTAAATTGCTAAGGAGTCCACAATGAAGGTTTTTACTAAAAACATGTTAGCGGTTGCGGTAGCGACGGCTATTGTTTCCGTTAATGTTCAGGCGGATTCCGGGTTGCCGCCACCCCCACCAGGGCCGTTTGCCAATGATGTGGTCGTGACGGCTGAACCGGCTGCGGCTATGCCTGCACCCGTTGCAGTCGAACAGGTCGCAGCCGAACAGAAGGTACAGGCGCTTGTTCCTGAAATGCCTGCGCCACCCCCCATGCCGGAAATAAAAGCAGAAGCCCCAGTTGCTCCAGTAGCCCCTGCTGCTCCTGAGCCTGCGCAAACAACGGCGTTGGGATTAGCGGCTGTGCCAGAAATGCCTGCATTACCGGAAATGCCAACGATACCCGAAGCACCGACTGCTGAAGCCGCACCTGCACAAACAGTAGCTGCTGAAACCGCACCTGCACAAACAACAGCGGGTACTGGTCTGGAGATTGTCAAAGAAGCACCGACTGCTGAAGCCGCACCTGCACAGACAGTAGCTGCTGAAACCGCACCTGCGCAAACAACAGCGGGTACTGGTTTGGAGATTGTCAAAGAAGCCCCTGCTGCTGCACCTGCACAAACAGTAGTTGCTGAAACCGCGCCTGCGCAAACAACAGCGGGTACTGGTCTGGAGATTGTCAAAGAAGCCCCTGCTGCTGCACCTGCACAAACAGTAGCTGCTGAAACCGCACCTGCGCAAACAACAGCGGATACTGGTCTGGAGATTGTCAAAGAAGCCCCGGCTGCTGAAGCTGCACCTGCTACTGAAGCAGGCTCTTCAAAGTTGACCGCAGTCACTACTCTGCAAATGCCAGAAATCGGTGCTGGGAAGCCTGCTGAAACGATTGTGTTGCAACAAGAAACCGTTATTGTCGAGGAAGATGACGCTCCTGCTGCTGAAGAAGCGAAAGGTGAGGTTTCCGAGTCGGCATCTGCAGCCGATGAAAAGGTGGCTTCAGAAGATGACATGGCTAAAACGGATTCCATGGATGATGCCGACTCGGAAGATGACATGGCTGAAACAGATTCTATGGATGATGACGATTCAGAAGATGACATGGCTGAAACGGACTCCGTGGATGACGCCGATTCGGAAGATGAGATGGCTGAAACGGATTCCATGGATGACGCTGATTCAGAAGATGACATGGCTGAAACGGACTCCGTGGATGACGCCGATTCGGAAGATGGCGGAACTATAGTAGCTACAGCGGGCATGAAGAAGGGACAGCAATGCATGGATGGCGGCCAACGTCAGTCTGGCGGCAAGCAACACCACAACATGGGTAAGCAGGGCGGTGACCACCATGGCAAGATGATGGGTATGCAAAAGCACGGCGAGATGCAGAAGCACGGCGAGAAGCACGGTGATATGCAAAATCACGGTGATATGATGCAAAATCACGGTGATATGATGCAAAATCACGGTGATATGATGCAAAATCACGGTGATATGATGCAAAAGCACGACGATATGATGCAGAAGCACGGCGAGATGCAGCAACAGTCAGGTATGTCTGAGCGTCCACAGCCGATGAATATGCCTTATCCTTATCCGATGATGCCCATGATCATTGTTGTTTCCCCTCAGTATCCTCAGGCAGCAAACCCGGCTCCGGCTTACAGGTATGTGATGCCCATGATGCCACAGGGTCAAATGCCGATGATGATGCCACAAATGTATATGGCCAGACCCGGACAGCCACGTCCGGTAATGCGTGCGCCAATGGTAATGCCGCAAATGTTGCCACCAGGTTATGGCACGGTGCCGGGGCCGGTAGCTGCTACCCTGCAGCCTGAAGCACCGGCTGTTGAAGCTGCACCAGAAGCGCCAGCTACTGAAGCTGCACCAGAAGCACCGGCTGTTGAGGCTGCACCAGAAGCACCGGCTGTTGAGGCTGCACCAGAAGCACCGGCTGTTGAGGCTGCACCAGAAGCACCGGCTGTTGAGG
>CAXYXY010000025.1:0-68164 GCA_964293125.1 uncultured Thiothrix sp. | reverse complement strand
ATGTGGTCATTGAAACAGGCTGCATAGCTGGGGGTGTAGAATTGAAATGCACCCAATCAACCCTCATAATCTTGCCCATGCCTATGATGAAGGAAGCTGGGCAAATTGGAGAAATGCGGTGTATCGTCATAGTGAAAAATCAGCTGGTGTCCATTTGCAAAACGCAGGCGAATCCACCAATTGCTCATGCAGCTGCATGCAAGCGCCTTTCTAGCTGGGTGTGCAATACAGTGTAATGCTGATAGGCGTTAGACCACTCGACGAAATCAATGGAGTCTTCCAGCGAACCTTGTTGATAGCGATGCATAAAGGTTTCTGACTCCATCTGATAGCGACTTTCATACTGACTGAGCTGCTTGCTGGCTGCCACCAGTGCATCCAAAGGCGATGTATAGACAGTGCGTTGCTTTTTCATACGGGTGCTTCCTGATAGGTCTTCCACCTTATTTTAGCTTACCTGCTATCGCGTCCTCAACACTTTACACAAAGCCCCCAACAGCAGTAGGCTGGATAACACCTGAGTACCTACCCACGGAAACAACTTTAATGGAGTAAGCTATGCCCCGACTCACCCTGCCCGAAATCCAGTCTCTCTGCTACACCGCACTGCGCAACTGTGGCGCGAGTGAATTACAGGCTACCGCCGTCGCCCAGGAACTGATGGACGCGGAAGCCGAAGGTATCCGTAATGTCGGCCTCGGTTATATCCATCTGTACTTGAATCATCTGAAGTGCGGCAAGGTGGTGGGTGATGCCGTGCCGGAGATCGTCAAGTGCTCAGCCGCCAGCATCATCGTCAACGCGCATCACGGTTTTTGCCACCCGGCGTACCTGCAGGCCGAAGAAGCATTGATAGAACGGGCGCAACAGGAAGGCATTGGCATGCTGGCCATCAACCATTCCTATTCTGCCGGGGTGCTCGGCTGGTTTGTGCGGCGGCTGGCACAACGCGGGCTGGTGGCGCTGATGTTTGCCAATTCCTCGAAAGCCGTGGCCGCACACGGCGGTAAAGTCCCCTTTTTCGGCACCAATCCGTTCGCGTTTGGCTCACCGCGCCAAGCGGGAGAACCGTTGGTCGTCGACATGGCTACCGCTGCGACTGCACGGGTAAACCTCGTGGATGCTGCGCGGGAAGGTCGCCCGATTCCAACGGGTCTGGCGATTGATACGGAAGGTCAACCGACGACGGATGCCGCCGCTGCCCTGAAGGGCGCACAGTTACCGATGGCAGGGGCAAAAGGCTTTGGTTTGGGGCTAATCGTTGACTTGATGGGGGGCGTACTGACGGGTAGCCACTGTTCGTATGAAGCCCCGCTGTTTGCGAATAACGAAGGTGGCCCACCCAATGTCGGGCAAAGCATTATTGCGTTTAACCCGGATTTTTTTAGCGAAAGCTATCTCACGCACCTGGAAACCATGCTCACTGCGCTGACCGATGACAACGAAGTACGCCTGCCGGGTGCACGACGTGGGCAGTTGCGAGCCAAACATGAACAGGATGGGGTGGACGTACCGGAGGCCTTGCTAGGCAGGATTCGGGAATTGGGTGGAATAGCTTAAGCCACGGAAAACCGCTGCGCTACTCAATCTGCCGCCTCAGGCGCACTGAAAGCTTTACTGTAGTATCCAGATTGATCGAAACAGCAAACCCGCCGCTTGCCGGAAGCAAGCATGTCGCAGGCGTCGTTAATCCGTTTCGCCCGAGTTTTGGCTTGCTTGGCAGACGTAACCCAGTGTATCCAGTCCAGACGGGCGATGGTTGTCGTATCCTCCCAAACATCCCAAGCATCGGGGGTCGCCGCGAGCGCCTCTTGTAGATCAGAGGGAATCTCAGGTTCCGGTTCTTGCTCCACGGGCATGATCTCAAGCGCGACCATATCACCCACACCCGCACCGCTGGCTTCCAGCAACTCTCTGTTTACCCGCAGCCAATGGCTCAATTGACCATCCGGCTCAAGCGTAGCCTGGAAACGATGACCGTTGATGGTACCCTCTACCGTTGTCCTGCCTCGTCTTGGCAGCCCGGCACTCACATCCTTGGGCAGAACCACGAAAGCCCACTGAGTATCGCCACCCGGCTTGTCCGGGCGGTGCAGTTTTGCTTTAAACCGAAATTTTTCGTCACTTTGAGTCACTTCGTATTCTCCATCTCCGCATTTTCCAGCCATGCGCCTAACACTCGATAATATTCACCGCCAGCCCGCCCCGGGCAGTTTCCTTATACTTGGTTTTCATATCCAGCCCGGTTTCGCGCATGGTGCGGATCACCTTGTCCAGCGAGACATGGTGTTTACCATCGCCATGCAGCGCCATGCGTGAGGCATTGATCGCTTTCACCGCGCCCATCGCATTGCGTTCAATACACGGCACTTGTACCAGCCCGCCAATCGGGTCGCACGTCAGACCGAGGTTATGTTCCATCCCGATTTCCGCTGCATTTTCCACCTGTTCCGGCGTGCCGCCCAAGACTTCCGTCAAAGCGCCCGCCGCCATTGAACAGGCCGAACCGACCTCCCCCTGACAGCCGACTTCCGCACCAGAAATAGACGCATTTTCCTTGTACAGAATCGCAATCGCGCCCGCCGCCAGCAGAAAACGGACAATGCCGTCCTCATTCGCCCCGGTGACAAAACGTGAATAGTAATGCATCACCGCCGGAATAATCCCCGCTGCACCGTTAGTCGGAGCCGTCACCACTCGTCCACCCGCCGCATTCTCTTCGTTCACCGCCAGTGCAAACAGATTCACCCAATCCATGGTTCCCATCGGCGCACGATTGAGCACGTCATCATGCAGCAGCTTGCGATGCAACGGTGCCGCCCGCCGCCGTACTTTCAAGCCGCCCGGCAAGATCCCCTCGGTACGGCAACCCCGTTCGACACAGGCCTGCATCACGCTCCAGATATGCAGCAAACCGGCACGAATGTCCGCCTCACTGCGCCAGACTTTCTCATTCTGCAGCATGATCTGGCTGACCGAATAACCCTGCTCATTACAATGCTCCAGCAGACGTTTAGCGGTCGTAAACGGAAAAGGCTGCGGGGTTGCATCCTGAATAATCGGCTGGGCACCTTCTGCTTCAGCATCCGGATTCACCACAAAGCCACCACCGACCGAATAATAGGTATTTTTTTGCAGGCAAACACCCGCCGCATCCAACGCAGCAAAGCTCAGGCCATTGGCGTGATAAGGCAGTGACTTGCGCCGGTGCATGATCAGGTCAGTCGTGGGGTCAAAGGCCAGCGGGTGGCTGCCCGCCAGCTGGATCTGACGTTTGGCCATGATTGCGTCCATCCGCACCGGGACGCTTTCGGTATCTATCGTTTCCGGGTCGGAACCTTCCAGCCCCAATAATACCGCTTTGTCGGAGCCATGCCCTTTGCCGGTCGCCCCTAAGGAGCCATATAATTCGGTCTGAATACGCGCTACTTTATCCAGCAAACCCTGGCTGTGCAGGCGTGCAATAAAGCGATTGGCAGCGCGCATCGGCCCGACGGTGTGGGAGCTGGAAGGCCCAATCCCGACTTTAAAAATATCAAATACACTAATTGCCATCTTGTACATCCACCCTCGTTGCGGTCAACGTTACCTTTCGCTTTACTGCCGATGTCGCAAGTCTAACCATACCCGCCAGGATTCGGTTAGACTATGCCTGAATCATTGCTTTATCACACTAATTGACTGGTCAGTCAATAGCTATCCCGGCAGATAGATGGACAGCACCCAGTCAGAACGGATAATGCGAACCCAATACAGGCTAACGGAAGACATTATGAAACAGCTTACTATTGTCGGGGCAGGCTTCGCGGGCCTGACCGCCGTGCGCGAACTGCGCAAACAGGACAAGGACGTGGAAATCACCCTGATCGCCCCGCGCGCCGAACTGCATTACTACCCCGGCAGCATCTGGATACCCAGCGGCTTGCGCAAACGTGCTGATCTGATTGTACCGCTGGATAACTTCTTCCGGCGCATGAACGTTAACTTCAAACAGGCTAATGTCACCGGCATGCGCGCGGGTGGGCGGATGATCGAAACCGACCAGGGCGAAGTCAGCAATGACGGCCTGATTATTGGCTCAGGCGGGCGTTTCATCAAAAAACTGCCCGGCATCGAGCACGCCATCACGCCGTGCGAGGGCATCGCCGCCGTTGAACAGTTCAGTGAACGCCTGCAAGCCCTGCAGGGTGGTACGATTGCGATGGGTTTCGCGGGCAATCCGAATGAACCGAGCGCAATGCGGGGCGGCCCGATGTTCGAATTCCTGTTTGGCACCGATACGCTGTTACGCCAGCAAAAACGCCGCGATCAATTCAAGCTGGTATTCTTCAGCCCCGCCGAAAAACCCGGCAACCGTTTAGGTGAAAAAGCGGTAAAGGGTTTGCTGAATGAGATGAAAAAGCGCGGGATTGAAACCCACCTTGGCCATAAAATGACGGGGTTTGAAGCGAACAAGGTAAAAACCGAAGGGGGCGAATTTGCCGCCGACCTGATTCTGTTCATGCCCGGCATGACCGGCAACCTCTGGTTTGACAATACCGACCTGCCACGCTCATCCGGCGGGCTGATCAAGGCTAACCGCCATTGTAAAGTGGAAGGGTTGGAGCGCGTGTATGTAGCCGGTGATTCCGGTAGCTTCCCCGGCCCCGACTGGATGCCCAAACAGGCACACATGGCCGACCTGCAAGCGGCCGCTGCGGCTAAAAACCTGCTGGCTGACTTCAACGGCGGCGCTGCCGACGCAACGTTCAAGGTAGAACTGGTGTGTATCGTCGACTCGTTCGACAAAGGCATGCTGGTGTCACGTACCGAACAAAACAACCGGATGATCCCGGCGAACAGAGCACTCCACTGGGCGAAACGTGGGTTTGAATGGTGGTATTTGCGCCAGTATCGTTGATGTTTTAAAACGGCGACTGTCAGGGGATGAGATGGATTAACTGTTCAAACCGGCAGGCTGCTGGCCGGTTTGAACGCCCGCACCACGCCCGCCAGTGTCTCCGCACACGCCGTCTTCACCTGCAGATCCGCCAGATCATCCGCACGGGTCATGCCCGGATTCAGTAGCGCCAGCGGTTTACCCCATTCTTTGGCACGCAGGCAAAAACGGAAACCGGAATAGACTTTCAGCGAGCTACCGACCACTAACAGCGCATCAGCGCGGCGCAAGGCATCCAGACAATAATCCACTCGCGCAGGCGGCAAGCTGCCCCCGAAAAACACGACATCCGGCATTAACACACCCGCGCAGCGGGTACAGGCGGGAATCTGTACCTGTTGCACGTATTCATCCGCCACAATCGCATCACCGTCAGGTTGGATGCGTGCCTGCACACCGACCAGTTGCGGATTTTCCGCTTCCAGACGTTCCTGCATTTCATCACGCGGGCTATGTGCGCCACAATCCAGACAAACCACCGTGCGCAGGTTGCCATGCAGATCAACCACCCGCTCACTACCGGCGCGTTGGTGCAGGTTATCGACATTCTGCGTGACCAGCAATTCTATAAAACCAGCCTTTTCCAGCTCAGCCAGCGCGAAATGCGCCTGATTGGGCTGGGCACCGGCAATCACCGACCGCCCGAGAAAAGACCGCGCCCAGTAACGCTGGCGGGTAGCCACAGACTGGACAAAATCCGGGTGCTGCATCGGTGCGCTGCCCTGCCAGACGCCGTGTGCATCCCGGTAGGTAGGAATACCCGACTCCAGGCTGATACCCGCGCCAGTGAGTACCAGCAAACGCGGGTGCTGACGAATGAATTGAGTGAGCTGTTCGATAGACATGTGCTTATTTTAACCCATGAACCCACACCCGTGCTAGTCGGTGCTACGAGTCGTTACTCGTTAACAGCGATGTCCACCGCCTTAACGGCAACCCGCCCTGGCGACATGAATCACAGCCTCTTTGAGCTACCTGTCCTGAAAGCGAAGAACAGCAGTGACTTTGCCAGCCCTTGCCCATGATACTCCAGATCAACTGCCAGTTGCCCGAGCAGGATGGCGGGAATGGTCTCGGGGCGATTGCGTTGCTGGGATTTAGGCAGGAATTCGCGGCGGATTTCCGCAGCTGTCAGGGAAACGAAACCAGCGACTTTGCCAGACTCGGCATCACAAATGACATTGGTGCGGGAAACGCCAAACTGCTGATTTTTCCACGCATGGCGCTGAAACCACGTATTCAGCGAAGGCTTGCCAGAATCGAAATCATTACGCTCATTATTTCTTCAGCTTCGGCAACTTCTCAACTGCTTTCTCAAAGTCCTGATCAACGGGTTGGGCTTCAGCTAAACGGGCTTGTTGGTATTTGTAAAACTTTCGGGATACAAACCGGTCTATCCAGTACCGGCCTCTTCAACCGATTCAACTACAAAGGAATTGCCATGCCTGCCCACCACCGTTTTCACTTTTCTCAATGGATCAGCCTCAGTTTGCTCCTGTTCAGCCTGTTACTCTTAAAACCGGCCAGCGCCGCCCCCTTTCAGACCATCCAGCAAAACACCCACTTCCAGACACGCGGCACCGTGCATGACATTGTACTCTTGCCGGACAACCAGCATGCCCTGCTGGCCTCAGCGCAGGAAGGCGTGCTGTATCTGGACATCCGCCAGCCACACGCCCCTGTCCTCATCAGTGTCGCCAGCGAGTCACAAAGCGCCGAAGCCATCGTCGTCAGTCGTGACGGACGGCTGGCCTATGTCGCGAACGGGTCGGCGGGGCTGGATATACTCGACCTGACGAACCCACAGGACATCAAGCTGTTAGGGCGGATGAATACCCGTTCCTATGCCTTTAATCTCGCCCTGTCGCCGAATGGGCAAACCGTTTTTATCGCCGACAATGACCATGGCGTGGTGGTCGCCGATGTACGCAACCCCAGCCAGCCGCGCCAGCTGGCCGTGATCCCGAGCGGTGGCGCGACTGCCAGCGTATTACTCTCCCGCGATGGCAGAACGCTCTATAGCGCGGCTCAGGCGGGCGGCATTACGCTGACCGATGTGAGCCAGCCCGCTGCGCCGCGTCACCTGAGCCAGATCAAACCACTGGGGCACGCACAGGGCTTGGCGTTGTCGGCAGATAATCGCTGGTTATATGCGGCCAATAACACCGGCGGTTTAAGTATCCATGATGTTTCTAATCCGTTGCAGGTACAGAATGTCGGCCATCTCGACACGCGCAATGCGTTTGCCATCACCCTGAGCAATGATGGTAACATTGCACTGGTGGCCGACTTGTACAACGGCGTGCAGGTGGTGGATGTCAGTCAGCCGACTCATCCGCGTGGGCTGCATACCCTTAAAACCCGCCGGGCGGCGGAAGCGGTCAGCCTCAGTCGCAACCAGAAAATCCTGTTTATTGCTGACGCGCAGGCCGGTTTGAATATCATCAGTTTTCCCTAGATCGAACACATTGAGTAGGTTAAGTTAAGTTGAGTGAAGCCAATAATACAATGTATGACTACCTCATCATCGGTGGCGGTATCGTCGGCATGTCGACTGCCTGGCAATTGCAGCAGCGCTTCCCGCAGAAAAAAATAGGGTTACTGGAAAAAGAGGCTGGCTTTTCCAAACACCAGACCGGGCATAACAGCGGAGTGATTCACGCCGGGGTCTATTATGCACCCGGCAGTCTGAAAGCCCGGTTTTGCCGGGAAGGCGTCGCCGCCACCATCGCCTTTTGTGAGGCGAACAACATTCCTTATCAACAGTGCGGCAAGCTGCTGGTCGCTACCAATGCCGTTGAATACACACGCATGGAAGCCCTGTTTGCGCGCTGTCAGCAAAACCAGCTGGAGGTCGAATGGCTGGATGCCACCCAGCTCAAACAGCGCGAACCGAATATCAGCGGGCTAGGCGGCATTCTGGTGAAAACCACCGGAATCGTCAATTATCAGCAGGTCACCACCCAAATGGCTGAATGTTTTCAGGCGCTGGGGGGCGAATGTCGGCTGAATACCGAGGTGATTGGCTTACGGGAACAGGCTGGGCAAGTACAAGTCGAAGTCAGGACAAAACAGGGGCAAGAGACACTGCAAACCGGTTTTCTCATCAGCTGTTCTGGCTTAATGGCGGATCGCACCACCCAAATGATGGGCATCAAAACCGATTTTCAGATTATTCCTTTTCGGGGCGAATATTATCAGCTCCCGGAAAAATACAACCAGATTGTCAAGCACCTGATTTACCCGATTCCCGACCCGGATTTGCCGTTTCTGGGCGTGCACTTAACCCGGATGATTGATGGCTCCGTCACCGTCGGCCCGAATGCCGTCCAAGGCTGGAAACGGGAGGGCTATGGCAGGATCAATATCAGCCTGCGCGACCTCAAGGACATGCTCACCTTCCCCGGCTTCTGGAAAGTGCTGGCTGCGCACTGGAAAACGGGTCTGGCAGAAACCAAAGATTCCTGGTTCAAAGCCGGTTACCTGCGCCGGGTACAAAAATACTGCCCACAACTGCAACTGGACGATTTAAAGCCTTATCCTGCCGGTATCCGTGCCCAGGCAGTGCTCAAGGATGGCACTTTGGTGCATGATTTCCTGTTCGCGACCAGCCCGCGCAGCCTGCATGTCTGCAATGCCCCCTCCCCGGCGGCTACCTCCGCGATTCCGATTGGTCGGTATATTATGGATAAGGTGGTGGCACAGCAGGTTTAGCTAACCGGTATCGATAATTGTTATCATAATTCGCCAATTTCACCCCGCTTTCTGACCTATACTCACGATACAACCCCTACATACCATGGATTAAGGATGCTTCCATGCCTAAAGATATTGTCGTGATCCTCGCCGGCCAATCGAACATGGCCGGCTGGACAGAAACCCGTTACACCGATTTGCCCGGCTGGCTGCAGGTGATGCCGAGCCAGGTTGAGTTTTATCAGTTTGGTCGGCGCATGGAATTTTCCCAACAGCCGGGCGGACGTTTTGGCCCGGAGGTCGCCTTTGGCAAATACCTGGCTGCCTGGTATCCGGGGCGACGGATTGCACTGGTTAAACTCGCGGTCGGGGGTACGTCGATTTATGACTGGGCGCGAATCTGGAATCCACGGGTGTCGTACCGCATGACTGAAAGCAGCATCCAAAGCAGCTTGTACGAGCTGCTGAAAAAGCAGGTGACCTTAAGCAAAACACTGGAAAACGGCAATACCGTCTCCGCCTTTTTGTGGATGCAGGGTGAACGGGATGCACGTTATCCGCAGGCTGCCAATGCCTATCTGGCTAATATCCGTTACCTGATCAGTGACTGGCGGCGTGAATACCAAAGCTGGTATGCCCCGTTTATTCTGGGTCGCATCAACCCGCCAGCGGCTTATCACCCAGCGGCAGACACGATTCGCCACGCCCAGGAACTGGTCTGTCAGCAGTTCCAGTACACCCGCTTCGTCGACACCGATGACCTGCAAAAGGCCGCTGACCAGATTCATTACAACACGCGGGGGCAGATGGATCTGGGGCGGCGCTTTGCCGAGGAATTCCGCCGCGTTTATCGTGACTGAAAAGTCGCGTTACCCTATGATGGGCGTTTCTCCTTCACTGCGGTTACTGTGTACCGATGGAATGCCCACATTTTACGGCTGCGCGCTGTCAGTCCTGTCGATGGCTGGCCAGCGATTACCCCAGCCAGCTGGCGCGTAAACAGGCGCAACTCCGCGCGTTATTGGCTGATCTGAGTGTAGAGGAATGGTGTGCACCGGTGGGCAGCCCGGAAAGCGGCTTTCGCAACAAAGCCAAAATGGTCGTACTCGGTGCAGCCCACGCCCCCCTTCTCGGTATCATGAGCCCCAGCGGTGAGCCGGTCAGCCTGACCGACTGCGCACTGTACCCGAACGACATGCAACCATTGTTACAACGCCTGCAACACTGGGTACAGCAGGCCGGTCTGCCGCCTTATCGCGTCGACAAAGCGAAAGGCGAACTCAAATTCATCCTGCTGACCCGTAGCATGCATACCGGTGAGTACCTGCTGCGCTTCGTCTTGCGCAGTGAGCAAGCCATTCCGCGCATCCGTGCCGCCCTGCCCCTGTTGCTGGCAGATTACCCGCAGATCCGGGTGATCTCAGTCAATATCCAGCCGGTACACATGGCTGTTCTGGAGGGCGAACAGGAGATTTTCCTGACGGACAGCACCCGTATCGAAGAAAATTTCAATGGTGTGCCGCTGTATATACGCCCGAAAAGTTTCTTCCAGACCAACCCCAGCGTTGCCGCGAAACTGTACCAAACTGCCCGCGACTGGAGCCGGACACTGGCACCCCGCCATATCTGGGATTTATTCTGTGGGGTGGGTGGTTTTGGCCTGCATTGTGCCGATGCTGAAACCCGCTTGACCGGCATTGAGATTGAAGCAGAAGCTATCGCCTGCGCGCAATTGTCAGCGACCGCACTCGGCCTGACCAGGGTCAGCTTTGCTGCACTGGATGCCGACCACTTCGCCAGCAAGCACAGTACACACGCCGCGCACCACTCGGCAGCGCCTTTAGCGCCTTCACTGACACACACACCGGATCTGGTGATTGTCAATCCGCCGCGCCGGGGTCTGGGGGCAACACTCAGCCAGCAACTGAACCGTTTCGCGCCGCCTGCCATTCTCTATTCGAGCTGTAACCCACAGACCCTGCGTCAGGACATCGCTGCCTTGAGCGCTTACCGGCTCAAACAGGTACAATTGTTCGACATGTTCCCACATACCGCGCATTATGAAGTGCTGGCTTTATTGCAAAGACATTAAAAGAATCAAAGGACTTAAGCAATGCCCTCTGCGACCCACCCAGCAACACCAACAAAACGCTCAAGCACACCGGCTGCAGCGCTGGAAACACTGGAAGCGACCGAACCCGCTGACAGTTATGGTTTTCTCGACCGCCAGTTTGCCCGCCTGCTGGTGCGCCTGTGCGCTGATGCCGGTCACCCGCTCACCGATAGCCTGCGGTCAGAAGTTGAGTTATTGGCCTCCCACACCAGCCACGCAACCCGACAAGGCATTATCGCTGTGCCACTCCCGCCTGCATTGCAAGCCTGCGCTCAAGCCAGCTGGTTTGACTTGCCGGTCATCGGCCAGCCGGGTGATTACAAACCCCTGATTCTGGAAGACGGGCATGTCTGGCTGAACCGCTACTTTCAGTATGAACAACGTCTCGCCGACAACATCAGCACCCGCCTGCACACCCTGGATTTATCGGCTAGCACGCAGGCAGAGATTACTGCGACGCTGGATGAATGGCTACCGGATAAGGACACCCACTTACAAAAAAAGGCCATCCAGCAGGCGGCCAATACGCCATTTTTGATTATTTCCGGCGGCCCCGGCACCGGTAAAACCACCACGGTCATGCGCCTGCTGTGCCTGCTGGTCGGGCACTTGCAGGTAAATCCACAGCGGATTCTGCTGGCGGCTCCGACCGGTAAAGCGGCGATGCGCCTGCAGGAATCGATCCGGACTGCCAAAAACTCTCTGAATTTATCGACTGAGCTGCGCGACCGTATCCCCGAGCAAGGCAGCACCCTGCACCGGCTACTCGGCTTTATCCCCGGTAAAGTCGGCTTCCGGCACCATGCGCATCACCCACTACCGGCTGATGTGGTGATTGTGGATGAAGCTTCGATGATTGACGTGTCCTTGATGACGCACCTGTTCGAAGCAGTCAGCCCGCGTGCACGCCTGATTTTACTGGGTGATAAAGACCAGTTGGCTTCAGTAGAAACCGGCTCCATTTTCCGTGACCTCTGTGCCAAAAACCAGAATGAGAGCATGCCACACCCATTGGATGCACAGACGGTGGTGCTGGAAAAAAGCTGGCGTTTCAGCGCAGACAGCGGTATCGGGCAACTGGCTAAGGCGGTACGCGACCGGGATGAGCCAACCCTGCTGGCACTGCTAGAAGACACACCCGCAGGCATCAGCTGGGCTGAGGCCGCCCGGATTGAGCGCAGTTACCTGCAGACCGTTTGGCAGGATTACCTGCAGGCAGTATGCCACTGGCAGCAACAAACCACCGATCTGGAGCCCTTGTTCACGGCCTTCAACCGCTTTCGCATCCTCACCCCCTTGCGTAAAGGGGCATTAGGCACCGAACAGCTGAACCAGAATATCAGCAAGCTGTTAGCGCCCAGTCTGGGGTATACCGGTTCCAGCCCGTGGTATGCAGGCCGCCCGGTGATGGTCACCCAAAATGATTACCGCCAGGGTTTGTTCAATGGGGATATTGGCATTACCCTGCCCGCTGCCAACGGACAGTTGCGCGTCTGGTTTGCAGATAATGCCGGTAGCGGTTTCCGTGCCTTTGCCAGTGTGCGTCTGCCTGCCCATGAAACAGCGTGGGCACTGACGATTCACAAAAGCCAGGGTTCTGAGTTTGACCAGGTGTTACTGATGCTGCCGGAAAATGAAGACGCGCAGATTCTGGGGCGAGAGCTGCTTTATACCGGCATCACCCGCGCCCGCAGTGGCATTGATATTATGGGCAAGCTGGCGGTGTTACAGGCCGCGCTGCGCCACAGTTTGCCTGCCTCTTCCCGCATTCGCCAGCGTTTACTGCCCACGCTTTAAGGCACCTAGCGCACCCAGCCGGACGGTGAGTAAGCGCGCCGCTTCTTCCCGCAGCTCCTGCTGGATAATGCGCTCTTCTTCCGCCGCACCCAGCACATAGGTACTGTCATAAATCTGGACACGCTCCGCCCGTACCGAGGCACGTGGCATCTGTACCGCTGGTTTTGCTGGTTCTGCCGATTCGGTCGGCACTGATCCGGCTTCACCGCCGCGCCGCGCCAGATAGGACACTTCAATAAAATGATTAAATTCACGCACCAGACGCGCAGAAGAATAGGCCGATACGGTTTTATCTTCCTGTACCCGCCCCAGTTCCAGATAAAGGGTGGCATCAGCGACCGCGTCAACCGGCGTAGCACCCTGTTCGCGTAAAGTGCGTTCCAGAACCTCACCAAAACCTTCGCTGGTATCTACACCCTGCAGATAGACCAGCTGCCCGCGCAAGGGTGCTACGGTCGGCGAATCTGCCCCCCGCACATGGAAACCGCTGCACCCACCCAGTACCAGCAGCACAACCAGCCAGCACAACCATAATGGCACAAATAATGGCACACGCACCTGATCACGCATCTTATTTCGCCACGATGTTGACCAAGCGGCCTTTGACCACAATGACCTTTTCGACGCTGATATCGACCAGAAACCGCTGTACATTCACGTTTTCCAGTGCGGCAGTCTGAATTTCACCTTCACTGGCGGAGGCATCCACCTGTATCTTGCCGCGCACCCGGCCATTCACCTGCACGATCAATTCCAGCGTATGCTGCACCAGTGCCGACTCATCCACTTCCGGCCAGCGGGCATCAATCAGCGGCACGCTATGCCCCAGCGCTTGCCATAAAGCATGGCAGATGTGCGGTGTCACCGGCGAGAGCAGCATCACGATCATCTGCAGCGCTTCCTGCCGGATCTGCCGCCCGGTCGCCGTTTCATCCGTAAAGCGTGCAATATCGTTCAGCAGTTCCATGTTGGCGGCAATCGCGGTGTTGAAGGTATGCCGCCGGTTCATGTCATCCGTGACTTTTTCCAGCGTCTGGTGCAGCTTGCGCCGCAAAGCCTGCTGCTCACTGTTCAGTTTACCCAGCGGTGCGCGCATATCCACCAGACCGGCAGACACATGCTCAAACACCTGCTTCCACAAACGGCGCAGGAAGCGTTGTGCCCCTTCCACCCCGGAATCCGACCATTCCATACTCTGGTCAGGGGGCGCGGCGAACATCGAGAACAAACGCAAGGTATCCGCCCCGTAACGGTCGATCATCATCTGTGGATCGGCACCGTTGTTCTTGGACTTCGACATTTTGGTCATGCCACCCGACAACACCGGCTCACCGTCCGAGCTAAGTACTGCACCGGTAATCCGCCCCTTCTCGTCGCGCTGCACGCTCACATCCGCCGGTGAAATCCAGTCCTGACTGCCATTCTCCTTTTCACGATAGAAGGTATCCGCCAGCACCATGCCCTGGGTCAACAGGTTGGTGAACGGCTCGTCAGACTCCAGCAGGCTGGCGTCACGCATCAGCTTGTGGAAGAAACGCGCATACAGCAAATGCAAAATGGCGTGTTCGATTCCGCCGATATACTGATCAGCCGGTAGCCAGTAATTGGCGCGTTCATCCAGCATCGCCTCGTTGTTATCCGCACAGGTATAACGGGCAAAATACCAGGAGGATTCAAAAAAGGTATCAAAGGTATCCGTCTCACGCCGTGCCGCACCTTGACAGGACGGGCAGGTCGTTTCATAAAACTCCGGCATCCGCTTGATCGGCGAGCCACCGGTTTCATCAAACACCACATCTTCCGGCAGCAGTACCGGTAAATCAGCGGCAGGCACCGGCAACACACCACAACTGTCGCAATAAATCATCGGGATCGGGCAGCCCCAATAGCGCTGACGCGAAACACCCCAGTCACGCAGGCGATAATTCACCTGTTTGCTACCCGTGCCCTTACTGTGCAAGGCGGCGGCAATCGCCTCGAACGCTTCTGCCGAACTCATGCCATCATAAACACCGGAATCCACCAGCACACCCTTGTCGGTGAACGCCGCCTCATCCAGATCAATGTCATGACCATCCACCGGGGCAATCACCTGCATGATGGGCAAATCATATTTTTTGGCAAACTCCCAGTCGCGCTGGTCGTGCCCCGGCACCGCCATCACCGCACCGGAGCCATACGACATCAGCACAAAATTCGCGACCCAAACCGGAATCTCGTCACCGGTCAGCGGGTGAAGCGCCATGATGCCGGTGGCCATGCCCTTCTTTTCCATGGTCGCCATGTCCGCTTCGGCGACCGAGGCCAACTTGCATTCTTCAATGAAGGCCGCCAGCTCAGGATTCTTTTGTGCTGCTTTCAGCGCCAGCGGATGCTGTGCCGCCACCCCCATGTAGGTCACACCCATCAAGGTATCCGGGCGCGTGGTGAACACGCTTAAGCTGTCCTTGCTCCCTTCCAGACCGAACTGCAGCTCCACACCTTCCGAGCGTCCGATCCAGTTCTCCTGCATAGTGCGCACCTGCTGGGGCCAGCCGGGCATGCGATCCAGTTCGTCCAGTAATTCATCCGCATAGGCGGTAATTTTCAGGAACCACTGGTCAATTTCACGCTGTTCGACCAGCGCACCGGAACGCCAGCCGCGCCCATCGACTACCTGCTCATTCGCCAGCACAGTCTGGTCGACCGGATCCCAGTTAACGCTTGATTTCTTGCGGTAAACCAGACCCTTTTCATACAGATGCGTGAAAAACCATTGCTCCCAGCGGTAATATTCCGGGGTACAAGTCGCCAGTTCACGCGACCAGTCGATGCCCAGCCCCATGCTTTTCAGCTGGCTGCGCATATAATCAATGTTGCGGTAAGTCCAGGCCGCAGGCGCGGTTTTATTCTTGATGGCGGCATTTTCTGCAGGCAGACCAAACGCATCCCAACCCATCGGCTGCAACACATTTTTACCCTGCATCCGCTGGAAACGGGCGATCACATCACCAATGGTGTAGTTGCGAACATGCCCCATGTGCAGCACGCCACTGGGGTAAGGGAACATCGACAGGCAGTAGTATTTCTCCCGCTCCGGGTCTTCGGTCACTTCGAAAGTTTTCTGCTCATCCCAGAACCGCTGTACCGCCGGTTCCAGTGTTTTATGGTTATATTGTTCCTGCATACTGCTCATCAATCGCCACTACAAACGTTTCTAAAATGAGAAGGATACAAAGCTTATGGGCTTATTACCAGTTATTGCATACCATCCACCACGAATGCCGCTAAAAAACGGAAAAGACCCCCGGATTTACTCCCGTATTGATTGATTTCAGTTGACCTCGGTTGACGTTAGCCGCACTCACCCGCTTACGGCGCGGACGCAGTGAATAAAATCTGCCCGCTATAAGTACCCGCTGCCGGTGAAGTCGTACTGTTGTAGGTAAATGTCCAGTGGGCAGTACGTTGCGTCACCAGATTGGAGAAGGCCGTACCCACCACATTCACTGCGGTTCCGGTGCCCGTTGCAGGCACGGGTGGCGCAGGCAAGCTATCACTGCTGGAGCTGATACTGATGTCGGAAAACGGGATGGTCTGCGTACCATTGCTCAAGGGGCTGCTGATACTGGCTCTGATGCTGACCTGCCCGGCATTGCTTCTGACTTCCACCGGCAGCACTGCATTACTGGTCGCCACGGTGGACAATACCGGGGCGGTGCCATCCCAGCTGATCGCCTGCTTATTGCCGTTAGTGATACCGGCGGGCGTGGCAAACCCACGGGTAAAGGTCACGGTATCCACCGTACTACTCGCCGTCGGAAAGGTGCCACTGCCCACCTGAAAAAACAGGAACTTCCCCATGTTGATTCTGAAATCAAGCCGGGCACTGGTCGAAACAGCCGCATTGTAATTGCTGGTCGGTGCCTGATTCGAAGTGCTTTCTGCCTGTACGGCTACCGGCAGACATCCTGTCCAAGCCAACCAGCAGACGGGGATAGCCTTGACTACCCATCGCTTGCGGTGTGTGTGCAGACTGAAGGCGTTCATTTGAACTGCGCATTCACCCGGAAACTGCCTTTCTCCCAGTCAATCGTACCACTGCTGGTGACCGGAAAAGCGATGCTGGGTGTTGCGCGACTGGCCTCACTGGTTGGTGTCAGCGCGAGCAGGCGGGTCTGTCCGGGCATGACGGGTGTACCATCCGGCACCAATTCAAAAGCCAGACCTTTGGCATCGACCGCACTCAGCGCGCCGTCCAGCCGCCCATGGGCATCGCCCTGATTGGTGACGCTCACCATCGGCGTGCGTTGCCCATTGACGTTCTGTACTGACAGTTGTTGCAGGGCGAGACTGGGTTCAGCGCCATTCACTGCCATATAAACAGCCACAGCAATGCGCCCGCTCACTGGCAAACTCATACTGGCACCGCCCGATTTGAGCAATGGCCGATACGCAGGCTCCACGCCTTCGACTGCCAGCATGAAACGGCACTCACTGCGGGGGGCATTGGCGGGTACATCGATCTGGAAGCGGAAAGTTTTTTTGCTGTTGGCCGGGATACTGACTGCATTCCGTTCCAGCGTCACCCACTCACGGCAACTACCGGGGCGCAGCTCATCATAATAAGTGATTTTGCCATCGGCAGCATAATCCCAGTCCAGCGTGCGCAAACTCACATCAGTAGCCGCCGCCCCGACATTATGAATATCGATAGACTGCCCTACCCGCTGCCCGCTATTGCCACTCACTTCAAACCGTGAAGGCGCAATCCCAATTTCAAACGGCCCGGCAAAGACTGCTGACGCATTCAGTAACACCGTCAAACCAAAACTCAGACCCAGACTCGAAAATCCGCTTTTATTGTTGTTTTTATCTTTCATGGTTATGTCTCTATGGTAACGTCTCTATTTCAAAAAATGATTCCAAACCGAAGTTTGCCCCATCCGGCAAACGCAATTCCTGTAAGGCCAGCCGCATGGTCAAGTTCAGCGATTCACTGAGCATGCCGCTCTCCACACTGCCCGACCAGACCAGTACCCGATCCCCCGGATGCCCGCTGCCATTGGCAAACAGGCCATTGCCGTACCAGGAGACGTCCAGCCCACTCGGGGACAAAAGACCGGTTACGTCCGCCGGAATCACATAATAAATCCGGGCTTGTTGACCGATGAAGGCCGCCGTATTCAGCCGGTATTCCACGCGCCCAAATTCCAGAATCGCATGGGTCGCATCCAGACTGTCTTCCAGCAGACCGCCGGTATTACTCAATACCCTCGGTGCCTGCACCATCCCACGCGGTGACGCAGAATCATCCAGACGCTCGGGCAGCGCCTGCGCGGGCAGGGTGGATAACAGAAAAAAAATAGTCGTCAACACGACTTGGCACATAATAAAATTCAGCTCAGGCAAACGCTTCATCAGGGCATACTCGCTGTAAAGGTGACGCGCCCTTCATACCGCCCCGCCGGGTATACGGTGGTATTGGCGTATGTGAAAGACAGGGTATTCGACATCGTGATACTCCCTCCCGATACATAATAATTGGTCAATAACTGGCTGGCTGAACCGTTAAAGGTTCCGTCCTGAATATCAAAACCCGGATAAACCGTATCATGATTGCCAGACACCCAGCTGATAGTACTGAACGGAATCAGGGTACTGCCACAGCCGCTGCCACTCACGCACGCCAAGGCCGCTGAAGAATCGACACTGAGTTTCACCTGAGTCGATGACAGGCGTATCTCGGCGGTCAGTTTGACCAGCGTCGCCGCACCGTTAGCCGCTACCGCCACGGGTGAAGGGCTGATGACCGCGTTATTCACATCGAAAGTAACCTGGTCGATGCCGCTGCTGCTACCCACCTGCAAGGTAATGCGCCGGGGGGTAGTCACCAGAGGGCTGAATGTAAAAACAGCCCCCACTTCAGGAATCAGCACCAGCATCAGCAACAGACCCGCAGCCACACGCGCCCCCAACAACAGCCGGGGTAGCTGACAGCGGAAAGAACGTGTGACCGGGATCATGGCTTATACCTTGGCTGTGTTAAACGGATGAGGCCGTATAAGTGACCGTATTGGTGTAAACGCCTGCCTTCCATGAGGTCGGTGTCCCTTTCAGCACATATTTCCAGGCACTTTTCAGTACCACATTTGATTCAAATTTTACAGATTGGCAGGCTCCCAGATTTTCACCCGGATGCGGCAATTTTCCATCCGACGTTACGATAAAGTCTGAACTGGCCGGCCCACCGCTGGTATTCCAGTCGCCCATCGCACAATTGAGGGTAGCACTGCTTCCGTTTGTCCACGCCATAGCCTCTAGTGCATCCGGTTCTTTCACCTCCAGAATCGGAGCAGATCCATCCCAGTCAAGATTCTTGTTACTAGCATCACCAAGTTCTTTCGGGCTAGAGGCACCCACTGCCCAGGCAAGCTCATCGATCGTTCCATTATCCGAGCCAACGCGCAGCAGAATCAGATTGGGTACGGTGATCTTTAGTTTAACGTTTGCCTGTGCACTAACGTCTTTGCCATCGGAATTATAACCATACTGACTTTCCGCCAGCACTGAACCCGCCGTGATACTCAAGCCAGCGGCCAATGCAGCCGTTAACAGTGTTTTGTTCATTTTTTTCATTGGGTTTGTCATTGGGTTTTTCATAAATATTTCCTTGTTTTTTATTAATTGGGGTTATAGCGTAAACTTCGTCGTTACTTCATTTGTCCAGGTTCATCACATTATCATTATTATTCAATCACCTTTACCACCGGCATATAAGCCGTGGCCTCACTGCGTAGTTGAACATCCACATTCACTTCCCGCTGGCTAGCGGCTCCCCAGGGCAGAGGCACACTGTCGGGATTCAGCGACAAGGAATGCCGCCCGGTCGTCACCTGAGCAAACTCAAAGCGACCGGCCTTATCCGTCATCGCCCGGTAGCGTCCATCCAGATACACCTCGACCCCCGACACATCCGTTTCATCCGACTGCCGCTCACCATCCCGATTCAGATCGAAAAAAACCGTACCGGCAATGGAACCGCTGCCGGTATGGCCTTTATTTCTGACCCCCATCATGGCGTAAGGTTTGCCGGCGGTGCCTTCCCAGCGCACGTAAACATAAGCCGATTTATCCGTCGTGCGGCTGATCTGTGCGTCAAGGTCATCATTCCCGGACACTTCTACCTTTGCCTGATTCAGGTTGGCCGACACACCCAGCTGCCAGCCATTATTCAGTTTAAGCTCGGTCGCAACCGTCCCGGACAAACCCTGGCTCGTAAACAGATTGCCACTGCGCGAGGTGTAGCGCAGCTGGGCGCTGGCTGTCCAGTTGGAATCAAACCAGTAACGGGTACTAATGCCCGCCGTCGGGTAGGTTTGCGTATCCGTCACACTGCGGTCATGCGCCAGACCCAGCGTCGTGGTCAACTCCGGGCGCATGGTTTCATATTTACCCGTGATCCAGTCCTGCTCCCACTGAATTTCATCACCCGTCGCCGCCACCCCGTTACTCACCACCGTCTCGTTACGGTGCACGGTCGCACTCAGCCTGCTGCGCCCCCAGTCACGGTTGAACAGCTGATAAAACACACTACCGCGTACACTGCGCGACCGGGTATCGCTAGTGTCTGTGGTCTGGTCTGTCATCCGGGCAGACCGGCTCTCACTCAGATAGAGGCTTCCCCCCAGTGAGCGGTGACGGTCAATCCGGTACTGCGCATTCCCGCCCAGGCTGACACGCTCGGTCGTCAAGCCATCGCTGGTCAGTCCGCCCGGATTGTACTGATCCATATCGACCCCGCCCCCAATGTCCAGCCGTGTGCCATTCTGGTCAATCCGCCAATAGGCACCCCGGCTGTTGGCCATCAGGGCATTGTCACCAAACTGCAAACCGGGCTCCGTGGTATACGCACCCAGTTCATGCCGGGTGCGCCCATGCTGAAAACCCGCTTCGACAAACAGGCCACTGGCCTCCTTGTCCTGCAACGCGACACTCCCAGCCATCTGGCTTTGTATCCAGGTGACCCGCAACTTCCGGTCGCCCGCATTCTGCAGTTCCCGCCCATAACCGGCAGCGACCACCAGACTGGTCACATTCTGGTAACCGTCGCTTTTATCACCATCCTGCGCAGCAGTAGAATCAGCAGCAACCGAACCGCGTACCTGATTCAGCTGTATACCGGCAAACGCCTTATCGCCCAGTTTATGGCTAAAACCCAACCACGATAATTCACCGTCCAATACAGTGAACGCAGGATAGGGTTCGCCACTCAGTTCACCGCGCTGGCCACTGCCTACACGCAGGTCGAAGTCACCGTTATAAATACGCGTACCGATGCCACGCACGGTATCTGTCCCCAGAGAGAGGCGGTAACTGCGCCCAAAAGCCTCAGTCACTTCACTGCTAATATCACCCAGCGCAGTGTCCGCCAGTATATTGCTCGTAACGGGTAAACCCAGATTACGCAGCGTCACCCGCACCTTGTCTTCCGCTGCCGTCTGGCTCTGCGTACCCCAAGCCGAATCGCTGTTACTGACATAACTGCCCGTACTGCTGACCGGGCTGTTTGCATCCAGCTGACCCACAAACTCGCCATAATTCTGCGTATCAAAGCGGTATTCAAGTCGCACCCCCGCCTCCTGGGTACTGGACGCATCCAGCAGGGTCGAGTCGGTTTGGGCAAATCCCAGACGGCTTTCCAGCACATAGGCACGCAAACCTTCCGGCTCATCCGCCTTTGCCTCATCCACCACCCGCAATTCGGCTAAAGCGTCGGTGTTCATCACTTTGTCTTGATAAGCTTTGGGTTGGTTGTCCAATAATTGCCGGAGACGTTCCTGCTCTGCCTGTAAGGGATCGAGCACTTCAATTTCAGCAGATACCATCGAATTTTCAATGGCCAGCACCGGCTGGTTTTCAGCCTCACCGGCTACGGCTTCACCACCGATTACTGCCGTGTGTCCGCCTATCAGTAACAGACATCCGAGTACACACCGCCATTGCACAGGCAAACGGTGAGCGTGGAGCATTACAGTGGAGTGATCCAAACGACACATGATTAATTTTCTGCTTATTATTATTATTTTTATCAATCAGTTTATTAGCCAAACTAATTTCGAGCTAAAATCTCATAGCCCCGTATGCACGTCAATGAATTTCAGATCAGCGGAACAGGCGGACAAAGTCGGACAAAGTCGGGAAGCATTGGCTCAAAACCTGAGGTACGCCCACAGACCGTTTAAGGTGCGGCCACTGTATAAACAGCATCTGTCAGATCGGTAGCCAGCAGGGTGTTACCCGTACTGCTCAGGCTGACACCGGCCTCGGTATTGGCTGTCACCGTCAGGCGAACCCGCACCGGCACACTGACCCTGATGTTGACCCGGGCGGTCGCACGGTTCCCGGCACGCTCAGTATCATAAGCCATCGAGCTGTCCGCTCTGGCCATGGAAGTAGCCAGGCCACCGCTCAGAATCAATAAGACACAAGCCAGTTTCAATGCAGGGCTTTTATGCAGAACAGGATACATGGGCACTCTCTCCGTCGGTCAAAGCGCTGAACAGGGGGAGTTTCGATCATTTCGATCTTGCCCCGGTTCAGATGGGTGAATCTGACCTTAATCACATCATAAATTTTTATGGAGGAGAATATTGTTGGAAGGTGACAATCAGGGGGATAAACGGTTGCGGGTTCGGGTACATAGGTAATGCCCGAACCAGCGCCCGGTCAATCCTTGCTCTTGTCACCCGAAGTACGCGGACGGGCGAAAGGACTGACATTATTGCCTTTACCGTCCATCGAGTGCACTTTACTGACACCCGGCTTTTCCACTTCATCAATCCGGATAATGGAATGCATGGGGATAAAAGTACGGCTGACCGAGGCAAACTCAGACTTGAGGCGCTCTTCACCCGGATCAATCACCAACTCACTTTGTGAACCAAACACCAGTTCTTCGACGGCGATAAACCCATACAGGTCGGACTCGTAGACCTGACGGGCGAAAATTTCGAAAATCTTGTCCTGATTGACAAAAGACAAACGGTAAATGCGTGAACTGCTCAATGGCTTTTCCCCAAAAAAATAACCCCTGCTAATCAGCATAGCAGGGGATTGAATGCAAAATTTGCCTGTTGTACCAAATTTTGGGGCAGAGGTCAGCTTTTTAAAGTAGCTACTGGCACTTTTTGCTCAATAATAGCCTTCCATTTGGCTGGGCCGGTCTGATGCACCGATTCACCCTTGCTATCGACGGCCACCGTAACCGGCATATCCTTGACCTCAAACTCATAAATGGCTTCCATCCCCATTTCCGGGAAAGCCAGTACTTTCGCGCCAGTAATCGCCTTGGACACCAGATACGCCGCGCCACCCACGGCCATCAGATAGACCGCGCCATAATCACGAATCGCCTCAATCGCCACCGGGCCACGCTCCGCCTTACCAATCATGCCGATCAGCCCGGTTTGATCGAGAATCTGGCGGGTGAACTTATCCATGCGCGTTGCAGTGGTCGGCCCGGCAGGCCCCATCACTTCATCCCGCACCGGATCAACCGGCCCCACGTAATAAATAAACCGGTTTTTCAGATCAACCGGCAACGGCTCGCCCCGGTTGAGCATCTCCACCATGCGCTTGTGTGCCGCATCACGCCCGGTCAGCATCTTGCCAGACAGCAACACGGTTTCGCCCGGTTTCAGGCTACGCACTTCTTCCGGCGTGACCGTATCCAGGTTCAAGCGCCGCGACTGCTCACTCCCCGCCAGTTCAATCTGTGGCCAGTTGGCCAGATCAGGGGCGGTCTGGAACGAGGGCCCCGAACCATCCAGCACAAAATGCGCATGCCGGGTCGCGGCGCAATTCGGGATCATGCACACCGGCAAGGACGCCGCATGGGTCGGATAATCCATGATTTTCACATCCAGCACCGTGGCCAGGCCACCCAGACCCTGCGCACCCACACCCAGCCGGTTAACCTTTTCATACAGCTCAATACGCAGTTCCTCGATGCGGCTTGTCGGGCCACGCGCGATCAGTTCCTGAATATCAATCGGCTCCATCAGCACTTCTTTGGCCATCACCGCTGCTTTTTCAGCCGTCCCCCCAATCCCGATCCCCAGCATACCGGGCGGACACCAGCCCGCACCCATCGTCGGTACTGTTTTCAGCACCCAGTCGACAATGCTGTCACTCGGGTTGAGCATCACCATTTTCGACTTGTTTTCCGAGCCACCGCCCTTGGCCGCCACGTCAATCGCGACCTGATCCCCGGTGACGATTTCATAATGAATCACGGCAGGGGTATTGTCTTTGGTATTGCGGCGCGCACCGGCAGGATCAGCCAGAATCGACGCCCGCAAGATATTATCCGGGTGCAGGTAAGCACGGCGCACGCCTTCGTTGATCATGTCCGTCACGGATAGCTCCGCATCCCATTGCACATCCATCCCGACTTTAACAAAGACGGTGACAATGCCGGTGTCCTGACAAATCGGGCGTTTACCTTCCGCACACAGGCGCGAATTTACCAGTATTTGCCCAATCGCATCCTTGGCCGCCGGTGATTCTTCACGCTGCCAGGCCGCATACATGGCCTCAACAAAATCTTGCGGGTGGTAATAGGAAATAAACTGCAGCGCATCGGCTACGCTGGCAATCACATCATCTTGTTTGATTACGCTCATCGGGTTCTCCGTCGGGTGGTTAATCAGCTACTGTGCGGCGGAATTATCGTTGTTGTGTGGGTTCAAGCCTATGCTATTTGCAGGTTTCCCGCAATACATCGTAATCCGCATCCACTGCCGGAACAATCCGCAGCAAACCGGCGGCGGCCAGTTGCGCTGCCAGCGGTGAGGTATGCAAACGGAATAAAACATCCTGAATAGCGGCAAAATCAGCAGCCGATACCTGCGGTGAAACAACCCAGGGCGGTGCAGGTGCGGGATCAGTCTGGCCGATCACCCGCAGCTGCTGCGTCAGGGCACGGCGTTCAACCGACCCGGAACCTTGCCAGTAATCGAATACGGTATGATCAATCGCCGCCAGCTCAGCCTCACCCTCTGCCACCCTGCGCATCGAGGCACTGTGGCCACCACTTTGCAGGACACGGGCAAACACCGGCGGCTGATCCAGTGTCCGCAAATGCGCCCACAAGGCGTGATTACCCGAATAGGAACCCGGCTCATTGATCACCAGCCGTCGCCCGTGCAAATCGGCGAGTGTCTGGAAAGGGCTATCCTTGTGCACCACCAGGTACGAAAAATAAACCGGGTCTGTTTGCCCGCTGAACACCGGCGCACCCAATATCCGGTAGTGGGCCGAAGGTTGCTGATCCTGCTGATAGGTATATAGCAAGCCACAAATCCAGCCCAGCGCCATCTGCCCGCCCGCCAGCCCAGTCTTGGCATCCTGCCAGTCAATGTGATGATTGAATGTCAGGTTGAGCCCGGTTTCAGTACTCACCTGCTCGGCAATCAAGGCGCACAAGGGGTAGGTATTATCCCCCAGGCAGGAAACGAGTTGATAGCTCATGGCTGGGTCTCCCTGTCTGATTCTGAGCTGGGCACCGGAGCCGAGCCGACCCCACGCATGTTCCGGGTACGCAAAATCGGTTGATTCGTGGAAACGCGGCTTTCACGCCATACCATCAACACCCCCGACAACACCGTAATCCCTGCCCCCAGCAACGCGACCGCATCCACCGATTCACCGAAAAACAGCGCACCGAACACAATCGCCCAGATTAACTGGCTGTATTGCATCGGTGCAATGACGGTGGCGGGTGCACACCGAAAGGCAGTCAATACCGACAGTTGCCCGAGCAAGCCCAGCACACCGATCAGGAACATCAGACTCAGGTCAGCCAGTGGCATGGGTTTGTACACAAAATACAGCATGCTGCCCGCCACCAGTATGTTCAGGATCAGCGGGGTCAGAATCAGCGTTGCCGATGTTTCCTGACGGGCAATTTTGCGCGAGATCACCGCCGCCCCCGCATTAAAAAATGCCGACATGATGCCAAACAGATGCCCCAGTTCGAGGCTTTGGGGTGAAGGCCGCAAGACAATCACCACCCCCAGCAAACCCAGCGCAATCGTCATCCAGCGGAACCAGTGCACCTGCTCACCCAAGATCGGGATAGCCAGGATGGTAATCAGCAGCGGCGTAGTGAACAACAGTACATAAACCTGCACCAAAGGCAGCAGCGAGAACGCCATGAAAGCGCTGGACATGCCACCCACCATCAGTATGGCACGCAATGCGACCAGACCGGGGCTGACCGGGCGCAATGCGCGGGGTTTGGCATCCGTGATCCGCACCAGCGAAAACGGCACGTAGCCAAACAGCATGGCAAAGAAAATAATCTGGAACACCGAGTAGTCGGCCAGTACTTTGACGAGCGCGTCATGCGAGGAAAAAATCAGATAGCCCAATAGCGCGACCAACAGGCCGCGCAAGGTAGAAGAAGGTGATACCGAATCCGAAGACATGTTTACCTGAATGTTGATAGTGTGAATAAAGAATTACCGGGCGCGCGGCAAAGCCTTGCCCTCCGCCGTGAACACATGGCAGCGATTCGCCGGTATACCAATTGAGATACGCTCACCCAATTTCAACTGGGTGTCGTCTGGCTCGCGCACGATTATACGCTCACCGTGATCCAGTTTCAGGTAAATAAAGTGCGCCTCACCCAGTTGTTCCAGCAATTCGATCGTCCCTGTGACCGTTTCATGCTCACCGACCTGCTCTTGGGTATGCTCAGGGCGCACACCCAGCGTCACTTCTTCCCCGACTTTGACCCCGGCGGGATCAACGGCGGCCAACACCGTACCGCCTTTCGGCAATTCACACAGCACACCACGGGCACTGGTTTCCTTGACTTTGGCCGTAATGAAGTTCATTTGCGGCGAACCGATAAAACCCGCCACAAACTGGTTGGCCGGGTAATGATACAATTCCAGCGGTGCGCCCACCTGCTCAATCCGCCCGGCACGCAACACCACAATCTTGTCCGCCAGCGTCATGGCTTCCACCTGATCATGGGTGACATAAATCATGGTGACCTCCATTTCGCGGTGCAATTTGGAAATTTCGATCCGCATCTGCACCCGTAGCGACGCATCCAGATTGGACAGCGGCTCATCGAACAGAAACACCTTCGGATTGCGCACAATAGCCCGGCCAATCGCCACCCGCTGGCGCTGACCACCCGACATCGCCTTGGGCAGACGATCCAGCAGCGGTGTCAACTCAAGAATACCCGCCACTTCACGCACACGCTTGTCAATATCTTCCTTGGAAAATTTGGCCAATTCCAGACCAAACGCCATATTGTCATACACCGTCATATGTGGGTACAACGCATACGACTGGAATACCATCGCAATACCCCGTTTAGCCGGTGGCAAATCGTTTACCACTTCACCATCAATCACCAGATCACCGGAAGTGATTTCCTCCAGCCCGGCGATCAGGCGCAGCACGGTGGATTTGCCACAACCTGATGGCCCTACAAATACAACAAACTCACCCTGCTGGATATCAAGGTCGATACCATGAATGGTCTGCAACTTGCCAAACGATTTGGTAATGTTCTTTAACTGGATATTACTCATTGAATCCTCCTCCAAAAAATGCATCGAACGCCCCGATGTCAATCATTCCATTCTCTGCACAGGTGCCGCCAAAACCATGTCCCTGCAAGCACTGCAGATATTGTATGCCGCTATCAAACTGAACCGAGCTGTCGCCCAAGTTAAACACACAGAGTACCTTATCATCACCCTGCGTCCGCACAAACGCCACCACATTCTCTGGTGCATCAAGAAAGTGCATATCACCCTTCAATAAAGCAGCCTGAGTACGTCGCCAGTGAATGAAATCACGCGTCTTGTGCAACACGGAACCGGCCTCCGCCTGCTGGCGGGACACAGCACGGGGTAAATGCTCCGCGCCGACCGGTAGCCAAGGCGTAACCGCTGAAAAACCGGCATACGCCTGATCAGCGTCCCAGGGCATCGGGGTACGGCAACCATCGCGGCCTTTGTAATCCGGCCAGAAGCGAATCCCGTAAGGGTCTTGCAACTGCTCAAACGGAATGTCCACTTCCGGCAAGCCCAGTTCCTCACCCTGATACATACACGGTGTACCTTGCGCACAGAGCATGATGGCGGACAGCAAGGGCGCGTGTTCAGGGGTCAGACCCCAGCGTGAAACGACACGCGGCACATCATGATTGGTAAATGCCCAGCACGGCCAGCCGGAACCGATCCCGGTCTGCATGCGCTCAAACACGGAACGCATGTGTTGCGCACTGAATTCCGGGGTCATGAAATCAAAGCTATACGCCATGTGCAGACGCTTACCCGCCTCGGTGTAATCTGCAACCATGGTGTACATATCAATGACTGCGCCGACTTCACCAACCGTCATGGTGGCCGGGTATTCATCCAGCAAGCCGCGCAAACGCAGCAAAAAGTCCAGATTTTCCGGGCGACTGATGTTGTACTTGGGGTTCTGCATCGAATACGGATTAGTGGTTTCCACGCCATTCACGCGCTCACCGGGGAGTAAGGGTGGATTATTACGCAACTGCTGGTCATGAAAATACATATTGGCAGTATCCAGGCGGAAACCGTCGACACCCCGCGCCAGCCAGAAACGCATTTCTTCCAGCAGCGCATCCTGCACATCCCGGTGATGGAAATTCAGGTCAGGCTGGCTGGTCAGGAAGTTATGCAGATAATACTGGCGGCGACGGCTATCCCATTCCCAGGCAGAACCACCGAAAATGGATAACCAGTTGGTCGGTGGCGTGCCGTCCGCTTGCGGATCAGCCCACACATACCAGTCTGCTTTCGGGTTGTCTTTTGAGGCACGGCTTTCCTTGAACCAGAGATGCTGGTCAGAGGTATGCGACAACACCTGATCAATCAACACCCGCACCCCCAATTGATGCGCTTTAGCAACAAGCGCATCGAAATCAGCCAGTGTGCCAAATAATGGGTCTACATCCCGATAATCAGAGACATCGTAACCGAAATCCTTCATCGGTGACTTGAAGAAAGGTGATATCCAGATGGCATCCACACCCAGCCAGGCCAGGTAGTCGAGCTTCTGGATAATCCCGCCCAGATCACCTACCCCATCATTATTCGTATCAAGGTATGAACGGGGGTAGATCTGGTAGATAAGCCCGCCTTTCCACCAGTCAGGATCGCCCCCTAGCTGTGCCGGGGTGGAAAAAGGGCTATGTGAAGACGACGAATCAAAATTCATGGTTTTCCCTCAGGGTTTCCTCAATGGGTAAATCGGGTCTATTGTGCTTTAATCCTGACAAGGATTAAAGCACAAACTCAAAGCGCTTTGGATAAAATAACCGAAAATTGCTTACTGCATTGCAGCATTTTGGATAGCCTGCCAGTTTGCGTCTAATAAAACAGCCACTGGTACTCAATCGCACTCTAATAAGCAACAATGTTGATAAAATACCACAAATCCCTGCACTTATTACTTGCCGTATCCGCATAGCTCCATTAGGATAAGCATCAGCCCATCGCTTGTTGGTTCTATGACACCTGCACCTAGCCCCACCCGGGCGCGGAGGAAATAAGTCAAAGGGCTTTCAATGTTTCTGCTGTTCCCAAAAGCTTATCGCTTAAGGTCGATAAGTTATTTATTTTGGGAGTGCTTTCATTGGTCGTTTTTTCATAGATAGAATTTAAAGGTAAGTGCAATGAAAACTGAATTTAACGTTACAAAACTGGCTGCAATCGTTGGCCTGACTCTGGGTATGGCTGCTGTTGCCCATGCTGAAGTTAGCATGTCTGCGGACGTGGAACTGGATACGGATGTTGTTAGCAATGCTGGCGGCAGCGCAGACAGCAACTACAACCAGGGTGGCCGGGTAAAAGTGGGTTTCTCTGGTAAAGAAGAAACCAGCCTGGGCTTCGTTCAAGGCGTTGGCCAGTTATTGCTGAATAAAGACGGCTCAACGGGTGTAGACGATGCATGGGTTGGTTTTGGCCAAAGCCAGTGGGGCGTCAAACTGGGACGTTTTGAAGCACTGGAACTGTTCTCTAAAGGCCCGGACACCATTCATAATGTAATTGGTAGCACTAACTTCTATCAAGCTGGCGCGGCTCGTGGCCGTACTAGCAACACTGGCCAAGTCCTGGCTTATAGTACACCTACTGACAAAATGCATTTCGAGCTGGGCACCATCTGGGGTCAAAGCGCATTTACGGGCGATGAAAAAGCGTTTGCGGGCGTGCGTCCTGCCATGCAAGTTGACCTGAATGACAATGTTCGTCTGGCTGCAGGCTATGAGTACCTGGATGACGCAGGCACAAAAACCAAAGGTTTCGGTCTGTACGGTCGTTACGCAACTGATGCATTCGTAATCAAAGCCAACTACGCTGATGGCAAGAACGAAACCGGTAGCGTGACCAACTGGGAAAACCGTTCTTTCAATATCAACGGTGAAGCGGGCCCGTTCGGTTTGGGTTATACCCGTTCTGAAGACAAGCAAACGGGCGGCGACAAAGCGGACACCATTTATGGTCGTTACATCATTAAAGAATTCATGGGTGTAAAAGCGGCTAGTGCTTCTCTCGCATTCAGTGCTGCCAAAGCTGATTCTGTGACTGAAGATGAGTTGGCTGGCCGTTTCCGTATCAACTACACGTTCTAAGTTGGCGGGCTAACGATAAAGATTCGGGTCAGCAGGCAATGATGCCATGCTGACCCGCAATCAATTAACCGCAGATTGTACAGGACAGTTACTTTCCCATTCCACCGTTTAGGTAGCAGTCCTTTGTTCACCCTCTTCCTGCATTAGGAGGAGGGTTCTTTTATAACACGATACACCACATAAAAAAAATCCCTATGCAAAACTGCATAAGGATTTAGCACAAAATTTAATAACCATCCCGCAGATGAGTTCAGCGCACGCGCGCACCGGATTCATCAAAGAAATAAGCGCGGGCAATATCAAAACCCACTTCAATCCGGCTTCTTGCCCCCGTATCGCGATCCTCCCGCGCTTCCAGCACCACCGGCTCGCCACCGGCACCCTTCGCATACAGGAAGGAAGTCCCACCCAAATGCTCCGCCACATCCACTTTCAAGGCCAGCCGCACTGCACCGTCCGCAGAAAAATGCTCAGGCCGCACCCCCAGCTTGTACCCGGCACCTACTTTTGGCTTGCTCTGCACCGGCAACACCAGCTCGACATTATTGTGACCCGGCAGACGCACCGTCGCTGAATCCGCATCAGAAGCCGTCACTTCCGCTGCAAAGAAATTCATCCCCGGTGAACCGATAAAACCCGCGACGAACAAATTATCCGGGTTGTCGTACAAATCCAGCGGTGCACCGACCTGCTCAATATACCCACCGCGCAACACCACGATTTTGTCCGCCAGGGTCATGGCCTCCACCTGATCATGGGTCACATAGACCATGGTAGAATCCAGGCTATCGTGCAGCTTGGCAATTTCCACCCGCATCGCCACCCGCAGCTCCGCATCCAGATTGGACAGCGGTTCATCAAACAGAAAAACCTTGGGTTCGCGCACAATCGCCCGCCCAATCGCCACCCGCTGACGCTGGCCACCGGAGAGTGCTTTCGGCTTGCGATCCATCAACGGCCCCAGCTCCAGAATTTTGGCGGCTTTTTCAGTACGTTCAACCACCTGAGCCTTGGGCATGCCATTCATTTTCAGGCCAAAGCCCATATTGTCGCGCACGGTCATATGCGGATAGAGCGCATACGTCTGAAACACCATCGCCACACCCCGATCAGCCGCCTCAACATGGGTCACATCCTGCCCGTCGATACTGACACTGCCCGCTGTAATATCTTCCAGCCCCGCGATCATGCGCAACAAGGTGGATTTGCCACAACCGGACGGGCCAACAAACGCCACGAATTCACCGCTATTGATCGTCAAGTCAATACCGTGAATGACCTTAACCGCGCCATACGACTTCTCAACCGCCTGCAACTGCAAACCTGCCATATACTATCCTCCCTACTAATGTCAAAACGCACTCAGGCACGCGGCCCAAGCTGCATAATCAAACCTGAACTAATCGAGCGGGCAGCGTCTACCACCCACACTTTCCACTGATCCAACTGGCCTTCCGCCAAGCGGAACACCGGCACCGTCGCCGAAACACCACAGCGCAACTGCCCATTAGCCCCCAGCACCGGAGCCGCCACACAGCGAATACCCGGCTCATGCTCTTCCCTGTCCTCAGCATAGCCCTGCTCACGTATCAGGCCGACTTCGGCGATTAACGCCTCCGCACTGGTCAACGTATGCTCGGTATAGCGCCGGTATTCAATGCTGTGTGCCAGACGGCTCACCTGTTCGTCCGGCAACGCGGATAACATCGCCTTGCCGACCCCTGTGCAATAAAGCGGTGACGCATTGCCAATCTGCGAATACATCCGCACCGACTGCCGCCCTTCTACCTTGTCGAGATAAACAACCCGCGCATCACGCAATACCGCCAGATGTACCGTTTCGCCGGTTTTAGCCTGCAAGTCACGCAGGAACGGCTCGGCCACTGCCCGCAGCGAATTACGCGACCAGGTCACCGACGCCAGATTCAACAAGCGCAAACCCAACTCATAGGTTCCAGCCTCATTCACGGTAATAAAATCTTCTTCCAGCAAATGGCTCAGCTGGCGGTGCAAAGTACCGCGTGGCTGCCCCATCCGGTTCAACAAATCAATAAAGCGCAACGGCTCGCGGGAAGCGGCAATCACATCAAGAATGGCCAAGACCTTACCCAAGGTACCCGTACCTGATGACGTTGTTTGCTTCTCCTGCATCATTGATCGCCTATTGAGAGTTGACATTCTGCCATAATAATCTGATAATTCCAAATAGTTAAAACAAGTTCCACTATTTGGAATTTTTTGGCCACTAGTAATGCATCTCCTGACCATCGGGAGAGAATGTTATATTTTGGAGGAAATACAAGATGTTCAAAATTTTGCGCAAAGTATCACTGGCGGCAGCTATTGCTGCTTCATTGTCTGCTTCTGTTTGGGCGGGCGATCTGGTGGTTAACTATGACGGTTCCGACCCGGCACCGAAAAAAGCCTTCGAACAGGTGATTGAGAAATTCGAAGCCGCTCACCCGGACATTAAAGTCAAATGGAATACGTTCGACCACGAAGGTTATAAAACATCCATCCGTAACTTCCTGACAGCAGAAGCACCCGATGTAGCGGCCTGGTATGCGGCCAACCGGATGGCACCGTTCGTCAAGGCCGGTCTGTTTGAAGATGTATCTGACGTTTGGGAAAAAGAAGGCCTGAAAGACTCGATGGCTTCTGCCACCAACTCAATGACCATTGATGGCAAGCAATGGGGTGTACCGTACACTTACTACCAATGGGGCGTTTACTACCGCAAAGACATCTTTGCTGAAAAAGGCATCGAAGTGCCCAAAACCTGGGAAGAATTCCTGGCGGCCTGCGCCAAGCTGAAAGCAGCGGACATTGCCCCGATCACCATTGGCACCAAAGCCACCTGGACGACCGGCGGCGTATTCGACTACCTGAACCTGCGCACCAACGGCTTCGCAGTACACAATGAACTGACCTCCGGGAAGATCAAGTACACCGACCCACGCATCCAGAAGACTTTCGACCATTGGGAAGAACTGGTAAAGCCGGGTTATTTCATCGAAAACCACGCGACTTACACCTGGCAGGAAGCGCTGGCACCGATGGTACAAGGCAAGGCAGCCATGTACATCATGGGTAACTTTGCCGTTGCACCGCTGCGTGAAGCAGGCTTGACCGATGACCAGCTGGGCTTTTTCCAGTTCCCGGAAATCACCCCAGGGATTGAGAAAGCGGAAGATGCACCGATTGATACCTTCCACATCCCGGCCAAAGCCAAGAACAAGGAAGATGCCCGCACTTTCCTCGCGTTCCTCGCGAATGCGGATACTCAAACCATGGTCAATGAGACGCTGGGGCAGTTGCCTATCAACAAAAATTCCACAGTGTCGGATGATGTGTTCCTGAAAGCCGGTTTTGAGATGCTGTCTGCGACTAAAGATGTCGCACAGTTCTATGACCGTGACGCAGACGCAGAAATGGGCAAAGCCGGTATGGATGGCTTCCAGGAATTCATGGTGAAGCCTGAGCGTCGCCAGGAAATTCTTGAGCGCCTTGACAAGGTTCAGGAAAAAGTAAACGCAAAGACCGAATAATCCGTCAGTGCAGTCGGGAGGCTCGGGCAACCGCTTGAGCCTCCTTCTTAATCTTTTTTATCATTACCACACGCTTGACTGGAGTCCCTGATGAGCCTCATGGAATCGCTTTCAACCCCCGAAAAACGGGCCCGGTTTTGGAAAAAAAACCGCCTGGATATCATGCCTTGGCTATTTCTTGCGCCGGGCTTGTTCATGTTTTTATTGTATGTCATCGGCCCCATTTTTCAGTCGATCCTGATCAGCTTTTATGACTGGGATGGCCTGAGTGATGCCAAATTTATCGGATTCGCTAACTATATCGAACTGATGGATGACCGGAATTTTTATACTTCATTAAAGAACAACGTCATTTGGCTGGTGCTGTACATGCTGGCCGTGCCTGCCGGTTTATTCATTGCTTTGTTTCTGAATCAGACCGTGTTTGGCATCCGTCTTTACAAATCGTTGTTCTTCTTCCCTTTTGTTATTAGCCAAGTGGTCGTCGGCCTGGTATTTTCCTGGTTTTATGACCCCAGCAACGGCATCATTGCGGTGATTTTTCATGCCTTTGGCGGTACACCCCCCGCTATTCTCGCGGATGAAAATTATGTCACCTACGGCATTATCGCCGCCGGTTTATGGCCACAAATCGCGTATTGCATGATTTTGTATTTGACCGGATTGAATAATGTGGCCCCCGAACAAATCGAGGCAGCGCGTCTGGATGGTGCCAAAGGTGTGCGCATGCTCTGGCATGTGATTCTGCCGCAACTCGCCCCCGCGACTTTTATCGCCATCGTCGTCACCGTGATTGGTGCCTTGCGTTCCTTCGACCTGATTTCGATCATGACCCAGGGCGGGCCGTATGGTTCTTCCCGCGTGCTGGCGTATTACATGTATGAAACCGCATTGTCTGAATACGGTTATCGGATGGGCTATGGTGCTGCCATCGCCGTCGTCCTGTTATTGATCATGCTGGTTTATATTTCGTTCTTCCTGTGGCGCATGCACCAGCAAGAAAAAGGAGGCCGTTAATCATGTTTCCACGTCCGATTGAAAAAAGCTCAGAACGCACGCAACTGATGTACAAAATCGCGCTGCCCATTGCGTTGATTCTGTGGTTATTACCCCTGATTGCGGTATTGCTGACCTCGATTCGCTCACCCGGCGACATCAACTCCGGTAACTACTGGGGCTGGCCGACCAGTTTCAACATGATTGAGAACTATACGGCGGTCTTCACCAATTCACCGATTGCGCAGTATATTCTCAACTCGTTCAAGGTCACAATCCCGACGGTCATTATTACACTGGCCATCAGCTGCCTGACCGGTTATGCGCTGGCGATTTATCGCTTCAAGGCCGCTACCTGGCTGTTCTTCCTGTTTGTAGCGGGCAACTTCGTCCCCTACCAGATTTTGATGGTACCGGTGCGTGACTTCTCCGTACAAACCGGCCTGTATGACACCATCACCGGGCTGGTCTTGTTCCATTCGGCATTTCATGCCGGATTCTGTACCTTGTTCATGCGTAATTTTATCAAAGCGTTGCCCTTTGATCTGATTGAGTCTGCCCGCGTCGAAGGCGTCAGCGAGTTCAAGATTTTCTGGTATGTGGTCATGCCCTTGATGCGTCCGGCAGTCGCGGCACTGGCCGTCCTGATTTTCACGTTTATCTGGAACGACTATTTCTGGGCGACCGTCTTGGTACAGAGTGATCACGCGCTGCCGGTCACGGCAGGCCTGAAGTCACTGAATGGCCAGTGGATTTCACAATGGCATCTGGTGTCTGCCGGTTCGATTGTCGCCGCCTTACCGCCGGTGCTGATGTTTTTCCTGATGCAGAAACACTTTATTGCCGGTCTGACGTTAGGAGCGGTCAAGTAAAATGCCTGACTTACACACAGCGTGCTTACAGACATGGCGGATGGATAGCCCACGGCAAACCTGGGTACTGGCGGGTGAAGGCGGCACCCCGGAGTGTGTTTATTGGGGGAGCAGGCTACCCGATCAGGAAAACCTGAGCGCGCTGGTGATGGGCATGCGCCGCCCGATCGGGGGTGCCACACTGGATGAACATGCGCCGCTCTCCCTGTGCCCGGAAGAAAGTCTCGGTTTTCAGGGACATCCCGGTATCGAAGCTTCCTCACCCGATGGCAAACGCTACCTGCCCCGTTTTCAGTTGCAGCTGGCACAAGTGGCCAGCGATGGCTTGCACTTTCAGTTGCAGGATCAGACGCTGGGTTTACAGCTGGATATTCATCTGATTCAGTCGGCGGGTGAGACTCTGAAAGCCCACAGCACGGTGACCCTGACCGGTGAACAGGCGGTGCGCATTGACTGGTTGAGTGCGCCGGTGTTTCCGGTGCCGGATCATAGCAGTAGCATGCTCGATTTCAGCGGGCGCTGGTGTGGCGAGTTACAGCCCCAACTGAGCGCATGGAATGCGGGTACGCGCCTGCGTGAATCGCGCGAAGGCCGCACCGGCCATGGCGACCTACCGCTGTTTTTCACGACCGCTCCGCACAGTAACAACACTCAGGGCGAAGTGCGTGCCTGGCATCTGGGCTGGTCAGGTGGACACCGCATGCTGGCTGAAGAACTCAAGGATGGCCGCCGTCAGGTGCAGTTCGGCATGATGCACGCCAGTCGCCTGTTGCAAGAGCGCGGTGATTCACTCCAGACGCCCCCGCTTTATTGTGCGTATAGCGCCAACGGTTTCAACCCGGTCATGCACGCTTTGCACACGCTGGTTCGCACCCGGATTGTTAATTTTCCTGACAAACAGCGTCCCCGTCCGGTGCATTATAACTGCTGGGAAGCGGTTTATTTTAGGCATGATCTGGCCACGCTCAAAACGATTGCCACCAAAGCCGCTGAACTGGGTGCGGAGCGTTTTGTGCTGGATGACGGCTGGTTCAAGGGGCGTAATAATGACCTGGCCGCACTGGGCGACTGGACAGTCGATCCGGACAAATACCCGCAAGGCCTGCATCCTTTAATTGCGCATATTCATCAGCTGGGCATGAGTTTTGGTTTATGGGTAGAACCCGAGATGGTCAACCCGGACAGTGACCTGTTCCGGGCGCACCCGGAGTGGCTGCTGGGTTCGCCTGACCAACCCACCGGGCGTCAGCAGATGGTGCTGGATCTGGCGCAGCCTGCGGTCGGTGAATACCTGTTGGCTGCGCTCTCGGCCTTATTGCGTGAATACCCGATTGATTACCTGAAATGGGATCATAACCGGGTCTTGATTCAAGGATCACCCGCCCAAACTGACGCGCTCTATACCCTGCTGGCGCGGTTGCGCAGTGAATTTCCGGGCGTCGAGATTGAAAGCTGCTCATCCGGCGGCGGACGCATGGATTACGGTATTTTAAGCCACACGCACCGCGTCTGGTTATCCGATTCGAACGATGCGCTGGAACGCTGGCGGATGCAGCATGAGGCTGCGCTCTTTCTGCCGCCAGAAATGACCGGTTCACATGTCGGCCCGAAACATTGCCACACCTCTGGCCGGGTGCTGTCGCTGGAATTTCAGGGCTGGGTAGCGGCGACCCGTCACCTGGGCTTCGAGATGGATCCGCGTGAACTCTCGGTGGACGACGCGGCCAAGCTGCGGTATATCACCGACTGGTGGAAGTTGAACCGCGACTGGCTGTTCAGTGGCACCCTGCACCGCCTCGACAGTTATGACCCGTCCGTGCTGGCAGAAATGACCGTCGCCGCCGACGGCAGCCGTTTCACCCTGTTTGCAGGGCAACTGCAAACCTCGGCACGCAACTCCACGCGCCTGCTCCGTCTGACCGGTCTGGAGGCAGAAGCCTCTTATCGCCTGCACCTGATCAACAGCAGCGAGATGGCCGGTAATGTTTGTCGTATCTGGCCATCACCGCTACTGAGCGCCAACGGTCTGGTATTATCTGGCCGCAGCCTGATGGAAGCAGGTATCGCTATCCCGCTCGCCATGCCCGCCACACTGTGGGTCATAGAAGGACACAAAATAGCATCATGAGTGACAAAAATGAGTGACAAAAAAACATCAGTTTTACACCCGTTACGCAGCCGCCACTGGTACGGCGGCACCAGCAAAGACAGCTTCATTCACCGTTCGTGGATGAAAAATCAGGGCTTCCCTGATCATGCGTTTGATGGTCGCCCGGTGATTGGTATTTGTAATACTTGGTCAGAGCTCACGCCTTGCAACAGTCATTTGCGCACCCTGGCTGAAGGGGTGAAGCGCGGCGTGTGGGAAGCCGGTGGTTTCCCGGTCGAATTCCCGGTCATGTCGCTGGGCGAAACGCAAATGCGCCCGACCGCGATGCTGTTCCGTAACCTGCTGTCCATGGATGTGGAAGAATCCATCCGTGCGTATGGCATGGATGGGGTGGTGTTGCTGGGGGGCTGTGACAAAACCACACCGGGGCAGTTAATGGGCGCTGCGTCGGTTGATCTGCCGACAATTGTTGTGTCCTCCGGGCCGATGCTGAATGGCAAATGGCGGGGCAAAGACATTGGCTCCGGCACCGATGTCTGGAAATTCTCGGAAGAAGTCCGCGCAGGCACCATGAGCACGCTGGAATTCATGGCCGCAGAAAGCGGTATGTCACGCAGCCCCGGTGTCTGCATGACAATGGGCACCGCCTCGACCATGGCCTCGCTGGTCGAAGCCATGGGTTTGAGCCTGCCGCATAATGCCGCCCTGCCCGCTGTCGATGCGCGGCGAATGGCGCTGGCACACCTGACCGGCCAGCGTATTGTCGGGATGGTGAAAGAAGACTTGCGCCTGAGTAAAGTACTCACCCGACAGGCCTTTGAGAATGCGATTGTCGCCAATGCGGCGATTGGCGGCTCGACCAACGCGGTCGTGCACCTGCTGGCCATTGCCGGGCGGGTGGGGGTGGAGCTGACGCTGGATGATTTTGACCGGATTGGCCGTGATATTCCCTGCCTGTTGAATTGCATGCCGTCTGGCAAATACCTGATGGAAGACTTTGCGTATGCCGGGGGTGTGCCTGCCCTGCTCGCCGAAATCGCTGATCTGCTGCAGGCCGATGCACCGACGGTAAACGGCGGAGTGATTGGTGACTATTGGGCGGGTGCGGAGAACTTTAATCCCGATGTGATTCAGCCGAGTGCGCGTCCGTTCCGCGCCGCCGCCGGGATTCGCGTGCTGCGCGGGAACATTGCGCCACGCGGTGCGGTGATCAAGCCATCAGCGGCCAGTGAACACCTGCTGGTGCATGAGGCCGAGGCGTATGTGTTCGAGAGTATCGAAGACCTGAAGGCCAAAATCGATCTGCCCGATTTGCCGGTGACCAAAGACACCATTCTAGTCCTGAAAGGCTGCGGCCCCAAAGGCTATCCGGGGATGGCTGAAGTCGGTAACATGCCGATCCCGGGGCGGCTGGTGACAGAAGGGGTGCGCGATATGGTGCGCATTTCGGATGCACGCATGTCTGGCACCGCGTTCGGTACGGTGGTATTGCACGTCAGCCCGGAAGTGAATGCGGGCGGCCCACTCGCCATTGTCCAGACCGGTGACCGGATTCGCCTCGACACCGAACAAGGTGAATTGAACCTGCTGATCAGTGATGAAGAACTGGCTACCCGGATGGCAGCTTGGCAGGCACCCGCCCCCATTTATAAACGCGGCTATTACAAACTGTATATTGATCATGTCATGCAAGCCGATACCGGTGCTGACCTCGATTTTCTGGTGGGCAGCAGCGGCGGCGAAGTGTTAAGGGAGTCACATTAATATGGAAAACATGAAGAACATGGAAAACATGGAAAATATAGCAAAATTCTGTACCTTTCATGACCTCAAGGGTGCCAGTGTGTTCATCACCGGCGGTGGCTCCGGGATTGGCGCGGCACTCACCGATGCTTTCATGCAGCAGGGGGCGCAGGTCGCTTTTGTCCAGCGCACGGAAGCGGATGAGTTTTGTGACGCGATGGAAGCCAAATACGGCCAGCGTCCGCTATTTTTCCTGTGTGACATTATTGACATTGAGCGGCTGAAAAGCTGCATGGCACAGGCGGCAGCGGCTCATGGTGACATCACCGTATTGGTCAACAATGCGGCGGTCGATAACCGCCATGGCCTGCAGGATTACAGCGTCGCCGATTGGGATGAGTCGCTGAATATCAACCTGCGCCCGCACTTTTTTACCGCACAAGCCGCCGCACCGGGGATGAAAGCCGCTGGGGGCGGTTCGATTATCAACCTGTCGTCGATTTCCTACCTGATGGGTAATGCCGGTTATCCGGCTTATGTCACGGCCAAAGCAGGCATCACCGGCCTGACCCGTGGGCTGGCGCGTGAGCTGGGGCCGGACAAAATCCGGGTGAATGCCATGCTGCCCGGCTGGGTGCTGACCGAACGGCAGAAAGCCCTGTGGGCAACGCCCGAAGGCCTGGCTGAACATCTGGGCAGGCAGTGCCTGAAAGAGCATCTGGTCGAAGATGATGTGGTATACAGCATCCTGTTTTTGGCCTCCAAGGCTTCCCGCATGATGACCGGGCAGGCGATGGTGGTAGACGGCGGCGTCGTGGTGACCGGATGAGTGCGGCCAGAGCAGAACACACTGCGGAACCGGTTCAGGCGGACTGGCTGGCGGTTGACTGGGGCACGTCCTGCCTGCGTGTCTGGGCGATGAGTGCTGCCGGTACAGTGTTGGCTGCGAGTGCGAGTGAACAGGGCATGAGCAGCCTGCGACCTGATCAGTATGAAACGGTGTTGCTGGCAGCGGCTAGCGACTGGCTGGCCGCCGATCGGGTCACACCAGTGATTATTTGTGGCATGGCGGGTTCCCGACAGGGCTGGCAGGAAGCCGCCTACTTGAGCTTGCCGGTGACCTTGCCGGGTGACTTTGTCAGTACCCCCGTCAAGACGCTGGACGCACGCCTTGCGGTGCATATCCTGCCCGGCCTCAAACAGCGGGAACCGGCGGATGTCATGCGCGGTGAAGAAACCCAGATTGTCGGCTTTTTGAGTGAAAACCCGGATTTTAATGGTGTGCTGGTGCTGCCCGGCACCCATGCCAAATGGGCGCGTATCCAGCAGCAGACCGTGACCCAGTTCACCACCTGCATGACGGGTGAGCTGTTTAAACTGCTGTCAGAACACTCGCTGTTGCGCCATTCGGTCGACAGCACGGAATGGTCACAAATTGATTTTGAGCAGGCGCTTTGTTTTGCCCTCGCACACCCGAATGGCTTTGCACGTCGCCTGTTTGGTCTGCGTGCCAATGGCTTGTTGCATGGGCAAACGGCCAGCGCCGCACGCGCGCGTCTGTCCGCCGAGATGCTCGCGCTGGAAATCACTGCCATCACGGAGGCACTGCCTGATGCCAAGAACCTGCCGCTGGCCGTGATTGGCAATGACAAGCTGGCGGCGCTTTATTGTCAGGCGCTGCAGTTGGCCGGTTATAACGCCCAACCCTGTTCGGGAGAGAGTATTACCCTGACCGGTTTGTACGCCGCCTACCAAACCCTTGTACCCACACCTGCAACCCTCACCGAAGGAGCCTGCTAATGCGTCAGCTCGTTGCCATTCTGCGCGGTATTCAGCCACATGAAGTCACCGCCATCGCCCAAGGCCTGCTAGACGCGGGTATCGAACAGATCGAAGTGCCACTGAATTCACCAGAGCCTTTGAAAAGCATTGTCCTGCTGGCCGAACAGTTCGGGGACAAAGCACTGGTGGGTGCGGGCACGGTGCTTAACCTTGCACAAGTCGAAGCAGTCGCGCAAGCAGGCGGCCAACTGTGTATTTCACCCCACTGTGATACAGCAGTCATCCAGCGTGCCAAACAGCTCGGTATGATCGCCCTGCCCGGCGTATTAACACCCACCGAGTGTTTTGCGGCGCTCGCCGCCGGTGCGGATGGCCTGAAATTCTTCCCGGCCTTTAAAGTAGGCATCGACGGTCTGCAGGCTTATAAAGCGGTATTACCGGCGGGCACCCGTACTTATGCAGTCGGTGGTGCCGGGCCGGCTGAATTTGCCGACTGGCTGCAAGCGGGTATCACCGGCTTTGGCATTGGCAGCGCCTTGTACAAACCGGGCGATAGCGCCGCCACCGTCAGCCAGCGTGCTGCCGTTATGGTCGCCGCTTATGACGCCGCCGGAGGACAAGCATGACAGGCGTGAATACGCTGTTTTGCGACAGCCAGTGCCAATTGGGCGAAGGGCCATTATGGGTACAGGCACACGGGCGGCTGTACTGGTTTGATATCTTAAACCGGCAATTGCAACACTGCGCCGCCGATGGCAGCGATTATCAGCGTGTGCAGCTTGATGAATATTTTTCAGCGGCTGCACTACTCGATTCCGGTGAGCTACTACTGGCCTCAGAAACCGGCTTATGGCGTTATCACCCCACTCAAGGCTTGCAGGACAAGCTGATCGAACTGGAAGCGGATAACCCGCTAACCCGCTCGAACGATGGCCGTGCCGACCGGCAAGGCGGCTTCTGGATTGGCACCATGGGCAAACAGGCCGAACCCGGCGCAGGTGCCATTTACCGTTATTATCGCGGTGAACTGCGCAAGGTACGCAGCCAGGTATCGATCCCGAATGCCTTATGCTTCTCACCGGATGGGCGCACCGGCTATTTTGCCGACTCCCTGCTCGGGCAGATTTTTCACTGGCCACTGGATGCAGAAGGCTGGCCACTGGGGGAACCTTCCGTGCTAGTGGACTTATCCGGCAGCGGCATTGACCCGGATGGCGCAGTCGTCGATAGCGCCGGTTATCTCTGGAATGCGCAGTGGAATGGCGCGCGGGTAGTGCGTTATGCACCGAATGGGCAAGTGGACAAGGTAGTCGAGTTGCCGGTATCGCGCCCGACTTGCCCGGTGTTTGCTGGCGACACACTGGAACGCTTGCTGGTGACCAGTGCACGGGATGGACTGTCGGCGGCGGAGATTGAGCAGGAACCTTGGGCGGGTGGAGTGCTGGAATGGGGGGTTGAAGTGATAGGCTTGGCGGATGGGGTGGTGTGGCTTTAAAACAGGCAGCCACCTTCCAAATCAGAGCACGTCTTCGTAGACTTGCTCCATCGACAGTTCCAGATCGAGGCAACTGAAATACACCGGATCATTGGCATCCAGCGTGATGTACACCCAGCGCTCGTCATCGCGGCGATAAATTTCGATCTGCGTTCTTATTCTAACACGGAAGAAAATCCTCCCCCAGCCCCTCCTTTTACAAAGGAGGGGAGCAAGATGCAAGACCTGTTTGATCTTGTAGGACATCGTCCAGACTTCTCCCAGCGCATCAGTTTTGCGCAATTTTTCAAAGGATGACCTGGAGACGATTCTGTAGGATGGTTTGTATTTCTGTGACTACACATTCAAGCCGATTAAAGACAAATTGATTACTGAAGCGGACGACATGTAGGCCAAGTGCCTCAAGTTGTAAAGTTCTCTCGCGGTCATATGCAAGCTGATTGGATTCACTATGGTGCTGACCATCCAGCTCAATGACCAGTTTGGCAGAGGCGCAGTAGAAATCGACAATGAAGCCAGAAATGGGCTTTTGCCGGTAGAACTGTATGCCGCACAGCTGTTTACGTCGTAGCTTTGACCAAAGCAATTTTTCAGCATCTGTTTGATTATTGCGTAAGATACGGGCAGGATCACGCAAATTTTGGTTATATTCGAGCATGTTTTTTAATTGTGGGTCTAAAGTCCCTTTAGCTTACTTGCTTATCGTCAATACATGAAGAAAATCCCCCTTTTCAAAGGGGGAGGCTAGACAGCACCCTGAAAATTCAAGTAGACATGCTGTCTTACTCCCCTCCTTTGCAAAAGGAGGGGTCGGGGGAGGATTTTCTTGACCACTGCAGACAGTCTTGGAGGTGAGCACATCATAACGTATTTCTAACGTATTTCGGTTAAACTACCCAGCTCCTATTCAGCCAACCAACACCAAGGCAAGCACCATGCAACCTAAAATAGGCGTCTGTTATTACCCGGAACAATGGCCAGAAAACCAGTGGGAGGACGATGCTGCCCGTATGGTGGCGGCGGGCATCCACTGGGTGCGGATCGGTGAATTTGCCTGGAGCCGGATTGAACCCGACCCCGGGCGCTTTGAGTTTGGCTGGCTGGATCGTGCTATCAGCGTGCTGGGTGAGGCGGGTTTAAAAGTGGTGCTCGGCACCCCCACCGCCACCCCACCCCGCTGGTTACTGGATAAATACCCCAAGATGCTGGCGACTGATATGAATGGCCGGGTGCGGGGGTTTGGTTCGCGCCGCCATTATGACTTCTCACACCTAGGCTATCGGCAAGAAGCCTGGCGAATCACCGCGCTTCTGGCCAGCCGCTATGGTGGCAATCCGCATATCGGGTTCTGGCAAATTGATAACGAGTACAGTTGCCATGACACGACCTTGTCTTACTCGTCAGCCGCTTTGCAGGGTTTTCGGGAGTGGCTGCTCTCTCGTTATGCGACCATTGATGCCTTGAATACCGCTTGGGGCAATGTATTCTGGTCGATGGACTATCGCAGTTTCAACGACATTGACCTGCCCAACCTGACAGTCACTGAGGCTAACCCGGCGCACTGGCAGGACTTCCGGCGCTATTCATCCGATCAGGTCGTCGCCTTTAACCGTGCGATGGTTGAGGCGATTCGGGCGCATGATACGGATACGCCCATCCTGCATAACTACATGGGGCGCACGACCGACTTTGACCATTTCGCGGTCGGCCATGATCTGGATGCGGCCAGCTGGGACAGCTACCCGCTCGGTTTTCTGGAAGACCGGGTTGAAGAAGATGCCGCCTGGAAGCGCACGTTCATGCGCCAGGGTGACCCTGATTTTCAGGCCTTTCACCACGACTTGTATCGCGCCGTCGGCAAAGGCCGCTGGTGGGTCATGGAACAGCAGCCCGGCCCGGTCAACTGGGCACCGTATAACCCCGCCCCGCTGCCCGGCATGGTGCGTTTGTGGGGCTGGGAAGCCTTCGCCCATGGCGCTGAAGTCGTCTCTTATTTCCGTTGGCGACAGGCACCCTTTGCACAGGAACAAATGCATTCCGGCCTGTTGCGCACGGATAGCGAACCCGCGCCTGCTTTGGCCGAAGTCAAACAGCTGGCCGCTGAACTGGCCGCACGCGGCGATACCTGGGTGACTCACCCGGCGCCCGTGGCGATAGTGTTCGATTATGAGTCAGACTGGGCGTGGCAGACGCAGCCACAAGGCAAGGGTTTCAGCTATTTCTGGCTGGTATTCGAACAGTATCGCGCTTTGCGGCGTTTGGGGTTGTCCGTGGATATTTGCCCACCCGACACGGCTGATTTTTCACCTTACTCACTGGTGCTGGTGCCGGGTTTGATGCACTGGAAAGCAGGCTTGCAACAGGCGCTGCAAACCTGCCAGGGCACCGTGATTTTGGGGCCACGCACCGGCTCCAAAACAGTGAACTTTGCCATCCCGGCCAAGCTGCCCCCGGATTGCCCGGCGCTGATTGCTGTAACCGTGAGCCACGTTGAGAGTTTACGCCCGGATATCAGCCTGCCACTCAGTACCGGTGGGCACGTGCAGCACTGGCGCGAGTTTCTGCTGCCCGGTGACAACACAGAAGTACTGGCGACTGTAGAGAATGAAGCTTTGATCGTGCGGCAGGACAAGGTGATTTACTGCGGCGGGCGGCTGGATGCCGCTGCCTACCAAAGCCTGCTGGAACCTATTTGTCAGGCTTTGGGGCTGCAAACGGTACGCTTGCCGGAAGGGCTGCGTTTGCGGCAGACAGGTGACGGGCTGATGGCTTTTAACTATGCACCGGAAACAGTGAGCCTTGCTCCGCTAAAGGCGGTTTATACCTGTGAACAGGATACGCTGGAAGCCGCCGGGGTCTGCTGGCTGAGCATGATTTAAAGAGAGCTGAAAGCAACACCAAGCAACAACCAGCGCGCCTCTTGCCCGGAAAGTTACCTTACCGAACAAGAGGCGTGGGTCATTCAGCTACCGGCTGCCAATCTGACCGCTTGCGCAATATTCTCGGCCAAGCGGCTCGTCTCATCGACATCATCACCTTCGACCATTACCCGGATCAGCGGCTCAGTCCCTGAAGCGCGCAGCAATACCCGGCCACGTTCACCCAGTTCAGCCTCAGCCTGCCGGACGGCTTCCTGCACGAGTGTGGCGCTGTCCAGATCAATCCGTTCCTTGATCGGTACATTGACCAGTTTTTGCGGGTATTTGGTCATCACTTTTTTCAGGTCATGCAAAGAACGTTTGGAGGCCAACATGGCACGCAAAATCTGTAAAGCGGCCACAATACCATCACCGGTCGGAATATGATCACGCACAATGACATGCCCGGACGCCTCACCACCCAACACGCACTGGTGCTGGAGCATCAGCTCCATTACGTAACGGTCGCCGACCTTGGCACGGTAGAACGGCACACCCAAACGGCGAATGGCCTTTTCCAGCCCGAGGTTGCTCATTTGCGTACCCACCACCCCGGTCTGCAAGGATTCATCCTGTGCACGATCCTGAGCCACAATCGCAATCAGCTCATCACCGTCCACCGCCACACCGAGGTGATCGACCATAATCAGACGGTCGCCGTCACCGTCCAGCGCCACCCCAATATCAGCGCGATATTTGAGCACAGCCGCCTGCAAGCTACCAATCGCAGTGGCACCACAGTTTTCATTGATATTAAAACCATTCGGCTCATTGCCCATCGCAATAACTTCCGCTCCCAGCTCACGAAATACATCGGGCGCTACATGGTAAGTCGCACCATTGGCACAATCGACCACTATGCGCATGCCCTTCAAGGACATATCACTCGGCAAAGCACGTTTACAGAACTCAATGTAGCGCCCGGCTGCATCATGTACCCGCACAGCTTTGCCGAGGTCGGCGGACGCTACTGTCACCAAATCCTTTTCCAGATAGGCTTCAATTTCATGCTCCACGGCATCCGGTAATTTCATGCCATCCGCAGAAAAGAATTTCACACCATTATCGTCATAGGGGTTATGGGAGGCGCTGATCACAATACCCGCAGAGGCACGAAAGGCACGTGTCAGGTAAGCAACGGCAGGCGTCGGCATCGGCCCCAACAAACGAATATCCACACCGGCTGCTGCCAAACCCGCCTGCAAGGCTGATTCCAGCATATACCCGGAAATACGTGGATCTTTGCCGATCAGTACGAGCGGGTGACCATTTCCAGTCAGCACCTTGCCCGCCGCCCAACCCAGCTTGAGCACAAAATCGGGGGTCATCGGATACTGGCCAATCTTGCCGCGAATACCATCCGTACCAAAGTATTTTCTTTTTGTCATCTTGCGCTTACCTTTATAAAACGGCTTGTACAATTTTGAGGGCATCCACCGTCGCCCCCACATCATGCACCCGGACAATACGTGCACCTTTCATGGCTGCAATCACGGCTGCCGACACGCTGCCTTGCAGCCGCTGTTCTACCGGACGGTTTCCCAACAGAGTCCCCACCATTGATTTGCGGGACAAACCGGCCAATAAAGGCCGCCCAGCTACCCGCAATTCATCAAAATGCTTAAGCAGACTGATATTATGCTGCAAATTCTTGCCGAAACCAAAGCCGGGATCGAGCACAATTCGCTCAAGTGCAATACCTGCCTGCTCACAGGCCACCAGACGCTCCTGAAAAAAGGCCAGTACATCCTGAACCACATTGGTATAGTGCGGATTATGCTGCATGGTGCGGGGTTGACCTTGCATGTGCATCAAGCAGACACTGACTTGGGCAGCGGCACACACTGCCAGCGCTCGCGGTTCCTGCAAAGCACGTACATCGTTAATCATGTCAACATGCGCTGCAATGGCTGCCTGCATCACCGCCGGCTTGCTGGTATCAACTGACACTGCCACATCCCGGCCAAAACGCTGGCGGATCGCCTCCAGTAACGGGATGACTCGACTTAGTTCCTGCTCAAGCGGGACATCTTCTGCACCGGGGCGGGTAGATTCACCCCCAATGTCAATAATATCCACCCCCTCAGCCAGCATCACATCAACACGGCGCAAAGCAGCATCCGCCTGCACAAACTGGCCACCGTCCGAAAATGAATCCGGTGTGATATTCAACACACCCATGACATGAATTTTCGTACCGCTCAGATCAAGCATTATCCGTTACTCACAAAAAAACAAAGGCGCGGGTATTTAACACCCACGCCTTTAATCACGACTACCGATTTAAACCAACAATACCCGCCTTAGTGGGAACTGGCCGGGTCACCTACCACAGGATCACCCCCTGATTTCTGACGTGATTTAGGTGGCGATACCCCCTTGTCATCATCGTCATCAATCCAACCGGAAGGAGGTGGCGGCGTTTCACCGCGCATGATGGCAGCAATTTGCTGGCTATCGATGGTTTCATACTTCATCAGTGCGGCTGTCATCGCATGCAATATATCCATGTTTTCCACCAGAATGGTCTTGGCACGCTGGTAGTTACGTTCAATCACATCACGAATTTCTTCATCAATCGCATGCACGGTATCATCTGACATGTGCTTGTGCTGGGTCACGGAACGTCCGAGGAACACTTCGCCCTCATCTTCAGAATAAGACAATGGCCCCATACGATCAGACAAGCCCCATTTGGTGACCATGTTGCGGGCAATTTCTGTCGCCCGTTCAATGTCATTCGATGCACCCGTCGTAACTTTCTCCGCACCGTAAATCAGCTCCTCGGCAATCCGTCCACCGTACAGGCTGGAAATTTTGCTTTCCAGACGTTGCTTGCTGTTGCTGTAGCGGTCTTCCTCTGGCAGGAACATGGTCACACCTAAAGCACGACCACGCGGAATGATACTGACTTTGTAGACCGGATCTTCATCCGGCACATTCAGACCAACAATCGCATGCCCGGACTCATGGTAAGCCGTCATGCGCTTTTCTTCCTCGTTCATGACCATGGAACGGCGCTCGGCACCCATCATGATCTTGTCCTTGGCCTGTTCAAACTCGGACATATCAACCGTGCGCTTGTTATTACGCGCAGCAAACAAAGCCGCCTCATTGACCAGGTTGGCCAAATCAGCACCGGAGAAACCCGGTGTACCCCGTGCAATCAAACTTGGCTTTACATCATCGCCCAACGGCACTTTGCGCATATGGACTTTCAGAATCTGCTCACGGCCACGCACATCCGGCAACGGCACGACCACCTGACGGTCAAAGCGACCCGGACGCAACAAGGCAGGATCCAGTACGTCAGGACGGTTGGTTGCCGCAATAACGATAATACCTTCACTGCCTTCAAAACCATCCATCTCAACCAGCAACTGGTTCAGGGTTTGCTCACGCTCATCGTGCCCACCGCCCAAACCCGCACCACGCTGACGACCGACCGCATCAATTTCATCAATGAAGATAATGCAGGGCGCATGCTTTTTGGCCTGCTCGAACATGTCACGTACCCGTGAGGCACCCACACCCACAAACATTTCTACGAAGTCAGAACCTGAAATGCTGAAAAAGGGTACTTTCGCTTCACCGGCAATCGCTTTAGCCAGCAAGGTCTTACCCGTGCCCGGTGAACCCACCATCAGCACGCCACGCGGAATCTTGCCACCCAGTTTCTGGAACTTGCCCGGATCACGCAAGAATTCAACCAGTTCACCGACTTCTTCCTTCGCTTCCTCACAACCGGCCACATCGTTAAAGTTAATCTTGACCTGATCTTCAGTCATCATGCGCGCACGGCTTTTACCGAATGACATTGCACCCCGTCCGCCGCCACCGCCCTGCATCTGGCGCATGATGTAAATCCACAAACCGATAATCAGCAGGAATGGAACCCAACTAATGATGATGTCCCAGAAAATGGAGCGTTCTTCCGGTGGTGCAGCCTTCACCGTGACGTTGTTTGCCAACAAATCGCTGACCATTTGTGGGTCATCGGGAGGTGTGAACGTTGTGAAACGCTCACCGCTGCTGGTCACACCGACAATCTTTTGGCCTTTGATGTCCACTTCCTTGACAGAACCATTCCGCACATTTTGCAGAAATTCTGAATAGGACAAGGCAGGCGATTGCTGGGCAGGCACACTGAACTTGCTGAACACCGCAATAAGGACGAAGGCAATCACGGCCCAGATCAGTAAATTTTTGGTTAGATCGTTCAAGGAAACATCTCCATTTCCATTGCGTGGTGGCGAGCACCACAATTACAGGTTTTCAGAAATATTACACCACAAAACCTTGTCCAAGCACATACACTTCACGACTACGGGGTCTTGAAGCCGACGGCTTGCGAATTTTCACAGTTTTAAAATGCTTTTTAATATCACGCAGAAAGTCTTCTGAACCCTGCCCATGAAATAGTTTGACCAGAAAAGTGCCATCAGGTTTCAAAACCTGTTGCGCCATATCCAGCGCCAGTTCACATAAATAAATGGCGCGTGGCTGATCAACTGCATCGACTCCACTCATATTGGGTGCCATATCAGAAATAACAAGGTCTGCTTTTTCACCACCGAGCGTATCCAGCAATTCCTGAAGCACACTGCCTTCCCGAAAATCACCGAGTACAAACTCAACAAAGGGCAAAGGGTCTATGGGTAAAATATCACTGGCCACCATCCGCCCGTTCTTGCCGACCAACTGAGTGGCGTACTGGCTCCAGCCACCAGGAGCCGCGCCCAGATCAACCACCTTGTCGCCCGGCTGAATAATGCGGTCACGCTCCTGAATTTCCTTGAGTTTATAGACTGCGCGTGAGCGATAGCCTTCCTTCTGCGCTTTTTTAACATACTCATCATCAAAATGTTCACGCAACCATTTTTGACTGCTTTTGCTTCTTGCCATACTGTAAGATTACTGTTTAACTCGCGCCTTTTTGGAAAGCCTATCATGGAATTGAACGAAACACAGAAAAAACGCCTCAAGGGGCTTGCCCATGCCCTGAAACCTGTCGTGATGGTCGGCCAACACGGCATGAAAGAGACCATCTTGGCGGAACTGGATACTGCGCTGGATTTCCACCAGCTGGTCAAAATCAAAATCAGTGTGGGTGATCGTGACGCCCGTGATGAAATCCTCACACAACTCATGCAACACGCCAGTGAAGCAGCTTTGGTGCAAAAAATAGGTAACATCGCTGTACTCTATCAACGCAACCCCAAGCGTCCGAATTTGCTGGCACATGCCGACTAAAACATGGCTGCCACCAAACAGGCGCGCATAAAAAAGGCCTGCATTGCTGCAGGCCTTTTAGTATATGGCGCGTCCAGAAGGATTCGAACCTCCGACCGCCTGGTTCGTAGCCAGGTACTCTATCCAGCTGAGCTATGGACGCTTATATGAAGACGCGCATTTTGCGCATTTCACAGTATCGGGTCAAGTAAAATTTCAATAAAATTTCAAGATTACCTGACCTAACGCTATTTGGCGGAGAGTGAGGGATTCGAACCCTCGATGAGGCTATAAACCCCATACTCCCTTAGCAGGGGAGCGCCTTCAGCCACTCGGCCAACTCTCCATTCGATCATTTTCGAAGGCGGTAAGGATAACCGCCAATGGGCGCAGCGTAAAGAGTTAATTTGAACTAATTTACACTAATTTGAATTTTCTTCAACAAGGACAGGGTTCGCATTTTCCTGATGGATACGCTCGTAAATTTCTTCGCGGTGTACAGCAACATCTTTGGGTGCGTTAATCCCCAGGCGCACCTGATTCCCCTTGACTCCCAACACCGTGACACTTACATCATCCCCGATCATAAGGGTCTCGCCTACCCTACGAGTCAATATCAACATAATCGCAAATCTCCATATCGCTGTTTTATAACCACCAAGCTCTCAGTCGGAAGCCTACATACCACCAGCACAATGACCGTATGTCTAACACTCCCACATACCGACTGAACTGAGCCTTAACTTTTTATTTCCATGTTGTACTTTTACCATTAAGTGATAAAAAGCAACAGCTATTATTCATGATTTTTTGCAATAAGCCCACCTTTCCGTTGCAAAAACAATACAGAAAAGGGTATCTATTCATAAAATAAAAAAGCCACCTTGCCGAAATACAACAAAGTGGCCTCTGTATGCGTGTATGCGTATGCACCCTGCCGGGCAGATGAGCGCCTAGCGTGTCAAACCAAAAGCATCATGCAAAACCCGCACGGCCAGCTCCAGGTATTTCTCGTCAATCACGACCGACACCTTGATTTCGGAAGTAGAAATCATGCGGATGTTGATCCCGTTATCGGCCAACACCTTGAACATCTTGCTGGCCACCCCCGCATGTGAGCGCATCCCGGCACCGACAATCGAGATTTTGGCAATGGTATCATCACCCTCGCATTTCTCCGCCCCCAAAGACTTGCCAGTCGCCACCAGAATCTGGCGTGCCTGCTCAAAATCGTTCCGGTGTACGGTAAAAGTAAAATCAGTCGTTGCGGCCGTACCAACGTTTTGCAGGATCATGTCGACTTCAATATTGGCATCGGAGATCGGCCCGAGTATCCGAAAGGCCACACCCGGCTGATTGGGCACACCCGCAACAGTCAGCTGCGCCTCATCACGGTTGAAAGCGATACCACGCACCAAAACCTCTTCCATTACATCTTCCTCACGAGTGACTAATGTGCTCTTGCCTTCATCCGTCTCATCAAAGCTGGACAAGACACGAATAGGCATATCATATTTATAAGCGAATTCCACGGAACGAATCTGCAGAACCTTGGAACCCTGGCTGGCCATTTCCAGCATCTCCTCCAGAGTCAGGCGCGGGATATGGCGCGCACGCGGTTCCACACGCGGATCGGTGGTGTAAACACCATCAACGTCGGTATAGATCTGGCATTCATCGGCTTTCAGCGCGACCGCCAGTGCGACTGCTGTGGTATCAGAGCCACCACGCCCCAGCGTCGTGATGCTGCCGCCTGCGTCCACACCCTGGAATCCGGCCACGACGACCACACGACCAGCCGCCAGATCACTGCGAATCGCCTTGTCATCAATCTGGCGGATACGCGCCTTGGTATGCACGTCATCGGTCAGAATGCGCACTTGTCCACCGGTATACGAACGCGCCAGTTGCCCTCTGGCCTCCAGCGCCAGCGCCAACAGACCGATCACGACCTGCTCACCCGTTGAAAGGATCACATCTTTCTCACGCGCTGCACCCTGGGGATTAATCGCATTGATCAGGCTCACCATCCGGTTAGTCTCACCCGACATGGCGGATACCACCACGACCACATCATTGCCTTTTTTTACCCAACGAATAATGCGGTCAGCCACCGCCAGTATCCGCTCCGGCGTACCTACCGAGGTGCCGCCGTATTTCTGTACAATCAGAGCCATTCGCTTCCCTATACCTTCGCTTCAATCCAGGATTTCACGGAGTCCAGTGCTGCCGGCAAACCAGCCACATCCGAACCGCCCCCCTGTGCCATATCCGGGCGACCGCCGCCTTTGCCACCGATCTGCTCGGCAACATGCTTGAGCACGTCGCCCGCCTTGAACCGGCTGGTTTCTGCCTTGGTGACACCCGCCACCAGACTCACCTTGTCATCGCTGACGGTTGCCAGCACGACAACGGCCTTGCCCAACTTGTTTTTAAGCTGATCCAGTGTATCGCGTAACGTGCGCGGGTCAGCCCCCTCCAGATTAGCCACCAGCAGTTTGATACCCGCCACCTCGATGGCTTGATCCACCAGACTGGAACCCGCCTGTGAAGCCAGCTTGCCTTTCAGCTGCTCCAGTTCTTTTTCCAGTGCACGGGTTTTCTGCAACAAAGCCTCGGTCTTGTCGAGCACTTCGTTACTCCCGGACTTCAGCAACCGCGCCACACCCTGCAAGCGCTCACTGGTTTCATTCAGCCACGCAATGGCGTTATCCCCCGTGACCGCTTCAATCCGGCGAATACCGGCAGCTACGCCGCCTTCACTGATAATCTTGAACAAACCAATATCGCCCGTGCGTCCCACATGGCAGCCACCGCATAGCTCAGTAGAAAACCCGATGTTCATGACCCGCACTTCATCACCGTATTTCTCACCGAACAAGGCCATCGCACCGGCTGCCTTGGCCTCATCCATGCTCATGATACGAGCCGTTGCGGCGGCATTCGCGCGAATTTCTGCATTAACCATCGCCTCGACCTGCATGACCTGCTCAGGCGTCACCGGATCAGGCTGCGAAAAGTCAAAACGCAGGCGTTCTTCGGTCACCAGTGAGCCTTTTTGCATAACATGCTCACCCAATACCTGCCGCAAGGCTGCATGCATCAGGTGAGTTGCCGAGTGATTCAGCACAATCGCCTGCCGCCGCGCAGCATCCACGGCTGCCGTCACTTCACTACCGGCCTGCAAAACGCCAGATTCTAACTGGCCGACATGGACAAAAGTCTTGCCCTGCTTGCGCGTATCTGTCACCCGAAACACTGTTTCGCCCGCGTCACCGCTCTGAGCGCGCAGGAAACCGGTATCGCCAATCTGACCGCCAGATTCGGCATAAAAGGGCGTTTGTGTGAGCACCACTTCGCCTTCTTCACCGGCTTTTAACACATCAACCGCTTGGCCATCCCGGAACAGCGCAGACACCGCCGTTGTCTCCGCCAGTTGCTCATAGCCATGAAAAACAGTTTCTTCAGTGACATCCAGACGGGTGTAATCCGTGCCAAACTTGCCGGCAGCACGCCCCAACTGCCGCTGTTGCTCCATGGCCGCTTCAAAACCGGCTTCATCAATCTTCAGATGACGCTCGCGCGCGATGTCAGCGGTCAGATCCAGCGGGAATCCATAGGTATCGTATAACTTGAACACGGTCTCACCGTCGATGGTGTCACCTTGCAACGCAGCAATCCTCTCTTCCAGGATTTTCATGCCCTGCTCCAGCGTTTCGGCAAAGCGGCGTTCTTCTTTCTCCAACACCTGCTCGACCTGTGCTTGCATATTAGCCAGCTCAGGATAGGCCTCACCCATCTCATCCACCAGTGGCTGTACCAGCTTGTAGAAGAAAGGCGTACCCAACTGCAGCTTGTTACCGTGCCGTACCGCCCGCCGAATAATGCGCCGCAGCACATAACCACGCCCTTCATTGGCAGGCAATACGCCATCCACAATCAGAAATGCGCAGGAACGAATATGATCAGCCACCACTTTCAGGGAAGGATTATCCAGATCATCACGCCCACCCAACTGTGCAGCCGCCCGTATCAAAGTTTGAAACAGGTCAATTTCATAATTGCTATGCACACCCTGCAAAATCGCCGCCAGCCGCTCCAAGCCCATGCCGGTATCCACCGAAGGCTTGGGCAAAGGTTTCATGACACCGTCTTTAGTGCGCTCAAACTGCATGAAGACCAGATTCCAGATTTCAATATAACGGTCGCCGTCTTCTTCCGGCGTCCCCGGTGGCCCACCCCAAATACCTTCACCGTGGTCATAAAAAACTTCGGTACAAGGGCCACAAGGGCCGGTATCGCCCATCTGCCAGAAATTATCGGATGCGTAAGGCGCACCTTTGTTATCACCAATCCGGCTGATGCGTTCGGCAGGAAAGCCAATTGCCTTGTTCCAGATATCAAAGGCTTCCTGATCATCGGCATACACTGTGACCCAGAGTTTTTCTTTCGGTAGCTGCAGGACTTCGGTTAAAAACGTCCAGCAAAACCGGATCGCGTCTTCCTTGAAATAGTCACCGAAACTGAAATTACCGAGCATCTCAAAAAAAGTATGGTGCCGCGCGGTATAGCCAACATTTTCCAGGTCATTATGTTTGCCACCGGCACGCACACACCGCTGTGCAGTCGTTGCACGCTGGTAGGCACGCTTGTCCATCCCTAAAAAAACATCCTTGAACTGCACCATGCCCGAATTAACGAACAACAGACTAGGATCATTCCCGGGAATGAGTGAACTGGAGGGCACCATTTCATGCCCCTGATTGGCAAAGAAGTTTACAAACTTCTGTCTTAATTCAGCACTTTGCATGGAAAACCGCATTAATCGTATCTATATAAAAACCGCGCCCGGCCAGAAATCGTGACTGGCGGGCGCGTTCCTTGAAATCTTCAGGGATTTCATCACCAAATTTTTTCTCACGCTGGAACCGGGCGAGTTCCAGCCAATCCACTGCAGCCGTTTGCAGGGCTGCAGTGGCCAGTGGCTCATCAACGCCTTTTTCACGCAAGGCATAAGCGATTTTCATCGGCCCATGCCCGCGTGCCAGCAACGAGCGCACCAGCATTTCCGCAAAACGCTGGTCATTCAAATAACCGGATTGCTCCAGCTCATCCAGCACCGCACTGACGACCTCAGCCTCCAGCGCTTGCTTGCGGGTGATTTTGCTGGCTAATTCCTGCCGTGAATGTTCACGCATGGCCAGCAAACGGATGGCACATGCCCAAGCTGCCGCCCGTTCTTTACTCACCCGGAAAGACCAAGGTCAGATCAATCATCATCCACAGGCACATCATCATCATTTTCATCAGCGGAGCTAGCCGGCAAGGTCAGCGCAGCCGCACGAATCGCCTGCTCAATCTCCAGAGCGATTTCCGGATGCTCTTTCAGATAAGTTTTAGCGTTATCCTTGCCCTGACCGATCTTGTCATTGTTATAGCTATACCAAGAGCCTGCCTTACCGACCAGCCCTTGTTTGACACCCAGTTCGATCAACTCACCCTCATGCGAAATGCCTTCACCGTACAGAATTTCAAACTCGGCCTGCCGGAAAGGGGGAGCCATTTTGTTCTTGACCACCTTGACCCGTGTTTCGCTACCGATGACTTCGTCACCTTTCTTGATCGCCCCTATCCGACGAATATCCAGGCGCACTGACGCATAAAACTTGAGTGCATTCCCGCCGGTCGTCGTTTCCGGATTACCAAACATGACACCAATCTTCATCCGGATCTGGTTGATGAAGATCACCATGGTATTGGAACGTTTGATATTCCCGGTCAGTTTACGTAACGCTTGCGACATCAGACGTGCTTGCAAACCCACGTGCGTATCACCCATATCGCCTTCGATCTCGGCTTTCGGGGTCAACGCGGCGACTGAATCGACTACTACCACATCGACTGCGCCGGAACGCACCAGCATGTCGGTGATTTCCAGCGCCTGCTCGCCAGTATCCGGCTGCGACACCAGCAGATCATCGACATTCACCCCCAGCTTTTCAGCATAACCCGGATCAAGCGCATGTTCCGCGTCGACAAACGCAGCGGTACCGCCCAGTTTCTGGCATTCAGCAATGACCTGCAGAGTCAGCGTCGTTTTTCCGGATGATTCGGGACCATAGATTTCAACGACGCGTCCTCTGGGTAATCCACCGATGCCCAAGGCAATATCCAGGGTCAGGGAACCGGTCGAAATCGATTCAATATTACGCACGGCCGCCGCGTCACCCATGCGCATCACGGCACCTTTACCGAACTGGCGCTCGATCTGACCTAACGCTGCTGCCAGGGCTTTCTTTTTATTATCATCCATGGGTTACTCCTTAAGCATGTTGCAATGCTGTTATTATTAAGAGGCGCAATTATTTCATAACTTGGGGCACCACAAAAGCATCCTGCTCAAATCAGGGCAAATCAGATTGAATCAGCGCGAATCAGGGCAAAAGTTGGTGTAACTCCCGCAATGCAAACTCAACCGCCTGTTCCCTGACCGCATTCCGGTCACCCGCAAAATGCTGCGTCGCAACTTGTACCGGCTGATCCGGTGTAATCCAGGCAAAACATACCATCCCCAACGGTTTGTCTGCCGTCGCACCACCTGGCCCGGCAATACCGCTCACGGCAACCGCTACGCTCGCCTGTGAGTTGGCGATGGCACCCCGCGCCATCTCGGCCACGACCGCTTCGCTAACCGCTCCGTACTCTGCCAGGGTTAGCTCAGACACTTCCAGCATATCCTGCTTGGCCGTATTGCTATAGGTGACAAAACCGCATTCGAACCACTCAGAACTCCCGGCCAAGTCGGTGCATAGCTTGGCAATCCAGCCCCCGGTACATGATTCAGCCGTCGCCATGCGCAAGCCATGGGCCTGCAAGCTTTGGGCCAAATCCTGTGCCAGCCCTGTCAATGTGTCCTTCTCCATAGAAACCTCCTGTGCAGCCATTTTCAGCTTATCATCAGCCTGATGATTGTAGAATAATCGATAACTATCCAAAGGGACACATCATGCACAATAGCGACGCACCCGTAAAACCGCCATTTAGCGCTGAGGAAATACGCATTCTCGGCTGCCTGATGGAAAAACAACTCACTACACCCAATAATTACCCGTTGACCATGAATTCACTGATGCTGGCCTGCAATCAAAAAACCAGCCGTGAACCCTTGATGAACCTGAAAGAAGGCGACGTAGGTCACATCACACGCAGCCTGATTGAGTTCGGCTGGGTTATCATCCAGAATAGCGGACGCGCCCAGCGAGTTGAACATAAAATGCACCGCACCCTGAAACTCAACCAGCAGCAACAGGCCGTATTAGCCGTGCTGATGTTGCGCCAGCCGCAAACGTTGAATGAAATCAAAACCCGCACCGAGCGTATGGCCGAATTTAACGGTGTACAGGATATTTTGAGCTTACTCGAAGCGTGGATGGCAGGCGATCAGCCCTTGGTAATACGCCTGCCCGCAAGCCAGGGACGCCGTGAAGACCGTTATTACCACACGCTGGGCACGGATGACGCGCAGGCATTGCAGGCAGAGTTATCTGCAATGTCTGAACAGTCCTTTGACAGCCCGGCGACGGCAGCGGATACCCAGACCAGCGTTATTGATAACGCTACTTATGAAGAACTTGTCACCCGAATGAACCAGCTGGAACAGAGGGTAGCTACCTTGGAAAGTCTGCTGGAATGAACGGACAAGGCCTCTTCGCGTTACTTTTTCTAACCATTCAGGTAATAAATCGTTGCTTGCCTACCACAAAGCGAATTCCGTACTATACTCCCCATAGCAGCACAATATTGCTGAACGAATAAAGCTTGACAGCACTGGCGGCATTTAAGGTAATGACTCCTCCTCTCCTCCAATCATATGCCCGTCGCGAGTGCTTTTTATTTTAAATGGAGTTTGGCTTCTTGCCAGGCTCCATTTTCCAGGCCAGCCAGCGTCCACTCTCCAACCTGATAACGAATCAAGCGTAACGTAGGGAAACCTATCGCGGCTGTCATGCGCCGTACCTGACGATTGCGTCCTTCGCTGATTTTAATTTCCAGCCAGCTATCCGGAATGGCCTTGCGCACCCTGATCGGCGGGTTACGTGGCCATAAACCCGCAGGCTCAGCTATCAGCCGTACTTTCGCCGGGCGCGTCATGCCATCTTTTAACAATACACCTTGCCGCAAAGGCTGCAGCTCAGATTCTGATGGTACACCCTCCACCTGCACCCAGTAGGTTTTTTCCGTTTTATGCTGGGGATCGGCAATTCTTTTCTGTAAGCGCCCATCATCAGTCAACACCAGCAAGCCTTCACTGTCCCGATCCAGCCTGCCCGCCGCATACACTCCTGGCACCTTGATATAATCTGCCAGTGTCAGCCGCCCCTGCTCATCCGTAAACTGACAAAGCACATCATAAGGCTTGTTGAAAAGAATCACGCGCGACATAAATACTTCCACTACTTCCAGTTGCAAAGAGGCATCAACGATGCGCTTGCAGATTAGCAAGAACAGACTCGGATTGGAAAGCAGATCTGCTCACAAACAAGCAATCAACACTCACTCAAATGGCTATTGACATTAGTATTATCTTACATAAAAATAGGAATCATTCTTATTTACATGTAACCATTATCATGCAAGCAGCCACCCAGATTCTGTCTGACAGCACCGAAAGTGCCATTGTGCACATTGCCAGTATCAGTACTGATCACCCCACCCGCATCCGCTTGCTGGGCATGGGGATCGGCAAAGGTTCGCGGATAGAAATCCTGCGTAACCGCCAAGGTGATATTGTCCTCGGCAATGGTAACAACCGTATTAGCCTGGGGCGCAGCATTACCGCACACATCACCGTCAGCTTGCCGGAGCGGTTAGCATGAACAAAAATGGCTGTAATCCTGAAGAAAAACAGGGGGCTAGCTGCCCGGTAGGCAAACAAATTGCCTTGCTGGGCAATCCTAATGCCGGCAAAACCAGCCTGTTCAATCTGCTCACCGGCACCCGCCAGCGCACTGGAAACTGGCCCGGCGTCACGGTTGAACGTAAATCCGGCCAGTGCCGCCTGCAAAATGAAGTACTGGAAGTCATCGATTTGCCTGGGACTTATTCACTGGATTTCACGGACACGTCTGCTGACGAACAGGTCACACGCAGTTTTGTGCTGGCGAATCCGGAGCTGCTGTACCTGAACATCGTGGATGCCAGCACGCTGGAGCGGGGTCTGTACCTGACGCTGCAACTGCGTGAGCTGGGCTTGTCGATGGTGGTCATCCTGAACATGATGGATGTAGCGACCCAGCGCGGCATGCAAATCAATATTCCTTACCTGCAAGCACAGCTGGGCTGCCCGGTGGTGCCAGTCTCCTTGCGCGATGAGCATGCCCTGAAAATACTGCAGGCTGCGCTGGGTGGCTCATTCGCGCCCACCGGCTCAGTCGCCATCCCCTATCACACCGACATCGAACACAGCCTGCAACAGCTACAGACAGCCCATGACTGGACACGCACCCAAGCGTTGCTGGCGCTGCAAACTGACACACACCAACCACAGATTCACAGCGCGCGCGCCCGAATAGAAGCCGCGCATGCCGATGAAGATTTTGATTTTCTGCTGGCTGATGCGCGCTTTGATTACGCCACCAAAATGGCGAGTCAGTCTATCCACGAACGCGGGAAAATCAGCCGCACACACTCCGACAAACTGGATCGCTGGGTATTGGGCAGCTGGACGGGGGTGCCTGTTTTCTTGCTGATGATGTACTTGCTGTTCTTTTTCAGTATCAATCTGGGTGGCGCATTGATTGATTTCTTTGACCTGAGTGCACAAACCCTGTTCGTCGACGGCAGTCGCTACCTGCTGGCTAACTGGGGATTACCTGAATGGTTAATCACCTTCGTTGCTGACGGACTGGGGGGTGGGTTACTGGTAGTCGCTACGTTTGTACCCGTGATCGGCGCACTTTACCTGTTCCTGACGCTGCTGGAAGAATCCGGCTATATGTCGCGCGCTGCTTTCGTCATGGATCAGTTTCTGCGTAAACTGGGTATTTCCGGCAAGGCCTTCGTGCCCCTGATTGTCGGTTTTGGCTGCAACGTCCCTTCAATCATGGCCACCCGCACCTTGGACACCCGCCGCGAACGCATTATCGCCGTGATGATGGCACCTTTCATGTCCTGTGGCGCACGCCTCGCGGTTTACGCGCTGTTTGCTGCCGCCTTCTTCAAAACAGCCGGTCACAATATCGTGTTTTTGCTCTACCTGACCGGGATTGCTTTTGCGATCATGACTGCACTGATATTACGCAAAACCTTGCTACAGGGCGCTGCTGGTCATTTTGTGATGGAGATGCCTACCTATCAACGCCCACAACTGCGCAATGTCCTGACCAATACTTGGAACAAACTGAAAGGCTTTGTACTGGGTGCGGGCAAAATCATCGTCATCATGGTCGCCACCATCAATATCCTGAACAGCCTTGGCACCGATGGCAGTTTTGGCCATCAAGACACCGAACATTCGCTGCTGAGCGCAGGCGCGAAAGCGATCACGCCGGTCTTTGCACCCATGGGTATCAGCGATGACAACTGGCCTGCAACAGTAGGCATACTCAGTGGCCTGCTGGCAAAAGAAGTGGTCGTCGGCACACTCGATGCCCTTTATGGCAGCTTGGATCAGAGTACAGTGCAACCACCCAAAACACCCATCCCCTATTCACTCTGGGGCGGCTTGCAAACAGCGGCGGCAACCATCCCGGTCAATCTGCAGCAGGCAGCCTCAACACTGACTGATCCACTGGGCTTTGGTATTCTGGAACAAGAGCAAGTGGTAGAAAAAACCACCTTCGTTGCCATGCAAAGCCGCTTTGACGGCGCGATCGGCGCTTTCGCCTACCTGCTGTTTATCCTGATGTATTTCCCCTGTGTCGCGGCGACCGGCGCGATGTACCGTGAAATTGGCGCTCGCTGGACAGCCTTGGGTGTCGCCTGGAGTACGGGGATGGGATACGGTGCTGCCGTGTTGTTCTATCAACTGGCCAGCTTCAATCGTCACCCCGGGCAGTCCCTGTTTTGGGTATTGCTGATCTGCACCCTGTTCCTGACAACGCTCTACACCTTTCAGAGGGCAGGGCGTAACAGCAAACCACAACACTATCAGCTCAAGGTGGGTTAAACATGTTATTGGGAGAGATACGCGATTATATCCAGCGCCGGGGCAACTCATCGCTACAGGATATTGCCTTGCATTTTGATATTGCGCCTGACACTGCCCGGTTCGCACTCGGTTACTGGCAGCGCAAAGGCAAAGTACGTGAGCTGACTGCAACCACATCTTGCGGCAGCGGCAGCGGTAGTGGTGGCGGCTGCGATGGCTGCAGCAGTAACAGTGCTGGCAGCAGTAGCCAGCACTATGAGTGGGTCAAACGCGAGATTCCGTTGCAATGGATGCGGCGGGATGCAGTGAGCGGTTACGTGTCCGGCTTGATGTCCAGTAACAAAGGCTCAAAGCCGGGCGTCGCATAATGGTCAAAACCCTCATCCGTGCGCCAGATAAAGTAAGCCTTCAACCCATGGGCATCGGCAAACGCTTTACCCTTGACCTCGCCCATCGCCATCAGCATGGTCGCATAGGCATCGGCCAATGTTGTATTCTCTGTTACGACTGAGACCGAAGCCAGACTGTGTTGCACCGGGTAGCCGCTGGCGGGGTCGATGGTATGTGAATAACGTTTGCCCCGCTCACTGAAGAAATTACGGTAATCGCCCGAGGTGGCCAGACCCGCATTACTCAGACGCATGCCCTGTTGTACCGCACGCCCCAGATCCAGTGGTTTTTCAATCGCAATCCGCCAGTCATCACCGCGTTGACTCAAGCCACGGGTACGCACCTCACCACCGATCTCCAGCATATAGTTTTGCACACCGTGCGCTTCCAGATAACGACCAGCCTGATCCACCCCATAGCCTTTGGCAATCGAAGACAGGTCAACGTATAAATCTGCCTGGGCTTTACGCAATGCGGGGGGATTTTTTTGCACCGACAGCTTATGGTAACCAATCTGGGCGCGGGCAGCATCCACTTCCGCCGCTGCAGGTGCAGAAGTGCGCCCTACTGACTTGCCTGGCCCAAACCCCCACAGATTCACCAGTGGGCCCACCGTAATGTCATACACGCCGCCACTTTGCTCACTCACCTGCAAGGCGGTCTCAACCACCGTCACCAGTTCGGGAGACACCGGAAACCAGCCCAGCCCTTGCTGCTGATTAAACAGTGATAATTCAGAATCACTCTGCCAGGTCGACATCTGATCATTAACCGTCTTCAGCACCTGTTCCAGTGCTGTTTGTAACTGCTCAGTGTTTTGGTCGGCAGGTAGCTGATTGATGGTCGCATGCCAGGTCGTGCCCATAGTCTCGCCCTGCAAGCGTACCGGTTCAGACTGAAAAGCATCGCAACCCGTAAGTAAGCTCAGGCAAAATGCCAGCACCAGTGCTGGCATTGAGGATAGAGAAACATTCATCGCACATTCATCGACTGTTATTTTTTAGCTTTACCGGGTGCGGGCTTGCTGCCGGATGGATCGGTAAAACGGTCATTCAAGCCTTGTACCAGATGATCAATCGCATCACGAATGGCATCCAGGCGCTTGCGGGTACCACGCCCCCAACCTGCTGGCATACTTTGCAAAATACTCCGCCATGCCGAAGTGCTTTTGGCAAAAGCATCGGACAAGTCACCATAAGGTTCGTTATGACTCAGGGAACGGCCAATGTATTTTGCTACCCAGCCACGAATAATCAGGTGCACGACAAACAAAGCCAGTAAGGGCAGGCCGATGGCAATGCCTTGCAGAATCGGATTAGTCGTAACGGCCATCAGCCACGGCGGATTGAATGTCAGACCCTGCCAGTAGCCCAGCCAGACACTCAAGGCCATTGCACCAATACCGATGGCACTGAAGGTAATCACATCCCAGATCAGGGTATCCTTGCGCCAGCGCTGTAGCAAAGTCCCCAAACGTGGCACTGCCTGCTGTTCGATCTGATTCGCCAGTGACTCCAGTGAACCGATAATGCGGTACACCCGCTCAGTACCCAGGCTGTCAATCCGTGCCATCATCCGCTTGTAATCGGCATCCTTTTTACTGACATAACGCGACCAGACTGCTTCATCCTGTACGGGCACCGCCAGTTTGTCGTTAAACAGAATATGGAAGCTCCCGGAAGACACGCCATTCTGCACCAGAGCCTTCTGCCAGGATGACACGATGTCCTCCAGGTTATCTTCCCGTGCCGAAGTATCGATCTGATTAAGCACGAACAGGAATTTACTGCTGTCATTCCGCCGTTGCGCGCCCTTGACCAAGTGCTCCAGCGTATCCTGCATGGCACCCGGCTCAGGATGACGCGCATCAAAAAACACCAGCACCAGATCGGATAGCTCAATAATGTGGTCAGTCAGCTTCAACGTCGCCTTACGCTGTTCGTCCGCATCAAACCCCGGTGAGTCAATCACAATTTTACCGCGCAGTTTCTCACTGGGCGCTACCTTCATCTGCAGGTAGCTATCAATCTTGGCACCTTCACCCGCCGAAACATGCTCGATTTCTTCACTGATCTGATAGAAGGGGAAACGCGGATCACCGTCCAGTGCAAGACCGGGCAAGGTGCGCTGCTGGCCGTCAGGGCTAAATGTAATGACCGTGAAGCGATCATCGACCGCCTGATTACCGGTGCGCTGCAAGTCAAGGTCGAGGTAAGTATTGATAAAGCTGGATTTACCCGCCGAAAAGGTTCCCAGTACCGAAACCATCGGCCACCACGAAATCTGCGTGGAATACGATTCACCGGCTTCCAGCAAACCCAGTTTTTTTGCTACTACATCCAGCTCCTGGTACTTGCCAACCACATCGACCAGTTCAGGGTTTTCGCGGGTCAGATGCTCCTGCAGGCGCTGAATACGCTGCGTCATTCGCTTTGCGGGGGTCATAAATATCCTTTTTTTCTATTGTCTACTGGCCAGACTTTGCGCTGATAAAGCCTGCATACTTTGGCTATCATCCACGGTATGTGCTGGCTGTTGTTGAAGCGGTGGTTGTACATCTGCGGCGGGTTCCGGCACGGTGGCGGGAACCGCTTGTGGAGCCACGCCCCCCAAGGCAGGTACTACCGACGGCTGAGCCGAATAATACCAGCCGTTATTATAATATGCATTACTATAATACGGCATCAGTTGTGCGGGAGGCATCGTGTAAGGAGGCGGTTGGTCACTACCACCAAAAGGCATAAATTTATTGAACATTTTCAGAGGCTTGGAGATGTTACGATTCATACTCCACATGTCGCGCTGCATGTTATAGGTTGAAACTGCCATATTTTGTGTAGAGGCATTCATCTGGTTGACATCAGTCGACATCTGGCGGGTACTATTACTCATCCCTAAGACACTCTGGTTCATCTCGCCGGTAGTCAACACCAGACTACCCATGTGCCCTGACATTTTATCCATCACATTGGAAATATTATTCATATTGCTATGAACCGTATCACTCATATTGGAAATGGTTTCGGTCAGGCGGTGCACATCCGTGGTCAATGACTGGATCAGGTAAAAACCATAAGCAGATAAAACGATAAAGGCAATCATCGCCGGGTAGACGATCATCTGTAAGGTGCGGGTAACTACTGATTGTCTGGCTTCAAAATCATGCAACTCATCTTCGACTTCGTGTAGCTCGCCCTCAGTCGCGTGCAAACCACCCTCAAGCACAACTTGCTTCGTATTCTTTTTTACCGACATTGACTGTATACCTCTCAACTGGGGGGGACGGCAATACTTGACAGCACACCTCGTACAACCCCATTAGTTTTCAATCGTGCAATAACAACGCAACGATTGTCATTACCTCCTTTATTGTCCTTTGGTAGTAAACAAGGCAAGGTAAACACACATTTACCTTGCCTTAATGCTTTCAGTTTTTAGTCTGGCTTATTTCAGCAAGGCACCTATTTCAGCTGCCTTGGCCGGATCAACCAGATCAGCGTAAACCTTGATGCTGTTCAGTTCAGCCATACGACCCTGCTCTGCCAACCAACCAGCGATGCTGGTATACAGCGCAACAGCTTCAGCGCTATTACCTTGCTTCCAGTATACATTTGCCAGTTCACCTTTGTAAGCAGGCTGTTCATCCTTCGCCAGCAAAGACTGATAGAACTCGACCGACCGGTCATATTCACCCGCCCAATAAGCTTCACGTGCTGCGCGCAATAAATCATCTGCTGTTGCTTCACCGGCATTGGTCTGCTCCTTCGCCGCAGCCACTTCAACAGTGGTTCCCGCAGCTGCTGTCGCTGCCTGTTCAGCAATAGAGGCAGAAGCCGTCGCTACGGTACCCGCCGCCAACAAACCTTGTGCCTGTTCAGTGACTGCCGCAGCGGTTTGGACTGTTTCAGTCGCTGCTTCAGTCACAGCCGCTGGTGCTTCTGTTGTTGCGGCCTGTTCAACCGCTGCCGGTGCTTCAGCTGTTGCAGCCTGCTCAACGGCTGCTGGCGCTTCAGCTGTTGCAGCCTGTTCAACGGCTGCTGGCGCTTCAGCTGTTGCAGCCTGTTCAACGGCTGCTGGTGCTTCTGTTGTTGCAGCCTGTTCAACGGCTGCTGGTGCTTCTGTTGTTGCAGCCTGTTCAACGGCTGCTGGTGCTTCTGTTGTTGCAGCTTGCTCAACCGCTGTTGGTGCTTCTGTTGTTGCGGCCTGTTCAACCGCTGTTGGTGCTTCTGTTGTTGCGGCCTGTTCAACCGCTGCCGGTGCTTCTGTTGTTGCAGCCTGTTCAACGGCTGCCGGTGCTTCGGTTGTTGCAGCTGCTTGCGAATGCTCAGCAGTCACCTCTGCTGCATGCTGCTCCTGACCTTCAGGTGCTTTACCACCCACGCCCCAGTTCAACAGAATTGCAGCAAACGCCAGTATCCAGGCGAAAATGACCGGATGAACCAATAACCAACGAAAAATATGCATGAATATCTCCTCTTAACCTTGTCCCGAAAAATATTTAATTGATATTGTAAAGTTCACGTCCCAAAGCATCTACTTCTGCAGCGGCTTTGGAGCGTGGTTCCATTTCAAAAACAGCCAAGCCTTCGCTAAAGGAACGGCGATAAGTCGTGCGCAAATACAAGCGGGTATCCAGTAATTGGATATTCCCCAACATATTCAATGCCTCGGCAGTCTCGTTAGTTTCTCTGACCGCCACATGGGTGTCAGCCCTGTTTAATAACCCCAAAGCCCTGACAGGTTGATCGACACGAATATCCGCCACCATTTTCAGAAAGCGCTGAGTTGACCAGACATCTGCCTGACTGGGGGAAACGGGTATCAAAATACGATCAGCTTTACGAATGGCCGCTTCAACCGTCGCCCTGTCTGATATTCCTACATCCACCAACACCTGTGTATTCGACCCTTCCGTGCCCAGTGTCTCTATCGAATGCAACGGGGTGATCACCGGCAGATAACCCTCTTCGGCACGAATCTCCAGTGCATCCGTTGTAGTCGCCTGCGGGTCAAGATCATAAACTACCACATGGACATTCTGGCGGGTCGCCATCCATAGAGCCAGATTAAAAGTTACCGTACTTTTACCTGTCCCACCTTTTAAATTGCCCACCAGTGTAATCATAACCAGCCTATTTCAACTCGACGGACATTGGGCGCTTGCACCCAATAGATGCATGCGCCCAAAGATGCTCAAACTACTGCTGTTTTTGCTCTGGAGCAGGAGCCTCTGGAGCAACAGGCACTTCTTCAGTTGCGGCCTGCTCAGCAGCTTGAGCTTCTGGTACAGCTTCAACAGCCGGTGCTTCTGGTGCAGCTTCAGCAGCCGGTGCTTCTTCAGTTGCGGCCTGTTCAGCCGCCGGTGCTTCTGGTGCAGCTTCAACAGCTGGCGCTTCTGGTGCAGCTTCAGCAGCCGGTGCTTCTTCAGTTACGGCCTGTTCAGCCGCCGGTGCTTCTGGTGCAGCTTCAACAGCCGGTGCTTCTGGTGCAGCTTCAACAGCCGGTGCTTCTGGTGCAGCTTCAGTAGCCGGTGCTTCTGGTGCAGCTTCAGTAGCCGGTGCTTCTGGTGCAGCTTCAACAGCCGGTGCTTCTGGTGCAGCTTCAACAGCCGGTGCTTCTGGTGCAGCTTCAACAGCCGGTGCTTCTGGTGCAGCTTCAGTAGCCGGTGCTTCTGGTGCAGCTTCAGTAGCCGGTGCTTCTGGTGCAGCTT
>CAXYXY010000024.1:0-68815 GCA_964293125.1 uncultured Thiothrix sp. | reverse complement strand
ATGTACGGCTATTTCATCACAGCTGTAGGCGGAGTGTAAAATTGAAATGCACCCTTTGCCATTAAAAAATCAGAGCGGCAACCAGTGCGTGAGATTCAAGTTCGGGCGGATAGCGGGAGTTGCTGGTCGTGGCCAGTAAACACTGTTTCAGAATTGTATAATTTACTGACAAAATTATCACTTACATTACGATCGGTAATAAAATCAAAACTTAGTCCAGTGTCCGGATCTTGGTTGAGATTACGTAATGGCAAGGATAATGCCTTCAATGTATATAAAGCACGGCGCTTGGCTGTTTCCATTTTCCTCCATAGCGGAATGTGTTCAACGATGGTTAAATCCGGAATTGTTTCATTAAACCGACAAGCAAAGCACAGTACTTCATCTTTATTTTTAGTAGGTACAAAGGTATTCAAATTAACCATGCCATTACAAGCTTTGAAGCTGGCATTGTTATCACATTTTTGATAACGAACTGTTGGCTGTGCTGCTTTGAAGTATTGCCCGCTTTTTTTATCTAATTCATAAGGCTCCACTTTGTCAAAACTGCCATCAAGCCCAACAGTTCTGTTGCAAGAAGGACAAGTGCTACTTTCAAAAAATAAAATCTGATGATTTTCACAGCTACAGTTAAATGTTTTCATAGATATTCAATTCACAAAAAAAGATGATGGGTAAAGGTAGTATGGCGTTAACAACCAACAAATAGCAACTGCAAAAGCTGTTGTCAGATTAACCTGCCGGGGTAGCCCATTCCTGACAAGCCCACTATACTGTACACCTTTCAGTGCTTTGACGATAAATACCATGAAAACACGGATGGCAGGGATGTCACTGTTGATACTGCTGCTGGCTGCGGGTGCGCAGGCAGAGACCGATTACCACGATCTGCAGCCGCGCCCGTTTTTCTCGGCGCAGGACACGCAGAACTTTGCGGTCGACGATGGTTCACCCTTGCAGCGTGTTCTTGCCGAGGGTCTGGCGTTTTATATGACGCAAGACGGGAATATTTACGAAGCGGATGTGGCCACGGTTGAGCCACCGGTCAAGCAGGCGCGGCAGTCCGATTATTCGTTTGACCGTTCCAAATACCAGTTGGCCACTCAGGTTTACACCGATTACGACACGGCTTTTTACAGTGGTTGCCGTTTTCGGACGTATCAGAAAAAACTGGTGCCTGTGCTCAGTTCCTGCGGGTATAAGCCCCGGAAGAATGCCAACCGTGCCAAGCGGATTGAATGGGAACATATTGTGCCTGCTTGGGTGTTTGGCAACCAGCTGCAATGCTGGCAGCAGGGTGGACGTGCCAACTGTCGCTCGAAGAGTGCCCGTTTCCGGCAAATGGAGGCCGACATGCACAATCTGGTACCTGCCATCGGCGAGATTAATGGTGACCGCAACAATTACCGTTTCCAGATGATAGCCGGTGAGGAGCGTCCATATGGCCAAGCGGTGAACATGGAAATTGATTTCGGCCTGCGGCAGGCGGAGCCACCGGATAATGTCTATGGGGATATTGCCCGCACTTATTTCTATATGCGTGATAAATACGGCCTGCAAATGAGCGATGCCCAGCAACAGCTAATGCGTGCCTGGAATAATATGGACCCGGTGGATGCCTGGGAGAAAAAACGTAACCAGCGTATTACCGAGTTGCAAGGAAATGATAATCCTTTTGTCACGCATTATCAGCGTATTGACGAGTCGGTGCCGAGTGGGAAAAATCAGCAGGCGAGTGATCTGGATATGGTCGATGAGTTTTATCGGCTGGTTTATGCGTATAAAGATAACATGCCCTATGCGTTATTCTCACTGCTGACCCTGTTATATCTGGCCTATTTAAAATTCAGGCGTAAGCCAAAACCTACAGCTGACAAGAAGGAATCCTCATGATCGTTGAATCCGTATCACTCTGGGCCTTGTTGAAAGGTTTAGGCGTAGGGGCAGGCCTGATCATCGCGATTGGTTCACAAAATGCTTTTGTCCTCAGTTGTGCCATCCGTAATCAGCATACATGGGTAGTTGCCGGGTTGTGCATGCTGATTGATGCGGCGTTAATTAGCGCTGGGGTATGGGGTTTGGGCGCTTTGATTCAGGCGCACCCGGTTTTGCTGGAGGTTGCCACCTGGGGTGGAGCCGCTTTTCTGTTTACCTATGGCTGGCTGGCGTTTCGGCGTGCCTGGTCGCCAGATGGTTTGCAGGCACAAGCCTTGCGCACCATGTCCCTGCGAACGGCGGTGTTGACAGCGCTGGCACTGAGCCTGCTCAATCCCCATGTGTATCTGGATACGGTCGTGTTGCTGGGGAGTATCGGCGGGCAGTTACCGGGCAGTCAGCCGCTCTGGTTCGCGCTGGGTGCAAGCCTGGCCTCGGTGGGCTGGTTCAGCTCACTGGCTATCGGTGGCCGTTTACTTGCGCCGTGGTTCGCCAGCCCCAAAAACTGGCAGCGGCTGGACATTCTGGTCGGTTTGACCATGTGGCTGATTGCGGCCAGTTTATTGTGGAATCGGTGAGCGGGCGGATAAAATCCGGTTGGAACTAGCGTACTGCCGCCCGAATCTCCGCCAAGACCGCCGGGCTGTCCCATTCGCGGGCACCCGCCGCCTGATAAACGACCTGTCCGTTTTTGTCGAGCACAAAGGTCATCGGCAAACCTTTCATCGGCCAACGCTCCATACTGTTGCCCGCCGAATCCAGTAACACCGGAAACGTAATCGGGTAATCCCGCAGAAACTGTTCAACGGCTGCCTGTTCCTCACCCACATTGACGGCCAGCATGACCATGCCATCAGCCTGCAAAACCTGCCAGGCGCGGTTCAGTGCTGGTAATTCTGCACGGCAGGGCGGGCACCAGCTTGCCCAGAAATTAATCATAAGAGGGTGTCCCTGATAATCGGCCAGTGCGTGCATCTTGCCCGCTAGATCCGGCAAATCCAGTGTGCCGGTCGCCGTGTCTTTGTCGAACGGGGCTTGCAGGGCAGGCTTTACCGGGGTTTTTAGCATGGCTTGTACCACACCCAGGATATGATCCATCGGTAAACCGTAATTAATGATGTTATCGACTTTACCCTGCTGATCGAGCACAAAGATATTCGGGTTATGGTCTACGCTGTAATTAACGGAGTCATTAGCAGCATCGCCTACTGCACTACCTTGTTTTTTATGCGATTTAAACTGGGCATGGTAAGCCTCTGCCACGGTTTTTATTTCGGCAGGTGTGCCGGTCAGGCCGATTAATTGCGGGCTGAAAAAAGGGACATAGTTGTTTAAATGTTCAACCGTATCGCGTTCCGGGTCGACGCTGATAAACAGCGCACTGACTTTGGCCGCATCATCACCAAGCGCTTTCAGTACTTTCGCCATTTTCGCCAGACTGTCCGGGCAGACATCCGGGCAGTGGGTATAGCCGAAAAACAGGAGTACTACTTTGCCGCGTTCCTGCGTGAGCTTGAACGGCTGGCCGTGGTGGTCGGTGAGGGTGAAATCACCGCCTAATGCTGGTGCAGTCGGTGTAGCCAGCGGTGCAGTATCACTGGCTGCGCGGGCGGTGGAGTAGGGCAGGAGCAGGCTGCAAACAATGGCCGCCCATAACAAGATAGAGCAGCGTTTCATCGGGCTTCTCCGGTCAGGGCTTCAGTCTGCTGGTTGGCCCAGTTCGGGTCAGCACGGGTGAGATCACCCACTGGCGCGGCAAAGGCGTCAGCCACCAGCACATCGACATTACTCCCGGTCAGGGACTGCAGAAAGGCCAGCAGATAACCTACTTCCTGATTATTCAAGCCCAGCGGTTGCAGCAGGGGGCTTAGGTTCGGGTTAGCGATGCCGCCCTGATTATAAAACGCGATCACTTCCGGCAAGGACGCGAGGCTACCATTGTGCATATAAGGCGCGGTCAGGGCGATATTGCGCAGGCTCGGGGTTTTGTATTTCCAGCGGTCTGCCGGATTCTGGGTGATTTCATACAGGCCGAGATCTTTCAATGGCTTGGCACCCACGCTGTCCAAGATGCTTTGGTCAACATCAACGAATACACCCGGTGCCAGCGCCACCCGCTGTTTGGGCGGGCGGATACCCATCGATTCACGGTAGCCAATCCCGGTATTATGCAGTTTTTGGTCGGTAAACAGGGCGCTGTCGGCGGTCAGTGCGTGACAACTCGCACAGTTGGCCTTGCCCGTGAACAGACGAAAACCCATAATCGCTTCCGCGCTCATGGCATCGGTCTGTTTGCCATAATACCAACGATCAAACGCCGAATCTGCCGCCAGCAGCGTGCGTTGGTAAGCGGCCAGCGCATCGCCTAAGTGCTGCATGCTGACCGGCTCCTGAAACACGGTTTCAAAGGCATTCCGGTAGTCCGGAATCTGGCGGATTTTGTTGAGCACATAGCCGACTGACGGGTTGGCCATTTCATTGTTCGCCAGCAGCGGTGCCCAAATCTGTTCTTCCAAACGGTTATCGCGGCCATCGTGAAACAGGTGTTTGGCATAAGCCACGTTATAAAGGCTGGGTGCATTTCGCCGCCCGCTGCGACCTTCTACTCCGATGGAAGTGGCCAGTTCATTGTTAGTGAACCCCTGTTCGGGTATGTGGCACATCGCACAGGAAAAAGTATCATTCAGCGATAAGCGCCGGTCAAAAAATAATTTGCGCCCCAGTGCAATTTTGCCGGTAGTGAGTGTTTGCCCCTCATCCGGCAAGGGCGGCAAGCCCAGCGGTGGGTGTTGCGCAATCGCCAGTAAATTGGCCGCTTCGCCCGTGCGTGTTACCAGTGCCTTGGCGCGGGTCTGGTAAGAACTTTGCTCATACCCCTGTTTATTGTCGCCCGGCACGGACAGGCGGCTCGCGACAGTGACAGTTGTGGTGTCCGGGTCTGGTTTACCGTCTGATTGACTCGCTGTTTTCAGGCTGTCTTCCAGCAACAGGGTACGCACATCAGTTAACAGTAAATCCGGGTGCAGGAAGCTGACACTGTAAATATTGCGGATCTGTAACTCCGGGTCGATCAGGAAAACACGCAAGATATGTGCGTATTCAGTACCCGGTTTACCGTTTATGGCGATTTCGCGCTGAATATCCTGCCGGTAGTCGCTGAGAATGGGCGCAAGCGCCTGTTCAGAGGCGGTCGTCAAAAACCGCCAGACGCCTTTGGGTCCCGCGTACTGGTAATTCTTCGCATACAGGCGCATGACTTCAGGGGTGTCACGCTCCGGGTCAAAACTTAAACTGACCAGTTGTAATTTATCCGCCAGTTCCGGCTGGTCTTGTAAGGCGGCTTTGATTTTATAGAGCACATACGATGACAGCGGGCAGCCATTGGTATCCTGACAGTTGCTGTAAATGAAACTGAGTAGTGTGTACTTGCCACGCAATAGTTGGTGCAGACTTTCTGTCTGACCTTGTTCGTCCAATACCTCGCCGTCGGCTGCTGGCCGGATAGCTGGAAGCTGGTAGCTGCCGGGGGCTGGCAGCGCATAACCCAGCGAGCCATAACCGGGCGCAGCCGGGGCAGCCTGCACAGAAATCGTGTGCAGGCATAGGTAAACCAAGGCAATTGAGCAGAGGGAAGCGAGGGCAAGCCGCCACCCGCTACCCAAGCCCCCGCCGATTAAAGCGGCTTTCATTGCGTCAGCAGATTAGCCAGTTTATTGTCCTTGGCAGTTTTTGCGTACAGTGAATAAGCACCAAAGCGCATTTGATGCGGGCGACCCAGCTTTTCAGCATAAAAATCGATGGCAAATTTCTGGGTCAGCGCAGTGCCGTTCCAGTCATAGGCTTTGAAATACTGGTCAGTGTCGTCGCCTTTTTTGTCCCAGTTCGCCAGCAACGAAGAGGTATAATAAACGCGCTTGCCATCCCAGCTTTGTGAGGCCATGTTCACCTGTTTGCCGATTTGGTTTTCATACGTCTGCACCGGTTTAAACGGGTCAGTCATATCGAAATAACGGCTTTTCCCATCCATAAAGGTATTAACCCACAAACCTTTATCATCCGCCGTCAGCGAAATATCCACCGGCAAAGGAATAGTGGCGGGGTCACCGATGTCAGCCACCGCTGTTGCCTGCCAACCCTGCTTGGCATCTTTATGAATCAGCCAGATTTTTGAGGTCAGCGCGGTCGTGGTGACGCACCAGTCATTACTCTCGCTCCAGGCACAGCGTATTTCCAGCGGTGCACCGGGCACGTCCAACACTTTTTCCGGTTTGCGGGTGTGCAGGTTCCAGGTGACGACCGTGTTGCCGAAACGCTTCATCGCTGCTTCGTCTTTCAGCATCTGCCCAAAGTCCATCATGTAATTGGACCAGCCAGTGAACGAAGACGTGACCATCGTGTTCAGGCGCGGCAACACCCGCAAGTCATAGCCATAGCCATCGGCGAAGTTACCGGTTTTTTCTGCACCACCCAGGTTTTCATCGGTAGGCATCCAGTGGGTAGCGAGGTATTCACCCTCATTACTGTATTCGACCAGCGCGGTGCGCCCACCGTTGTCCTTGTTGTTGGACAGCCCCGTAATCATCATGCGCCCCGGCAGGGCATAGGTGGTATGCGGGCCGACCACGCCATCGCTGGCGGCCACGAAGTCAGTCACCACTTTGTGCAAAGTAGGTTCTGCCGGGTTGGTGGAGACATCAAAAATAAAGATTTTGTTGGTATCCAGGCCACCCGCCCACAAGTATTTGCGGTCATCGGTCAGGCCGGAATGGTGCGCTTCGTTACGGCCACCGACGGACAGTGAATGCACTACCTTGCCGTACTTTTCTGATTGGGGGTTTACATCCACCGTCACCAGTTTGTCCTGGCCGTCGCCCATGCCCTCTACACCCAGTGTCCAGACATACACAAAATCTTCCTGGCCCGTGATCTTGGCCATGTAGGGTGACATGCAGGTCTCGTCAGCGTAAGTCGGATTGCTTAAACCGGCTGTAAGCATCAGGGTGGTGGATAGGGTCAGTGCCGTAAACAGCTTGCTGTGACTGAATTTTTTCATGAAGTTCTCCTCTCTAGTTCTTCCAGCCCCACGATAGAATGAAGCTTCATTTCTGTCAATTGCTATTTTTTGTCAGTTCAATTAGCATTGATTCCCATGCCTTATCTAAAAAAAGTGTTGCCACAGCCTGAACCCATTGACTGCCGTATTTTAACGGCGGCGCTGGATCTGTTTGTCAGAGAGGGCTATCACAATATCTCGATTCATGAAGTACAAAAACAGGCACAAGTCAGTATTGGCTCAATTTATAACCACTTCGGTGGCAAAGAGGGGATTGCCCGTGCTCTTTATACGCATATCCTGCATGAAATTGATGAGCTGGTCGAAGATGCGATTGCCGAGGGGCTAACTCCTGCACAGCGTTGCCGGATCATCATTCGTGATTTGTTCGCTTACACCGAAACACACCGTAATATTATTGCTTTTGTCTTTCATGCCAAACACACTGAATTTCTGCCGGAAGAGCCACATGCCTGTGATTCTGCGCCCTTTGTGAAAATGCGCAAGATCGTCCAGCAAGGTATCAGCTGCGGTGAATTTCGGGCGGTCGACCCGACCATTGCGACCGCCACTATCTTTGGCGGCGCGATTCGCATGATCCAGCTCCGCTTGGAAAACAAGATCGAGCGCCCCTTGCCTGAGTGTCTGGACGAACTGGTCGACTTGATCTGGTCGGGTCTGTATACGGTGCCAGCGGTGCTGGACAGGATCATTCCGCCCGCTGCCCGCTCCGCACCAGTTCAACCCAGTAATGCGCACCCAGCATTAAAATTGCATCGTTAAAATCATAATGCGGGTTATGTAATGGCCGGTTCATTTGCGAGTCACTGTTCCCGATCCAGATATAAGCCCCCGGTTTTTGCTGCAGGAAAAAAGCAAAGTCTTCGGCGGCCAGACTCGGTTCCGGGTTCCAGTGTGCATTCTCCTCACCCACCAGTGTTTGCGTGACCTGATAACAGCTTTCGGCTTGTGCGGGATGATTCTGGGTGACCGGGTAGCCGGGAGTAAATTTAATCTGGGCTTGCGCATCGAAAGCTGCCGCCGTGTGTGTCACCAGGGTTTGCAGGCGTTGTTTGATCAGCGTGCGCTGGCTTTCGTGCAAGGTGCGAATCGTGCCACGCAAACTGACCTGTTCAGGGATGACGTTATACGCACCGCTACCCCCCTGCAACTGGGTAATGCTGACCACGCCGCTATCCACCGGGCGCACATTGCGGGCGATAATGCTTTGCACGGAGGTAATCAAATGCCCTGCCACCAGCACCGGGTCAACCAGTGTGTCTGGCATGGCAGCATGCCCCCCTTTGCCGGTGATGGTGATGTCAAACGAATCCGTCGAAGCCATCACTGCGCCACTGTGTACCGCGAACTGCCCGGCAGGTAGCCCCGGCCAGTTATGCATGCCGTAGATTTCTTCAATCGGGAAGCGGGTGAACAGGCCTTCTTCAATCATCCGCCTTGCACCCGCACCACCTTCCTCGGCGGGCTGGAAGATGAAGTAAACGGTGCCGGTAAAATCAGCGGCATGCGCGAGCAGGCTGGCGGCACCGATGAGCATGCTGGTGTGTCCGTCATGCCCGCAGCCATGCATTTTGCCCGTATGGCAAGAAGCATGGGCAAAGGTATTCAGCTCCGTCAGATTGAGCGCATCCATGTCAGCCCGCAAGCCCATATGGCGGGCATCGGGATCGTTGCCTTTGAGCACGCCGACCACGCCAGTCACGCCTATGCCAGTGTGTACTTCCATCCCCGGCAGCGCCCGCAATTGTTCGCTGACGCGGGCGCTGGTACGATGTTCCTCGTAGGCTGTTTCCGGGTGCTGGTGCAAGTCACGCCGCCAGGCCTGCAGGCTGGTTTGTAGCTGGTCTGTCTGGATAAGCATCTGCTGATCTCCTGTTAAGCTTTATTAAAACTAGCCCTGATCGCCCACCCGTGCCGCGCGTCTTGCCTGTGCCGGTAATTCGGTAATTTCACAAGGCCCCCGGAACTGTTCCGGCACATTCTCCGGGCATTCCCCACAGAGTTGATTACCCGGTACTGCAAAATCAATTTTGCGCGGATAGGGGAGTTGCAAGCCGTTCATGATAGCGACGAATTCTGTTTCTGAGCGGTTCTCGCCGACGCGCGGGTTGCGGATTTTTTCCTGGCCGATGGTGGTAATCTGACGACCTTCATAGTCATGCGCCGGGTAAACCAGCGTTTCGTCCGGTAGGGTAAAAAACTGGCGGGTGATGCTTTGATAGAGTGTCGCCGGATCGCCTGATTGAAAATCGGTACGCCCGCAAGCTTCAATCAGCAACGCATCACCGCTGAATAGCGCTTTCTGCATGCCGTTGTCCAGCAGGTAGGCGTGGTGGGTACCAGTGTGCCCCGGTGTAAACAAGGGCTGGAGTTCGATAGTGCCGACCCGAAACGGCTGGCCTTCTTCCACACCCAAATCCGCACAATCCAATTGGTCCATCGCGGGCACCACAATCTTGCTGCCGGTATAGGCGCGCAGTTTGCGGCCACCAGTCAGGTGATCAGCGTGCAGGTGGGTTTCGAGGGTATAGGTGAGTTTCAGACCGAGCGCCTGCAGCACTTGCAGGTCGCGCTCGACTGTATCGATGACCGGGTCAATCAGTACGCATTCACCGGTTTGTTCACAAGCCAGCAGGTAGGTAAAGGTGCTGGAGTCTTTTTCGAAGAGTTGGCGGAAGATCATGGTCGTGCTCCTTGTTGCCGTATTTCAGTGTATTTCAGTATTTCGATCTGTTTCATATAACCTGAATATAGTGGTCTTAGCCGTGATATAAATTAGAACTGCTTTTAATAAGGTGATTTTTCGATGAAACAGATGAAAGTCAAGCAGGTCAAACTGCCTGCCATGGTGTTATTAGTATTGTTAATCATTGCCGGATGTGGCGCTATGAAAGCGACGGATGTGTTGAATTTCGTTTTGCCCAGCAGTGGTTATGAACTCAAGCAGGTTGCCTATGCTGCTGATGCGCGCCAGACAATGGATGTCTATTTACCCAAACAGGCCAGCAACAAGCTGCCCATCGTGTTCGTTTACGGCGGGGCATGGCGGGAAGGCAACAAGGCTGATTTTGCGTTTGTCGCCCATGCGCTCACCGGTTTGGGGCACCCGGTGATTATCCCTGATTATCGCTTGTATCCGGCGGTGCGGTTTCCTGCTTTTATTGAGGATGTGGCGGATGCTATCCATTACACCGAACAACACGCGACTACTTTGCTGGGCAAGCCGTTGCAGGGTTATATCCTGATGGGGCATTCCTCCGGCGCTCATACTGCCGCGTTGCTGGCGACTTCCGATCACTGGTTGCGGGCGTGCGGTGTTAAGGCGCGGTTGGCGGGTCTGATCGCGCTAGCCGGCCCGTATGATTTGCCGCTGGATGACCCGGAAGTAACGCCGGTGTTCCCGAATGCTGACCCCGCGAGTGTGAAGCCGGTGAGGAATGTCCACACCGGTATGCCGCCGGTGTTATTGTTGCATGGTGAGGACGACCAGCGCGTGTTCCCGCTTCACACCCTGCGCTTTGCTGAAGCCTTGCGTCAATCGAAGGTGCCGGTGCAGATGAAGCTCTATCCGGGTGTCGATCATGTGCAGATTATTGGCAGTCTGGCGGCACCCTTACGTTTGCTTAGCCCGGCCTATGCGGATGTCCGCCAGTTTCTGGAAACGGTGCGTTAAGGCAAAAACCGTGCAGAAATAATCTGGTAAGTCTGATGGCTGGTCAGTGTGTCCCAAAAGCGCTGTTCACTGGGGGTGAAAAACCAGGCGAGCAGGGTAAGACCGATCAGCAAGGCCGATTTGAATTCTTTCTTGGTGTCCAGCAGTTTCAGCGCCGTTCCGAACGAGCGTTTGATCCGGTAATTCATAAAATCCACGCTGTAGATTTCATCCAGTACCAGGTGCAGCAGGAAGCCCAGCAATAAAAACAGGCCAATGAGCCAGGAAGTGAAGTCGTCTTTGCCCAGTACATGAAAGCTGATGGCGGTGGTGCTGAAGGTCGCGAACAGGGCGGCGACCAGAGAATGAATCGAGCCACGGTGGGTGGTGTATTTATGAAACAGTTGCCAGAACGGGAAGCGGATACCGATAAAAGTACCCAGCCCGATCAGCCAGAGTTCGAGAATGGAACGGTCATTTTTCAGCGAAAACACCATCAGGAAGGCGGTAAATATCCCCAGCATCGAAAACATGATGCGGCTGGGGTAGGCGCGTTGCAAATCCACATCCGGCAGGATGCCGCCGATCGTGCCAATCAGTGCCAGCGTCAGGGCATCCCGCTGGTCAACCATGCCGACTTGCAGGCATAAAACAGACAGCAAGCCAGCGCCTGCCGCCGCGTAGGTAATGTGGGTATTAAAATTGGCCATAGTTGAGTGAGTTAGCTGTTTTTGTCGGTCTTGATGCGGGTTTCCGTACCGTTCAGCAGATTGCGGATATTGGACTGGTGCCGCCAGAAGATCAGGAGTGTCATCAGTACCAATCCTGCGGTCAGGCTGCCACTCGCGGTGAACAGGTAAAAATAAAGCGGGGTGAGCAAGGTCGCGACCAGCGCCGCCATCGAGGATATTTTCAGGACTTTAGCCACAAACAGCCAGGTGGCGATCACGCAGGCAGCCGCCCAGAAATGGATGCCGATATAAACACCGAAGGCAGTCGCCACCCCTTTGCCGCCTTTGAAACCGTAAAACAGCGGGTAAAGGTGGCCGAGAAAAGCCGCAAAGCCCACCAGAAATAGCCAGCCATAGCTCAAACCCAGCGCCTGAGCCAGCAGAACCGGCAGCAAGCCCTTGAGCATATCGCCGATGAGTGTAATCATGGCGGCCTTCTTGCCACCCACGCGCAGTACGTTGGTGGCACCGGGGTTGTGGGAGCCGACGGTGCGCGGGTCAGGCAGCTGCATCGCTTTGCAGGTGATAATGGCCGCCGACAATGAGCCGAGCAGATAGGCCAGAATGATCAGTACATAAGGCATGAAGTAATCCAGTAGTGCAGAAACCAGTAGTGCAGAAAAGCTTATTAACAGGCGTCAGCATGATAACGTGAAAGGAATGGAATTGTCGCAGATTTTTACACACGTTGAAGGGCAGGGCAGGCCGGTCGTGGTCTTGCACGGCTGGGGCATGAACCAGCAGGTCTGGCAGCCAGTGCGGGCGCGTTTGAATGCGCGGGCACGGGTCAGCTGGATTGATCTGCCCGGTCACGGACACAGCCATGCGATGCCCTTGGGCGATCTCGCGCAGGTCGTGGCGCAGGTCGCACCGCATATTCCGGCAGGGGCAATAGTGATCGGCTGGTCGCTGGGCGGTTTGGTAGCGCAGGCCTTGGCACAACAACTCGGTAGCCGGATTAGTGCTTTGCTGCTGGTCGCGAGCACGCCGCGCTTTGTGCTGGGCGCTGACTGGGCGCATGCCTTGCCGGATGAAACCCTGACCTATTTTGCGGATAACCTGCAAAAAGATTATGACGCGGCAGTGAAGCGCTTCTTTGCCCTGCAATTCATGGGGGTGCGCAGTGACCCGAAAGCCTTGAATGCCTTGCGTGCGCAGGTGCTGGCTTATCCGGCCAGTTTGCAGGCACTGGACGAGGGTTTGCATATTTTGCGCAGTGCCGATTTTACCGGGCAGATGGTCACCCAGCCGACACTGTGGGTATTGGGGCGGCTGGACAAACTGATTCCGGTCAGTTTGGCGGAAGGCTTGACTGCGCTGGGGCAGACGCGGGTGGAAATCATTCAGCAGGCTGCGCATGTGCCTTTTGTCACTCACCCGGATGAATTCATGCAGTTAGTTGAGGCGTTTCTTGATGAACATTAAAGCCGACGCTCAGGCAGCTCATTTGCTGGAACGCGGCAAAACCCGCTCCGGGTTTGAACGTGCTGCCAAAACCTATGACGCTGCGGCGTTTATTCAGCGCGAGATTGGCAACCGCCTGCTGGAACGGCTGGATCTGATCCGCTTGCAGCCAGAACGTATTCTGGATTTGGGGTGTGGCACCGGTGCGATCAGTGAGGCGTTACTCGGGCGCTATAAAAAAGCGCAGGTGATTGGGCTGGATTTGGCCTTGAGCATGGTCGAACAAACCCGTCAGCGCGGTGGCTGGCTGCGTAAACCGCTGGGGGTGTGTGCCGATGTCCACCAGCTGCCCTTGCAGGCGGCGAGTGCGGATATGCTGATTTCCAACCTGATGCTGCAATGGTGTAATGATCTGGTGCCGGTGTTTCAGGAAGGTGCGCGGGTAGTGCGCCCCAAGGGTTTGCTGATGTTCAGCACCTTTGGCCCGGATACGCTCAAGGAATTACGCGCCAGTTGGGGGCAGGTGGACGGTTATACCCACGCCAGCCGCTTTGTCGATATGCATGATGTCGGGGATGCGCTGTTGCAGGCGGGTTGGCGTGACCCGGTGGTCGATATGGAAATGATCACCCTGACTTACCCGGAGGTGCGCGGCTTGCTGCGTGACCTGAAAGCGATTGGCGCAAACAACGCCACCGCCGGGCGCAATCCGGGCTTGACCGGCAAACAGCGCCTGCAGGATTTTTATCAGGCGTATGAACAGTTCCGGCAGGCGGACGGGCTGTATCCGGCCACCTATGAAGTGATTTATGGGCATGCCTGGGCACCGGAGATAGCGCCTTCGCAACAACCGGCGCGGTATATTCCGGTTTATCCGGTGGGGTAGTTTGCCTGTTTTAGCCCCGCTCTACCTCAAACCCCACGATATTCCGATCTGCCTTGCTGAACTCGACGCCCAGCAGGTGGATGGGTTGCTGCAAATGCCGGTATTTATCGGCATAAGCCTTGTCCTTGATCTGCTGCAATGCCTTGCCAGCAGGGGTAATTTCTACTACTTTGAATTCAAACAAATACACCTGACAGTTAAATTTCAGGGCCATATCCAGCCGTCCGTGATTACTGCAATCCTCAACTATCACATCCAGTCCTAGCGCGGCAAAATAGGAATAGAACACGCTGGCGTAATAGCCTTCAAAGCTCTGGATGTCGTTATTGGTATACCACTGGTAGGGAATGCTGGCGAAGAAGCTTTGGAATAATTGTTTCAGACCCTCGAAATCATTTAACATCAGGAGGTCATACAATTGCAGCGTTTGAACCGCCTGCGCACCGGGATTGCGCGTGAGCACTGACAGCAGGCTTTCATTCAGGCTTTGATAAACTTCGCGATTAGGATAACCCAGCCGGTAGAACTCCTGCCCACCGGCATTCCGGACACCCTGGATGGTCAGATAGCCGGTCTGGAACAGTAAAGCTTCGGTCGTGATGTCTTCTACCTCAAAACTGGAGAGCATGGCACTGCTGCTGAGCATATTATCCAGCCGCAGGGTTGGCACCTGCCGCTGAAGTAGCAGGTTAATCAGGAAAGTCGGCGTACCGGTTTCAAACCAGTAATTTTTAAACTCGCGGCGTTTAAACAATTGCAGAATATCAAACGGGTTATAAACCCCTTCACCCCGCCAGTTATAGCCGTTATACCAGTCACGGATTTCCTCCCGATCCAGACCCGCCAGCTCCGGTGCAAATACGCTATCAATATCATGATCCGTATAGCCGCAGATGGCTGAATATTCGGGTGACAGGGTAATGTCATACAGGTTATTCAAGCCCGAAAACAAGCTGACTTTGGAAAACTTGCTCACGCCGGTCAGGAAACTGAATTTGATCTGTGCGTCATAATCTTTGATCGTGCCATAAAATCCGCGCAGAAAATCACGATTGGCTTTGGCCAGGTCGGGTGTATCGAGGGCATCAAGAATCGGTTTGTCATATTCGTCAATCAGGATCACGACCCGCTGAGCCGAGTTTTTATGGATCTGCACAATCAGGTCGGCAAAACGGCCACCGATATCCTCGAATTGAGGCTGGATACCAAACTGTTGTTCAAGGTGACTGAGCTGGGTATGCAATGAGGTTTGCAAGCCATCTGCATGCGTGTATTGCTTGCTGCCAAAGCTAAAGCGCAACACCGGGTATTGCACCGCCCAATCCCAGTGTTCATGGGCGGCCAGCCCTCGGAACAGCGGTTCATTGCCTTCGAACAATTCTTTCAGGGTATCCAGAAACAGACTTTTACCAAAGCGGCGCGGGCGGGACAGAAAGTAGTGCGTTCCTCCCCGGAGCAGATCCAGTGCCAAACCGGTTTTATCGACATAATAGTAGTTGCTTTCGCGAATTTTGGCGAAGGTCTGGATACCGATGGGTAGCTCTTTGCGGGCGCTCATGGTGAGTGTTCCTGATTATATCCCGGTAGTCTAGCACGCTGGGCGCTAACCCACGAACTCCAGTCAGCACCTGGCGCCACAGCGCCTTGGCTCAGGCGAATTCAAACCCGCCTTGCTAACACCTGCTGCGCCGCCGACAAGCCCGCGAGGTAAGCGCCGTGTGCCGTTCCAAAGTAATTCACGTGGGTCGCCTCGCCGGAGAAAAACACTTTATTGGCGAGTGGAGCCGCCAGTATTTTGCGCGTGGCGGGGGTAGCGCCGACCGGGTTATACGAATAGGAACCAAGCGTAAACGGGTCAGACGCCCAGCGGGTAATTTGATAATCCATCGGGTCAGGGATGATTGTGCCGTAAATCGTTCGCAGGGTCTGCATAGCGTCTGCCACGATTTGCTCGTCTGACCAGGCCTCCATTGCCCGTCCCCGGTCACCGGCATTAAACCCGAGCAGAATAGGCTGCTTGGCCACGCGCTGGAAACTCACCCACTCCGTCCATGCGCCGTGTTCAGTCGGGACATATTCCAGCCAGTCGACCTCATCCGGCCAGAAGGCGGTGCTGAACCGCAAGTAGCATTTGTTTAAAACGCCCATGCCGAGCTGCTGGATGGCATTACGCTTGTTCTGGGGTAATGCAGGTGTGAAGCGTACTTTTCCTGCCTGTAACACCCCGAGCGGCAGCGTCACAACCACCTGATCGGCCACAAATTTACCCTTTTGGGTGATGATTTGCACGGGTGATTGCGCCCACTGAATGGCTTTGACTGTCTGCCCCAGTTCGATCGTTAGCCCCTTGGCCAGAGCATCGGTGATCACCTGATAACCTTGAGGGAACAGCGCATCATCACCCGCAAATTCTTTGGCGCTGTCATACCAGTAGCTGGAGAGTTTGGCGGCGCTGCCTGCATATTCCTGCTCAATCTCGCTGCTTAAAATGAAGTTGATAAAGCGTGCTGCTTCGGAAGGCTCCGGGAATTGCGCGAGCAGGGGCGCGACCGCTTGGCGGATTGAGGTATCAGCGTGCTGTGTCTGTGCTTTTTTCAGGGCGCTGTATACCTGCGTTCTCAGCCGTGCCATGCGTGCTTCTTCGGCGGCAGAGAGCAGGCGGCCACTCGTGTTGTAAGTCGCCGCCAAGTCATATTGAGTCACCAGTCGCTGGGCTTTAATGCTATCCGCTATCGCCGCCAGCGGATTGCCCTCGACACCGTGTATCCAGCTGGCACCGAAATCAAGCGGCATGTCTGGCCATTTGTGGCTGGTAAAAATACGCCCACCAACACGCTGCCGTGCTTCGAGAATAACGACCTCATGCCCTTGCTGCTGCAATGTTTGGGCAGCCGCCAACCCGGCCAGACCGGCACCGATCACCACGATGCGTTTTTTAGTAAAACCTGCGGCAGTGCCGGAGGTGGCACCGTGGGCAGTGGCCATCTGGCCTGCCGCCGCCATACCCAACCATGCCAGAAAATTGCGTCTTTGCATAAAGATAACCTTGAAGATAATTCCCCCATCTCTGACCCTTACCCTCGCAAGGGGGGGTGTCGTAAAACCCCGAAGAAAATCCCCCTCGTTCCCCCTTTTTCAAAGGGGGAGGCCAGACAGCCCCTTGAAAAATCAAGTGGATACATCGTCTTGCTCCCCTCCTTTGCAAAAGGAGGGGTTGGGGGAGGATTTTCTTCGGGGTTTTACGACACCCCTCCTTGCGGGGGAATGGCTGGGGATGGGGGTGCAGCTTGGCGTGATTTGTGCGTAATCCCTTTTAAATCAGGGCAGTGTTCAAACAAAACATATGAGGATATGGAGTCTATTTGGGTGTCGTAATCCCTTTTAAATCAGGGCAGTGTTCAAACATAATTATGAGAAAGGCAAATACTCAAGGTTGTCGTAATCCCTTTTAAATCAGGGCAGTGTTCAAACAAGTATCGAACACTAAAGGCGCAACTAGCTTGAGTCGTAATCCCTTTTAAATCAGGGCAGTGTTCAAACCAAGGAGGTTCCAATATGAGTCGTGAGTCCTATGTCGTAATCCCTTTTAAATCAGGGCAGTGTTCAAACATAGGAGCTACAAAAATGACAACTTCAACTAAGTCGTAATCCCTTTTAAATCAGGGCAGTGTTCAAACACGGGGATTCACCCGAAACCACCACTTGCCCGGGTCGTAATCCCTTTTAAATCAGGGCAGTGTTCAAACGAATACGTTATGCGAAAGCTGCTCCAAGTGAAGGGGTCGTAATCCCTTTTAAATCAGGGCAGTGTTCAAACCTATGAAATCAATGTTACCCCCGAACAAAAAGAGTCGTAATCCCTTTTAAATCAGGGCAGTGTTCAAACCTTAGCTACTCCTGCACAACAAAAAGAACTATTGTCGTAATCCCTTTTAAATCAGGGCAGTGTTCAAACAGTCAGCAGCTAAGGCATCTGCCTTAGCGAAGTCGTAATCCCTTTTAAATCAGGGCAGTGTTCAAACCGCCTGGACACCGCCCTTGGCACAGACCCTTAGGTCGTAATCCCTTTTAAATCAGGGCAGTGTTCAAACAATGGCAAAGTACAGCAATTGGCCACGCTACTAGTCGTAATCCCTTTTAAATCAGGGCAGTGTTCAAACATCTTCAACAGTATATTGCATCGCAAATAGAGTCGTAATCCCTTTTAAATCAGGGCAGTGTTCAAACGTGATGATTTACCAATCCGGCAAACCGTTTGGCGGGTCGTAATCCCTTTTAAATCAGGGCAGTGTTCAAACCGTGACCGCTTATTTCCCTTTTACTATCAACATCTTACAGACCCCCTTAGCAGAAAATTGGTCTGACCAATAGTTGGGGTTTTTTTCAGCTGTTAAAGAGCCTTGCAAGCGACGATGCTTGCGTAACCGGCAGCTGGTTTAGTCTGCCGATTTTCCGATTATACATCAGTTTATTCCGGGAGGTAACATATAAACACCTCCCCGTTATCCGTTTAATCCGCCATACCCGCCGCCGCCCGGTGTCTGCACTTCCAGCTGGTCGCCTGCTTGCACTTCGACGCTAGCAATACCCGCCAGTTCCAGCACGCTGCCATCTGCCCGCCGCAGCCGATTCACTCCGCATTGCCCGGCACTGCCGCCCGCCATGCCATACGGTGCTACGCGGCGATGCCCGGACACAATACTCACCGTCATCGGTTCCAGAAAACGGGTGATGCGGATAGCGCCATTGCCGCCGCGCTGCTGCCCCGCACCGCCAGAGTCCGGGCGAATACTGAACGCTTCCAGCCGTACCGGGAAGCGCGTTTCCAGTATTTCCGGGTCAGTCAGGCGCGAGTTGGTCATGTGCGTGTGCACTGCGCTGGCGCCATCTGCTGTTGGGGTCGCCCCGGCACCGCCGCACAGGGTTTCATAATACTGGTATTGCGCATTCCCCCAGGTGACATTGTTCATCGTGCCTTGCGCCGCACCCATTACCTTGAGCGCCCCCAACAGCGTATCCACCACGTATTGCGAAGTTTCGACATTGCCCGCCACCACCGCCGCCGGGTAGGTGGGGTTCAGCAGTGAACCTTCCGGGATAATAATGTGCAACGGTTTCAGGCAGCCTTCGTTAAGCGGAATATTATCCTGCACCAGACAGCGGAAGACATACAGCACCGCCGCTTTGGTGATCGCGGTCGGCGCGTTCAGGTTGCCGGGGTGTTGCGGGCTGGTGCCGGTGAAATCGAGGGTCGCGGAACGTTCGGCGTTGTTCACGCTGATTTTCACCCGGATCCGATGGCCGTCATCCATCGCATAACTGAATTCGCCATCGGTGAGTTTGCTGATCACGCGCCGCACCGATTCTTCCGCGTTATTCTGCACATGGTTCATGTAAGCCTGCACGGTCGCGAGCCCCATCTGCTTGATCATGCGCCGCAGTTCCGACTCGCCACGCGCACAGGCCGCCAGTTGCGCTTTCAAATCCGCCAGATTGTAATCAATATTGCGTGCCGGATGCGGCCCCGCCGCCAGCAGAGCGCGTAATTCCGCTTCGAGCAGACGGCCTTGCGCCACCAGTTTGACATTTGTCAGCAGAATGCCTTCCTGATCAATCGTCTGGCTATTGGGGGGAATCGAGCCGGGGGTAATCCCGCCGACATCGGCATGGTGCCCACGGGTGGCGACGTAGAAAATGATCGCCGTGCCATCGGCTGCGAACACCGGCTTGATCACCGTAATATCCGGCAGATGCGTACCGCCGTTATACGGGTCATTCAGCACAAACACATCGCCGGGTTGCATCTGGCCGCTATTGGCGCGGATGACCGCCTTGATACTCTCGCTCATGCTGCCCAGATGCACCGGCATGTGCGGCGCATTCGCGACCAGATTGCCATCCGGGGCGAAAATCGCACAAGAGAAATCCAGCCGTTCCTTGATATTCACCGACACGGCGGTTTGTTCGAGCACAAACCCCATCTGCTCGGCAATCGACATAAACAGGTTATTGAAAATCTCCAGCCGAATCGGGTCAGGGGTAGCCAGAAGCGCCGGAGACAGTGGATCGGAGTATGTATCTGAAAGTGCACCTGACTGCGCCGGTGTCTGCAGCAATTCCAGATTGCCCAATGCAGTTAACGTCGCTGTCCAGCCCGGTTCAATCACCACTGTACCGGTACTTTCCAGAATCACCGCTGGCCCCTGAATACCCTGTCCGACGGTCAGGCTCGCGCGTGGATAAAACGGCGTTTCCTGCCAGGCAGCCCGCAGGTAGACCGGGTGAGTTTGCACAGGGGTCGGGTCGCGGTCAGTGTGCGTATTGACCAAAGGTGCCGCCCGGCTTTCAGCGGCGATGGCTTCCACTTCAAGGCTGGCGACTACCACCGCTTTTTCCGGGGTGATAAAACCAAAACGCTGCTCGTGCGCCAGCTCAAACGCGGCGCGGATACCGTCGGCATTTTCCTCCTGCCAGGCAATCAGCAAACTGGAATCTGACCCGGCATAGCGGCAGTGCAGGCGGGTTTCATAGCGGATCTGGGCGGTACTCACCCCTTGCTGTTCAATCTGAGCCTTGCCGTCCGCCGCCAGCTGGCTGCGCTCGTGGGCGACGGTGCGGAGCAGGGCGCTATCCAGCTGGGCTTCGACGCTGCGGGTTAAAATCTGGCGCACGTCCGCCAGCCCCATGCCATAGGCCGACAACACCCCGGCGAACGGGTGCAGGAACACGCGCTTCATCCCTAAGGCCTCCGCGACCAGACAGGCATGCTGGCCACTGGCACCGCCGAAGCAGCACAGTGCATACTCGGTGACATCATAACCGCGCTGCACCGAGATTTTCTTGATCGCATTCGCCATGTTTTCGACCGCAATCGCGAGGAACCCGGCGGCGACCTGTTCGGCACTTAGTGGGGTTTGCCGGGCGCTACTGGCGGCGGCCAGCTCGGCAAACTGGCGGCGCACGGTGTCAACATCCAGCGGCTGATTAGCCTGTGCGCCGAAGATTTGCGGGAAGTAAGCGGGCTGTAATTTACCGAGAATGACGTTGCAATCGGTGATGGTCAACGGCCCGCCGCGCCGGTAAGCTGCCGGGCCGGGGTTAGCGCCCGCCGAGTCCGGGCCGACCCGGAAACGTTGCCCGTCGAAATGCAAAATCGAACCACCGCCCGCCGCCACGGTATGAATCTGCATCATCGGTGCGCGAATCCGCGCCCCGGCGATATGGCTTTCCAGCGTGCGCTCGTACTCACCGGCAAAGTGGCAAACATCGGTCGAGGTGCCGCCCATGTCAAATCCGATCAGGCGCTCAAACCCGGCAGCCTGTGCGGTTTGCACCATCCCGACCACCCCCCCCGCCGGGCCGGAAAGAATGGCATCTTTACCCTGAAAATGATCGGCGTGGGTGAGGCCACCATTCGATTGCATGAAAAATAATGGAGTGTCGGGCAGCTGTCGGGCTACCTGATCGACATAACGGCGCAGCACCGGCGAGAGGTACGCATCGACCACGGTGGTATCACCGCGCCCGACAAACTTGATCAAGGGGCTGACCGCATGGCTGACTGAAATCTGGCTGAAACCGACTGCCTGCGCGATGGCGGCGACTTGTTGTTCATGTTCCGGATAACGCCAGGCGTGCATGAACAGGATAGACACCGCCTGCAAACCCCGCGCATAAGCGGCCTGCAGATCGACCCGCACTGTTTCCATATCAGGCGCTTGCAGCACCTCGCCCTGCACCGTCACGCGCTCATCGACCTCCAGCACTTCGCGATAGAGCATCTCTGCCAGTTCAATGTCCAGCGCGAACAGCTGCGGACGCTGCTGGTAACCTATCCGCAACGCATCCCGAAACCCTCGGGTCGTCACCAGCAACACCGGCTCCCCTTTGTGCTCCAGCAGGGCATTGGTCGCGACCGTCGTACCCATGCGTACCGTGTCGATCTGCGCGGTGGGAATCGGCTGCCCGGCGGGTACGCCCAGCAAATCACGAATCCCCTGCAGCGCCGCATCAGGATATTGCTCCGGGTTCTCGGACAGTAATTTATGCGTGAGCAGCTGACCATCTGGCTGTTGCGCCACGATGTCCGTGAAAGTGCCGCCCCGGTCGATCCAGAATTGCCAGTGCTTGTCAGTCATGCTGCCCATCTCCGCTGTGGTTAAGTGGATGAATTGTACAGTATACGACAGAACCTGAAATCACCCGATCAGGTATAATGAAGCCAGATAACCTGGTAAGGACAAGACACCATGCAAACTTTGGAACAACAAATCGCACAGAAAGCTCGCGGCCTACCTGAGACTGCACAACTCGAAGTATTGCACAACTCGAAGTATTGCACTATATCGAATTTATCCGCAGTCGCTACCCTATCGCCAAACCCATGACCAAAGTCACGGGTAAGCGCAAAATCAGCTGGAGCGAAACGCCCCTTTATGGTTTATGGCAGGATCGTGAGGAAATGTCAGATCCTGCTGCGTATGTACGGCAGTTGCGGAGGCCTCGGTTTTGATTCTAGTTGATACCGATGTATTGATATGGGTAACACGTGGATAGTGGCGGAGCTGAAATTATGCCCCTATACCCCAAAACTATAACCGGTACAGTCGAACACAATCATACATTGGGTGAGGCACCAGCAAATGGTTGGCTTCGCCCAAAACCATCATCTGCATGGCTTTTTCCTGTTTACGGCGGCTACTTTTGCTGCGGATTCAGTTAGAATCTGGTTGACTATTAATATTGCTATCAATGAAGAGGAGAAAGGTGATGGGGTTTTTACTAACGCTGTTGAGTCTGGTGATTATTTTCATGGGCATCGCCCTGTTGTGGAAGCCGGGTGAGGACGGTGTGCTGGGCGTGGTGCGTATGTATGTGGATCAGGTCGGTCTGCAGGTGTTTGCGTCAGTCGGGCGGATACTGTTGGGGATGGCCTTGCTCGTGTATGCCGATGCTTCCAACTTGCCTGCTGTGCTGAAAGTGTTGGGTTGGTTGAGCGTGCTGAGCGGTCTGGTGTTTTTGTTTATGCCCCACCCGATGTTCCGTCATTTTATGCTCACGATGATCGACAAGCTGCAAGAGTTCGGCAAGATTGTCGGCGCGGTGGTGATTGTCGTCGGTGGTTTGTTGCTGGATGCTGTCTGGTAAATGACCCAAACCCGTATTCTCCACCAGAGCCATGATGAGCTGGGGGCGCTGGTGGTGCGTGAGGACAGCCATTATCGTACCTTGTCATTCGGTGCTGATGATGAACAAAGCTGTAGCCTCAAGGCTGCGCCGCATGTATTGCAGCATGAATACACGCAGGCGATGCTGCTGGTGTTGCTGTTTTGCAAGCCCAAACGTGCCTTGGTGCTCGGTTTGGGCGGCGGCTGTCTGGCAACGGCTTTGCACGCTTACCTGCCCGGTATCAAAATGACCGCAGTGGAGTTGCGGCCAAGGGTGGTGGAGCTGGCTTACCAGTATTTTCAGCTGCCGCGCAGCAAGCGTTTACAGGTGGTGCCCGCCGATGCGTATACCTTCGTGACCACCGCCGACCATCGCAAAGTGGACGTGGTGTTTGCGGATTTATACCACGCCGACGGGGTAGACCCGGCACAGTTGCAAAACCATTTTATCAGCCAGTCTGCCGCTTTCCTGAAGGCGGATGGCTGGCTGGTGCTGAACTGCTGGCATGAACACCACCACGACCCGGTGCTGCTGGCTGCCTTGCGGGAGAATTTCGTGGATGTGCGCACGGTCGCGACCGGCAGCAAAAATTGGGTGATTCTGGCGGGCAGGGTGAAAAACACGAGTTCCGCCAAACAACTCAAGCAGGATGCCCAGCGGTTGTCGGCGGCACTGGGTTATTCGTTAAGCCGCCATCTCGCCCGCCTGAGTGCGTGGTAGCGTCTGACTGCCCGAAGTGCTAATCTCGTTAGGCATTTACCTTAGCATTTACCTTTTTAATTAGGAGTTTCCCATGATCAAGACAGGCGATAAAATCCCGGCAGTCAGTGTCACTGTGTCCGCCGCCTCTGGCCACACCGCAGTGAGTGCCGCCGAGTTGTTTGCAGGCAAGAAAGTGGTCTTGTTTGCGTTGCCCGGTGCCTATACCCCGACCTGTTCGGCAGCGCATTTACCCGGCTACGTGGTTGCGGCAGATGATTTCAAGGAAAAAGGCGTGGATATGATCGCCTGTTTGTCCGTGAATGATTCCTACGTGATGCAGGCCTGGGGCGAGGCACAGAATGCCGAGAATATTACCATGCTGGCGGATGGTGGTGGTGCATTTACCAAAGCCTTGGGGCTGGATGTGGAAACCGGCGATTTCGGCGGCCTGCGTTCCCAGCGCTATGCGATGGTGATCGAAGACGGTGTGGTGACGGTGCTGAATGTCGAAGATCCGAAAACCTTTGAAGTGAGTAAGGCAGAAACCATCCTGGCCGCGCTGTAATACGGCTCTTTAAAATATGACCCAGGCGCGCCAGGATCAGACCCGGGGTATCCAGCTCATGTTGCTGGGTTCGGTGTTGCTGCCTGCGATGGACGCTGCCGCCAAGGTCATGGGGGAGACGATTAGCCCCGGTTTGGTGGTGCTGGCGCGTTTTGCGTTTCAAAGCCTGTTTCTATTGCCGCTGGTTTGGGCCACCTTGCGCATGCCACGCGGGGGCGAGTTGCGCTTACATGTGTTGCGGGCGCTCAGTTTGTGTGGCGCGACCTTGTGTTTTTTCACCGCGATTCAGGTGATGCCGATCGCGGATGCGCTGGCGATTTTTTTCATTATGCCCTTGCTGGTCACGTTGCTGGCACCGTGGCTGCTGGGTGAAACCGTCGGCTGGCGCAGGCTGGTAGCCGTGGTGGTCGGTTTGAGTGGTGCGGTGATTATCATTCAGCCGGGACAGCAACTGTTCGGGGCGCGTGCTTTTTTGCCGCTGGGCACCTCCGTGGGTTTTGCTTTCTACCTGATGTTCACCCGTAAACTGGCGCGTAGCAGTGAGGCGGGGGGTGGTATTCCGGCCTTGACCATGCAGTTTTATTCGGGCGTGTTCGGCACCCTGATTATCAGCGCGGTGATCCTTGTGATGCAGCCATTTGAGAGTGTCCTGTTTACGCTGCAATGGCCTGAGTTATGGCAATGGCGGCAGTTGGTACTGGTTGGTCTGCTCGCGGTGATTGGCCATGTGGTGCTGACCAGTGCGTTCAAATACGCGGATGCTTCGGTGCTGGCACCGTTTCAGTACGTGGAACTGATTTCCGCCGCCTTGCTTGGCTGGTGGCTGTTTGGTGATATTCCGGCAGTCACGACCTGGATCGGCAGTGCCATCCTGGTCGCGTCCGGTTTGTATATTTTCCATCGGGAGCGGGTTAAGGGTTGATCACTCTTTCAAGCGATAACCGGTCTTGAACATCCACCAGACGATGGCCATGCAAATCCCCAGAAAGCTCAACACGATGAACAGGCTCAGGTAAACGTTGACATCTGCAATCTCAAAGAAGCTCCAGCGGAAGCCACTGACCAGATACACCACCGGGTTGAACAGCGTCAGGGTCTGCCACGCCGGGGGCAACATGCTGATCGAATAGAAAGTACCGCCCAGAAAGACCAGCGGGGTGATCACCAGCAGAGGAATCACCTGCAGTTTTTCAAAGTCATTCGCCCATAAACCAATGATAAATCCGAACAGGCTGAAGGCGATACAAGTGAGTATCAAAAAGGTCATCATCCAGAACGGGTGCGCGATGTGCAGGTCAACAAACAGGCTGGCGGTGGCGAGTGTGATCAGGCCGATAATCAGCGATTTGGTGGCAGCGGCACCGACAAAGCCGATCAGGATTTCCAGATAGGAAATCGGCGCGGACATGATCTCATAAATGGTGCCGGTGAATTTGGGGAAGAAGATCCCGAACGAGGCGTTGGAAATACTTTGGGTGAGCAGCGTCAGCATCATCAGGCCGGGGACGATAAACGCACCGTAGGCGACGCCATCCACTTCCTGGATACGCCCGCCGATGGCCGAACCGAACACGATAAAGTACAGGCTGGTCGACAAGACCGGCGAGGCGATGCTTTGCATCAGGGTGCGCCAGGTGCGCAGCATTTCGAACTTGTAAATCACTTTGATGGCGTGCGTATTCATGGGGTGCCCGGCTCCTTAGGGTTTGTTGTTGACGAGGTTGACAAATATGTCTTCCAGCGAGCTTTGCGTGGTTTTCAGGTCTTTCAGCGCGAGGCCAGCGGCACTGATGTCCTGTAGCAGGCGGGTGATGCCGGTTTGCCCTGCCTTGGTGTCATAAGTATAAGTCAGTTCATGGCCGTTGGCCGACAGCTCCAGCTGGTAATCGGCCAGCTCGGGCGGAATCTGGTCGATGGCATTTTTCAGTTCGACGTTCAGCTGCTTGGTGCCCATTTTTTTCATCAGGGTCTGTTTATCTTCAATCAGCAGCAGCTCACCACCCCGGATCACCCCAATGCGGTCGGCGATTTCTTCCGCTTCTTCGATGTAATGGGTGGTGAGGATAATGGTCACGCCCGACTCGCGCAGGCGGCTGACAATCTTCCACATGTCCTTGCGCAACTCGACATCCACCCCGGCGGTCGGCTCGTCCAGAAACAGGATTTTGGGTTCATGCGCCAAGGCTTTGGCAATCAGCACGCGCCGTTTCATCCCGCCGGACAGGGCGCGAATCTCGCTGTGCTTTTTTTCATGCAGCGACAGGTCTTTCAGCAGTTGATCCAGATACGCTTTGTTCGGCTTTTTGCCAAACAGACCCCGGCTGAGATTGACCGTGTCCCAGACGGTTTCAAACGCACCCAGCGTCAGTTCCTGCGGCACCAGCCCGATCAGCTGGCGGGTGATGCGGTAGTCCTTGATAATATCGTGGCCACCGACCGTGACCGTGCCACCGGTCGGGTTGACCAGCCCACAGATAATGGAAATCAAGGTGGTTTTACCCGCGCCATTCGGGCCGAGCAGGGCGAGAATCTCGCCATCCGCAATGGCGAGGTTGACGGACTTTAAGGCCTGAAGCCCTGATGCGTAAGTTTTTTGTAAATTATGGATAGTAATAATGTCAGACATGGTGGCTGCCGCTGGCGGTTATTTTGAGTGCGCAGCATAACACCTCACCCCGGATACCAGTATACTCAGCAGGAATATTTTGTCGGACGCTGCTGCATTGACCACTCTGAAAGAGCACCAGACTATGTTGAAAACCCTGCTTCTACTCACCTGCCTGTACACCCTGAGCGCCTGCGCCGCCCACCCCGACTGCGAACGGGCGGATGCTTTCGGCCACTGTAAACAGTGGACAGGGCAGCCACAACCTTGTGCGAATCCTGATTTTCTGGGGTTTTGTCCGCCGGGGCGGAATTGAGAGTAACGAGAAATGTAACCATGAGCCAATATGCATTGCGCCTGCCCGACTCTTTGTTAAAGCAGGCACGTAAAACCGCCAAACGTGACAACGTTTCCATGAACCAACTGTTCATTACGGCTATTGCCGAAAAACTGGCGGTGCTGGAAGCGGAAAGCCTGATTACCCAAAGGGCAGCACGCGCCAATCTGGATGCGTTCAAGCGTATTCTGAATCGTGTTCCACAGGCATCACCCATTCCGGGGGATGAACTGCCGGATTGATTCTGGAGAGGACTCATCATTCGCACCTTTTGTGTATAAATGAGTAGGCACCCCATTTTTAACCCAATCCCGGACGACCAACCATGCTCAGTATCAACGAAAAAATGGCTCGTATTCTGCACCACGTCAAACGCCCCGGTGATTTTCATGCCAGCGGCACGGCCGATTTTACCCTGCCGGGTATCGAGGTCGAAGGTATCGGTCTGCTGGCTTTGCCCTTACTCCCGGTGCAGGCGGAGCAACTGATTCGCGTCGCCAGCCAGGCTCCCTATGGTAAAGGTGAAGAAACTGTCGTCGATACCCAAGTGCGTAAAACCTGGCAAATCGAAGCGGATAAAGTGCAAATCAGGGGGAAACACTGGCAAGACATGCTGGATAACATCGTTGCGCAGGTGGTCGCCGGGCTGGGGGTGAGTGGCGAGGTGCATGCCGAATTGTACAAAATGTTGGTGTATGACGAAGGTAGTTTCTTTATCAATCACCGTGATACCGAGAAAGCACCCGGTATGTTTGCCACGCTGATCATTGCCTTGCCATCTGTTCATACCGGTGGTGAATTGCGTATCGAGCATGCCGGGCAGGAAGTCTTGTTGCCGCTTCAGGCTGAAACATTTTCTGAAGTGGCGTTTGCCGCCTTTTATGCCGATTGTGTGCATGAAGTGTTGCCGGTCACCAGCGGCTGCCGGTGGGTGTTGGCCTACAATGTGTGCCGTCGTGAGCAGGGCGAATTGCCGCAACCACCGGATTATCAGCAGGAGCAACAACAGGCGGCAGTGGTTCTGCACGATTGGGCGACACAGACGCATACGGGCGAGGATATTCCGCTCAAGCTGGTTTATCTGCTGGAGCATGCTTATACCCCGGAGGGCTTGTCGTTTCATGCGCTGAAAAATGGTGATGCAGCGATCGGCGCTGTCCTGAGCAGGGCGGCGGCGCAGGCGGCTTGTGATCTTTATCTGGCGCTGGTATCCGTGGAAGAGTCCGGGAGTGCCGAATACAATGGCTGGGGACAGCGTCGGCGTGGGTATTGGAACGATGACGATGATGACGCTCAGTCGACTGCTGATTTCGAGATTATTGAGGTAACGGAAGAGAATCAATACATTGCTTATTGGCATGCGCCGGATGGTTCTTGCCCCAATTTTGGCGAACTGCCGTTTGAAGACGATGAGTTGTGTTTGCCGCAACGCCTGCAAAGCCTGAAGCCGGATGAGGAGCACTTCCACGAAGCTACGGGTAATGAAGGGGCTTCTTTCGAGCGCACTTACCGGCGGGCAGCACTGGTAATGTGGCCGCATGCTTACTACGCCGAAGCATTAGCTGTGGGTGGCCTCGATATGACTTTGCCTTATCTGGCCGACCTGAGTGGAGGCTGGCAGGCAACAGGGACAGACCAGCAATCACCCGAATGGCAAGACGCGAGTGGATTTGCGCAGGCCATTATTAACAGCTGGCCTGAAGCGAATTACAGCCCATGGCGACAAGACGGCTCCAAACGACTGGGTGAATTACTCGAAACACTGGTTATTTTGCAGGATGCGCCCCGGATTGAGGCCGCTATCCGCCAAATAGCCATCGGTGGCAAAGCGTATCAGCAAGAAGATAATCCGGCGGTGTTGCGTGCGCTGTTACAGCTGCCTGATTCGCTGGCTACCTGGCTGCTGATTGAACTGATCGGGGTGCGTGCGGCTCGTAGCTTGCCTGCCTGTGCCCAATTATTGCGAATGGCCTTGTCTGCACAAACAGGCGAGGGTTTGTCGGACTTGCTGCCTGCTGCCCAGATCGTGTTGGCGCATGTACAGCAGCCAGCCCCCGCCACCCATTATTCACCCATTAAAGTGTTCACAGCGGCTCAGGTGGTCGATATTTTGGTCGCCACCGGACGTGTAGATAGTGGTCTGGGGCAGCAGGCTGTTGACCAGATGCTACTTCAGCCCTCATGTTATCCGATGGATGGCACCCTGATACAGGCCGTGCTGTTGGCTGCTGACGCCAGCGATTGCCCCAGCGGGATTGCCCCTTATTTGCGGGCGGCTTGTCTGCAGTATCTGGAAACCTGCCTGGCCAAACCGTTATCGCCACCTGCCGATTGGACACGGGAGGTCAACTTTAAATGTCAGGCTAACGACGCGCATTGCGAAAATTTCGCCCGTTTTCTGCGTGATCCAACCGCTTCCAGTTGGGACTTACGTGCTGCGCAAGGCTATCGCAGTGCCTTGGAAAGTATCGCCCGGAATGCAACCTCCGATGTCAGCATGGTCACGATCAAACAAGGCAGCCCGCATACCTTGCGGTTTACCAAAAATCAGGCCAGCTATGACCGACGGGTGAAGCAGCGCAAGCTGGATGAACGTTATCATCAGCAGTTGAAAGCACTGAATTGATATTTCCAGCCTTTGCCCGTGGAACGAACACACTCCATCCCCCCCATCTGTGCGCCTTCCGGCCAAAGTGATATTCTACTCCCCATTGATCCTTCGCTTCAGGAGTGCGTGTAGATGAATTCAGAAAAAGTCCTGTTCGGGTTTTTCATTGTGTTGGCTTTGACGCTGAACTTTGGTTTTTTCATTGGTGATATTGATAACCCGGCGCATCATCATGTCTATGAGCTGTTTGCTGCGTTGGTGGTCAGCCTGATCGCGACGGTGCTCAAGTTTGGGGATCGTACCCATTTGGGGGCGGTGTTTCTGGCGACCAGTCTGGTCGCTGATTTGCAGCTGATCATGGCGGCGATTATCTGGGGCTGGGCGGCGAATGTCAGTGCTGCGGGCTTGAATGCGGATACCATGGTGTCCATTGTGTCCCTGTCCGGGGGGGCGATGCTGGCGAATGTGACTTCGGTGGTGTTGCTGGTAGCAGAAACCATGACTGTGCGCCGCTGATGCCAACGATTTATCATGTGCTGCTGCGGCGCATGCGCACGCCGCTGATTGTGCTGATCATTCTCTATGCCATATCCATTCTCGGTTTTGTGCTGATTCCGGGGCAGGATGATGCCGGTAATGCCCGTCCCATGTCTTTTTTTGAAGCCTTCTATTTTGTCAGCTATATGGCGTCTACCATCGGTTTTGGTGAGATTCCCTACGCCTTCACGGCGGCACAACGGTTCTGGGTGATGCCCACGCTATACGCCACGGTGATCGGCTGGTTGTATAGCATCGGCAGCATACTCGCCATTTTACAAGACCCTGCTTTCATCCGTATGCGGCGTGAATACGTGTTTCAGCGCAGTGTGCGCCGTTTGCGTGATCCGTTTTATCTGGTCTGCGGGTTTGGTGATACTGGCGCGATTTTGGTCAGTGCGCTGGCGGCGGAGGGGATGCGCTCGGTGGTGATTGACCTGGACGAAAATCGGATCAAGGATCTGGAAGTGCAGGCCGACATGCGCCAGTCATTGGGGCTGGTGGCGGACGCGTCCAAACCTGCGGTGCTGGCGGGGGCAGGGGTGATGAATCCCTATTGTCTGGGCGTGATTGCGCTGACTGACTCTGACCGGGCTAACTTGCTGATTGCGCTGAGCACGCACCTGTTGCAGCCTGATTTGCGTTTGCTGGCACGGGCAGAAACGACGGAGGCGGTGGCGAATATCCGGTCTTTTGGTGAGAATGAGGTGATTAACCCCTTCGAGACGTTTGCTGCCCGGCTGGAAATGGCCTTGAACACGCCGAGCATGTATACCCTGTTCGAATGGCTGACCGGCATTCCGCATCAGAAACTGGGCGAGCCGGTGTTTCCCGGTAAGGGTCACTGGGTGCTGGCGGGCTACGGGCGGTTTGGCAAGGCGCTGTATCGGCGCATGCAGGCTGTCGGAGTGAGTGCGCATATTATTGATGCCAACCCGTTTCAGCGTGACGCACCCCAAAACACGATTGTGGGGGAGGGCACTGAAGCCGCCACCCTGATCAGTGCTGGCATCAAAGAGGCCACCGGCATCGTCGCCGGAACTAATGACGATGCCACTAATTTATCCATCTTGATGACAGCGCGCGAGTTGAATCCTGAACTGTTCATGGTGGCGCGCCAGAATCAGCGCGATAATGCACTGATTTTCGACAAGGCCCACTTTCATTTGACCATGAAACGCGGTGATGTGATTGCTCACAAAATTTTTGCCTTGCTGCGCACACCCTTGATCAGTGATTGTCTGGAACTTGCCGTGCTACAGGATGAAGACTGGGCGAATCAGCTGCTCAGTCGTATTGTCGGGATTACGGACGATGAAGTGCCTTATTTGTGGGAAATCAGGATCACGCAGTCACGCGCCCCGGCTTTGTATGACGCTTGTATGGATGATGAGAAGGTGATACTGGCAAATTTGCTGGCCGATCCGCATGACCGTTCCGATACCTTGCCGGTTATTCCACTCCTGCTGAAACGGCGCGGCAAAGCGACCTTGCTGCCCTCAGGCAATACCCGGCTTAAAACCAGTGACCGCCTGTTGATGTGTGCAAGGCCTGAGATTGAACAGAAAATGCTATGGGCAACCCAGAACGAAAAAGCCTTGCATTACCTCATTACAGGCAAAGAATCTGCGGGTGGGTTGTGGTGGAATACCTGGCTGCGTAGTGGTATGTCTAAGGAAGACAAAGATTAAGCTTTGACCCTGGCTTCACTTTCACTTCCCCTTGCCCATGCGCGCTTTTAAGTCCGCAAACGGGTTATGAGTCGCTTCTGCCGGGCCACTTCCACCCGCTGAGCCGCCGTATTCGGCTTCGACCAGCTTCTGGTGTTCATTATCATGGCAATACAGGCAAAGTAGCTCCCAGTTGCTGCCATCGCTGGGGTTGTTGTCGTGGTCATGATCACGATGGTGCACAGTCAGTTCACGCAGGTTGGCGTGGGTAAATTCACGGGTACAGCGCCCGCAAATCCACGGGTAGAGTCTGAGCGCCTGCTCACGGTAGCCCTTGGCACGTTCGTCCGCATACTTGCGGGCTTTGATGACAATTTTTTCCTGTTCGGGAGTCATGTTTGTTTTGCCTGAAAATAAATAAGTCGATAAGCGCAAACAATAAACCCGATTCGATGGGCTGGCAAGTGGGCAGGGTAGGGTTGTGACCCCATAATGATTTAGCAGGTCAGAACACGGGTGAAATCTGTTTCCCGGTGAGTAGTGAGCAGTAGTTTGTCGGTTGAGCGGGTCATGGCGATATACAGTAGTTTGGCCTCATGAATGGCTGCTTCGCCGGACGTATTGATAAAACCAATTCCAGCGACGATCACGAGCGGAAATTCCAGCCCCTTGCTGCTATGGATGGTCATGAGTCTGACTTTGTTCTCTGCCGGATCGAAGCGTTTTTTGCTGGTGGCATCGCCCAGCCAGTGACAGGGGATCGCAGCAGCTTGCAAAGCCTGATGAAGTGCCCGCCCTTGTGCCGCATGTCGGTACGTGATGCACATTTCACCCCAGCGCATGCCACGTTCTGTCTGCCAGTGTTGTAACCAGTGGGCGATGGTTGCAACTTCCTGCTGAAAGCTGGAAAAAGTGCGTAATTCCGGTGCAAAACTGTGCAGCCCGGCGGATTCCGGTTCGATCAGTGGCACATGATCCTCGTCACTGGCTTGTGGTTGCAGGTAGTGGTGAATGAAGCGGTGGGCATAACTGAATACTTCATTCGTGTTGCGGTAATTGAGCTTGAGAATGGTTGTCCGCCCACGTGCCTGAATGCCGACACTGGACAGGCTGAACGGGAGTGCCTGTTTTTTCGGGTAGATCGACTGAGCATCATCATAGAGCAGCAGCAATGAGTCGCTGTCATTGTCCACCATGCTACTCACCAGTTTCAGCCATTCGGGTTCAAAGTCATGGCCTTCATCGATCATGATGGCTCCGTATTGACCCTTCGGAATATGCCCGCTGCTGACTGCATTCAGCACCTGAGTAACCAGTGCATCAAGATAAGCCAGGCCGTTTACCGCTGGGCGTTCAACATGATAGGCGCGCAACTGTTCACCGCACCAGTCATGAAAGTGGTAGACACTGACTTTGTCATTAATGCCTTTTTCGACCATCAGGGCGCGCAGGCGGCTGGCGAGCGTGATGTTATAACACAGCACCAGAATCGGTTTATGCAGCAATTTCGCCAGATAAAGGCAGCGGTAGCCCAGAATCAGTGTTTTGCCAGAACCTGCCACGCCATGAATCACCCGATGCCCCCTCCCGAGGCTGCGTGCCAGCTGCTCCTGCTGAATATCCATTACCTTGAAAATATCCGGCAGAAGAGGGTCGATTACCACGTCAGCGGGTGTTTCTGATGAGGTACCCTCCGACGCTGCCAATGGCGATGGATTGAACAGGCTGCCTTGTGAACTGATGCGGATTTCCGGAAAAATATGCCAGCGCAAGCGATCCAGCTGAGGGACGGTGAGTGGTTGCGCAAACTGATAATCAAACATATTCCACAGGCATTGCTGGAAGTCCTCTGGGTCGGTTTTTTCCAGCATATCTTCCTTGCACAGTGTCCGGTTCCAGGGCAGGACTTCCTGTAAATCGGTAGCGGCAAACTGCTGGCGGGTAATATTGGGCAACACTACGCCGTAGCCATAAGGAAAAACCAGTTTGCCCTGATGTCGTCCGGCATGCTGGGTCAGCTGTGCGTCTTTTTCCAGGGCGCCAATCAGTTTATAAACGCACTGGCGAGCCTGTTCGAGTGGGTTGGCAACTGTTTTCAGGCCGGTTGCCGTTAACAGAGTGACAGAAGCCTTGTCTATTTTCTGAATAGTGTCCAGTTTCCAGTCTTTCACCTCCAGCAACAATAGTCCCCGTTGTGGGTGAACAATGATGAAATCAGCATAGCGCGAGCGATAGCCCTTACCCACTCGTGGTTCATACCAGCAGAGGTAGTCATCTTCCAGTAGTTGTTCCAGCCGTTTGGCAAAACGCCGTTCACCGGCTGTCATTTTGTCAAGGCAGCTGTTCAGAGATGGAATCAGGTTGGCCATAGGTTATTGGTCATAAGTTTTTTATTTTAAATGCCAAGGGGTTAATCACCCGATTAACAATAAACCCGATTCGATGGGCTGGCAAGTGGGCAGGGTGTTATCTACTGCGTCGGCAGGTGCCTGAGCACATCAACATCAGGCTGAATCCGAATCATGTTGTTCATGCGGAAACACTGGTTGAGGGTGTTTTTGCGTGCCTGACTCTCGGCAGTTAGCCAGTCAGAACGGCCTTTCGCCTGCATGCACCAGCCATAATGCGCGTTATAATCGGCATGCCAGCGCGCATCCGGGTTGATACCGCAGTTTTGTTGTTGGGCACTTTGAAACTGTTGTACGGCTTCGGTCGCATAAGACGCACAGCGATCCGGCAGGGGAACATCACCTTTCCAGCAGGATAAGGGGTAGCGGTTGCCACGCCAGGTTGTCCAGCCGGTAGCCACTTCGGTGTAATTGTTCTGGGTCAGTTGCCAGTTGTCCTGTTCAGCACCCAGATAACGGATGTTCAGGGTCAAGCCGCCATTCGTGACACCGGTCATGCCTAATGGCACCCAGCCACCGCCGTTGTCACTGAAGTTGCCGACTGTTTTGACCGCGCTGGTCGTGCTGCATACATTACCATCGCATTCAGTCTGTGGGTCATCGACTACCCGCCAGTTCATCCTGGCCGGTCGTCCGTCAATTTTACAGTTAAGGTCGCCACTCGCCCAGCTCGGCAGGCTGGAGGTGCTCGCTTGTACGTTGACACTGCTGATGCTCAATAATACAAGTACTGATAAGAAACGGGTGGCATACATGAAGGTTCTCCTGTTTATTCGTCCAGCTTATAGGGTTTTAACAAATATAAAACGTGTAGATCCTTTTTTGGCGTGAAATGGGTTTTTTCCATCACAAAGGTACGTTCATCGATCTTTTTCACATCATTACCACAGAAGCTGAGTTTTTCAGTGGGGTCTGATTTCTTCAGGGTCAGGCGGAACTTACCGATGGAGCCTTTCCAGTTCGCCCCGGTGGTTAATACATAATGCATGGTGGCAGTCGGTACTTCATAATGCGCCTTTTGCTGATGCTTGACCCAAGCCTGCAAGTCAGCGTCGATACAAAATCTGCCATCAGCTTCGTTCTGCATGCCGTAACCCACCGAGCCACCAACGACCGGCGTATATTCATGGGTGATACTCAGTGTTTTGCCCGCTGGGAATGTCTGCTGCCAGTGATGGGTGATGGTGTGATAGCTAATCCCGTCGGCATCTTTGCGTTGCTTGTGCTCCGTCTCAAAGTTCACTTTCTTTCCGTTCACTATGACCGAAAAGTGCATCGGATTCGCAGACAAGGGGTCGTAGCCAAAGGGTGAGTCGTCCGAGTCCTGAGTAAATTCGGGAATCGGGAAGGCAACCCGGGTCTGAATGTCTTTATTGCTGGTGTTCTGGAACACATAGGCCACCCGTATTTTTTCACGGCTGACGAACAGGTCTTCCTGTTCCATCGCGATATGTTCCGAACGGGTAAAAACAATACCACCTGCCCCCAGTGCAGCAGTGGAATCATTCGCCAGCGCCGGGGATAGGATAAATAACAGAGCGTTCTGCAGGAACAAACATTTATAATTTATCATCACTCTCTCCTTGTCCAGATTGTTTAAGTTATTCGAGCGCTTAAGTAGAAAATACCGGTGTTTATGATTCCTCTGCTTTGCAGGGTCGGTATTGCAGGTGGAAAACCATGCCATTACCAAAGCCAAGCGGTAGCATAGTGCGCAATATGTTCATGCTGAGTACCGCTAGTGTTTATGGGTTAGGAGCACAGTTAAAGTGTTGTTGCCGGATCTGTTCGACAATGGCACGCTGGCAGCCCGTCGCACCCAATGTTGAAGCGAGGGTACAGGTACAATGGTCACCGCCGGATCCGGCAGTGACCATTTGGTATTGAATGAACGTTAATACAGGATGGTCATGTGTTATGTTTAACCAAACAGAACCCGTCAAATGACTGGTCATCTCTGACAGAGGGGGCAAACAATGTGCCACTAGCAAGGAGTCCAACGCAAACGAAAAATAACTTGGTTGTTCAAGTCTGCGGTATCGACAGCCGCATAACTATTGTTGCCGTCTGCCTGAATACCGGAGTTAATGCGCAGATTCCAATCACCACCACCGCAACCAGAAACCGTTGCGTGCAGCAAACCATCATTCGCTTGCCACGGAGCGCCGCCAGGTGCATTCAATGGTTTAATCTGCGGAGGGATCGCATTCGAGTTTTGTGAAGTGCCGTATGAACGGGTAAATTTACCCTGCCCTTTAATGAAGCCCTGCCAATCCGTCGTCAAGACCGATAACTGAAAGTCCGGCGGCACATGCACTGGTACCACAAAGTTACAAGAGGAACGCGGCAAACCACTCACTGAATTTGTACCCGCATCAAAACGGCTAAACAACACCGACATGGATGCCGTATTTTCACCGGCAACAATAACAGAACCAGCATCACACCCTGTGCCAATAAACTGCAGAGGGGCTTTGAAATACACAGGATCCGCAGCATTTGCGGCTTGGCTCGCAACTACTGCCAACAGTGCGGCAGCTGCGGTAAACTTTAAGATTTTCACAATACTTACTCCTTGAACAAGCAGCTTTAGGGTTGGTTATGGTGCTAAGTAATTTCTCGCCTTCCATAAAACTAGTGTACTTACTAGTTAAAATATTATATACACCTTTAGTGAGGTTTATGCAAGTTTATTTATTTATTGTAGTGATTTAATTGCCTTTGTAGTCAAAAAGTCTGGTAGAGACAGATACTATTTATAAATAATTTTAATTAAGTTTATTTTAAAAATTTTCAATACAAATTATTTAGCATTTGATTTCTCAAGTTATGCAGGCCTTGGCCTTGAAACCAAGGTCACGCAAAACAGCAGAACTCTGCGGTAATTGGGTTTTCTCCTTATCCGCAATCTTCTTATCGCGTTTTTTTCCCGAACATATCTCATATAAGTGTCTGATACTTATGTTTTTTTTTAAAACAGTGATGTTATTTTCAATGATATTGGCTTTTTTTCACTGTAGTAGTCTTTCTGGGTATTATCATCAACCGGACGCTGGATTCCTAGTTCTGTCCTGTCCATCACTCAATTCTGTTGGCCTTCTTCCGTCAGTGATCTATTAACTCGCCGGATAACCTGACGCCCCCGCGTATCATTCAGCCATTTGCATACCTTAAAGCTAGGTTCTGCCACTTTGTTAAACTCCGACAAGCACTCTTGTTACCCTGTAGGAATTTATCCTTTAGATGAATATTTTTTTATGAATTTTTATATTCAGTATCATTGTTTTTTATAAATACTGTTTAGTATTTTTTCATAGCTGATATACAACTAAGTACCTATTTCATCATCCAAGCCAGAAACTGGATCTGGACGACTCCCTCATAATAAATGTTGCCGAATGTGAGTTGAGTGCTTTGACCCTGAAAACAAACTCTCCCGTTCCGGGTGCCGAGCCGTGTTATTGGCCAGCACCCGGTTTAGAAGAGACAGATACTACGATTGCAGCGCACCCTGCTTTACTGGCAGGTCACCTGGGTAATGCGGTCGCAGTAAGCCTCGACACACAGCCCGCCACCATTAATGATTTTGGTGGTAGGTGCATCGTTTTGCACGACATGGTTGAGCGAGGTTTGATAACCCTTGGACTGGCAGTAGGCATCTGCTGCCGGTTTGCCGCAATTACTGGCCCATTCCCGACAGAGATCCAGCGGATACCCGCCGACCTGCGGGTTGTTGATGACCGTACTTTTGGTCTCGCAGGTGACTTGCGAAATACGGTCGCAGTAAGCCTCGACACACAACCCGCCGCCATTAATGATTTTGGTGGTGGGGGAATCGTTTTGCACGACGTGGCTGATGGACTGTGGATAACCTTTGGACTGGCAGTAGGCATCTGCGGCGGGTTTGCCACAATTGGTCGCCCACTCCCGGCAGAGATCAAGCGGGTAGCCCGCCACTTTGGGCGCGTCAATCACTACCTGTCCGGCAAGCGTAACGCCTGTGAACATGCACAGAAACAGCAGCATGCTGATGGCTAAAACTTTCATAATCATTCCCTCTTTGATGAACTATTTCAGCGAAAATACTGGAACCTGAACTTGGAACTTATCCCGGAACCCTGGGTTTTATGGTATAACACCTCGGGTGTTTATGGGTTGGAAACGGTTCATGTCACACAACCATAATAATACCAATTTGAAAAAAAATATAACCATTTGTAACTATGGCTTCCATAAGAAAATATGATGGCTATTTCAGTCATTTCCCTGTCGTGCAGTTGTCATATACAGGACAGAAATTCCGAATGGTTGTGAGCGAGGTCACCTGCGATGAGTGTGTTTGTGTTGGGCAGTTATGTCAGTGCCCATTGTCTGTGCGTCGAACGTTTACCCGCTGCCGGTGAGTCACTGGCAGCGCATTCCTTGCAGGTCGAATGCGGTGGCAAAGGCCTGAACCTGGCGGTGGGTTTAAATCGCTTGGGGCTGCCGGTTGAAGTGTTGCTGGCCGTGGGCAATGATGCGGCGGGGGCTGCCTTGCTGGAGTTGTTACACACCGAAGGGCTGGATGCCCGCTGGGTGATCAAGGCCGGAGCACATTCCGGTTTTGGGGTGGGTCTGATCGCAGCGGGGGGACAGAATGTGATTGCGGTCTATCCGGGGGCGAATGCCTTGCTGGATGCGCACCATGTGCAGGCGACGCTGGCCGGACTGGACAGGGGTGGGCACGGTATACAGCTGGTCTGTGGGCAGTTTGAAATTCCACAGGCTCCCGTGCTGGAGGCCTTCCAGTGGGCACGTTCCCGGCAGATTAAAACCTTGTTGAATCCTTCCCCGTGGCGTGAACTGCCACCCCAATTGTTGGAATGCACGGATATTCTGGTGCTGAATGAACTGGAGGCCGAGTGCCTGCTGGGCTTGCAGACGGTGCAGCGCGAGCCGGAACAATGGCTGGTCGTACTGGAACAGTATGCCTGGCCGGGGGAATGGCTGGTGGTTACGCTGGCGGAGCGGGGCTGTGTCGCACGGGCGCACGCGGCGGCGGTGCATGTTCCCGCTTATCGCATTCAGGCACAGGATGCTACTGGTGCGGGCGATGCTTTTGCGGTGGGGTTGGCTTATGCTTGCCTGCAGGAATGGCCACTGCTGGACAGCCTGCGTTTTGCCAATGCCTGTGGGGCGCTGGTGGCGGCCAGCAGCGGCGTGCTGGCGGCCTTGCCGGAAATGCGCCAAGTGGCAGATTTCATGCAGCATGCAATGAATTAGTTCAGCTTTAGATCAATGCGGTAAGTATAGGCATCACCGCGAAACGTGCCTTCCACGTACTCGACCATCTGCCCGCTGGTGTTATAAGTTTTGCGTTTGAGCAGCAGGCAGGGGCCGGGGGTGTCAAAACCGAACGCGTCCATTTCTGCCGCATTACTCATCGCCGCTTCGATGGTTTGTTCGCCATGTTGCAGAGCTACGCCGCACTGGGTTTGCAGGAACTGGTAAATGGAGCCGCTCGCATCCCAATCCGCCAGTGGAGGAGCAAGGGTCAGGTCATACCAGGCGACTTCACGGGTCATCGGATTGCCATCCCCGAGGCGTAGCCGCACCAGTTTCAGGAAACGTGCCGTCGACGGACGCTTGAAAATGGAGGCAATGGTACGGTCACAGACCAGTTTGTGTTCGAGCAGGCGGGTAGAAGGGGTGATACCCAGTTCCTGCATTTCTTCCGTGAAGCCTTTCAGCTTGCCGATTTCCGGGTTAATGCGGGGGGGCGCTTTCACCATCACACCTGCCCGGCCATGCGTGCTGATGTAATCCTGTTCGCGCAGTTCATCGTAACAGCGGCGGATGGTGGTGCGACTGAGATTTAATGCCTCGGCCAGCGTGCGCTCAGAGGGCAGGCTGTCACCGTCATCCAGTTCACCGGCCTGGATCATGTCGATAATCTGGCGTTGCAGCTGGCGGTAAGCAGGTTCCGCTGCCCCGGAATCATGTTGCAGGCGTTCGATAAAACGGGTGCTATGGCTGGTGGGCTGCACCGTGGCAGCCGCCTTGAAGTGGGCATGGGTTTTGGAGGTCATTGCTATTAGGGTTCCCTGTTAGTTCCTGTGTATTTGTGGATACCATTAAAGTACCATAAACAGGGGATTGACAGAAAGCTTTTTACACGAGTCCAGTTGGTTCAGGTCGGTAGCGGCAAGCCCGCCCGCAGCGCTTTTAGCGTGCGTGAATGGAACTCGCGCCGGTAAAGGACAGCGACGACCCAGCTGCTGGCGACGATAAAGGCCAGCGGGTGGATGAACCACGCCAGCAGTGCCAGGCTGTAGTAATAGGAGCGCAGGCCGTTATTAAAATGGTAGACCGCCAGCCAGATAATTTGTGCGAGTGCTTCCTGATGGCGATTACGCTCGGTTTCACTGGTATCCGGGTCAGCAGCGGCGGCGGTACTGCCGACCAGAATGGACGCGAAGCCCCATTGCCGGATCGACCAGGTGAACATGAAAAAGGCATAAACAAAAATAAACACCAACAGCAGGATACCAACTTCCCAACGGTGCGGGCTGACCGGAGCCATCAACGGCAGGCCGGACAGAAAATGCAGCGCCTTGTCACTGGAACCTAGCGCGGTAACTAAACCGGCGATAATCAGCAAGGTGCTGGAGGCGAAAAAGGTCGAATTGCGCTCTGTGTTGGCAATCACGGCGGTATCGACAATCCGGTTTTCACGGGTTTGCAACACACTGATCCAGTGCCGGATATGAATGTGCAGGGCGTCCTGCAGGCGTTCGCCGGGGCGGGTTTTGAAACCGGAATAGCGCGTATAACCCACCCAGCACAAGGCAAACCAAAGTAATGACAGCCAGTCTAGCAGCGTGAGGTCGAGTCCGAACATGGTTTGTTTTCCGTGGGCTTAAAGCAAGGTAATGCCGCGCATGTTACGGTAATTCGGTGGTACTTGTCAGTATTCGCGGGCTTTGTGGGTAGCCCGCTGCTTTCGTGCGCATCTGAATCTGCTATTCTAGGGTTTGACCTTAGTTTCCATTAGCTTCCATTAGTTTTCATTGATTACCGGAGTATTGTTGATGTTTGCCCTGCCCAAGCTGATGATTGCCCCGAATGGCGCACGCCGCACTCAAGCCGATCATCCGGCGATTCCAGTCAGCATTGCGGATATTGTGCAATGCGCAGTCGACTGCTACGCGGCGGGTGCGGACGGTATTCATGCCCATATCCGTGATGCCGCTGGCCGCCACTTGCTGGATGCCGGGGTCTATCGTGAATTGCAGCAGGAGCTTGCGGCACGGGTGCCCGGCATGCGCGTGCAGGTGACTTCTGAAGCTGCCGGACGTTATCAGATCAGTGAACAGCAGGCGGTGATCCGCGCACTCAAGCCGGCTTATGCCTCAGTTGCACTGCGTGAAATGTTGCCCGACCAGACCGCCGCGACTCACCAGCAGGCTGAGCGTTTCTACCACTGGGCGGCCAGTGAAGGGGTGCGTTTCCAGCATATCCTGTATTCAGCGGATGACCTGCGTGACTGGCTGGCGTGTATTGAGGCCGGGCTGATTCCGGTGGAAGACCAGCCGCATTTGCTGTTTGTCTTGGGGCGTTATGCGCGTGACCTGCAAAGTACACCGGCGAACCTGCAACCCTTTTTGCAGGTACTGGATGACTCCGGTCAGCGTGATGAGGTCGATTGGGCGGTGTGTGCGTTTGGGGTGCGTGAAACGGCTTGTCTGGTGGCTGCCGTGCAAGCCGGTGGCAAAGTCCGGGTGGGTTTTGAAAACAGCCTGTGGCAGCCAGATGGTAGCGTGGCCCGTGATAACCGCGAACGGGTTGAACAAGTGATGACCGCTCTTGGCTGGTCTTGATGCAATGAACAAGTCGTATAAGCCAAGCAAGCCTGAACCTGACAACCCGCCTGTCTACCGGGCATTTCGTGCGGCCATCCTGCATTTGCTGGATGATCCTGGGCAGAACCTGGAACCTGAACAGGCCGATTATTTTGCAGATGGCATTCTTTTATTAAAAGACGGCCATGTCGAGCGGGTAGGAGAAGCAGCGCCCCTGTTGCGCACCTTGCCGCCTGATTGCGAACTGACCGATTATTCCGGGCAGCTGATCATTCCCGGTTTGATCGACACACACGTCCATTACCCGCAAACCGATATGATTGCTTCCTACGGTGAGCAGTTGTTGCAGTGGCTGGAAACCTATACTTTCCCGACCGAACGCCAGTTTGCTGACCCGGAACATGCCCGTGAAGTCGCTGATTTTTTTCTGGATGAATTACTGCGGAACGGCACGACAACAGCGGTGGTGTTTGGAACCGTGCACCCGGAATCAGTGGATGCGTTTTTTGCCACCGCTCAAAAACGCAAACTGCGGATGATCGCGGGCAAGGTGCTGATGGATCGTCACTGCCCTGACTATCTGCGCGATACACCAGAGAGCGCTTATCAGGACAGCAAAGCGCTGATCGAGAAATGGCATGGGCAAGGGCGCTTGTTGTATGCAGTCACGCCCCGCTTTGCGCCCACGTCGAGTGATGAACAACTGGCTAAAGCCGGGCAATTGCTGGCGGAGCATCCGGGAGTCTATCTGCACACCCATGTTGCGGAGAATCAGGACGAAATAGCCTGGGTACGCGAGTTGTTTCCGGACAGTCGCAGTTATCTGGATGTTTATCACCAGCATGGCTTGCTCAAACCCCGCTCGGTGCTGGCGCACTGTATTCATCTGGAGGATACGGACAAGGCCTGTATGGCTGAAACGGGCGCAGCAGCCTCTTTTTGCCCCAGTTCCAACCTGTTTATCGGCAGTGGTCTGTTTGATCTGCAGGCTGCCCAAGCGGCTGGAATACGGGTAGGGATCGGTTCGGATGTGGGGGGCGGCAACCATTTCAGCCTGCTGCAGGTGTTCAATGATGCCTACAAGGTCACGCAATTACTCGGCAAGAAACTGTCGGCGTATCAGGCCTTGTATCTGGCAACCTTGGGCGGTGCGCGCGCGCTGTATCTGGACGATAAAATCGGCAATTTTCTGCCGGGGAAAGAGGCTGATTTCGTAGTGCTGAACTTCAAGGGCACGCCCCTGCTGGAACGGCGTCTGCAACACTGCAGCACTGTCCATGAACAACTGTTCGCGCTGATGATGCTGGGGGATGATCGTTCGGTGACGGCGACTTATGTGCTGGGCGAGCGGGCAGTGATTTGAATAGCGACCTTGGGGGTGTGCACCTTACCGGCATTTTCAGGGTAAAAACAAGGGTTTGTTGACCGACACTCGCCGGGTCAGGGCGATACCGGCAATAATCAAGAGCAAAGCCACCAGACTGTGCCATTCGATGGCTTCATGTAACACCAGTGCACCTACAAAATAAGCAAATGCTGGGATTACATAATTAATGTAGGACAGAAACGTCGGGCCTGCGCTGCCGATCACTGCAAAATAGAGCAGGGTTGCCAGCCCGGTGGGGCCGATACCCAGCCAGAGCAGAGAGAGTATTGCCTGCTGTGAATAGTGCTGCTGCCAGGGTAAGTCGCGTAATAGCCAGATGGGCACTGCGATCAGGCTGGCCATCAGCAGTGAGCCGGCCCCGGATATAACCGGGTGCAGGCGTGGCAAACGGCGTATCAGTACACTGTTCAGTGCATAACTGAAGGTGGCCAATAGAATCAGCAGACTGCTGAATACCTTGCTCTCGCCTTGGCCCAGCCGGGTCAGGGAAGGGGACAAAATGATGGCGACACCCGAAAGACCCAGACAAAATCCGAGGACTTTAAAGCGGTTCAGGCTTTCCCCCACGAGCAGATAATGCGCGAGTAGCATGGTGGTGAGCGGCATCACGGCCATCAGCAAACCAGCAATGCCAGAGCTGACCTGCTGCTGGCCGACCGAGATCAGGTAAAAGGGCAACAGGTTACCCAACAGACCAAAGAGCAAAAACATGACCCAAACCGATAATGCACGCGGGAAGCGTAAACCACGGGCAAACAATACCGCTATCAACACCATCGCACCGAGCAAAACGCGCAGGGCGACAATCCCCAGCGGGCTGAAACTGGTCAGCGACAGGCTAATAAACATGAACGATGAGCCCCACAGCACGATCAGTGCCAATAGAGACAGCCAGTCTTTAAGCCCCGGCAGGCTGCTGTTCTGGCTCATGCCTGCCCCTCAAAACCCTGTAAGACATTAACCACATTAACCCCCAACTCTGCCACGTTATAACCCCCTTCCAGCACAAACGCGGTCGGTAGTTTCAGGGTGGCTATGTCTGCCCCTATCGTCAGGTAATTTGCCGTTTTCAGCTTGAAAGAACTGATGGGGTCTTGTTCGAAGGTGTCCACCCCGAGCGACACGATTAACGCTTCAGCACCAAAATCACTGACAGCCTGCAGGCCAGTCTGCAGTGCAGCCCGCCATTGGCTGAAACGGGTGCCCGCCGCCAGTGGCAGGTTCAGATTAAACCCGCAGCCCGCGTCTGCCCCCCGTTCGTGTGCATACCCCCAAAAGTAGGGGAAGCTGTCTTCCGGCTCGCCATGGATGGAGACAAACAACACATCAGCGCGTTGGTAGAAAATGTCCTGGGTGCCGTTACCGTGATGGAAATCAACATCGAGAATCGCGACTGTATGTTTACCCTGATCCCGCAAATACTGGGCGGCGATGGCCGCATTATTCAAAAAACAGTAACCACCATACACATTACGCGCGGCATGATGACCGGGCGGACGGCACAGGGCAAAGGCGCTGTTTGCATGGTTGGTACTGTTATTTGCCTGCAAATGCGCGGCAGCATTCAGGGCTGACTGCGCACCCGCATAAGCCGCCTGCCAGCTACCGGCGGTGATATTGGTGTCAGTGCCAAGGGCATAACGCCCGACCTTGGCGTTTATGTGTGGTGAAGCAAGGCTCGCGTGGGCATGCGCCGGCCAGCACAGCGGGATAATCTCGCCCTGTTTGCCAGCGGCTGTCCATTCTGCCCAGGCGGTTTGCAGGAAATCGAGGTAATCCGCGTCGTGCACGGCGTGCAGCGCGGCCAAACCAAAATCAGCGGGTGCAGAAATATCACCCAAGCCCACCTGTTGGATACGGGCGAGTATGTGTTCGGCACGTTGCGGGTTTTCAAAACTGGGGACTAATTTGCCACCGGCCAGTTCGGCAGCGGGGCTTTGCAGGTAATGCTGGTCTGAATAAAAAGTTTGCATAAATAAACCTCTAACGGGTAATACCGGGTGTTTCCAGCGGATTGTATACCTGCCACTGGCAAATGCCGTGTTCGCGCAGCCATTTTTCCAGTTTATCAAGGCTGTTGAACTCACGACCTTTACCGCGTGCGCTCACTACCCGTGCTGGCTGGCCATCAAAATAGACCGCCACTGCCCAGCAATAGGGGTGGTCTTCCGGGTTGCCAAAACCACCACCTTGCTGCTCACGCGGCACCCGATAAGCAACCGCACCCTCCTGGATACGCCAGGCAAGGTACAGGGCGGGCAGGTCGGTAGAACGAATCGTCAGTTGGGGGTTAAAATGACTAACATCATGAATCATAGTGTTGACATGGGTGACTAAAGAGAACTACAGTATAGCCCATGATGTTCATCAAAAGGATTCATTTTATGCAAGCCACCCCGTTCTCCGCCATTCACCAAACCGGCGTGAATACCGCCTTTCAAAGTATTTTCCAGCGCCACTGGCCTGCGTATAAAAGCTGGTATCAAGCCAAGAAACAGGCGCAGATCAATCCGGTGGAATTAAAAAAATCAGTGCGTGCTTTAAAAAATACGATGCCGGAGCTTTTGCCGACCTACCAGCAGTTGCTCGCACACACCGGGGATGACCCGGTGGCCGCCCAGTTTCTGACTTTGCATCAGCCGCCCGCTTACCTGATTAACTGTTCACAGGTGGTGTTGACCGAAGATGAGCCGGTGTTGATTCGCAATTATGACCTGTCCCCGGATTTATCCGAAAACCTGATTACGCACAGTCAGTTCGGTGAACGGCGCATTATCGGCACCAATGAATGCCTGTGGGGCTTTGATGATGGCATGAATGAGGCGGGGCTGGTGGTCTCGCTGACTTTTGGCGGGCGCAAAGTGGTGGGTGATGGCTTCGGGATTCCGCTGATTTTACGCTATGTGCTGGAAACCTGCGAAACGGTGGCGGAAGGTGTCGCCCAGTTAAAACGCATTCCCTCGCACATGGCGTATAACGTTACTTTGCTGGATAAAAGCGGACGTTATGCCACCGTGTTGGTGTCACCCGATCGGGAGGCAGTGGTATTGAATGAGCCTTGTGCCACCAATCACCCACAACAGGTGGAATGGCCAGAACAGGCGGCATTTTCCCGCACGGTGGAGCGTAAACAGCATTTGCAACACTTGCTAAGCGAGCGCTCAATGAATGCCCGCCGAATGGTGCAACACTTCCTGCAGGCACCGCTGCGCTCAGATCACTATGAGCAAAACTTTGGCACGGTGTATACGGCGGAATACCGGCCACTGCGGGGTGAAATGACTTATCACTGGCCTAAACAAAGCTGGCGGCATGATTTTGCGAACTTCAAGGATCAGCAGATCAGTGTCCAACTGGATCAACACCCGCTGGGCGTTACTGGCAAAAGCAGGCGGGTGGATAAGGCCGCGACACCGCTGGAGGAAATGCAAAAAATACTGGGGCAGAAAACGGTGGATTGGGCGAGTTTTGGGCAACAGGTTGGGCAAATCTGGGGGCGGTATCCGTGGAATGCTGAGCCTTGTGCGTGTTCGCATTAAGGGTAGGAAATACGCATGCTGATGCGATGGCAATTACCGGGGTGGAGATGTTGGGGGGCTGGGTTTTAGGGTAGAATAAAAGGGCATCCACCCACAGCGCAAAGGAAAACCAGACCATGCCCGTCACTTCAGTCAATCCCGCCCCGCCTGTTTATCCTGCCTATCCGTTGCGTCGCCTGTTAGCGGCGGCTGTGCTGGCCAGTTTGAGTATGCCGCTGCTGGCGGCGAATGTGCCAGCAGATGCCAAGCTGGCCGCTGTGCAGGAGGTGATACGCGGTAATGGGGCTGAACCGGCCTCGCTAGACCCGCACAAGATTGAAGATGTTCCCGCCTCGAATGTGGTGCGTGACTTGCTGGAAGGGCTTTTGATTCAGGACGCGGAGGGTCAGTTGCAGCCCGGTGTCGCAGAAAGCTGGACGACAGCGGATAACAAAGTGTTTACCTTCAAACTGCGGCCAGCGGCGAAATGGTCGAACGGTGACCCGGTGACGGCGGCAGATTTTGTCTACAGTTTTCAGCGGGCGGTCGACCCGAAAACAGCCTCGCCTTATGGCTGGTATCTGGAGATGGCCAGCCTGCAGCATGCGGCGGCGATTATCAAGGGTGAGAAGCCGGTCAGTGAACTGGGGGTGAGTGCGCCGGATGCCCATACGCTGGTGGTGACGCTCGACAAACCCTTGCCGTATTTTCTGAACATGGCGGTGCATACCATTATGTTCCCGGTGCATAAAGCCACGGTTGAGCAGTTTGGTGACAAATGGACTAGCCCTGAGCATTTTGTCGGGAATGGCGCCTATCAACTGGCGAACTGGGTGGTGAATGAAAAGGTCGAATTGGTGCGCAACCCGCAGTATTGGGATAACGCGCATACCGTGATTGAAAAAACGACTTATCTGCCGCTGGAAAGTCAGGTGACGGACATGAACCGCTTTCTGGCCGGGGATACCACCATGACCTATGAAGTGCCTAACGAGCATTTCACCCGTCTGCAAAAGGAACAGCCGGATGCCTTAAAGATCACCCCGAACCTGTGCACTTATTTTTACGGGTTTAACACCCAAAAGCCGCCGTTTGATGATGCACGGGTGCGTAAGGCGCTGGCCTATACCATTGATCGTGATGTGATCACCCGCCTGATTTTGGGTAAAGGGGAGCTGGCCGCTTATAATTTTGCGCATGCCCAAGTGGCCGGTTTGAAATTTGACCGGCCTGCGTATGCCGACATGACGGCAGCAGAACGCACGACCGCCGCCCAAGCCTTGTTGCAGGCAGCCGGTTTTTCTGCCGAGAAGCCGCTGGCGTTCACGCTGTTATACAATACCAGCGACAATAACAAAAAACTGGCGGTGGCGATTGCCTCGATGTGGAAAAAAGCCCTGCAGGCGGATGTGACACTGGAGAATCAGGAATGGAAGGCAATCCTCAACACCCGTCGCGAGGGAAATTATCAGGTTATTCGTGCCAGCTGGTGTGGTGATTATAACGAGGCATCGACCTTCCTGTCTTTACTGCAAAGCAATAATTCCAGTAATTACCTGTTTTATAAAAGCAGCGGCTATGATGGGCTGATGGCGAAGGCCATGACCGCGCTGACTGACTCTGAGCGTTCCGATGATTACCGGCAGGCAGAAGCCTTGTTGGCAGAGGATATGCCACTGGCACCGATTTATCATTATGTGACGGCTCGCTTGGTCAAACCGGAACTGGGTGGTTATCCCATGCACAACCCTGAATCAAAGATATATACTAAAGACCTTTATTTGCTGGCCAAGTAATCAGCCACGCAAGCTCAAGCCATCAATTCAAGTTATAAGTTAAGGAAACCAAAATGCTGCCTGCTACCCGTACCCGTTCTTTACCGCTGTTGTCCGGCTTGATGTTGAGTGTGCTGTCCGCTGGCTGGGTGGCGTCTGTGCAGGCTGCCGAGGTGCCGGAGGGTACTCGGCTTGCGGCAGTGCAGGAAGTGATTCGCGGGAATGGGGCGGAGCCTGCGACGCTTGATCCGCACAAAGTGGAAGGTGTGCCCGCCTCGAATGTCTTGCGCGACCTGTTTGAAGGGCTGATGACTCAGGATGCGGATGGCAAGCTGGTGCCCGGTGTAGCGACCGGTTGGGAAAGTGCGGATAATCAGGTGTATGTGTTTACGCTGCGCAAGGATGCCCAGTGGTCAAACGGTGAGCCGCTGACGGCGGCTGATTTTGTCTACAGTTTTCAGCGCGTGGTCGACCCGAAGACCGCCTCGCCTTATGCCTGGTACATGGAAATGACGCACATGGCGAATGCGGCGGCGATTATCAAGGGGGAGAAACCGCCGACTGATCTGGGCGTTAAGGCGCTGGATGATTACACACTGGCGATTACGCTGGATGCGCCGGTGCCGTATTTCATTAACATGACCGCGCATACCACCTTGCAGCCCGTGCACAAGGCGACCGTTGAACAATACGGGGATAAATGGACAGCCCCGGACAATATGGTGAGTAACGGTGCTTACCAGCTGGCGAATTGGGTGGTGAATGAAAAAATCGAGCTGGTGCGCAATACGCACTACTGGAATAACGCCAAGACCGTGATTAACAAGGTGACTTTCCTGCCGATTGAAAGTCAGGTGACGGACATGAACCGTTTTCTGGCCGGGGAAACCACCATGACCTATGAAATGCCGAATGAGCATTTTAAACGTCTGCAAAAAGAACAGCCTGCTGCCGTCAAGGTTACGCCCAATCTGTGCACTTATTACTATGAATTCAATAACAAAAAGGCACCGTTTGATGATGTGCGGGTGCGGACTGCGCTGGCCTATGCCGTCGACCGGGACATCATTACCCAAGCGGTGGTCGGTAAGGGTGAACTGCCTGCTTATAACTTTGCACACCAGAATGTGGCGGGTTTGAAATTTGATCTGCCGGACTATGCGAAGATGACGCAAGCGGAGCGTGACAGCAAGGCGCAGGAGCTACTGAAAGCAGCGGGCTTCGGGCCGGATAAACCGCTGTCATTTACCCTGCTGTATAACACCAGCGATAACCACAAGAAGATTGCCACGGCGGTGGCGGCTATTTGGAAAAAGTCACTGGGCGTTGACGTAAAGCTGGAAAATCAGGAGTGGAAAACCTTTCTGGAAACGCGCCGCAGTGGCCAGTACGAGGTCTCACGCGCGGGTTGGTGCGGTGATTATAACGAGGCGTCGACCTTCCTGTCGCTGATGCAAAGCAATAACGACAGCAATTACATGAAATACGCCAGCCCCGCCTACGATGGCCTGATGGCCGCCGCGCTGAAGTCGACCTCGGTGGAAGAACGCGCTGATCATTACCGGCAGGCAGAAGCGCTGCTGGCGAAAGACATGCCGGTTGCACCGGTTTATCATTATGTGAATGCGCGGTTGGTCAAGCCTAATCTGGGCGGGTATCCCATGAATAATGCCGAGGACAATATCTACAGTAAGGATTTGTACCTGATTGCGGAATAGGGCGGACGTTCGGATGCCAAGCGGAGCGAGTATCACATGCTGAAATTTACCCTCAAGCGTTTGCTGGAAGCGATTCCGACTTTGCTGGTGCTGATTACCATTACCTTTTTTCTGATGCGCTTTGCACCCGGCGGGCCGTTTAGTGGTGAGCGGTCATTGCCACCACAGATTCTGCAAAACATCGAGGCTAAATACGGGCTGGACAAACCGGCTTACCGGCAGTATTTCAGTTATCTGGGTGGCCTGTTGCAGGGTGATCTTGGCCCTTCCTTTAAATACAAGGATTACACCGTGAATGAGCTGGTGGCACAGGCCTTGCCTGTATCGGCCAAAATTGGCGTGGTCGCCTTTATCTTTACGGTGCTGACGGGCGTGGCGGTAGGGACGCTGGCGGCACTTAAACAGAATACCTGGGTTGATTTTACGCTGATGTCGACGGCGATGGCGGGGGTCGTGATGCCCTCGTTCGTACTCGCGCCCCTGCTGGTGTACGTGTTCGCGATCCAGCTGGGCTGGTTACCGGCGGGCGGCTGGAACGAGGGCAGAATCCAGTACATGATCCTGCCGGTACTGGGGATGTCCTTGCTGTATGTGGCGGCCTTTGCACGCATCATGCGCGGCAGCATGATCGAAGTCATGCATGCCCCTTTCATTCGTACCGCCAGAGCCAAGGGCGTGCCACGTTATCAGATCGTGCTGCGGCATGCGCTGCGCCCGGCATTACTGCCGGTGGTGTCGTATATGGGGCCAGCCTTTGTCGGGATTATTACCGGTTCAGTGGTGATTGAAACCATTTTTGGCTTGCCGGGCTTGGGGAAATTATTTGTGAATGGTGCACTCAATCGCGATTATTCGCTGGTATTGGGTTTAACCATTTTGATCGGTGCGTTCACGATTTTGTTTAATGCGATTGTTGACATAGTGTATGCGCTGATTGATCCGCGTATCCGTTATTGATGATCAAGATACTCCAGTCGCGTATCTGCATATTAGCGCATCTGCACAATTCGATTTGCCTTCTCAGGCTCAAGGATGAATAATGTCCGTATCACCCAACCGCAGGAATCCAAGCCGCAGTGTTCGAAGAATCTGAGCAAGCCTTTGCCGCCTTCGCCAATCCCAGGGCGATTTATCACCATGCTGCTGAGCAGAATTACATGGCGCATCGTGAAATCCATGATGCCATCCACCACCATCTGAATGCCGTTTACAATGATACTTTCAGTGTCCTTGATCTGGGTTGCGGCGATGCCCGCTATATCAGCCAGACGCTGCATGCTACCCAGATCAAGCGTTATACCGGCGTTGATATTTCTGCGGATGCTTTGCATGAAGCACGGCAAAATCTGGATGCAGCGCATATCAAGTCTACCCTGATTCAGGGCGATCATACCCAGTTCAGCTGGATGGTGGGTGAGCAAAAGTTCCGGGTAATTATTGTCGGTTTCTCCCTGCATCATTTGCCTGCTGCCGACAAAGTGACGTTTTTTCGTGCCTGTCGTAGCCACCTGCGCAAAAAAAGCGGGCGGATGCTGGTATACGATGTGATGCGTCGCCACCATGAAGACCGCGACAGCTACCTGCAGCGCTACCATGAAAATGCTGCCGAAGAATGGCCGACCCTGAATGAACAAGCGCTCAAACAGCTGGCCGATTACATCAGCATCAGCGACTACCCCGAATCACTGGAAAGCCTGACTGCTATTGCGCGCGAGGGTGGCTTCAAGCGGTCTGAGGTGTTGTATGTCGATACCAGCGGTTTTCATCAACTGATTGAGTTTGTCTGAGGTAGAATGGCCGCTTTCAGTTGATGGATTAAACGATGACCAAACTGTGTGCGACTGCCGACGAGGCACTGGCCGCCGTGAAAACAGGCGACCGCATCTGGTGCCATTCAATGGCTGCCACCCCTTATAAACTGTTGGAAGCGCTGGCTGAACGGGTGATGTCGCTGCAAGCGGTTGAGCTGTTACAGCTGCATCTCGAAAATGCCGAAGCGGTGTGTCAGCCCCGGCTGGAAGGCCATTTACGGAATCGCTGCTATTTTGTCAGCCACAGCACCCGTGAACTGGTGAACACGGGCAAAGCTGATTATGTGCCTATTTTTCTTTCAGAAATCCCCAAGCTGTTCCGGCGGGGTTTACAAAAAATTGATGTGGCCCTGATCCAGGTATCACCACCCGACCGGCACGGCAATTGCTCGCTGGGCGTGTCGGTCGAGGCGACACTCGCTGCCTGTAGCGCGGCTTCGATGATTATCGCGCAGATTAACCCACGGATGCCGCGTACTCACGGCGATGCAGCTATTCCCTTGCAGGATATTGATTATGCGGTGGAAATTTCCAGCGAATTACCCTCTCCGGGTCTGGCCGCCGTGTCGGCGATTCATCAGCAAATCGGTGAGCAGGTGGCTGGGCTGATTCATGATGGCGACTGTTTGCAGATGGGTATTGGCGCGATCCCGGACGCGGTACTTGGCTGCTTGCGGAATCACCAGCGGCTGGGGATTCATACCGAAATGTTCTCCAGCGGTGTGTTACCGCTGGTGGAGTCGGGGGTGATTGATAACAGCAACAAGGTGATTCAGCCCGGCAAGCTGGTCACTGGCTTTGTGATGGGTTCCCGCCAGTTGTATGATTTTGTGGATGACAATACCGAAATCGCTTTTCTCGATATTGAATACGTTAATAATCCGGCAGTGATTCGTAAAAACCCGCAGGTGGTTTCGATCAATAGTGCGATTCAAATTGACCTGAGCGGCCAGGTCTGTGCCGATTCGATTGGCAGCAAGATTTATTCCGGTTTTGGTGGGCAGGTTGATTTTGTAACAGGGTCACAGCTGTCCAAGGGTGGCCGCTCGATCATTGCACTCCCATCGACCGCCATGCATGGCGGCGAATCACGCATCAGCGCAACGCTGGCGCCGGGGGCAGGTGTCGTGACCTCCCGTGCCCAGGTGGATCATGTGGTGACCGAGTACGGCGTGGCTTCTTTGCGCGGGTGCAGTATTCGCGAGCGTGCTGGCCGTTTGATTGCGATTGCGCATCCTGATTTTCGCGCGGCGCTAGCAAAGGCAGCTTCACAAAACTTTACATAGGCCGCATATTCCAGCAACACAAGCGCGTCATGATAACTCCCATGCCAGCATTACTGGCAACAGACCGGCAAATCAGCCACTGCTTATCAAGAATGGAGTAATTAAAATGACGGATACCCAAAAAACTGTAACAGCCACAACCACAGACGCTCCTGCGACTGCATCTAACGAATCCACCGCAGCTGCGCCTGACAGCCAACAGGCCGCTGGCACTGAAACGGTAGCAGAAAATGTGCAAGGCAACGGCCATCATCACGGAAATGGAAACGGTAACGGAAATGGTGGAGGCGGACGCGGATGTTGTGGCGGGCATGGACAAGGCCGCTATAACTGGCAGGACAAGCGCCGCCTGAAAATGATCGGTGCGGTGGTGCTGATTGCGCTGGTCGGTTTTATGCTGGGGCGCGGTAGTGCTCACCATCGTGATGGCCACATGGAAGGTGGTCGGCACGGCAACCCTCATCACCAAATGGAGTTTTCTCGGGGTGAGCAGGCAGCACCTTCCCTGAGCACGATTCTGGACGGGATTGCGGCAAGCCCGGAGCAACGTTCCAAAGCGGTTGAGTTATTCCGTTAACAGCTGTCAGCAGGCGGGTTAATAGGGAATAATAAGCCATAAGGCCGCCATGCTGGTGGCCTTTTCTTTTTTTGGTTAATTTGGCTAAGTCTGGAGGCGAAGCGCATGCAGGAACCCCTATTGCTGATTGATGACGATGTGCGCCTGAGCACCATGCTCGCGCAGTATCTGGGCGATGCCGGTTATGCGGTGACCCGTGCTTATACCGGACAGACCGGGATGCAGAGCGCCCGGCAGGGTGACTGGTCGCTGATTATTCTTGATCTGATGCTGCCGGATGCGGATGGCCTGGATTTATGCCGTGAGTTGCGTAGTGGCTCGACGGCCAATATTCCCATTTTGATGCTGACCGCACGCGGGGATGCGACGGATCGGATTATCGGTTTGGAAATGGGCGCAGACGATTACTTGCCCAAACCGTTTGAGCCACGTGAATTACGCGCCCGGATCAAGGCGATTTTGCGGCGCGGCTTGCGTGACCCGTTAAAGTTAGCCGTGTTGCGGTTTGGGCGGCTGGAGATTGACCGCGAAGCCCGCGAAATTCGGGTGGATGGCAGTATCCGCGAAGTGACCAGCTACCAGTTTGATCTGTTGGTGGCGATGGCTGAACGCGCCGGGCGGGTGTTGAGTCGTGAGCAGTTGCTGGACATGGTGAAGGGTGAGACGCTGGATGCGTTTGACCGCTCGATTGATGTGCATATCTCCCGGCTACGTGCCGCTATCGAAGATAACCCGAAAAGCCCGCGCCGAATTATTACCCTGCGGGGGGCAGGCTATGTGTTTGCCCGCAGTCAGGACGGCGAGGAGACAGCATGAGACCTTGCAAACGGCACTCACGCCGTTTCGGACGTTTGCGTAAACACCTGTTTATCCAGATTTATCTGGTAGTGGTGGGCAGCGTGATTCTGGTGGCTTTAATTTCTGGCCTGTTGTTTCATTTACACGATGGCGACCGGAATGGCGATTGGGGGAATAATGGCGCTAATAACGGCGGCACTCACTGGGGTAGCGAGCCGGGTAACTGGAGCCAGCGCGGTGAAGACCGACGTTCTCGCCCCATTTTGCCATTACTGGTTTTAACCGCAGTGGTAGTTGCACTCGCAGCCTATCCGGTCTCACGGCGTTTGACCCGGCGGCTGGAGCGCCTCAAAACCGGTGTGGATGCGCTCGGTGAGGGCAAGCTGGATACACGGGTCAAGGAAGAAGGCTACGATGAAGTGGCTATATTAGCCGCGAGTTTTAACCGTTCTGCCGGGCGTATTCAGGCCTTGTTGACCAGCCAGCGCCAGTTGTTGGCCAATGCCTCGCATGAGCTGCGTTCACCGCTGGCACGGATGCAGATGGGGCTGGCGTTGCTGGCTGAACAGCAGGACAGTGAAGATTCCCCGCATCTGGCCGCGATTCGGCAGGACATCCGTGAACTGGATCAACTGGTCGAAGAAATCCTGCTGGCGAGTCGTCTGGATACACTCGAACTGCCACTGGAGCGCAAACCGGTTGATTTGGCGGCCTTGCTGGCGGAAGAATGCGCCCGATTGGACGCTGACTGTGAAGCGGAGTCTGTGCACAGCCAAGAATGTCTGGGCGATGCCCGTTTATTGCGGCGTTTGATTCGGAATCTGTTGGAGAATGCCCAGCGGCATGGCGGTGGAGAAGTCGCGGCACGCTTGACGCTGCAGTCGGATCAGACCTTGTTGTTACAAATACTGGATCGGGGCATGGGTATTCCAGACGCTGAATTAAACCGTATTTTTGAGCCATTCTATCGACCGGCAGGTCGCAGTGAGGGGCAAGGTGGCTGGGGATTGGGCTTGAGTCTGGTGCGGCAAATTGCCCAGCGGCACGGCGGGCAGGTGAACTGCCAGCCGCGCGCCGGAGGTGGTTCGGTGTTTCAGGTCATTTTACCGGTGTAGGGTGTAGTAACCCCACTTGAATATACGACCTGATGCCCTATACAATCTTCTTCATCGCCGTCATGTAGCCGCGCAGTTCTTCGCCGACAATTTCTACCGAGTGATTGCGCAGCTCAGCATTAATCGCGACCAGTTGCGCGTTATCCACGCCGTTGTCCTTCACAGTCAGGCCTTTACCGATCACATCGCTCTTGATGCTGCGCATGAAATCAGCCAGCAGGGGGCGGGCGGCCTGATCAAACAGGTAACAACCGTATTCGGCGGTATCAGAAATCACCACGTTCATTTCATACAGCTTTTTGCGCGCGATGGTATTCGCAATCAAGGGTGTTTCATGCAGTGATTCGTAGTAGGCTGATTCTTCAACAATACCCGCATCGACCATGGTTTCATACGCCAATTCAACCCCGGCGCGTACCATTGCCACCATCAGGATGCCCTTGTCGAAGTATTCCTGTTCACTGATCGGTGCATCCGTGATGGCTTGTTGTTCAAACGCGGTATCCGCTGTAGCGGCACGCCAGCGGTGCAGATCATAGTCGTCGTTCGCCCAGTCGGCCATCATGCCACTGGAGAAAGCACCCGACATGATGTCATCCTGATGCTTCTGGAACAGTGGGCGCATGATGTCTTTCAGTTCTTCGGACAGTTCAAACGCCCGGACTTTGGCCGGGTTGCTCAGACGATCCAGCATGTTGGTGATGCCGCCGTATTTGAGCGCCTCGGTGACGGTTTCCCAGCCGTATTGCACCAGCTTGGCGGCATAAGCAGGTTCGATGCCTTCTTCCACCATCTTGTCAAAGCACAGCAGTGAGCCGGTTTGCAGCATGCCGCACAGAATGGTTTGCTCACCCATCAGGTCGGATTTTACTTCAGCAATGGGTGAAGATTCCAACACACCGGCACGGTCACCACCGGTTGCCGAGGCCAGCGCCTTCGCGATCAGCAAACCATCGCCATTCGGATCATTTTCACGGTGCACCGCAATCAGGGTCGGCACGCCAAAACCACGCACGTATTCGGCGCGGACTTCTGAACCTGGACATTTCGGGCACATCAGCACCACAGTCAGGTCTTCACGGATTTTCATGCCTTCTTCCACCAGATTGAAGCCATGCGCATAATCCAGGCAAGCGCCTTTTTTCATCAAAGGCATAATGGCAGTGACGACGGCAGTATGCTGCTTGTCCGGGGTCAGGTTCATGACGATGTCCGCTGTCGGGATCAGCTCTTCATACGTGCCGACCGTAAAGCCATTCTCGGTGGCGTTTTTCCAGGACTTGCGCTGTTCGGCGATGGCTTCTGCCCGCAGGGTGTAGCTGACATCCAGACCGCTGTCACGCATGTTCAAGCCCTGATTCAGGCCTTGTGCACCACACCCGACGATCACGATTTTCTTGCCACGCAGGTAATCAACCCCGTCCGCAAATTCGGACTGATCCATAAAACGGCATTTGCCCAGCTCTTCCAGCTGCAGACGCAGTGGCAAGGTATTGAAATAATTCTGACCCATGAGAAATCTCCTCTTCAGTAAGCGGTGTGATGATTGATCGGCACACTGTAATGGATTCACTGCATTGCGTAAAATGAAATATAAGGCATATTGTATTGCGTTTTATGCATGTATTAGTATGCAGTGGCCAAACCAAGGGGAACCTGCCAGATGGACATTCGCGCTTACCAGATTTTTGTGCAGTTAGCCGAACACCTGCACTTCGGCAAAACCGCCGAACTCTGCCATTTAAGCCCATCGGCGATCAGTCGCCAGCTGCAACGTCTGGAGGACAGTGTTGGCCAGACCTTGTTGGAGCGCGATAACCGGCAGGTACGCCTGACTCCGGCAGGGCGGCATTTTCTGGAGTATGCGCGTCAAGCGATAGCCGCCTGGCAACAGGTGCGGCGCGACTTAAACGCCAGCCCGGCTTCTTTAAGTGGTGAAATCAGCGTCTATGGCTCAGTCACCGCGAGCTATAGCGTGCTGACTAAAATCTTGCCGGACATGCGCGCTCATTATCCGGGTATCGAACTCAAGTTACGCACCGGTGATCAGGCGGACGGGATTGAGCATGTCTTGGCCGGGCAAGAAGATTGCGCGATGGTGGCGGAACCGGACACTTTGCCAGCGCGGCTGGCCTTTTTGCCCCTGCAGCAAACACCCTTATGCCTGATCGGCCCGCAAATCAGCAGTGCACTGAGTCGCCAGCTGGACAGCTGCCTGCAACATGAGGACATACCGGATTGGCAACAGGTGCCGGTGGTACTGGCTGAACACGGGCTGGCGCGGGAACGCTTCCTGCAGCGCCTGCAGATTCTGGGTTTGAACCCGCCGATTTATGCGCAAGTCGCCGGGCATGAAGCGGTGGTGTCGATGGTGAGTTTAGGCTTTGGGGTTGCGCTGGTGCCCGAACTGGTGATCCGGCACAGCCCCTGTCAGGATACGGTGCGCATCCTCCCGTGGTTCGCTGACCTCAAACCGTTCGTCATTGGCCTGTGCGCCCAGCGGGAACGCTTGAAAGACCCGTTGTTACAGGCGTTTTGGGGGGTGTGCCGGGAGAGTAGCTGAGACCGCTATTCTCACGCCTTCTTCACGTCTGCCCCGTAACCACCGCTGCCAAGGCCGTCATATTATCCAGAATCGCATCGGGTGCGCTGGCGTGCAGTTCAGCGTGGCTGCCGTAACCGTGGCGCAGGGCAACGGTTAGCAGGCCGTTTTTCTTGCCGCCTTCCACGTCATAGCGCCGGTCGCCCGCCATCAGGGTGGTGGCGGCTGCCAGCTGTTCCTGTTCCAGAATATGGGCGATCAATTCACCCTTGTCAGCGCGGCTTTCGTCCAGTTCGCTGCCATAGACTGCGCTGAAATACGGGCTCAGTGCAAAATGATCGAGAATTTGCCGGGCATAAACCCAAGGTTTGGAGGTGGCCAGAAACAGCGGGATACCATGCTGTTGCAGACGCGCCAAAGCGGGCAGGGTGTCCTGGTAGAGCGTGTTTTCAAACAGCCCCTCGCGCGCAAAACGCTCCCGGTAAAAACGAACAGCCTGATTGACCCGTGCGGCCTCATCGGTTTGCAAGAGCTGCACGAAGGAAACGGGCAAGGGCGGGCCGATGCACCATTCCAGTTCATCCGCAGTCGGCACCGGCTCACCCAGCTGGGTCAGTGCGTGCTGGATGCAGCGGGTGATACCCAGCTTGGGGTCGGTCAGTGTGCCATCCAGATCGAGCAGCAAGGCAGTGGGTTGGGTGGTTAAGCGTTGTATGCGTGTCAAGGGTGTCATGTTATTGCCCCATCTGGTAATCAACAAACCACTTTTGATTCAGGCCATCCAGCGTGCCATCGGCTTTCAGTGCGGTAATCGCGGCATTGACCGGCGCGACCAGTTCAGAACCTTTCGGGAAAATAAAGCCAAACTCTTCGCTGCCCATCGGCTGGCCGATCAGCTTGAGCGCTTCCGGGTAAGCTTTGACGTAACCATTCCCGGCGGTGCCATCGGTGAGCACCACATCGACCTCACCCTTGCGCAACGCTTCAACCGACATGCGGAAGGTTTCAAACCGTTTGATGCGCGGGTTGGTTTCGTTACCATCCAGCACTTCATAGACGGCGACGTAAAACGGGGTGGTGCCTGCTTGTGCACCGATCAGTCCGTCGCTGAAAGCGGCAAAACTTTTGCCATCGGTGAAGCGTTCTTCATCCGCACGTACCAGCATGAACATCTCGGAACGCATATAGGGCAGCGAGAAATCGACCTTGGCCTTGCGCTCATCCTTGATGGTGATACCGGTCATGCCGATGTCATACTGTTTTTCACTGACCGCCGGAATCATCGCATCCCAACTGCTGTGCTTGTAACTGATGGCTGCATTCAGGCGTTTGGCCATCTCGGCCATCACGTCATATTCCCAGCCCATCGGCTCACCACTGTTCGGATCGACAAACTGCAAGGGGGGATAAGCATTCTCGGTGGCCACCACAATTTCACGTCCCGCCAGATCGGGCAGGTCACCCGCAGCGTGAGCCGCCGTGAATGCAGAGCCAGCCAACAGCGCCGCTGCACAGATAAACTGGCCAAGGTATTGAAAAGGTTTGACAGACAGACAGCGTGGTAAGGTAAACATGGGGTGATTTTCCTTATGGGGGGATATGAAAATAGATACAGGAACCTGCCGAAATATGCAAGTTTTGTCAGATTGAGCAGCGGACAGCCCTGACAGCGGCTAAACCCAATTCTCCAGGGTCAATCCCTCAACCCGCTCAAAATGCCGTGTATTATTTGTTACCAGAATCGCATCCAGACTGCGGGCGTGCGCCGCAATTTGCATGTCCATCGCCCCAATCGGGGTGCTGTTGGTTTCGAGCCGGGTTCTGATGCGCGCATAGTGGTCGGCAGCGCCCTTATTCCATGGCCTGACTACCAGATGGCGGGCAAAGTCAGTGACAATCGCGCGATTGATCTTGCTCGACGGCGAACGTTCTACCCCGTACAGTAATTCGGCATAGGTTATGATCGAAATACACACCTGTTCGGGCAATAAGGTGTTGAAGCGGGCACGCACCGATTCCGGGCGCTGGCGAATGATATAACTGCTGGTGTCGGTGTCCAGCATGTAAAGCTTCATTCAAACAAACTCCTCGCCTGTACGGGCAGATCGACCCGTTCTTGCATGAAGTCATCGGTCGGACGGTCAGGCGAGTCAAAAAAATCATCCCAGCTCAGCGGACGGGGGGACAGAATCAGACGCTCGCCTTCTTTCTGGATATACACCTCATCGGTGTCAAACCGGAAGGCTTTGGGCAAACGCACCGCTTGGCTGCGGCCATTCTGGAAAATTTTGGCAGTGTGGATTTCAGTCATGATCAGCCTCCGGCAGGCAATAAATAGTTATCAAAGTATATATCATTTGCCTGTATTTAGCAGAGAAAAAACGGCGCTTGAAAAGTTAGCGTTGCAGTTCACTACCACCCCTCAACCCACTACCACCCCCTGATGCTGATTCAACGGCAACGCCGTCTTGTCCACCACGCGCCGCAGTACAAAGCTGCTGTGTACCCCGGTCACGCCGGGGATGCGGGTGATGCGTTTCAGTAATAATTCCTGATAGGCATCCATGTCCCTGACCACTACCTTGAGCTGATAATCGGCGGTTTGCCCGGTAATCAGCAGGCATTCCAGCACTTCGGGGATGTCCAGAATCCCGGCTTCAAAGTTATCAAAGCGTTCCTGGGTATGCTGATCCATCGCGATATGAATCAGTGCCATCAGCGACAGCCCCAGTTTTTTGGCGTCGACCAGCGCCCGATAACCAGTGATCAGCTGGGCCTCTTCCAGTGCCCGCACCCGCCGCAGACAGGGCGAAGGCGAGAGGCCGATGCGGTCAGCCAGTTCCTGATTACTGATGCGGCCATCGTGTTGCAGGATGTCGAGAATCTGCCAGTCATAGCGGTCAAGTTGCATGATAATTTCTCTTTTGCTGCTGTCACGCAAGATTATACTGTTTATCAGCAGTTTCTCGCAATTTTACTGAAAACAAGCGGGTTTCAAGCCGGAAAACGCAATCGCCTGCCGGTACTTTGCGGCTAAGCTTAACGGTATTCATCCACTGATCGACACTTACCAAAACTGACCAAAACTTACCGAGATTGCAGCATGTTGAAACAGCCTGACCGTAAATACCGCGCCTTCCCGCCGATCTCCTTGGCGAATCGCCAGTGGCCTGATCAAACCCTTACCCAGCCACCAATCTGGATGAGCACCGATCTGCGCGATGGGAACCAGTCCCTGTTCGAGCCGATGGATGTCGGGCGAAAAATGCGCATGTTCAAGACTTTGTGCGCGAGTGGTTTCAAGGAAATAGAAGTCGCCTTTCCGTCTGCCTCCCAGACCGATTTTGATTTTGTGCGTACCCTGATTGAAGACGGGCATATACCGGATGATGTCACTATCGAGGTGCTGACCCAGGCGCGTGAACACCTGATCCGGCGCACGCTGGAATCCTTGCGCGGGGCACGTCGGGCGATTGTGCATGTGTATAACGCCACCTCGCCGGTGTTCCGCGATACGGTTTTCAACCTGAGCAAAGCGGAAGTGCGGGCGATGGCGGTGGCGGCGGTTGAGCTGATTAAAACCCTGACCGCCGAGCAGCCTGAAACCGAGTGGGTGTTGCAATACAGCCCGGAAACGTTCACGGCGACTGAGCTTGAGTTTGCGTGCGAAGTGTGCGACGCAGTGACCGCTGCCTGGGGTGCGACCCCGACGAACAAGGTGATCCTGAACCTGCCCGCGACAGTCGAAGTCGCGACGCCCAATGTGTATGCCGATCAGGTCGAGTGGATGCACCGGCATCTGGCGCGGCGCGACAGCGTGATTTTGAGCCTGCACCCGCATAATGACCGGGGCACGGCGGTCGCTGCGGCTGAACTGGGTTTGATGGCCGGAGCCGACCGGGTGGAAGGCTGCCTGTTCGGGAACGGTGAGCGTACCGGCAATGTGGATGTGGTCACCTTGGCGCTGAATCTGTATACGCAAGGCGTTGCTCCCGGTCTGGATTTCTCGGATATTAACGCGGTGGCGCGCACCGTCGAATATTGCAACCAGTTACCGATCCATCCGCGCCATCCGTATGTGGGTGATCTGGTGTTTACCGCATTTTCCGGTTCGCATCAGGATGCGATCAAGAAAGGTTTTGCCGTGCAAACCGCCGACACGCCCTGGAATGTGCCGTATTTACCGATTGACCCGGCGGATGTCGGGCGCAGTTATGACTCGGTGATCCGCGTCAACAGCCAGTCGGGCAAGGGTGGCATTGCGTATTTGCTGGAAACCGAATACGGGGTGATCATGCCCCGGCGCTTGCAGGTCGAATTTTCGGGCGTGGTCAAGCAGCACACTGATGAACACGGTTGCGAGGTGAGCGCTGCCGACATCTGGCAGCTCTTTGCGCGTCATTACCTGCAGGTCGCAAGCCCGGTGCGTTATATCGAGCATCATCTGTTTGAACACGGTGCCAAACAGGGAATGCGGCTGTCGGTAGAAATCGACGGGCAAAGCATGCTGTTGAGCGGCGAGGGCAATGGCCCGATTGATGCCGCCGTGCATGCTTTGCAGGGTGCCGGAATTCGGGTGCAGGTGCGCAGTTATGAAGAACGTTCGATGAGCGCCAGCGCCGAAGCAGCCGATGCCAAAGCCTGTGCCTTCATCGAGATTGCCGCTGCAGGCGGGGCTGAGCGGGCGGACTATTACGGGGTCGGGATCGATGAAAACATTATCACGGCATCGCTCAAGGCACTGTTAAGCGGGGTCAACCGTTTGCCAGGTGCCTGTCAGACGGGTCTGGAAAAAGTAGCCTGAAGTTAGCTGCAGTCACAGTAATCTCAGCAATCACAGTGCATAGCAATGCAGTATGGTCGGGGTCGGGGGTGGCGTTCATCCCCGGCTACGGAAAGTGTGCGCGCAGCTGCAGCAACGAAACAGGCGGGTGTAAGAAGACGAAAAAAAACGCTTTAACCAGGATTGCCGAATCTCCCGCGCCAGACTTTTGCAGTGCGGGCACGACACCAAATGCGGAAGACTGCGGTGATCCGAATTTAACGTGCTGGAAAAACGACGGCTGCTGAACATCCTTGTCATCGATAGGCCTATAGGGTTTGTCGGTTTGTACAGCCGCCATCGTATAGCAACCGTTTGCCAAGTGGAACAGCTTAATGCTTAAACGTGGTGGGCTATCCCTGAAAATATCGGAAAGGATTCTCATGCCGGATTTATAGCAACACAGAATGCATCCATAAAAAGTATCACCAGACAATACCCATCAGCCCGCCATCTTCACCAATAGCCCCCGTCATTGCCCTATGTAATACCTTTTCGCTAAGCTGAGCCCACGATCAAACAAGCCACCTTTGCGGTGAAGAGGATAGAGAGATGAACGAGATGAACGAGATGATTGCATTACCGAATTCCAGCAGCTGGTTATTTTTTGTCAAGCTGACTTTTGGGATTTCGTTGGCGGCGATGGTGGCCTTTATCTTTTTTATGGAAGGTAGCCTGTTGACTAAAGGTTATCTGGCGCTGAATTCACTGTTTCTGGTGAGTGCGACCATCATGATGTCGAAGACTTTGCGCGATGAGCACGAAGCCCAGCGGATGCTGAACCGCATCAGTGAAGCCAAAACCAATAAAATCCTCAAAGAATACGCCGAATAAGCGCAAGGAGCACTGCGATGATGTATTTAATCGAAAAATTGTCCACGGCCTTGCGTGGTAGTACCCGCGAAGTGCTGGAAAGCGCGGTTGATAAACAATCCCTGCGTATTTATGCCCAGGAAATTTATGAATCTGAAAGCAGTTTGCGGGAATCCAAACAGCATTTAAGCCAGGTAATGGCCGAGAAGCTGCAGCTAAAGCGCCAGATTAGCCAGCGCTCCACCCAGCTGGAGGCGAAAAAAGACGCGATTCTCGCCCGGCTGGCGCAGGATGATGAGGCCGGTGCCTTGCAGCTGGCCAGCGAGTTGACGGAGCAGCAAGACGGGCTGGATAAACAGCAACAGCACTATGCGAAGCTACTGACTTATGAACAAAACCTGCTGCAGGCGCTCAAATCGACGGCGAACCAGCTGGAACAACACCGGGCCGCTTTGCGCATGGCACAGGCCACGCAACATACCCAGCAAGCCATCAGCAAACTGGCTCAGCCGCAGCACTTGCGCAGCGACTCGTTGACACGCCTGCAGGATTCATTGCAGCGTATCGAGCGCCAGCAGACCGGGGTGGCGGATCAGCTGCAGGCGCTGGAGCAGATCGAGGCTTATATCAGCGGCGAGCCGGATGCCAAACAACAAAACCGGCAGAAGGCGGAAGCTTTGCTGGCGGGTTTGAAAGAACGTTCGCGGTAACGTCACCTCACACCACCCGATAAACCCCCTGTTCATCCACCACCAGCCCCAGCGCCACCAGTGCATTCACGGTCTGTTCCACGCCTTTGGGTTTGTTTTTGAATTGCGCGCTCAGGGCGGGGAGGGACAAGGGGGCGGCGGCCAGTTGGGCACGCACGATTTTGACCTGTTCGGGCATGGTTTTTGGCCAACTGAGTTTATGGGCGGGTTTGACTGCGCGGGGTAAGGACGTGTCTGCGTCGTTGTCGGCTACGTCCTGGGTGTGGGCGGTGTGGGTCTGGGTGTCGGGTGACTGGAAGTCGGGGCGCAGCCAGCGAATCTGGCCTTGGGCTTCTTCGGCGGCGCGTTGGGTGTTGAGTTCGACGAGGCGGCTGAGGAGTTCTTCTTCGGCGTGTGCCTGCGCTTCGGGTTTGTCGGGCAGGGGTGTGGTAGCGCCGGGCTGGCCAACCAGCGGGGTGGCGAGGTCATCCCAGCCGTAGGCGCTGAACACGGCGCGGTCGAGGTCGTCGTGCAGCTCTTGCAGGATACTGGTCAGGGCTTGCTGGTGGATGGCTTTTTCTTTCGGGTTGAGGGAGTCGCCGCTGCGGAGTTTTTCCAGCACGTTGTACATGTTGGTCAGGGTGAGGGTAGGGTGCGCGGCTTGCTGGCGTTTGCGGTGGGCGTCGATTTGTTCCGCGAGGGCGCGGATTTGGGATTTTTGTTCCTCATTGGCATTGGGGAATGGGAAAGCATCGAAACAAGCCAGTTTTGCATAAACAGAATCATTGCCAACACCAAGGCGACTGCCCGCCCGTAATGACCAAGCAACATGCAGTCTGCTGGAAAGTACACCCAATGCAAAGGCATCATCCAAAGCAACATTGATTAGTTTGTTATCAGGGAGAATACTTTTGTCCAAGAAAACGAAAAAGCGATGGCGGCTTGTTTCCACAGTGGAAACAAATCGCTCTATGTTTAGCAGTGCAGATCTCAAGTCCTCCCGCAATCGACGATGCAGCCACCAACGATCACGAAGTAAAGCGCTGCGATTTTGATCCCGCTCAGGTTTGACGTTTTCAAAAAGCCATTGGTATATCTGGGGGAATCTTTTCAGTACCTCATTTTTTTCAAAGCCGAACAAATCAATGATCATCACGTCTCTAGATGTCTGGGCAATGTCACGACCATTCATATATGGTTTGATCACTCCGGCCTTATGGGTTTCCTCAGTTTTTAGTTTCTGGACTGCCTGCTGATTAAGGATAAAACCTGCTCCGCCTATCTCAAATCCACGGCTTGCTACCCCTAGATTTGCTTTTAGAGGGGCTATATTTGAAATGTTTGCCCCCACTGTCAAATCCGCATGCAGCTTACCCACCCTCGATTTAAGCGTAACATAATGCGCATCCTCACCGTCGGTCGTCGCTTCAGTGAGGACGGTTTGCAGCATCCCGGTCAAGTCGCCCGCCTGCCCGACGGTCATGGCTATCCGTACCGCTGCGCCATCCCCGCTATCCACCCACGGATGATCCGGGATTGCAAAAATCAGCGACAGCGGGTTTTTCGCGTCCAGTTGTGCCTGCACCACCCGCCGGTTGAAGGTTTGCCGCAAACTATTAGTGGTGATGAATCCGAAGCGTTGCGCCCCGCCCGCGCGCACGACTTCCGCCGCTTTGTGCCACCAGTACATGACAAAATCGCTGGATTCCGGTACATCCTTCCAGGTGTTGCGCAACGCTTCCACATAGCCATCGCCCAGCGCTGCCCGCATCGGTGCCGCGCCAATAAACGGCGGATTGCCAATAATATAATCCGCCGGTGGCCACTCCGCCTTGCGCGGGTTCAGATAGCGCAATACCGCCACTTGTGCGCCCTCATCCGGCACCTCTTTACTCGTCACCGGATGCCGTTTGAAAGTCTGCCCGTCCCAGCGCGTGACCGCCGCACCCGCCGCATCCAGCACCGGCTCCACCCGCTCATACGCCAGCACCGCATCCCGGTTCTCGATGTTATGAAAATCCCGCAAAATCGGTTCTGCCGGTGCCACGCTGCCATGCGTCTTGAAATGCCATTGCAAATACCCGATCCACAGCACCATTTCAGCAATCGCCGCCGCACGCGGATTCAGCTCCAGCCCCAGAAACTGCTGCGGGTTGACCGATACCTTTTCCATCTCCAGCATGCCCTGCGCAAAGCCCATATCCTGCAAGGTATTCAACACCTCACCTTCCAGCCGTTTCATGTGCTCCAGCGTCACATACAGGAAGTTGCCCGACCCGCACGCCGGGTCAAGAATCCGCAAGCCGCACAAACGGGTATGAAAGGCGCGAATTTCCGCAATCGCCTTGGCGTGTTTGCCCTGTTGATCAAGCATGGTCGCCGCGCCCTGCACGTTTTTCCATTCATCGCGCAACGGTGCCAGCACGGTCGGCAATACCAGCCGCTCCACATAAGCACGCGGCGTATAATGGGCACCCAGCTTGTGCCGCTCGTTCGGGTTGAGCGCCCGCTCCAGCAGCGTGCCAAAAATCGCCGGTTCCACCAGCCGCCAGTCCGTGCGCGCCGCCAGATACAGCATCTGGATTTGCCCCTTGCTCAAAGGCAGCGCACTCACCCCGGCAAACAGCCCGCCATTAAAACGCTTGATCGCCTGCTTGCTGAGCACATCAAACCCGCCGGTATTCATCAGGTTCCACAAATGCAGCAGCGTCGGCGGGAAGGTATCGGGCGCTTCCAGCGCATCTTCCAGCAAATGGGTGAAGCTGTCGGTGGGCAACAGGCCGACATCCTCGGCGAACATGGTAAACAGGCAGCGCATCAGGAAGGTGCCGACAGTTTCGGCGCTGTGTTTTTTCTCCAGCGACTTGGCCAGCTCCGCCAGATGATTGGCAATGGCGCGGGTGACGCGGGCGGCTTTGCTGGCCGGGTTCAGGCTGAGCGGATCCGTCCAGATGGTCGCCAACAGGCTACGAATCGCCGGGTCGCGCAGTTGCTCCAGCTTGATGCGGTAGGAATGCGTGTCCGGGAACGGCGTATACACCGACCCGGAACGGCTGAATTCAGCATGGATTTCCAGCGAACGCCCGACATCGGTCAACAGCAGAAAGGGCGGCTTGCCCTCGGCCTGTGGCAAGGCGCGGATATAGGTATCGGCCTGACTGTGCGCCCGCAGCATCGACTTGTCCCAACGCCCGGAATCGAGCACCTGCCCGGTTTGCTTACCCTCCAGCACAAACGCACCGCGCCGGTACAGGTCAATAAACCCGCGTGATTCGCTGCCATCCGGGTGGCGAATATCCACCCGGCGCTCAAACACATACGCATTCAGCTCATTATCCGCACTGGCCGGAGCCGGTTTATCCACCCCCAGCAACTCGCACAACTCACCCAGAAACAACTGGAAATTGGCCTTCTCCGTGCCGTCCTGACCTTGCCAGCGGGCAATAAACGCGTCAGCGTGAGCATCACGAGTAGCAACAGCGGCAAGGGTCATGGCAATTCTCAGGACTTAAGGGTGGGTGGAATTTAACCCAAGTCGAGGGGGATTGAAACAGGATTGTCATCTAGTCATCCTGCTGACCCTGATTCTCTTGCCCTCTATTGGCGGCAAGCGCTCAAGGTCATGCTAAACTACCTGCATACTCCAACCAGAATGTTGCCACGTTATGATCCAATTTCCCTACGGTATCAGTGATTTCCACCTTATTCGCACAAAGGGGTATTTGTACCTTGATCGCACGGTGGCTATTCCAGATTTAGAAGCGGTTGGGCGACAGCTCGTATTCTTGCGTCCGCGTCGTTTCGGGAAATCCTTATTGCTCTCAACGCTGGCGAATTACTA
>CAXYXY010000023.1:0-70852 GCA_964293125.1 uncultured Thiothrix sp. | reverse complement strand
TGCTTTGAATAATGGGTAGCTCCTTGAGGGAATATGATCCCATGGGACATGACATGGTTTGTCTTTCAATGCGTTGTAACTATACTCGGCCAATGCTTATACTCGAACGATGGTTTTAATCCAATAGAGTGCGGCACAGTAGTGGCCAACACAAATCAGTTTAACTTATTTGAAGATAAATGGTATTTTTCAAATAATGTCTAATGAATATTTATTTATTTCATCTATCATATTAAGAAACAGATCATTTGTGCTCTTAATATCTGTTTGCGACTCAAGAATAAAGCTCATTATTCTATCATCAATTATTTGGTTGTTTTTTTCAAATTCATTTTTTAATAAATAATAATTATCGAGATTCTTTTCAATAGTTATTGATGGTAATACCTTCATAACCTCGTACATGAAAAAAACAATACTAAAAGAGAAGATAATAATCACCAAATAGCGCATAAGTTTATTAACTAAACTATTCCTTCGGCTTTTTTCCACAAGTAATTTTTCAACCTCATCTTGCCTCCAATCCTTTGTCCCGGCTTCTCCTCTATCAAATGCAGCCAAATCACGCTCAGCCAATAAAGGCCCTTTTATTTTACCCATGGCATCTTTTTTCCATTCGGCTTTATAGTAATTTAGTATTTCTCGTGCTCTTGGCCCAGGTTGCTCCGAATTTATATATAAAAGTCCGACAAGCTGAGCCAAAGTATCATGCGCCATCCGAGTTTGGTGCTTGCCTCGCTCATTGCTACTATCATCCTGTTGTGGATCAATCAGCAGATGGTGGTCGGTGAGGGCTTTCAGAAGTGCATGGCGGTAGGGGATGTGCGGGTAAAGCTGGTCGTATTGCTCCCGTGTCAACGGGGCGGCGGTGTGATGGGGTTTACTGGTGTGGGCGTACAGCACATCCAGCAACAGGCCGCTGACGTAGGCGGCTTTGCCCCATGCGCCGAATTCATGGTGGTGCAAGCTGGCGATGTCGGCAAGCTGGCGCTGGAGGTGGTCTTCCAGCCCTTTGACTTCTTGTTGCAGGTAGAGCGCCTGATCCCAGATGCGCTGGTCGGGGCTGCGGTTTTTTACCTGTTGCCAGAGTTGATAGAGGATGATTTGCAGGGTGGGCGCAATACTGGAACCGGCGTCGCGCAGCAGGTCATCGGCTATCTGTTCAGCCAGCCTGCCATCCGCCGGGTTATGGATGGTGAGCTGATATTTGTCGTACAGGCGTGGCAGTCGGGCCGGGGATTCGATGGCTTCGATGATGGCTGCCTTGTCCAGTGGGCGCAGGAAGTATTCGTAATAGCCCAGCCGATACTGCTTGCAGGCTTCATTGAGTTCGGAAAACCAGTCCTTGCGCAGGGAAAGGATGATTTTGATATGCCCTTCTGCCGGGTAGAGCAGGGCATGCAGGCTGTCCAGCAGCGTGTGCAGGCGGGCGGGGATGATCTGCGCCGGGGCATCGCCGTCATACAGGAAAATTTCTTCCAGTTGGTCGATGATCCATATCTCCGGTAGGCTGAGGGGAGCATCCAGCAAGCGTTTGCGCACGCTGGCAATGTCGTCGGCTTGAAAGACTTGTGCGTTCAGGTTTTGCTGCGGGTCGATGTCGCTGTAGCGGAAGGTATGGACGGTTTGTCCACGAGCCTCAAGGCGCGGAATCAGCCCGGCTTGCAGGAAGGAGGATTTGCCTACTCCTGTGCCGCCATGCAGCAGGATGAGCGGTTCCGACTGCTCCAGCAGATGTAGGATGACCAGTGTATCCCGGCAGCGCCCGAAAAAGATGTCGGCGTCTTGTTGGCGGTAGTAGTACAAATCCTTGAAGGGTTCGGCGGGTAGTTCGCGGGGTGACAGTGTCGGCAGGCGGTTGCACGGGTTGGCAGCATCCACCAGTTTCCAATCCGGTTCGTGACTTGCTATGAACCAGGGTAAACCCTGTTGCCCTGCCTGTGACTGGGAAGTGTCCAGTGAGCGATGGTATTGCCCGGCCATTTGCACATCGCTTTTGGCCTAGGCGAAGGCTTCAGCGATGCTGCGCCCCTGTTCCGCCAGCGCCTTGAAAAATCCTTGGCTGAACTGTTTGGCGGCGTCATCGGCAATTGGTTGGTAGGTGCCGATCACGTTGGGGATGCCTGCATCCGTAATCGCCTTCACCAGTGTCGCGTTATTGCAGCCGTTGAGGAACACCAGTTTGAGGTTGGGGCAAGTGGCGAGCTTGGCCGCCAGACCGCTGGCATGGGCTGCGCCTTCATCCAGTTGCAGCAGGTCAGTGCCAGAATGCCCGGCGAAATGCAGTACCGCCAGCCGTTCGTGTTGGAGGTTCAGCGCCTCGATCACGCCCTCGACGGTGCTGTAGTCGAGTTCCTTCAGTTCCAAACCGAGCCTATCCGCTGTTGGTTGCAGCAGCTCAATCAGGTGTTGGCGTTCTTTGCGGATACTATCGAGGTAGGCCGTGCGGTCGTTGGCGAAGATCAGGAGGATGAGGGGGCAGTTCATTGCTTTATGCACCTAGTAGTCCGCCTTTTGTTTTGAGTCATTGTAGATGCATTCGAACTCTTCGAACTCAAGAAAGCGAATGATATTTCTCAGTTTGGTTTCATCCGAGCAAGGCATGCTCGGTAACATCGCGAACCTTCTTTTTTCGTCAGCAAAAGTGATGTAATAACCAAGTACTTTGGAGGCTGCGCGCGTAAACGCTGCCTGCAACGAGACTCGTCCATCATCCGCGAGTAGTGATGCATAAAACTCACGGGCAAACCCTGCCGCCAATGCATCATTCACTGCCCGGCGGGTTGCAATCACAAATGACACGCCTGCGGTATGAAAAGACGCAACTTGAGCCTCATTCTGACAACCGTTGAGAAAGACCAGATCCGGCGGCTGTGACCAGGTACCGATGTGGCTGGCAATATGTTCCGCGACGACAGCCTGGTCATCACTTTGTAAAGTAGTATAGTCACTATGTCCGGCGAAGTGCAAAATAGCGATTTTCCCGGCCAGCTGATCAAGTGTAGTTTTGAGCTGCTCTTGGGTGAAGTAAGGTTCATAGCGGATGGTAAAAGGATAAGCGATACTGGCTTGGCGGGATTCAAGCAGGGACTTGATCGTGCTGAGTTCTCTGGGGATAGCCGCAAGCGGTTTGTGAGTGCTTTTCGCACCCAATAACAAAATGACGGGAAGCGTTCCTAATGGCATAGCCAGCCCTTTAAATCGAGGAATATAAAGGTATTATAGCAGGATAAAACTTGATTGCCTCAAACCTACTTCAAGCCCGCTTTGACTATATCAGCGAGGCGGGTATCCAATTTTTCATTCAGATAAAGGCCAAAATAAGGGCTGCTAAAATTACGGTAAGACCATAACCCCCAACCAACCCCGGCTGTATTCATCACGCTGATCTTGTCCCTGATAATGTTATAGCGGGTATCCTGCGGAGACGCGGACAAGGCTCCAAACTCACCCACATACAAAGGCACATTGCTTGTCTTCGCCCACTGCAGGTAACGGTTCACGTCCGCCAATAACTGACTTTTATTGTACTGCTGGTAGTTACCCTTCAGATAATCGACGCTAATACTAATTTCTCCACCCCGATTCTGGGGTGCATACACCCACCCACGGACTTCCAGCTTGTCGCCTGCCTTGACCTTCAGCAAAGGATCGGTAAAAGTCCCGGCCTGCTGCGTCCAGACCGCAAAGCCGCTCACGTCATTACCGCTCAGCTTCAGGCTGTGCCCTCGGCTACTTTGACGGTTTTTACTATCCCACTGGCCCGTGAAATTGCCGGATGACCAAAAAGTCCAGTTTGCCGGGTTTTTAGCATCCAGAATGGAAGGATCTTCCATCGCCGGATTAAACACCGGGAAAACACGGCCATTCTGCTTCAGGCTCACATCATCAAACCAGACCGAACCCACGTTACCCGCCACCGACAATTTGATGGTCGCAAACTCGGCACCCGTCGGAACGGTCAGGCTACCGCTGACCTGCTGCTTCCAGCTCGTCGCTTTGCCCTTGAAAGTCGCCGCATCCGGTGCCCAGTTAGCCCACTCCAAGCCAGTCAAAGCGCGCCCCGGATAAGGATAATCGACCGGAACCGGCGAATCACCCGCCCAGCCATAACCCGCGTGCGTCATGATAAACGGGTAATAATCATGATAGGAATACACGACATTAGGGTCATTTTGTAAGCGGAAATCGCCCTCGCCCTGCCCAGTCATGGCAGGCTCAATAAACAATATGTGCTGATTATCAACCGCCCGAATGACGCTGCTGATGTCCGAGACCAATGTCCACCACTGATCTTCCTGCGGGGGTGCGGGTTCGTTAAAAAGATCATAGCCCGCAACGATGGTTCTGTTGGCATAACGGGCAGCAATCGCTGACCACAAGTCCAACAGCTTCTGCCGGGAAACTGGATCAGTCCAAAACTTCCCGTTGTCATTAGTTTCCTCAGGCGGGGCAACGTGCATATCCAGAATGACATAAATACCGGCCTGCTCGCACCAGCGCAGATAAGAATCAATCAGCTTATACCCCATCGGACTGTCAAAATAACGCCAATGCAAAGCCAGACGGATGGAGTTTACCCCCAGGGTTTTCAGGTACTGGATATCTTTCTGATAGGCATTCGTCCACGGCGAACTTTCATCCCACTGAAACTGGTAGTTATTGGTATCCATATTGAAGCCGCGTAACAGTACCGGCTTGCCATTGTCACCCAGGATATTTTTACCGCTAACCCGCAAGAAACGGGTGGGTACTTTCGAAGCTGTTTTGGAGACGGAAGACAGCGTGGGAGAAGGCGCATCAGCCTCGGCAGGCTGGGGGCTAAAATAGCCACCAACAAGGAAAAATGTGCAAACAAGAGACAGATAACGAGCGGGGAGAACGTTCATTGCAGAGACTCACAATGGTCATGAAATGAGCATAACTATTTGCCAAATATATGAGCGAGTCAAGTGGGTAATGCGCGATATTTTTCCTCTTTCTTCTCACTCAAACCTGTCCAGATTATGCAATCTGCTCGCTAAATTCTATGCCGAGCAAGCATGAAGATAGCGGCATACTTCATGGTGTGTGTTGCTTCAGATCCTGCAGCATGGATTGTCGCAAAATGCTATTGATACGGGTTTGATAGCCTTTCCCACTGGATTTAAGCCATACCAGAATATCTGCATCTAAGCGGATTGTAGTGACCTGTTTCGCGGGACGATACAATGGGCTAAGCGCCGCCCGATACCATTCTGCGTTCGGCGAAGAAGGAGGCGCATCGCTGTAGTCAATCTCTGTCTCAGACTTTTCCGCCAGTTTTGCCAGCATCGCCCGTTGTTTATCAGACAATACCGGCAGATTGGCAGGGTCAAATGTTCGCTTGATGGTATGTTCGTCTTTCGTTTTCATTGGCGGTTCTCGCTGAAATTAATCGGATGATCTCGTCATTTTCGCCTCGTAAAGTATAAACCACATAAAGCAAGGCGGGAGCTACCCGCCCGATAGTGATCCATCGTTCTTCACCATAGGACTCTCGGTCATCATAACGCTCAATGCGTAAAGGATCGAAAAATACCAGGCTCGCAAGTTCGAAGCTCAGGGCCGCCTCATATGGAATTAATTGAAAATATGAGGTGAAAAAGAAAATTATCATCCCACCCAGACTTTTTTCGTTTGGCTTTGATGCTTCCTTTGGATGAGTCTTGTTTCAGTAAGGTTAGTGCAATTTTCCTGAGTAAAGAAAAATTCTGAGCCGCATTTTCATTGTGGATAGCCGAGGCATCTTCACAGAAACTGACATCCAGCGTCCAGTGCAGCTTATTTTCAATCTCCCAATGACTGCGTATTTTTCGTTCAATCACTTCAGCCGACTCCGTTAAGCTACTAATATAATAACGGATTTCATTCGACTCCTCATTCGTTGCCAATATTGTACGGGAACTCTCCAAACGAATGATTGAACACAATCCTTTCCATTCTTTACGCTCATCCAGCCAGTCCAGTGTTTGCACGACTGAATAGCGCCTCTGCTCTAACCGGCCATGCCCTTTATCCACTGATTCGTAGGTATCTGCTGGCAAGCGGGTTTGCTGGCCGACCGGTGTAGACAAATGCTCAAAATAATCTACGACCGAGGTGTGAAGGTTTTCATGATTACCCTTCAGGGTATGGCTTTCAAGGTGAGAAAGTAGACAATAGGTTTTTTGCTTTGGAGCCTCACTGTCATGCTGACCTTATCCCCACTGCTCGAACGATTTGCTGAACGGACTCCGCTTCCTGTGATGGCGCGTGGTTTGTTGGAGCGTCACCTGAGCGGGCCCCAACTGGATACCTGGTTTGAAACGGTGGCTGAGAAGCAATACACTAAAAAGCTGCTGTTTTCCAGTCTTTATGACCTGATGACCCCAGTGGTCTTCCGTCATCAACCCTCGGTTAACACGGCTTACCAGAATGCGGCTCGACCGCTCAATGCTTCATTATCCGCTGTTTATGAAAAGCTTAATCATCTGGAGGTTCAGACCAGCGCGTCTTTGGTGAGCTTGAGCGCTGAAAAATCGGCGGCGCTGATTCGGGAGATGAAGGCGGAAGAACCTTCCCTGTTAACAGGTTATCGTGTGCGGATACTGGACGGTAATGCGCTGGGTGCACGGGAACACCGCTTGGAAAAGACACGCGCTTCCACGGCTGCGCCTCTGCCGGGCAAGTCACTGAATGTCTATGAGCCTGCGTTAGGTTTAATCACACGGACGATTCCCTGTGAGGATGCTTACACACAGGAACGTGCGTTGTTAGCAGAGATTCCGGCGCTGGTAGAAGTAAATGATGTGTGGGTGGCTGATCGCAATTTCTGTACCACCGATTTTTTCACTGAGCTAGCGGTGCGGGGTGCGGCGGGACTCATCCGGGAGCATGGTCAACTGCGTTTTGATCCGCTTGAACCCCTGGGCAAAGCAACACGCATTGAAACCGGTGCGGTCAGAGAACAGCGAGTGCAGCTCACCACTGCGGGAAAGGCGGGCCTTATTCTGCGCCGTATTCAGGTGAAGCTGGACAAGCCTGACCGAAACGGAGAAGACACACTGTATTTGTTAACCCAGGTGCCTGCAGAAATGGCTAGTGCGACCCATCTGGCTGACCTGTACCGTAAACGCTGGCGGATTGAAGTCGCTTTTTTGAAAATGACGGTGCAATTACGGTGTGAAATCAATACGCTGGGTTATCCAAGAGCGGCACTGTTCGGCTTTGCGGTGGCCGCAGTCGCTTTTAATATACTGGCGGTTATTATGGCGGCATTGCGGGTTGCCCATCCTGATGTCGATATTGAACAGACCGTCTCGACCTATTATATCGCCAATGAAATGGCTAACATGGCGGAAAGCCTCGATCAGATGATTGACGAGGAAGACTGGCTGCCTTTCGTAATCGCTGATGCTACCTCGGTGGCAAAATGGTTAATCGTGCTGGCAGGACGGGGCGCAACTACGAAAATACAAAAAACACCCACGGGGTAAAAAGAAGCCCGTGCAACCCAAGAAGCATGATCCAGCGAAACCTCATGTCTCTACCGCAAGACTGCTTAAAAAGTGATGGCTAAATTATCACCTTGAAAGGCATAGTTGACGCCATATAAAATTATGCAAAAATAATTTTCACCGACCCGCTCCTGCCTGTTACCCAATCCACCATCAACACACTTCCCCGCCCCCTGCTATACTCAACATCACCCCATCACCAACTCAAAAGGCTTGTTATGCAATCGATACGTTCAGGTTTCCTGATCATCAGTCTGCTCACCAGCACTTCTGCCTTCGCAGACTGCCAGAATAATGGCGACTTCGGCCAGTGGCTCAGCAACTTCAAAAAGGAAGCGGTCAGCACTGGCTTGTCGCCCAATGTGGTCGATAATGCCCTGCAGGGAGTCGGCTTCGATCCAAGCGTTATCCAGCGCGACCGCTCCCAAGGCGTGTTCGCGCAGACCTTTCTCGAATTCTCAGCCAAGAAAGTCTCTGACTACCGCCTGACCAACGGGCGCAAGCTGATGAAAAGCAACAGCAAGCTGTTTCGCAAAATTGAAGCACAGTTTGGCGTACCCCCCGAAATACTCACCGCATTCTGGGGGCTGGAAACCGACTTTGGTGCCAACACCGGCGACTTCCCGACCTTGCGCGCACTGGCGACGCTCGCCTATGATTGCCGCCGCCCCGAACTGTTCCGCCCGGAATTGATGGATGCACTCTGGCTGATACAAAAAGGTGACCTTAAGCCTGCTGATATGCGCGGTGCCTGGGCGGGAGAACTGGGGCAGTTGCAATTTCTGCCGTCGGGCTATAACCGGAATGCAGTCGATTATGATGGCGATGGCCGCCGTGACCTGATCCGTTCCAAAGCGGATGCACTCGCTTCGGCTGCCAGCCTCCTGCAACATCATGGCTGGCGCGCCGGTCAGCCGTGGCTACTCGAAGTTAAAGTACCGCGTGAAATGGACTGGGTACAGGCACGACTGGGCAACCGGCTAGCGCTTGCACAATGGGCGCAACAAGGGGTAACCCGCGTGAATGGGCAAGCACTGCAAGGTGGCGGCAATGCGGAGCTGCTGCTGCCGATGGGCAGAAATGGCCCGGCGTTCCTGGCCTTCCCTAACTTTGATGTCATTCTGAAATGGAATGAGTCGACTGTTTATGCGGCGACCGCTGCTTATCTGGCCACCCGCTTTGAGGGTGCGCCCCCCGTGCGGGCAGGCAATGCACCGGTCGCGAAACTGTCCGTCGATCAGGTCAGGCAGATACAAAAGAAGCTGAGCGCACGCGGTCTGCCGGTCGGCAAAACTGATGGCATCATTGGTGAGGATACGCGCGGCGCGGTGCGGCAAATCCAACAGGAACTGGGGCTACCAGCGGATGGCTACCCTGATCCAGAGTTGCTGCGACGTTTATAGGCAGCCAAAACCCTACCCAACTGGATGCAGCACAGTACTCAGTTGGGTAGGCGCTCATTCACAACCTGCGTAATTCTTTCGGCAATACAAACGATACATTTTCCGTAATACCCGAGTCCTGCACATGCACCGTCGCACCGTGCGCCTGCAGATGTGCAATCACCCCTGCGACCAGTACTTCAGGGGCAGAGGCTCCTGCGGTCAGCCCCACTTGCTGCACGCCTTGCAGCCATTCCGGGTTAATGTCACTGGCATCGTCGATCAGGTAAGCGGGCGTGTTGCGTTTTTCGGCAATCTCGCGCAGGCGGTTAGAATTGGAGCTGTTCGGCGAACCTACCACCAGAATCAGGTCACTGTTTTCCGCCAGTTGCTTGAGTGCATCCTGCCGGTTCTGGGTGGCGTAACAAATATCATCTTTTTTCGGGCCAACAATCGCCGGGAACTTGGCGCGCAGCGCATCAATCACAATCGAGGTATCATCGACCGACAAGGTGGTTTGGGTGACGAAGGCCAGTTTTTCCGGGTTGAGTACCTCCAGCGCCTGCACTTCTGCCGGAGAATCTACCCGGTAAATCCGCCCACCGTGGCGGGTTTCATACTGCCCCATCGTACCCTCAACCTCTGGGTGATTTTTATGCCCGATCAGGATGGTTTCACGCCCTTCACGGCTATAACGGGTTACTTCCACATGCACTTTTGTCACCAGCGGGCAAGTGGCATCGAACACCTTCAAACCACGGCGCTTTGCCTCCTGCTGCACGCTGCGGGACACGCCATGCGCGCTGAAAATGACGGTGGCATCGTCCGGCACCTCGTCCAGCTCCTGGACAAATACCGCGCCTTTGTCACGCAGGTTGTTCACCACAAAGCGGTTATGCACCACTTCATGACGCACATAAATCGGTGCACCCAGCACTTCGAGTGCCCGGTCAACTATTTCGATAGCACGATCGACACCGGCACAAAAGCCGCGTGGGTTGGCGAGAGTAACTTGCATAATGTTCATGCCATTTTCAGTGATTAAAGGGGTTAAAAAGAGTTCAGGAACGCGAACCAGCATTCATGTCAATCACAGTGCCCTCGGCGCGATCCAGCTGCACCTGCTCCAGCACCTGCCCGAGCATGAAAGTCCGTCCTTGCAGGCGTTCATAACCCGCCAGACTAAATTCAAAACGGTAAATACGCTGCAAAGACAAACTGCCCCGCCGGTTACGCACTGGCTTCAAACTGTGCAGCACCACCGTTTGATCAAGAAATTGCGCCCCCATTTCCTTGCAGGCCTGCACCGCCGCCCGGATAGCACGTTCCCGAGTGCGCAAACTGTCCTGCCAGAACCAGGCCAGCACAGCGAGTAAAGTCAAAGTAATCAAAGTACCCATGAGTGCATCGTATTATCGAATGGTCTAAATGGATCAGTTTCGGGCAAAAGCGGGCATTTGGCAAATAGTCCTGCATGACGACGGCAAACCCACCGCCATTGTCCTTGCTGGAAGTCTGTCTGCATTTCCCGTAAAGTCTGCTATTTCAAACCGTACCCGACTAACAGAGACCGCAGAGACCATGGCCGATCTTCTCCGTATCGCAACCCGCACCAGCCCGCTTGCCCTGTGGCAAGCCGAACACGTCGCCCAGCGTTTAACTGAGCTACACCCCGAGCTAAGCGTTGAGCTGGTAGGCATGACGACCCGAGGTGACATAATCCTCGATAGTCCTTTATCCAAGATTGGCGGCAAGGGGCTATTCGTCAAAGAACTGGAGGTCGGCATGCTTAACGGTGAGGCCGATATTGCCGTGCATTCGATCAAGGACGTGCCCATGCACTTTCCGGAAGGCTTGCACATGCCGGTGATTATGGAGCGTGAAGACCCGCGTGATGCCTTTATTTCCAACACCTATGCGACGCTAGACGATTTACCGGTGGGCGCAGTGGTCGGCACCAGCAGCTTGCGTCGCCAGACCCAGTTGCTATCAGCTTATCCACACCTTACGACCCAACTGTTGCGCGGCAATATTAATACCCGTCTGGCCAAACTGGATAACGGTGATTATGACGCCATCATCCTCGCGGCGGCGGGCTTGATCCGCATGGAATTTCAGGCGCGGATTCGTGCCTATCTCACCCCCGAACAAAGTCTGCCCGCTGTTGGTCAGGGTGCGATTGGTATTGAATGCAGGCAGGGTGATACCCGTGTAGAAAACCTGTTAGCGCCATTATTGCATGTACCCACCCATATTCGCGTGCGTGCCGAGCGTGCCATGAACAAACGCCTGAATGGTGGCTGCCAGGTGCCGATTGCCGGATTTGCTGAAATTGAGGGTGATGAGCTGCGCCTGCGGGGTTTGCTGGGCTACCCGGATGGCTCCCTACTCCTGGCCAGCGAAATGACCGGCTCGATTCATGACCCGGAAGCCTTAGGAGTAGCCATTGCCGAAGACTTGCTGAGTCAAGGTGGCGCTGAAATTCTGGCCTCCATGGATATTCATGTTACGGCATGAAGCCCCTGCAGGATGTACACGTGGTGGTGACACGCCCAGCCCATCAGGCTGGGCACTTCCAACAGCTATTGGAGACTGCAGGAGCACGGGCGCATCGCTACCCACTACTCGCTATTCAGGCTGTTGAACAAATACCCGCCACACTGCAAAAGGCACAATACCCCGGCGATTATGACCTGCTGATTTTTATCAGTGCGAATGCGGTTGAACACGGGCTGGCCTTGCTGCCTGACATATCCCCTGCCCGCATCGGTGCAATCGGCCAGCAAACGGCCCAAGCGTTGCAAGCTCACCAACTGCGGGTTAGCCTGGTGCCGGAAGCCGGATTCACCAGCGAAGACTTTCTGGCGCTACCTGCCTTGCAACAATTGACCGGACAACGTGTGCTGATTATCCGGGGTGATGGCGGACGGGAACTGCTGGCCGATGCCTTATCTGCGCGGGGTGCCGAGGTTGACTATGCGAATGTGTACCAGCGGATTTGCCCGAAAAATCCACCGGATCAGTTGAAACAACTCCACGAATCCCAACAGCTTGATATAATCACCGTGACCAGTAGCGAAGGCTTGCGCAACCTGTTGTTTTTAATGAATGATGCGGATTGGATTAAACACATCCCCCTGCTGGTTGGTAGCGAGCGTATGGCCCGCGATGCACAGAGCGCAGGTTTTCATACACTGCTGGTGGCTGCCAACCCAAGCGATGACGCCATGCTGGAAGCACTGATACGCTGGCACACAGGATACAACAACGATGATAGACAAGCCTCAATCTGACGAGATAGAAGCAGCAGATGCCTTGATTGAACCCGCCTCTCCCAAAAACAAAGGGGCAAGCTTTGCCTTGTTCATTGCATTTCTTGCCCTGTTTTTTACAGCGGCGGGGATTGCTGCCGGGTATAAACACTGGCAGCGCATGAATGAGAAAGCCAAGGATAATGCCAGCCAGATTGCTTTATTGCAGCAAGCACTCCAGCGTAAGGTCGATACCGCAAGCATAGAGCAACTACGCAGCGAAGTGACCGGAAACGTCGGAAAGCTGCAGCAGGAGATTACCGGCAGCCTGCAAAACATGTCCCAGATGCAAAGCCAGACCCGCCAGTTTGCCGATACCGTCAGCGCACAGGTTGAGCAAATCACCGGGCTGCAAGCCAGGCTACAGCAAGGCACTGCCCCGACAGGTAACAGCGACTGGCAGCTGGATGAGGTGGGCTTCCTGCTCCGACTGGCCAACCAGGAACTGCATCTCAAAGGTGACAAAAAAGCGGCAGAACAGGCACTGAAAGAAGCAGACAAACGCCTGAGTCAACTCGGCTCAGTGGTGTATTTACCGGTACGCCAGCAAATCACCCATGATCTGGCGACCTTAGACGACTTTATCGCCCCGGATCTGGCGGCAATTTCACAGCAAATCACCGCACTCGGCCTGTCGCTTACCCCACTGGGCGTTGACAACAGCCGGCCAACGGCAGAAACAGAAGAAAAAACCCAGACGGTACCTGCCCCTGTCACCACCACTAACAATAAAGATAACAACAATGATTCTGTTTGGGTGCAGTACAAAAATAAAGCCATTGCCACCCTCAGTTCAGCCATCGTCGTCCACCAGCTAGACAAGCCCCTGGCTGAAACACTGGATAACGATGCCCGACAAAGTATTTATCAGCTCCTGCAATTACGGTTGGAGGGCTTGCGCCTGCTGGCACTGCAACAGCAAAACCCGGCCTATCACCAGCAGATAGCGCTGATTCGCCAGACACTGCAAGCCTATTACCCGCCCAATCAGGCCGAGCCGCTGCTGGCAACCCTGGATCAGCTCGCCGCCATTGACCTTGCCCCTCCCGTACCTGATATTTCCGGCAGCCTGAGCCAGATGGAAAAGGCGCGGCTCGCCGATACCCATACTACCGCCAAGGATCAGTCATGATCAGATTCCTCATCGTGTTAGCCTTGCTCGGCTCGGCGCTTTACTGGTTATTACAATTTGTGCTGGCCAATCCCGGCACCACCACCATTACCTGGGGCTTGCACGCTTATGAAATGAAAACAGCCACCCTGACCTTCGCTGTGCTGGTCTTGTGCATTGTTTTCTACCTCACTGTTACCCTGCTTCGGCAAATACTGGGCTTGCGCAAGCGTCTGCACCAGCTGCGAGGCTCACGCCTGAGCAGCAAGGCCAACCGCAGTCTGAATCAGGGGCTGATCCAGCTCACTGAAGGGCATTGGGAAAAGGCAGAAAAACTGCTGACCGAGCATGCCGCTTATAGCGAAGCGCCTCTGTTGAATTATCTGGCCGCCGCCCGTGCTGCCCACATGCAGGATGCACCCGAGCGCCGCGACAGCTTGCTGCGGCAGGCGATTGCAAGTGATAGCAAGGCGCAAATCGCGGTCGGTGTCTCCCAGGCAGAAATGCAAATGAGCACCGACCAGATCGAACAGGCGCACGCTACCCTGCTGAATCTGCGTGCCCTTGCTCCCAAAAATGCTTATGTACTCAAACTGATGGCCAAGGTACTGCACAAACGCGAAAGCTGGGAAAGCCTGCTGGATATTTTGCCCGAGCTACAAAAGCAGAATTTGCTCAATACTGAAAACATGATCAAGGTGAAAGCAGCGACTTTGCAGGGACTATTCAGCCAGTATTCTGCGCAAAAAGACCCGGACAAGTTACAAACCCTCTGGAAAAAACTACCGACAGCCATCCGCGAACAGGCCGAAGCCCAGCAAGTGTTCGCAGCCGCACTGCACACCGCGGGTGCCGATGCACAATGCGCGCAATTCATCGTTAGCATCAATAATAAGGCGCTGAATCACACACTCACCAGCTTGTATGGTCGCTTGCAGCATCCGAACCTGCCGAATGCGATCCAGCAGGCTGAAAAATGGCTGGCACAAGCACCGGATAACCCCAATAACCTGTTATTGCTGGCGCGTTTGCACCATCAACAGAAACTGTGGGGCGTATCGAAATCCTATTACGAATCCAGCCTCAACCAGTCGCCGGAAGTGGAAGGTTATCTGGAGTTGGCAGAACTGCTGGAAACCATGGGTGAGCAGGAAAATGCCGAACACTGCTATCGGGTGGGATTACGCTACGCCATTCGTCAGCAGGGGGAGCGTTTGACACTGGCACCGTCACAACGCCAGAAAAAGAACGCCGAAGTCAGACAGGCTGCTCCGACGTTCTAATACCCCGTGAATTCAGTTGTAGCAACTAACGCAAAGGTAAACGCGCCACACCGCTTTCCACCGCCGCCCGGGCAACGGCTGCCGGTACCCGATCCCGCAGGCGTGGGTCAAGCGGCTTGGGGATGATGTATTGCTTGCCAAACTCCATCTCACTGACCTTGTAAGCATCCAGCACGACCTGTGGCACAGGCTCACGCGCCAGCTCCGCCAGTGCCTTCACCGCCGCCATCAGCATTTCACTATTAATCCGGCGTGCACGCACATCCAGCGCGCCCCGGAACAGATAGGGGAAGCCCAGTACATTATTGATCTGGTTTGGATAATCACTACGCCCGGTCGCCATTAACAAGTCATCACGGGTCTGCAGTGCCAGTGCCGGCACAATTTCCGGGTCTGGATTAGACAGGGCAAAGACAATCGGGTTAGCCGCCATGCTCTTGAGCATCTCAGGCGTCATCAGATCGGGGCCGGAGACACCAATAAACACATCCGCCCCTTCACAGGCATCGGCCAGAGTACGGCGCTCAGTGTCTACCGCATAGGCTTGTTTGTATTCGTTAAGATCATCCCGACCGGTATGAATCACTCCTTTACGGTCAACCATGTACAGGTTTTCTTTTTTCGCCCCCATCGCAGCCAGCAGGTTCATGGAGGCAATCGCTGCCGCACCCGCTCCCAGACAAACGATTTTGGCGTCTATCAGGGTTTTACCCTGTATTTCCAGTGCGTTTGTCAAACCAGAGGCGATAATCACGGCAGTACCGTGCTGGTCGTCATGAAAAACCGGAATATCCAGCATGTCCTGCAGGCGCCGTTCAATCTCAAAGCAACGAGGCGCTGAAATATCTTCCAGATTAATCCCCCCAAAGGTACTGGCGATGTTCTTGACCGTGGCGATGAATTCTTCCGTATCCTGGGTATCCACTTCGATGTCAAATACATCCACACCGGCAAACTGCTTGAACAACACCGCCTTGCCTTCCATGACCGGTTTGCCCGCTAACGCCCCCACATTCCCCAAACCCAGTACGGCAGACCCTTCCGTAATAACGGCGACCAGATTGCCTTTGTTGGTATAGAGATAAGCATTCTCCGCATCCTTATGGATTTCCTTGACCGGCTCGGCCACACCGGGGGTATACGCCAGCGACAGATCATCCTGGGTCGCGGTGGGTTTGGTTATTTGTATCGCAGTTTTACCAGGGCGGGGTTCAGCGTGATATTTCAAGGCATCTTGTCGAAGTTTGTGGGTCATAATGCTCCATCCTGCAGATTCGGTTTGACGAGGTAACGATTATAGCGGTAAAAACTAATAGTACGGTGCAGAAAACAAAAAAGCGCCCTTAGAGAGCGCTTTTTTACAGTAACCGCACGCAAACGGTGCGTAGCGGGTACGATGTCAAGTCCAGACCTGCCTTACTTGCCGCGTGTGAAACGACGATTGAACTTGTCAATCTGGCCAGCGGTCGAGTTGACCGACTGTTTGCCTGTGTAAAACGGGTGTGACTGACTGGAAATTTCCACTTTCAGCAATGGGTATTGCTTGCCTTCATAGTCGATAGTTTCTTTGGTGTCTACCGTAGAACGACTCAGGAAGGTGAAGCCGCTGGTCAGATCCTGAAATACGACTTCTCTATAATTTGGATGAATACCGGGCTTCATGCCATTGTCCTCAAAATTTAATCGGAGTGTACGAAAAGGGCGTAATAGTAACAAACACTTCAGCAACATCGCAAACACTATTTACAGGAAGATTTGCAGAAGTGTTGACGCCTACTGCAAGGACAACTCGATTTCGGCATTAATCGTCACGTTTACCTTCTGTTTGCCCGCATCCAGTACTGGTGCAGGTGCAGCCGCCATTGGCATCGCCTCTGCCATCGCAGCCATCCGGTACTGTGGTTGCGGGAAATCAGAAGCCGTCTGAATATCCAGACGCACCACCCGGTACTCGGCGCGCTCCATGGTCTGTTTAACCTGAGCCGCACGCTGTTTGAAACCGGCCATGGCTTCGCTAATCAGCTGCTCTTCCATCGCTTTGCGTACTTCGGTAGAAATACTGTAATCCACCGCCTGCACCCGTAGCTTTTCCTGCAGCTGTCCGAGCAGACTACTGAGGATTTTGCTGTCCTTGCTTTTCAGCTCGATACTTTGTGCAACCTGCCAACCATCGACTTTGCCATCGCGATAAACTGGCTGGGTTGTATAGCTGAGAGTACGGCTTTCGACCGCAGTCTCTTTTTTCGCGATCTCCATCGCCCAGACAATCGCCTGATTGACGCTATCGGCCAGTTTCGCCGTATCCTGCCCGGTTTCGCTGGCTGACAATATTGCAGTCAGCACATCATTTTCGACTTCTTTTTCAGCGCTAATCGCAAAGGCCACCCGGTCATAAGGCAGTACATCCGCCGCCAACGCAGGCAAAGCGACACCACTGGCACTACCCAGTAACACACAGGCAGCCACTATTTTTTTCATTTTCTTCATGATTAAAATTTGTCCGTAGAGGTAAACAAACCTACCCGCAGATCCTTGGCCGTATAAATTTCACGCCCATCGACCTCCAGGCTACCATCGGCGATCCCCATCACCAGTTTCCGGGTGATCACCCGTTTCAGATTAATTTTATAGGTGACGACCTTCGCGGTCGGCAGCACCTGCCCAAAGAACTTCACCTCACCCACTCCCAAAGCCCGTCCATGCCCGGGACTACCCAGCCAGGCCAGATAAAACCCGACGATCTGCCACATGGCATCCAGCCCCAAACAACCGGGCATCACCGGGTCGCCGGGGAAATGGCAATCAAAAAACCACAGATCCGGCGTAATATCCAGCTCAGCCAGAATCTCGCCTTTGCCATACAGACCGCCCTCATCAGTAATTTTGAGAACACGATCCATCATCAACATATTGGGCGTGGGTAACTGCGCATTACCGGGGCCGAACATATCACCACGGCCACATTGCAGAAGCTCTTCACGGGTAAAGCTGGATTGTCTGGACATAAGCACTCAATATTCTAGAAAATGAAAAACTGATTGTAGCCGAAATCAGCCTAAGTCGAAAACGTCAGCTTAACCAATAATCCAGCGTTATCCCGATAAATATGACCATGCCGACCCAGTTATTGTTCAAAAAAGCCCGCAAACTCAGCCAGCGATCCCGCTCGCGAATCAGGTAATGTTGATAAAAGAAGAAGCCGCTAGCCGCCAACAGCCCACCCCAGAACCAGATACCCAGACCTGCCTGTTGCCCCATCCAGCCCAGCAGCAACACAGTCAGCAGTTGTGACAAGGCCACCATCAGCCGGTCATGCTGACCCAAGAGCACAGCGGTCGATTTAACCCCTATCTTCAGGTCATCCTCACGGTCACACATGGCGTACATCGTGTCATAGCCGGTTGTCCAGATCAGGTTGGCGATAAATAGCAACCACGCAATCAACGGTGGCCACTCACCGGTTACTGCCGTAAATGCCATTGGAACAGACCAGGAAAAAGCAGCACCCAAATGCGCCTGTGGCCAGTGGTGATAACGCTTCATAAAAGGATAGCTCACTGCCAGCAAAACAGCGCCCATCGACATGAAAATCGTCAGGGTATTCAGCTGCAGCACCAGCAACAAGGCAAGCAGCATCAGTACGGCAAACACCCCGAGTGCCTCCTGTACTGAAATCACACCCGTTGCCAGTGGACGGGTGCGGGTACGTTCGATATGCCCATCGACCTTGCGGTCAGCAATATCATTCACTGCGCAACCGGCGGAGCGCATAATAAATACACCCAGCGAGAATACGATCAACAGCTTCCAGCCGGGGAAACCTTCCGCAGCGATCCACAAAGCCCACAGCGTCGGCCAAAGCAGGAGGTAGGTACCAATGGGTCGCTCGAAACGGATCAAACGACTGTAATGGTGGAAACGTTCCGACAGTTTCACGTAGTCAGTCCAGCAACAGGCGTTCAACGGGTTGCCCGTTCACCAGATGACTCTCGATAATCTCATCAATGTCCTCCTGATCAACCCAGGTATACCAAGTACCTTCCGGGTAAACGACCAGCACCGGGCCGAGCTCACAACGATTCAGGCAACCGGCATTATTGATCCGTACCTGGCCATCCTTGTGCAGACCCAGTTCCTTGCAACGTTTTTTGGCGTAATCCCGCATCGCTTGCGACTTGAAATCCTCACAGCAGCCTTCGCCATTGGCGCGCTGGTTCGTGCAGAAAAAAACGTGATGTTTGTAAAAAGGTGTAGATGACATGGGCTAATCCGACAGAGGATGGGAATAAAGATTATGCCAGAAGCCAGCAGACGATGAACAGATGGAAACAACACGGGGTGGAAATTCCACCCCGTGTTGGTCAAACTTGCAATACTTGGCTGATTGCGCTTATTGCTTAGGTGCTTCGGTAGCAGGTGCAGCCGGATCCGCTGGAGCCGCTTCAGCAGGAGGTGCTGCTTGTTCAGCTTCAGCTGGCGCAGCTTCTTCTGCAGCCTTTTCTTCAACAGCAGGTGCAGCCTGTTCAACAGCAGGTGCAGCCTGCTCAGCGGCAGGTACTTCTGCTTCAGTCTTAGGCTCTTCTTTACTACCACAGGCAGACAGAGCAAATGCCGCTAACAGCGCAGCCAGGAAAACACGATAATTAGTCATGAGTAATCTCCACAAAACATCAAAAAATTATTAAAAAAAGAATTCCAGTGATCGGGGTATGGGCAGCGGCCTGAATCGGGATGAATACGCTGCGCATGCCAGGCGCACTTATAAACATTCTTCTGTCATAAGGCTAGCATCATTTTCATAAATTGCATGATTTTTGGGGAGGTGGCTAAATATTTTCCTCCAACTGCCCCAGCGCAACCAGTGTGCCATTGATACTGGCACCTTGCTCAACCAAGATCTCTGAGTAATGGATATTACCCACAACTTCTGCACTGGATTTAAGCGTGACACGGCGTGTGGAGAAAATATCACCCGACACCTTACCGGAAATCACCTGGATAGGGGCACGGATTTCGCCAATGACCTCGCTGCGCTCCTGCAGAAACAGCGAAGCAGACGACTCGCCAGGCGCTACAATATTGCCATTAACACGCCCTTGCAGATAAAGCTCCCCCGAAAACGATACATCACCAACAATCTCGATGTCCGCCTCAAACAACGAAGCTGAACCAGCTCCCCTTATCGCCATAATTGTGTCCTCATTCTGTTATAGATCTGTTGTAGGTCTTACATATTAACCACATGCATGCCAAATCGCTCAGGAGCGTAGCTTCTCCAGCTCACGTTCAAGAACCGCTATAGTATCATCCCGCATCTGCAAGTCACCCAGCAATGCACTGATACGCGCATCGCTCGCTTGTAACTGTGCCACCAGATTTCCCTCACTCTGCGCCATTTCTCCAGCCCGTTTAAGCTGTTCCAGCTGTTGCTGTGCATCCTGCAGATCACGGCGCAGGTTGGCATTGTTACGGTGACATTGCTCCAGACGCGAACGTGCACCGAAAGGATCAATCTCTTCATTTTCATTGCTGGTTTCTTCACGGATTTCTGCCGTCAAACCACGTGACCACCAACCCAGCGCCAAGCCCGCAAAAGTGGCCAGTAGCACAATTACCAGTATCTGCCCAGTCAGATAAAACACAATTTATACTCCACACTACGTTTTGCTGCCATGCTGACCTAATCAGCCATTAACATCAAGCACTAACCCCAGACCATTGATCTAAAAATTCACTCAAAATTATTTTATAGGCTATCATTAACAAATCTGTGCTTGTTTATAGTCTTGGACTATAAAATACTAACTTTTTAGCCTTTTTAGCCATAGTCAGCCACTTATGCTTGGAAAACTGTTTTCTGGTGAGGCCTTTGATGCCGCTACCACCTTACCTCCAACCTTCACACTGACGGGGCAACCAGCCTTGCGCCTGTCAAACGACTATCAGCCGTTGTCATTATGGCGTTTTCTCTCGCACCATGTGCGGCGTTACCCATTAGACCTGCGTGCTCATGTACAACGCATCCTGCTGGCAGCCGAACCTGATCTGCATGACCGCCTGGAAGGTAGTTTGATGGATCTGTACCTGGCTTTGGGTGATTCGGGCAGCATGCTCAAAACAAGAATGTTAAAAACCTGTAGCCCTCTATTGACGGATGAGTCACAAAACACGTTTTCACGTTGGCTACAAGAAAACTCCGCAGAAGAGATTGACCAGCAGTGGCGCATCGGCTCTGTGCTGGCCAGTGGCAGTGGCCACAACGCGGGCGAGCTGGTGACCATGCAGCGTAGCGAGTCTGCCAGCAGCTATGCCAGCATCATGGATGAAGTGCAAGCCTGCATGGAATATGGGCAAGTCGAGGTAGCACAGGATTTATTGGAACAAGAGGTCTTTGCGGGTCGTACTGATGAGCAAATTGAACAAGAACTACTAAACATTTACCAATATACACGCGATAAAGCTAAACTGAACCAAATGGCTGAAGCGATGGCAGCCACGGGGTTTGAGCCCTCCCCTCAATGGCAGGAAGCGCAGCGGGAAGCGGGAAATTGGTAAGGAATAATCAAGACAGGCAGGATTTATGCTGAATTCATCGGGTAACCCCTTACGTGTTGCACTGTTAAGTATCAGCCCTCACAACCGTGCAATACTGGAGTTTTTCTTTGCGGGTGCGGGCAAACAGTTATTCAAAACCAGTTCTTTGCCAGAGGCAGAGATACTGATTGCTGACTTTGACCACCCTGGAGCAGAACAGGAATGGCAGCAGGAGACCAGTACCAGCAATAAACCGGGTATTGTTTTGTCGGTGCGCGAGGTAAAAATCAATAATACCGTTTGGGTTCCCAAACCACTGACCTCACAGGCACTGGTCAATGCAGCCGAGAAGATGCGGGCGTTACTGCCGGAACAAGCTCCGGTTGGAACCTCTCAAAACCTGGAAAAACCATTTCCCTCACTTCCGCCCAAGCTGACAACCCGGCCTTTTGGCCTGAATACACGCCCGGCTGCGCGCCCTGTGCCCACCACACGCCCTCTCCCGGCACACCAGACCTTCCGGCTCCCTGAAGAGGATGACGCTGACGTAGGGATTGCTACACTTGCAAAAAAAGAAACAGCCCCCAGAACGGTTACCGTCGCGGCACCACTTGCGCAAAGTCTCGGCACCCCGTCCATACCGGCTACAGATGGCTTTCTGACCATAGCGGAAATTCACACACCAGAAAAAAACCAAGCAGAAGCCGAACAACGCTGGCTACTCCTGTGCGGGAATTATGAGGACATTGACCCTGCGACCTGGCATGACAGTGTGTTGCGCTATACTACCGAGAACTATCTGCTCAATAGTGTACTGGACGCACTCCAGCTGGCACGCCAGTCCGGACAGACCGTGCAGGTTAAAATTGACGGGCAGGATGATTTGCTACTGATGCCAGCCACTAATCTTGCCCATAGCCGTCTGGATATTCATTCAGCAACCTTCGCAGAACTCTGCAATACCCCCATACAGGCGGGCCGGGTACAACTGCACCTGCCTAGCATGAGTGAACTGGCGGCAATCGAACAAACGCACCTGAACGACACCGAAAATACCCACGACCTGGAGGCGCTGATCTGGACAACCAGTCTGCTCACCTCGCACGGTCGTCTGAACCGCAATATAGATGCACGGCAAAACATGATACTTAAGCACTGGCCTAACTTGACCAGGCTGGAGGCCTTGCCGCACGTCATGCGGATCGCCGCTATCTGGCAGGAACGCCCTGGCAGTGTATTCGACGTTGCTAAATGGCTAAACATCCCTCAGCGGTATGTCTTTGCCTTTTTCACTGCAGCCAGTACACTCGGCCTGCTGGTTGTCGATCAGGGCAAAATACATTACCAGGAGAATGCCGCCCCCAAGAAGAATCGGGGACTCTTCTCGCGGCTGTTAAAACGCTTACTCGGAGGGGGCGCTAAATAAATTTTATGACTACGACCAACAAAAAGATTATCTTCACCGGACCAGTCGGTGCGGGTAAAACAACAGCCATCGCGTCAATCAGTGATATTGCCATTATCACCACTGATGAATATGCCTCCGACATGACCAAAACACGCAAACCGCAAACCACGGTAGCGATGGATTATGGCCTGATTCATCTCGGGGAAAACGAACGGGTGCATCTGTACGGCACACCCGGTCAGGAGCGCTTTGATTTCATGTGGGACATCCTGACCAAAGGGGGACTTGGCCTGATTCTGCTGCTGGACAATACCCGCAAAGACCCCTTTCAGGACATGAAGTTTTATACCAACGCCTTCCGCAACTTTATTGAACAGCAGCGGATGGTCATCGGTGTCACACGCATGGATATACAACGATCGCCTACGCTGCGTGACTACCGACAGTGGCTGGAACAGCTCTCCTTGCAATCACCTATTTTTGAAGTCGATGCACGCAGCCGCACGGATATTACTGCGCTGCTCCAGGCACTTCTGTACTCACTCGACCCCGGGGTAGTTTGATGAGCGAATACATACTTAACGACAATCTTTACCTGGGGGCGACGCCAGGCGGTGTTTATTATGCCATACAGGACAGCACGCCCGAGGCAGGCAGGGATTTTTTGCATAAACTGCTACAGCGTGAAGAAACCCCCCTGTTCAATACCGAGGTCGCAGGTCAACTCAGTGGCCTGAAAAAAAAGCGCGCCCTGGAATTTGTCCACTGGCTGCAGGAAGCGGGTCTTATTATTGGCCTTGAAGCGCCCGACACAGCCCCCAAGGAGACACTGGAACGACTACTCCCCCAACTATTGCGTAGCTTGTCAGACGAGGGCAAAGCGGTGCTGGCGGAAAGTCGTGGTCTTTATCTGGGCAGTGCCGGTTTTCCACACGAGGCTGCCGAAGAACTGGCAGCACTCAGTGCCAACCTGACTGCTGTGTATGCCCGCCACAAAGAACTGTTGCAAGGCAACCTGGGCTATCGGCAACGTGCCTGGGGCTTAATCGACGCAAGCGGGAATAGCGAGGTCGGTTTTTGGCCTGTCTACATCGGCAAAAATCGCTTCACACTGATTATTGGGGGCATCCCGCAACTGAACCAGCCCGCTTTTACCCAACTGGTTTGGGCATTGGAAATGCGCTACGGTACTACTGAACTGCAATCTCTATAACATAATCTGATGCACAAACCGGCTTTTTGCCTGTGCATATCCTAAACTAATGATTCAAGGAGACACAATCCATGCGCTCTGAAATGCTGAACTCAATACTGAGTGATCTCAATGGTTCTTCTGCTGACATCGAGGCATCTGCCGTCCTGTCTACAGATGGTTTGATGATGGCCTCCATGCTGCCTGCCGGGATGGACGAAGACCGGGTGGGTGCCATGAGTGCCGCCATTCTGTCACTGGGTGACCGCACTGCTGAAGAATTGGCACGCGGTGGACTGGAGCAGGTGCTGATCAAAGGTGGCAACGGCTATATTCTGATGACGCACGCGGGCAACGATGCAGTTGTCACCGTACTGGCCAAACCAAATGCACGCTTGGGTCTGATTTTTCTGGATGTTAAACGTGCATCGGAAAATATTGCCAAACTCATCTGACAATCCTGATAATTGCCGAGGGCATTACCCAATTGAGTCTTTAACTTTGGCCACCACCCATCTGGAGCCACTGCTATGGAAAATATAAAAGAAGACACAAGAGAGGACATTGTGCAACAGCCTGGCACAAGTCATCAGCTTATCTATCAGGACGGTAGTACCCGTAGGGTCTTCATCACCACGGAAGAAGTCCCTTTTCCGGATGGAAAGCTGATCGTTTCCCGTACAGATTTACAGGGTAAAATTACTCATTGTAATCAGTCTTTTGTTGATATGTCCGGGTATACACAGGCAGAGCTGATCGGCCAGCCCCATCATATTCTGCGCCATCCGGATATGCCAGCCGCTGCTTTTAAAGATCTTTGGGATACGATAGAGGCCGGACAAAAATGGCATGGCTATGTAAAAAACCTGCGCAAGGATGGCGGTTTTTACTGGGTTTACGCCACGGTTATCCCGAACATCCGCACCCACAAAATTACCGGGTACACCTCGGTGCGCCGCAAACCTTCACGGCAACGCGTTGATGAATGCATTCAACAGTATGCCAGCATGAAGCAGGACGAACATGGGTAAAGAACGCTATACATTAAGTGTCAGCCCCGACATCGGCCCCGATAAAATTGCGGGTTGGTATATCTTCAATACCTGGATGCAACGTCAATGGGGGCAGGCTATACACTTGGCTTTTTTCCCCAACTTTCAGGCACAGCGCCATGCGATCCGGCAGAACGAGGTTCACCTGATTTATGCCAATCCGTTTGATGCTGCCATGCTGGTACGAGAAAAAAACTTCACTGCACTGGCTGCTCCGGCAGGTAAATACGATGAAGTCGTTATCGCCGTCAAAGCGGATTCACCGGTAAAGGTACTGGAAGATCTGCCCGTACAGTGCCGCGCAGCACTGACAGATGCCCCTGACGTGAACATGATCAGTACGATCATGCTGGAGCCTGCCAACATCAGCCATGCATCCCTGCAAACCATGCAGGTTGATACCTACGTCGTGGTGGCAAAACAGCTGTTACAGGATAAAGTAGATGTCGGTTTTTTTCTGGCCGAAGCCTTCGATAACCTGTCTGCCATGGTACGATCGCAGTTAAGAGTGTTGATTCGTAGCGAAATTCATGACGTTCGCCATGTTTTACTGGCTGATCCCAGGCTGGAGAACCAGCATGAAACGCTCCGAGAACTACTGTCGGGTATGACAGGGAATACTAAAGGCAGGGATGCATTGGCCAATTTGGGCTTTACTGATTGGGATATGATTCAACAGGAAGATACCGAATTCATGATCGATTTAATGGATACACTGGTTAGCTAAATGATAAATAACCCATTGCGTCAATCCGCTATTAGCCTTGTATCCGGTCTGATACTGGCTAGCCAGTGCTCACTGGCCTATGCAGAAACCAGAGAGTATGAGGTTCGCCCGAATGACACCTTAGGCGTGATCGTCTCAGCACAATATCCCGGTTACAGTAACCGGGATGCAATCATGCAATTTCTTCTGGAAAAAAACCCACAGGCCTTTATCGGGAATGATCTCAACCGTTTAATCGTCGGGCGCACACTCCAGCTACCTGATGCAGCGGATATCCCGGCAGTTGAACCGCCGCAGCCTCCACCCCCAGAGCCTGTTGCTGAGCTTGTCGCACCTGCCACGCCGGAGCAACCGGCTTCGGCCAGTGCTGAACTGGCTCGTGCTGAAAAAGAAAGGGACGCACTGCGCACCCAGCTTGAACAGCTAACTCAGGAACAACAGCAGCGCCAACAAGAACAAAAAGACCAGCAACAGCAACAAGAACAACAAATCACCGCGTTAACCAACGCGCTGGAAACCAGCAAACAACAAGCCGCAGACGCGGCCAAACAGCTGGAAGCCAGCCAGCAACAAGCCGCAGATGCGGCCAAACAACTGGCCGAACAGGCCGCCACCCTTGCCGCGACACCTGTCACTCCCGCTACATCCGAACCGGCGACACCCGCCACTGATCCCGCCGTTGATGATGGCCTTGATCCACAAATACTATTGCAGCAGCTGGAAGCACTTGAAAGTGCTAACGACGAAATCAGGGCAGAAAACGAGAAACTGAGCAAAGCGCTGGAAGCCAGCCAGCAACAAGCCGCAGACGCTGCCAAACAACTGGAAGCCAGCCAGCAACAAGCCGCAGATGCGGCCAAACAGCTGGCCGAACAGGCCGCCACCCTTGCCGCGACGCCTGTCACGCCCGCTACATCCGAACCGGCGACACCCGCCACTGATCCTGCCGTTGATGATGGCCTTGATCCGCAAATACTGTTGCAACAGTTGGAAGCACTTGAAAGTGCTAACGACGAAATCAGGGCAGAAAACGAGAAACTGAGCAAAGAACTGGAAGCCAGTAAAAAAGCCGCTGTTCCTGCTGAAGGCATGGATCCTGACGTTTTGCTGGAGCAACTGCAAGCCCTTGAAAGTGCCAACGACCAGATAAGAATAGAAAATGAAGATCTGCAAAAAACGCTCGCAACCAGCAAGCTCGACGCTGAAACCGCTCAGAAAGACCTGCAAATAGCCAAAGCCGCTCAAGCGAATGCCGAATTAACCCAGGCTAATCTGGAAAACAGCAGCACGCCCCTCTGGCCATGGCTACTGGCTTTGCTGCTACTACCAATAGCCTGGTGGCTCGGACGTAAAAGTCAGCCAGCTGTGGCAAAACGTGCAATAGTAGCGGCACCCGCCCCCCAAGCTACCGTTACACCACCGCCTGCCCCACGTCCGGCAGCACAGCCCACACCCGCCGAACCCGCCAGTGATGTGGGCAGCGAGACATCCGCAAGAACCCCACGTAATGAGCGCATGGCCTCCTACCTGAGTCAGGCGGCGAATGATGATGACCCGGATGCCGCCATCAAACTGGACATGGCACGCGCTTATCTGGATCTGCGTGACTCTGAATCTGCTTATACCGTGCTGAATGAAGTTCTGCGCGAAGGCGGTAAACAGCAACAACAGGAAGCCCGGGAAATTCTTTCCTTTATTTCCTGATTTCCTGATCTATTTTCCCCCTCTTCACTCACTGGCTAACGCACCTAAACGGGGTTAGCCAGTCGCACAACTGCACATCCTCATTGATACAGTTAATCTGCTCCTACACTGCGTATATCCCCACGGGCATGGATATCGATAAGCCGCCCGCATAGACTGGCCACTTCACGAAACATTTGATCAGGGTAATCGATGTTACTTATTTGCGCTAATAAACCATTTCATGTTCTATATTCAGGAAATAAATCACTCTTGGAGCATGTGATGGTGGAAATAAGGAAACACAATCAAAAGGTCTTTATGCGCCTGTCAGTGCTTGCTCTGGTCATTGCCTTGGGGCTGACTACACTGGCAACCTGGTGGAAGCGCATTCCGATCGAAACCAGCCTGGCGCAAACAACCCGCACGGTATTGACCGAGGCAGGTTTACCCTTGGTCAATATTCATTTTGACGGTCGAGACGGCACACTCAGCGGTTTGCTGGCGGATGAGGGTATAGTGGACTCCATCATCAATACGGTTGCCAGTGTAGAAGGTGTCCGTACCGTTCATGATAACCTGACCATCACGCCCGTTGAGCAAGACGTGACTACACCCCCTCCTCCAGACCCGACACTCACTATTAACACGCTTTACACACCCTCACGTCAACACCCACTTGAACAGTTTGACCTGAGCAAAATCGACTTTGTCTATGCGCAAGCCGTTTTGACTGAGGATTCATTACCGGTGCTTGGCGAACTGGCCAAACTACTGCAGCAAAACTCCGTAGCACGCATAGAAATCTCGGCACACAGCGATAACCAGGGAACAGTTCTAGGCCAAATGGCATCCACCCAGGCAAAAGCAGAGGCTGTGTTGCAATACCTGCTCACACAAAATATTGATATCGAACGTCTGAGTGCCAGAGGCTATGGGGCAACCCGCCCACTTGTCAATAATGACACCGAAGAAAACCGAACCCGTAACCGACGCGTAGAAATCACCGTCCTACCCGAGTAATTATGGATTTATCAGCCCTCCCACTGCTAAGCATAGGTGCCACGATTTTTCTGGCCGGACTGGGACTTGGGTGGCTGATTCCCCGGCGGCAGTCTGTCCCCCGCCTCCCCCCTAAAACAGCCCTGGAAAATGAGCTGGTTGATTTGCGCACCCGGCATCATACTCTGGATCAGGAACACCGCGACCTGCGCACAAAGCTCAAGAACACTGAAGCCGAAAGGAATGAGAACCTGCGACTTCTACGGACAAACAGCAGTCACAGCGACTTCCTGAAAGTGCGCAAACGCCTGGAGCTGGCTCACAAACAATTGGGCATGCTGATCGCGGCATTACGCCAGAAAGAACAGCAAGTCGACCGTCTGACCGACTTTGCACGCCAGCTAAAAACTGAATTGGGTAAATACAGACAGCCCTTGCTGGCAGCCTCCAACAGGCCTAACCATCTGCCTATAGTGAACTGTACAGCGGATGATCTACAACTGATTGAAGGCATAACAACGGCAATAGCGCACAAATTACGTTATCTGGGCATCATTAACTATCGCCAGCTGGCTGAATGCAGCCCGGAACAATTACAGACCATCCAGACATTACTCGGCGAAAACACCCCTTTGCCACTGGCCAAGTGGGTCAAGGAAGCCCGGCGGCTGTTCAGGGAAAAATATCAGAACTCGCCCCAGCACACCACCACCGCCACAACCGGAAGGAACGATCCACATTCGCAGGCGGCTTGACCTGTCGAACTCAGAACTGGTTGGACTGCTTCAGCACACTCTTGACCCGCATGAAACCCAGCTGCTGCTCTGCATGGTAGATCAAGGCCAGTGACTGCCCTTCATCCACCCCCGCAAAAAAGGTTTCCCGCTGTAAGCTGGCCGGTTGCCACCAGTTTACGGGGGGCGGCTGCAGCATGAAAACAGCCTGCATGGCTTCGGCATCCAGCGGCTTTTGCTGCAAACGGTTACGCACAATAAACTGCTCAACTGGCGGGCGGGCTACTGAGAATTTAAACCAGGCAGTCGATGCATTCACCGTCCGCTGGCGTATCGCCTGTACCGCGCTTAATTGTTCAGGACGTACACCCAGCCAATCTGCCAGCGCCTGACTGGCATCTTCCGTCTTCGCCTGCTGGTAACTGGTCGTAGCCAGCGGGAAAAACTGCTCGGCAATAAAGGGCGTGATCACCAAAACTAAACCAGACATAATGACTAACGCCATCAAGGCAGGGAAAAAATACTTCATCACTGGATTCCAAATAAACGTTGTGCATTTAATGTACTAATCGCTGCAATTTCTGCAACCGATACCCCCCGCAATGCAGCCAGATGCTCGGCAATCACCGGTAACCGCAAAGGATCATTGCGCTGCCCACGCCAGGCGCTGTCCGGCTGATCGGGCGCATCCGTTTCCAGCACAATGGCCTCGTCCGGAATAACGGCAACAATGTTCCGCAAACGCTGGGCGCGTTCATACGTCACTGTCCCGCCAACCCCTAAACAAAACCCCTGCGCAATCAGTAAATCAGCTTGTTGCTGGCTACCCGCAAAGCTGTGAATCACACCGCGCAAACTACCGATGCGCCGAATCTGTTTCAGTACCGCATCCACTGAACGCCGTGCGTGTATAATGACCGGCAAATCAAACGCTCTTGCCAGACGTAACTGCGCGACAAAGTATGCAGTCTGCAGCTCCACGTCCAGCTCTGGCAAAAAGAAATCCAGCCCGCATTCCCCGACCGCCACCGCATCCCCCTGGGCAAGACAGGCCTGCAATTGCGGCAAATGTTCATGGCGATGCTCTGCCAGATAAATCGGGTGCAACCCATAAGTCGCATGCAAACGGGGCGAACCCGCGCAGATCGTGCGCAGACAAGGCCAGCGGGCTGCCGTGATGGCAGGCAATACCAGATCAGTCACACCGACTGTCTGCATTTCCTGTAACAATTCAGCCCGGTCAGGGTCAAATGTCACATCATCAAAATGACAATGTGTATCAATCAAACGCATGATTCATGCTTACTCCTGCTTTTGTTGCCCGTATTCCGGTAGCATAATGCAGTTATACCTTTATGGAGAATGGAGCCAAACAACATGTTAATAAAAATTCACCGGGTTCTACACCTACACCTTACTGTCACCTGCCTGCTGGTTTTACCCAGCCTGGCCAGCGCTGACATCACTGCCACGTCTAATATCACGCAAGTCACTGTTTATCCGGATAGCGCACGTATCACCCGTACCGCCACGCTGCAGCTGCCTGCCGGAGAGAGTAAACTGATCCTGCCCGGCTTGCCATTACAAATGGACACCACGTCCCTGCGCGTATCCGGTGAAAGCAGCGCCGATGTCACTCTCGGCAGCGTACAAATGGCCGAACAGGTCAACGCTGAAGTGGTGCAGGAGCGTGAACGCACCTTACGTGATGAAATCAAAAAATGGCAGGAAAAACGCCAGGAAGTGGTGGATGCCAAAACCCGTGCCGAACAGCAACTGGCGTTTATCCGCGCCACTGGCTTGCCACACGGCGACAAAGACAATACAGCGGGTAATCCGCTCCCACTGGAACAATGGCGGCAAGCCTGGCAAGTACTGGAGGTCGCTACCGCCGACTCACAGGCCAAAGCGCGGGCTGCCAGCACAACCCTTCAGGAATTCGACCAAGGCCTCGAACAGCTGAATCAACAGTTACAGCAAATTGCCATTGGCGAAACCAGCAGTAACACCGCCAGTCTGTTCGTGACGGCTGCACAGGCGGGTGAGCTGGCCTTGACCTTGCACTATCAGATTGGCAATGCCAGCTGGACACCGGTCTATGATGCGGAACTGGACAGTGTTACCGGCAAGCTGCAACTCAAGTCACAGGCACAGATCCAGCAAATCACCGGTGAAGACTGGCATAATGTGAAAGCAAATCTTTCCACCCTGCGGCCTAACAGCCAGCCCGCCTTGCCTGTCATGGACAGCTGGGTCGTCTCCCTGCTTGAACCCAATTATTACGCGACCGCTTCTGCCGAGACGAGAGGGGGCATGCTGATGGCAGAACCCGCCATGGAGATGGAAGCGGCTGATATGGCCGCACCCGCGCCTGCACCGATGCAGCCTGCTGCCCGCAAAGCAGCTATCCGTCTGCAGCAAAGTAGCCTGGTTAGCAGTGAATATAATGCCGAATATCAGGTGCCGGGCGAATTGACACTGAATTCAGGCAGCGACAGCCGCCGCCTCACGCTGGAAACCCATGCCTTCGATAGCGAACTCAGTCTGCACAGTGCACCGCGTATCGACCCGCGTGCCATTCTGCAGGCAGAAGCAGCCTATAGTGGCTCAGCCCCATTGATTCCGGGGCCGGTTGCACTGTATCGTGATGGGAATTTTATCGGTGCCAGTCAGTTAGATGCTTTGCAAACAGGCGAAAAACTGAAACTCTCTTTTGGCGAAGATGACCATGTCAAAATCGATTTCCAGCCCGTGCCCGAAAAAACCAGCAGCAAAGGCTTGTTGAATACCCGTAAAAGTCTGGAACGCCACTACAGTCTTAGCGTCAGCAACCAGCATACCGATAAGCGCACGATCACCCTGTATGACACCATTCCAACCGCGAACACCGATGAAATCAGTGTCAGTTTAAGTGGTGATCAGCCCAGCTTGCGGGATGTTGATGACAAAAAAGGGGTCATGGCCTGGATCCGCGATCTGTCCGCCAGTGAAACGGCCAAGCTGGAATACGGCTACGCGGTCAGCTATCCGGAAGACAAATCGCTGAGCGGCTTGTAATACAACTGGCTTGTAAACAGGAGGATAACATCAATGGAACAGGTTTTACGGCTGCTACAGATCAGTGATACCCATTGCTACGCGGATGACGATGCCTGGCTGGAGTGGTCAGAGTTGCCGGTACAGCCAAACCGTGCCTTGCAAAACCTGCTGGCCGCGTTACGCCAGCAGGCGAGTGACTATGATGCGCTGGTCATCAGCGGTGATCTGGTACAGGAAGAAACAGCCGAAAGCTACCAGCGTATCCGTACCCTGCTGCAGGGCTTTCCGCTACCGGTTTATACCCTGCCCGGCAATCATGACATTCCTGCTTTGATGCGCAGCGAACTCACCCGCCCGACCGGCAGCCAGCACATCAACCTTCAGCCCGCGCTGCAGATAAAAGGCTGGCTGTGTCTGTTTCTGGACACCAGCCTGCCACTCCATCCAGAGGGTCACCTGAGCGCTACCCAACTGGATGACCTCGAACAACGCCTGCGCGCCTTACCGGCAAACGGTCACGCCTTCATCTTCATGCACCATCCCCCCGTGGCGGTCGGGATGCCCGTTATGGACAAACTCGGCTTGCAACAGGCCGATGCCTTCTGGGCGGTCGTAGAACGTTTCCCACAGGTCAAAGGCATTGCTTTCGGCCACATTCATCAGGAATTCACCAGCCATTATCAGACAGCAGCGGGGCATACGATTGCCTTGTACGGCACACCCGCCACTTGCGTGCAAATCAAGCAAGCGGAAGATGAACTGCGCTTCGATCACACGCGGGCAGGCTGGCGTGAGCTGGTTTTACATGCCAATGGCCAGCTGGAAACGCGAGTTTTTTATGCACAAGGTGCTCAGGATACCGTCAGCACATAAACATGTTCATTGATAACAGGCACACCCTTGCTGCATAAACCGGGCAAGTCGGCACTCGCATCAATCGTCAACAGGTGCTTAACAGTGAAGTGCGCGGAGTAATAATCCCGCACCTCCTGTTCAGTGACTGAAAAAGGCGGGCCTCCCGCCAGTGCCTGTTCATACTCGATGGTGATCAATAAGGTCGGGCTATGTGCTGGCACTATCTGCAGAAAATGCCCGGCATATTGAACCCGCATATCCGGTGGCAGGGCAATCAGCGAAGCACGGTCGAATACCGCCGCACATTCAGCCAGATCAGTGGCTGTCAGCTGAAAAAAATCCCCCAGTAGAATAACCAGCCCGTCCGCTTCCCAACGCTCGAAAGCGCCTTGTTGGCTGACGGTTGCTATCAGACCGTTTTCTGCAAAAAAATCACGCACTGCGACCGGACTCAGTTCAATGCCCAACACCTTGTATCCTTCCGCTCGTAGCCACAGCATATCGCGACTTTTACCGCACAAAGGAACAAAGACGGTACTGCCTGCGGGTGCCTGCAAATGCCCCCAAAACTGCTGTAAATGGGTGTTAATGTTTTGCTGATGGAAACCAATCTGGTTTTGTTGCCAGCGTTCATGCCAAAATCGTGCGCGCATCTGCCTGCTTTCCTTTATCTGGATTCGATCACTACAGTATAATTGAAATGTAACTGAAATCCTTCTCATAACCAGACAGAGCACACTTGCATGCCTAACCCGGCCTTTAACGAATGGCTAGACCAGCTAAGTCAATACCCCGGCCTGTTTATGACCGGCACTGATACCGGCGTGGGCAAAACCTGGGTAGGCGTACAGCTGTTACAGCAGTTGCGCGCTCGTGGCCTCTCGGTCATACCGCGTAAACCCGCAGAATCAGGCTGGCCGGATGCGCAGGTCAGTGAGACGGATAGCTGGAAACTGGCGGCGTGTGCCAGTCGCCCACAGACTTTGCAACAGGTTTGCCCCCATCCTTTACGGGCGGCGCTCTCTCCACCGCGTGCCGCCCAACTGGAAGGCAAGCACCTGCATATTAATGAGCTGGCCAAACAGTGTCAGCAGGGGCTTGTGGCAGAAGACTTTCTGTATGTCGAAGGTGCTGGCGGGTTTTATTCACCCCTCGCACAGGATGGCCTGAATGCCGATCTGGCGCAGAGACTGGGCATCCCCGTGGTACTCGTCAGCATTGACCGGGTTGGCTGCATTAACCAGATACTGCTGACGGCAGCGGCTATTCAGCAGCGCGGGTTGCCACTCGCCGGGGTGATTCTCAATCCCCTGGAGAAAAACACTCCAGAGGGCATGGATAACCTGAGTGATCTGATGCCACTGTTGAATGCAGCGATTATTCGCTGGCCTGCACCAACAGAATCCAGCTTGTCATGCCTGTCATCACACTAAATCAGGCAAAGCCGGGCTATTGCTCTTGTTGCGAGCAGAAGCTTCCGTCACTTTTTCGTAGACGGTCTGCTCAACGGCTTTATAAGGGTCAGCCATGAAACCCTTGTTGCCGAAATTGATCTGCCATTCCAGATTATTCCGCGAGCTTGCGTACTCCAGCGCATTCTGCTTGCTGATTTTTTTATCTTTGTATAACTGAAAGAGTGACTGGTCAAAACTGACCATGCCATCTGAAGTGCCTTTTTCGATCACATCAGGCAAATCATTAAACTGCCCCTTGCGGATAATTTCAGCCACATACGGCGTATTGACCAAGACCTCGGCAGCCAGGTGCAAACTTTCGTCTGCCTCGCCAGGAATCAGACGTTGGGCCACAATGGCGCGCAAGTTCAGGGACAAATCCATCAGTACCCGATTTTTACTTTCACTGGGGAACAGGTAGAGAATACGCTCCAGCGACTGCACGACATTAATCGCATGCAACGTCGACAGCACCAAATGCCCCGTATCGGCAAAACCCAAGACCGCCTCCATCGTTTCACTGTCGCGTGCCTCACCGACCATCACCATGTCGGGGGCTTCGCGCATGGCTTCGCGCATGGCATTCGCATAGCTTTTGGTATCGAAACCCACCTCGCGCTGGCCGATAATGGAATTACCGTGGCGGAAGGTATATTCAATCGGGTCTTCAATCGTCAGGATATGACCGCTATGGCGTTCATTCCGGTACTGAATCAGGGAAGCCATCGATGTTGATTTGCCTGAACCGGTCGAGCCCACAAACAGCACCAACCCATCACGCCGCATCACCATTTCCTTCAGCACTTCCGGCAAACACAGATCATCCGGATTATTGATGTCACTGCGGATATGACGAATCACCATGGACACTTCGCCACGCTGGAAATAAAGATTCATCCGGAAGCGGCCAATGCCTTTCAGCGCCACGCCTTTATTCAGCTCCAGATTCTCCAGAAACTTTTCCATCTCCCCAGGCGACAAAATCTCCTCGGCCAATTGCCGGATATTGCCCGGGCGCATCGGCTCCTTACTGACCTTGCGTAATTGCCCGCGCACCTTGATGGAAGCATGAGCGCCGGTTGTCAAATAAATATCAGATGCAGCCTGTTTTACCATCATGTGCAACAGGGGCGACAAGCGCATATCATCGTCGATCAGATTACTCATGCTTACCTTCTTGTATGTTCAACAGGTTCGATTTCCATTTTTTCCGTACCCCGGAAGAAATCATTGTCTTTAGAGAAACGGCTTTCCAGTTTCAGGCGCAAACGCAGATCATTCACCGAGTCCGCATTCCGCAAGCCTTCCTGTACCGTTATTTTCCGGTTCTCAATCAGATCAAACAGCGCCTGGTCAAACGTACACATGCCATGCTCCCGCGACTTGGACGCCAGCGTTTTCATCCCGGAGACATCCCCTTTCAAGATCAGGTCAGCCATCAGCGGCGTATTAATAATCACCTCGACCGCTGGCACCCGCCCCTTGTTATCCGTATTACGCACCAGCCGCTGGGAAATCACTGACTTGAGGTTCAGCGACAAATCCATTAACAATTGTGCATGCCGCTCCTCAGAGAAAAAGTTAAGAATACGTTCAATCGCCTGATTGGCACTGTTTGCATGCAGGGTGGTCAGGCACAAATGTCCCGTTTCTGCATACGCAATCGCGTATTCCATGGTTTCCCGGTCACGAATCTCACCCAGCAAAATGACATCCGGTGCTTGGCGTAGCGTGTTTTTTAGTGCCACCTCATAACTGCTGGTATCCAGCCCCAGTTCACGCTGGGTAATCAGACAACCTTTATGCTGGTGAATGAATTCAATCGGGTCTTCAATCGTGACAATATGCCCTTTTGAGTGCTGATTACGGTGGTCGAGCATGGCTGCCAGTGACGTGGATTTACCGGAGCCGGTCGCCCCGACAAAAATCACCAGACCACGCTTGGTCATCGCAATGTCACGCAGAATCGGCGGGAGATCCAGCTCATCCAGCGCCGGAATCCGGGTAGGGATATGCCGTAATACCATGCCGGAGCAGCCGCGTTGGGTAAACGCATTCACCCGAAAACGCGCTGTACCGGGCAAGCTGATGGAGAAATTACACTCCAGCTGCTCCTCAAACTGGCGTAACTGAAAGTCATTCATGATCGAACGCACCAGCATGCGTGCATTCATCTCGGTCAGTACATTTTGTGTTAACTGCACCATTTGCCCATCGACCTTGACCGAAGGCGGTGCTTCCGCCGTAACAAACAGGTCGGAGCTGCCTTTTTCCAACATACCGCGCAACAACTTGTGCACATAGCCTACTGCATTATCGCGATCCATAGCCTCATCCTGTATTAATCATCCGATGTTAAATAGAGTCTGGGTTATCCGCTTTGCTGCGCGCCACGTCACGCTCAACCACACCCCGCATGACCAAAGCCTGCAGTGACTGATCCAGCGTCTGCATGCCATCACTCTGGCCGGTCTGCATGGAAGAACGCATCTGGGCAATCTTGTTTTCGCGGATCAGGTTACGCACAGCGCGGGTACCCATCAGAATTTCATGCGCAGCCACCCGCCCGCCGCCTTTCTTGCGTAACAGGGTTTGTGAGATAACCGCCTGCAGTGATTCCGATAGCATCGAACGCACCATTTCTTTTTCTGCAGCAGGAAAAACGTCCACAACACGGTCAATGGTTTTAGGCGCGTTCGTGGTGTGCAGCGTGCCAAACACCAAATGGCCGGTTTCGGCTGCAGTCAAGGCCAGACGGATGGTTTCCAGGTCGCGTAATTCACCCACCAGTATCGTATCCGGATCTTCACGCAAGGCGGAGCGCAGGGCGGCCTCAAAATTACGGGTGTCACGGTGCACTTCGCGCTGGTTGACCAGACTTTTCTTGCTCTCATGCACAAATTCAATCGGATCTTCGATCGTCAGAATATGCCCATAATCATTTTCATTTTTGTAATCGACCATCGCGGCCAGCGTGGTTGACTTGCCAGAACCGGTCGGCCCCGTGACTAATACCAGTCCCCGTGGTTTATCCGCAATTTTGCGGAAGATATGCGGTGCGCCCAATTGTTCGAGCGACAGCACCTTGCTGGGGATCGTCCGAAAAACGGCACCGGCACCCCGCCCCTGATTAAACGCATTCACCCGGAAGCGGGCGACCTTCGGGATCTCGAACGAAAAGTCACACTCCCAGTACTCTTCATAGGATTTGCGCTGGTTATCATTCATGATGTCATACACCATGCCGTGCACCTGTTTGTGCTCCAGTACCGGTAAGTTGATACGCCGCATCTCGCCATCAACCCGGATCATCGGGGGGAGTCCGGCAGATAAATGCAGATCCGAGGCGTTATTTTTCACGCCAAAGGCCAGAAGTTGGGTAATATCCATTTATTATTATTTATTCATTTGTGGTTTCAGGTTTAAGGGAAAGTTAACACACACTATGAGTATCGGTGAGAATCTTCAGATAATCGGGCAACGTATTCGGGCCGCAGAACAGCGCTATGCCAGAGTACCCGGCAGTGTGCGCCTGTTAGCCGTAAGCAAACACCACCCGGTGAGCGCCATCCAGCAGGCTATCGATGCCCAACAATGGGCGTTCGGTGAGAACTATGCCCAGGAAATGGCGGACAAAGCAGCTCAACTCAGTGCTTCCGGATTTGCCTCTGAATTGAAACATGGCTTGAATCCAGAACTGGAATGGCATTTTATCGGCCCTATTCAGTCGAACAAAACACGGCAAATTGCCCGCATTGCCCGCTGGGTGCATTCGGTAGATCGTCTGAAAATAGCACAACGTCTGAGTGAACAAAAACCGGCAGGAACACCCGCGCTTAACCTGTGCCTGCAGGTAAACATCAGCCGGGAGGCCAGTAAATCAGGGGTGCTGCCAGAAGCTGCTCCCGAACTGGCAGCACACATTACCGCCCTACCCGGTATTCGCTTGCGCGGGCTGATGGCCGTGCCTGCCCCCGAGCCTGATTTCGCCCGGCAGCGCCAAACCTTCGCGGAACTGCGTTTACTGCAGGAGGATCTTGTCAGGCAAGGGCTACCACTCGACACCCTGTCCATGGGCATGACTGATGATATGGAGGCCGCTATCGCCGAAGGCGCTACCCTTGTCCGCATTGGTACCGCTATCTTTGGCGCACGCGCTTAAGTGCCCGACAGGGACAGGCATTATTTTTTGGACGCACGCAGCAAAGAAAAATTAACCGCCTCCGTATTGGTCAGCACGCTATCTTTGGCATCATGTAAAACGGCAAATACGCTGTGTTGACCACGGTCTACATTGTTGATACTGACTGTGCTGGTACGCGTGTTGGCTACTTGCTTGCCATCCAGGTATAAAACGATACCATGCCCATTGTGCAAAGGCGGGCGAATATCCAGCGTAACCTCCAGCGTACCATTGTTGGCACGAATCGCATCATCAGCGCTGGGCGACTGGATACTGAAATGAGTATAAGCTTGGCTCGTTTCATCACTGGTCGCAGTATCCGTCTTGTCTGCGTCCTCTACCGTTTCGGTGGCTACCGCGCTGGCCGGCTCTTCCGTCTTCTTCTTGCCAAAGCCGTCAGCGACCGTCAGTAACGGTAATTCAACGGACTGCGCACGGGTGGCTTCGGGCGGGCTGTCACCGAATACGGTATTGCCGTTGGCATCTGTCCAGCGGAACACTTCTGCACTCACGGCGAAAGCTGATAACAGCAGGGTGATGAATACACAGGTACGTAAGGTCGGCACATCAATAACCCAGACACTAAGGATGCTCCATTCTAGGGGCAAGCCCAAAAGCATGGCCAACAGGATCAGATAAACGGCAAAATTTCAGATACATTATATAATGTAGGTACCCCCGACAACATTTTCCGGAAATCGGGTACTCGACGCACAAGTGGTTGAGACAGAGGGAACTTATTTGTAAAAATACCACTTTTAAGCTGACAGACAGCTTTCACGAGACATGCGTTTATGCTACAAAATGCTAGAATGAGTCACTTGATGGGGACAAAGAGCCCCTCTAAGCCTTGAGTCATGACAAAAATCGCTTGGATTGTACAAAAATTAACATTTTCTGACAGCATTTAGGCTAAATGAAAAAAACTATCCGTATAACAATTGTGTCTGGATAGTGTTGGCTTTATAATACAGTTCGCTGCGTTTATGCAACGGTGGAATGGGAAATTAACTATGAAATTGAAAAATTTGACAATGGCCATTGCGATGGCCACTTTAGGTGTAGCATCTTTTGGCGTTCAGGCAGAAGAGGGTACTTCTTTTTACGGTAGCGTGCGTGTTGGTGTCGGTTATTCTGATACTGATGCTCCTGGTACTGCGGATGATGCAAGTAATACAGAATTCAGGAACTTTGCTTCCCGGATGGGCTTCAAAGCTGAAACTGAAGTGGCAGACGGCCTGACAGGCTTCGGTCATTATGAGTTTGGTGTTGACACTGATTCTGCTGATAACGGCAATGGTGCACTAAGCACCCGTAAAGCCTATGTCGGTCTGAAAGGTGGCTTCGGGCGCGTTCTGATCGGTCAGAACTACCACACCTTCTATAACACCGCGATTGGCCCAACTGATCTGGGCTGGTGGAATACCATGCACGGTGCCGGCAATCTGGGTACTTATATGGGTCGTACCGGTGAAGCACTGAGCTATGATACCACCATGGGTAATGCTGGCGTTGCTGCGACTGCTTATCAGGGTGATGATACATTCGGTGACGGCTTTGAATTAGGCGGTACCTTTGATGCAGGCCCGGTTAAATTGGGTCTGGCTTATCATGACACCGATGCAAAGGAACAGGTTATTGGTGTTTCTGCCGCTGGCGAAATGGGTCCTGCCAGTTATGCACTGACCTATACCGATGCTAAAGACGTAGGTAACTCGGTTGACGTACACCTCGGTTTCAACAAAGCTTATGTAACCTTCGGCCAGGCTGATTTCGATGCTTCTAATTTGAAGCCAACTGGTGTTACTTTGGGTTACACGTTTGATGTGGGCAAGAAAACCACAATTTGGGCTGAAGTTGCCAAGACTGACGACGATGCTGGTACAGATACAACGATAGTACAAACTGCTCTGAAGTATGACTTCTAAGCATTATTGCTATTGATGTAGAGATATAAAAAAGGATGCAAACTGCATCCTTTTTTATTGCCTGTGTTATGTCGCCGTAAGCCCTGCCTCCAGGTCGCGCTGAATATCCCCGATATTTTCCAGCCCAACCGACACCCTGACTAACCCATCCGCAATCCCGGATTCAGCGCGCTGCTCAGGACTTAAACGACAATGCGTGGTGGTCGCCGGATGAGTAATCGTACTTTTAGTGTCCCCTAAATTGGCCGTAATCGAGAGTAAACGGGTATTATCGATCACCCGCCAAGCTGCGGCTTGCCCCCCCTTTGCCACAAAAGAAACGATTCCGCCAAAACCGCTTTGTTGTTTTTTTGCCAGCGCATGCTGTGGGTGAGTGATCAGCCCTGGATAAAACACCCGTTCAACCGCAAGATGCGCATTCAGCCATTCAGCCAGCTGAGTGGCCTGATTACAATGCGCCTGCATGCGCAAACTCAGGGTTTCCAAACCCTTAAGGAACACCCAGGCATTAAACGGACTCATGGCAACCCCTCCTGAGCGCAGTACGCCAAACACATCCTTGCCGACCCGTTCAGTATCGCCTACCACGGCTCCACCGAGTGCACGCCCCTGTCCATCCAGGTATTTGGTGGCGGAATGCACAATAATGTCTGCCCCTAATTCCAGCGGACGCTGCAAGGCGGGCGTACAAAAACAGTTATCGATCACCAATAAACAGGCATGCCGATGAGCCAGATCCGAAAGCTCACGTATATCGACAATTTCTGTAAGCGGGTTAGACGGTGTTTCTGCAAAAAACAGGCGGGTGTTCGTGCGAACGGCCTGCTCCCAGGCCGACAGATCGCTCAGTTTGACGAAGCTGACCTCCACGCCAAACTTCTGGATATAGTTTTGCAGTAACACGGTCGTCGTGCCAAACACTGAGGCTGAACAGACAATATGATCACCACTTTTCAACAAGCCCAGCATAACCGCCAGCACCGCCGCCATCCCGGAAGCAGTCGCGACACAACTTTCCCCCCCCTCCAGTGCAGCCAGCCGATCCTGAAAATAGCGCACCGTCGGATTGGTCATTCGTGAATAAACATTACCCGGTTTGTCACCGGCAAACCGGGCGGCAGCCTCAGCCGCATTGGCAAACACAAAGCTGGAGGTAGGGAAAATCGCCTCGGCATGCTCACCTTCATGGGTACGCTCATGTCCGGCACGTATCGCCAGCGTCTCAAATCCCCAGGCAGGGTCATCATTCATCGGATTGCTCTCATACATTTATCAGGATAAGTTTAGGGCTTTACCAATCGATAGCCCTGAGCCTGCAGGCGCCCTACTTCTGCAACGCCAGAAGGAATAACGTCCTCCGGTTTGGCTTCGAACAAAGTATCAAACTTGATCTTACGCCCAATCAGGGTGTTGTAGCACACCTCGAATTTGACACCTTTTTGCTTGAGCTCGGTGATGCGCCCCGGTAACTTGGCCTCGTTTTCAAGCTCAACTTCTTTCGCCAATTGCAGCAAACCCAGGCCATCGCCGTTCATAACGATAACTGCGTCAGTTTTCACGCCGACTGCGTCCAGTGCCTTGATGTAGTTATTGACGTTGCCGAGAATGCCCATGTAGCCTTTTTGGTCTGCTGCCACGCTGACATGAAAAACAACCTTTTCCGCGCCCTCATAATAACTTTTATCAATCACGGGAGCCGCCACACCCGGATCAAATTTGTCCTCTGCATAAGCAGCTTGATTCATACCCATACTAACCGCCATCAATGCTGCCAGTGTCAGTGACTTAAACATAGCTTGTCTCCTCTCAGTTATACATAAAATCACACAGAACCAGTTTACTCTTTACTCCGGGCGATCACTACCAGCGTATCAACTCCGACGCGCGCATACAAATCAGCCACTTCCCGATTGCGCATCCGAATACAGCCATGTGAAGCAGGCGCACCCAGCCGCCCTTCCTCATCGGTACCGTGGATATAGATATAGCGCTCAAAAGAATCAACGTCCCCGCCCTTGTTCAGGCCGGGTTCCAGACCATCCAGCCAAAGAATGCGCGTAGTGACATTATCGGCATTACTGCGCTGACCTGGTGCAGTCAGAATTCTAGCCACCCGCCCAGTATTCTGGCGGGCTTTGAAAATGGTACCCAATGGCGCATTATCACCAAAGGCCTTTGCAATCCGGTGTACTCCCAATGGCGTCTGGTTGCTCCCCTTGCGACTACCGACCCCAGCCTCTGCGGTAGAAATCACCCAGCGTCCCGCCAACTGGCCTTGTTCAATCAGCAGCATTTCCTGCTTGGTCGCATCAATCAGCAAGACCTTTTGGGTGGAATAAGCGGGAAAGCGCTGACGCAAATCCTGCAGCATCGGCGCAAATGCCGCAACCGCCATGCCCTGTGGCAGGGGTTGCGGCATCTCAGCGGCCTGTGTGATGGCAGTCATACCACTAATCGCTATCCCGCAGATCAATGGCAGCATCGCCCGCATTGGCTTTTTCTTTTTGTTGGTCATTTCTTTGAGCCTCTAATTCGACAAAATAGTTATTATCCTCACCAGTAGCATACTCACCCGTGAACACAGAGCAATCAAAATGCTGCAAGCGTGGATTCCCCTGTTGAACGGCTGCAATCAGGTCTTCCAGTGACAGGTAAAACAGGCGATCCACACCAATCGCATGCGCGACCTGCTTTTCGTCGCGTCCATGCGCAATCAGCTCCTTGGCGGCGGGCATATCAATCCCGTAAATATTCGGGAAACGAATCGGGGGTGATGCCGATGCGAAGTAGACATTTTTAGCCCCTGAATCACGCGCCATTTGCACAATTTCTTCCGAGGTTGTGCCGCGCACAATCGAATCATCCACCAGCAACACGTTCTTGTTTTTAAACTCGACATGCAGGGGGTTCAGTTTTTGCCGCACTGATTTTTTACGCTGTTTCTGACCCGGCATAATGAAAGTACGCCCGATATAGCGGTTTTTCATGAACCCCTCCCGGTAGGGAACACCGAGAGTATAAGCCAACTCCAGCGCAGAGGTACGGCTGGTATCCGGAATGGGCATCACTACATCGATATTATGCTCCGGCCATTCGCGCTGAATCCGCTCAGCCAGCATCCGCCCCATCCGCATCCGGGTTTTATGCACATACACATTATCGATGATCGAATCCGGACGCGCAAAATACACATACTCGAAGATACAGGTATTATAGCGTGGATTATCACTGCATTGCCGGGTAAACACCTTGCCATCATGTGTGATAAAAATAGCCTCACCTGGCTCAATGTCGCGCACCAGCCGATAGCCCTGCGCATCCAGCGCAACACTTTCCGAAGCCAGCATGTATTCTTTACCACTGCCATTATCCCGCACGCCGTATACCAGCGGGCGAATGCCGTTCGGATCACGGAAACCCACCATGCCATCCCGTGTCAACATCGCCAATACAGCATAAGCGCCTCGACAACGGCGGTGCACACCTTCGACCGCTGCAAAAATATCATCCGGTGTTACATGATAGGCATCCTGGCGCAGCAGCTCTTGGGCAAAGACATTCAGCAGCATTTCCGAGTCAGAATTGGTATTGATATGCCGCCGGTCTTGCTGGTAAAGCTCTTTGCGCAAGGTGGTCGCATTGGTGATATTGCCATTATGTGCCAATGAAATACCATAAGGACTGTTCACATAAAAAGGCTGTGCCTCTGCTGAAGAAGAGGAACCCGCCGTCGGGTAACGCACATGGCCAATGCCCATGTTTCCCCGCAAGCTCTGCATATGCTCAGCGAGAAAAACCTCTTTAACCAGACCATTGTTCCGGCGCAGGTACAATTTGCGTCCGTCACTGGTAACGATACCCGCAGCATCCTGGCCACGATGCTGCAAGACAGTTAATCCATCGTAAAGCGCCTGGTTGACTGGCTCCCGGCCAACAATCCCGATAATTCCGCACATATTGTCTGTCCAACTACAGAGTAAAACAGCATTTTACCCTTCTAAAAAAGAAAAGCCATGCACAGACCGTGCATGGCTTGAATACTTGTGATCACTAAAGAAGTTTTATTCAGGAGGAACCGGAACCGGCACAACAGGAAGCGCTGGTTTATCCAGATATTCAGCAAGGCTGGCCGGAACCATGCCTTTGAGCCAGACGGCACTTTGCTCAAACCAGGGCACCAGCCGCGAGTCCTTCCACCCTGATTGCACGGGCAAAGTAGTCAGGCTCAGCAAAATGACAGCCAGCGTAACGATCAACCCACCCCGCAAGGCACCAAACACGCCCCCAAAAAAATGGTCAACTCCACCCAATCCAATCGAAGATACGGCTGTACTGAACAGAAAATTGACGATCATCCCTAACACCAGCACTCCAAAAAAGATAATCGCAAACGCCACCCCCAAACGAGCCACCTCGCTTTGTAAAGCAAACGGCAATTGCAGGGATAGCGGCTTTACGTAAAGCAAGGCAAACGCAATGGCCGCTACCCATGTCGCCAGGGAAACAATTTCCCTGACGAACCCACGCACCAAACCAATGATCAGGGATAACAGAACGAGTATGAAAATACCCAAATCGAGAAGATCGGCGCTCATTTGCATAATAGTGGTGTTCTTGGGCTCAAGCTAAATCAGTTTTCAGTCACAAAACTGTTCTGTACATACTGGTTCTGTGCATAACGCGCCTTCATTTTGTTCTGCACAGAAGAGGCGTCGCCTTTACCTGGATAAGTACCTACACGTACCCGATAAACCATTTTGCCGTCGACCTTGGCCTGTGCGACAAAAGCAGGGTAACCATCGACAGCGATGGACTGTCTCACACCGTCAGCCTTGCCTTTACTGGAAGTGGCCAATACCTGGATGACATAACCGCTACGGCCTGCAGCGCCGACCGTTGCATCTTGGGCAGAAGACGCGGAAGAACGTGAACTGCTGCTGGAACTCGCACTAACGCTCTGGCTACCGCTACTACTGTTTGTACTTGAACTCGCTGAGCGCTGGGTCGCAGGGGGTGGCACCGGCTTTTCATTCACCAGCTTAGGATTGGCTACCTTGCCTTGATTGAGATCACCCGCCGCCACATTAACGGATTGCTGAGTATCTTTATTACTGGTAGTGGCCTGAGTCGCTTTAGCATCGGTCGTTGTGGTAGCGGCAACCGTTTGATCGGCTACTTTGCCCTTGCCATCAGTGCTTACTTCGTTTGCACCCATGCTGCCCACACCCGCTTCCGCCTTGCCATCAGCCACCACCTGACGAACTTCACCATTGGAATCACGCACGTCGAAGCCAGTCGTATTGTTCTGTTCCATCTTCGCGTTCAGATCAAGTACGACTTCTTTACCCGCCGTGACTGCGCCGCCCACTGCGCCCGCCACGGTCGCACCAACGCCTTTGCCTGCATCCGCTGTTTGGGTAGCCGCCTGATCTAACACACCTTGTGCCGCCTGTTGGGCGTTAGGATCTTCAGCAGAACCAATCGCATACTCCTGAGTGGCCTCTTGAGTAGCATCGGCTACCTGAGCATTTTCACCTTCCTTGTTGACGCCTGGGAATCCCAAAATGGGCGCAGCTTCCTGGGTTTGTTCCGCAATCAGCTCTTGCTGATCCATTGACTTGTTCTTGCCTTTCAGTAACCAGGCTAATAGCAAAGCTGCGATCAAAACCAGCACTACCGCACCGATCATCCGTTTGGTTGTAGACTTGTTGTCCATTATCCCGATACTCCTTTATACAAACACTCAAATTGGGGGGGTTACGAATCAAAACACTTACAAAATACCGTCTAATACACTGGATACTACCAGAAAAGAGCCAAATATCACTACCCTGTCGTCAACATTCAGGCGCAAACCCAACTGCTGCCACGCTTGCGGAAAACTATCGTGAGCAACATGACGTGTCACATGACACGCATGCAGAGCGGACTGCATGACATCCAGCGGCATGGCACGCAGCGAATCCAGCGGGAATAAATGCCACTCATCCACGTAGGGAAGCAGTGGAGTGATTACTCCTGCTATATCCTTATCAGATAGTATAGAAAAAATGACATAGGTATGTCCTTCAACTGGATTTTTTTTCAGCCAAACTGCTAAGTTTTCCGCTGCATGTGGATTATGCGCTACATCCACCCAGACATCAGGGTGATTTTGTAACTTTTGTAACCTTCCTGCCAACGAAACCTGTGACAAGCCTGCTTCAAGCGCTGCCCGTCCGCCCAAAGGCAGCAAGCTTTGCAACTCCCGCAAAGCCATTAAAGCACAGGCCGCATTCAGCGCTTGTACATCACCTTCCAGTGCGGGCAGTGGCAAATCCACCCAGTTGCTGCCAGCACTCAGGTCTGAGTCAGACGGCTGCAGGTTCGGGTTCAGATTAACTGAAAAACACCGGCCAGCTCCCATTTCAACCATAAAGTGTAGACCCAACTGGAATAAATGCGCACCGAGTTTACTGGCAAGCGCCGCAATACTCGCCGGAGGATTCGGATCGCCGCAGATCAGCGGTTTGCCAGCACGGGCAATGCCGGCCTTTTCTGCGCCGATCAGCTCACGGCTATCCCCCAACCATTCGATATGATCAATGCCGATCGCCGTAATAATTGCCGCATCCGCATCCCACACATTGGTGGCATCCAGACGCCCACCCAAACCGACCTCTAATACCACTACATCGACGGCAGCCTGACGAAAAACCCACATCGCCGCCAAGGTGCCAAATTCAAAAAAGGTCAGGGAAATATCGCCACGCACGCCATCAATCGCAGTAAACGCCGCACACAGCAATTCATCACTCACTGGCTGGGTATTCAGGGTGACCCGTTCGTTATAGCGCAAGATATGGGGGGACGTGTAAGTGCCTACCTGATAACCGGAGGCTGTCAGTAACGAGGTGAGCAAGGCAACCGTAGAACCCTTGCCATTGGTGCCAGCGACCGTAATGACCGGGCAATGCGCCTGTAGCAAATCCAGACGCTCAGCCACACGGCGAACGCGATCCAGCCCCAAGTCAATCGCTGAAAAATGCAGAGACTCTTGCCAGCTCAACCAGTCCTGTAGACTGCGGGCAGCGTTCACTGTTTCAGGCTGGCAGTGCATCATTTGTCAGCAAGGGGCTGGATCGGTGCTGCAATAAGGCCAGTAACTCAGCGATGGTTTCACGCATGCGATTGCGGTGTACGATCATGTCAATGGCCCCCTTCTCCAGCAGGAATTCACTGCGCTGGAAACCCTCTGGCAAGGTTTCGCGCACGGTTTGCTCGATCACCCGTGGCCCGGCAAAACCGATCAGGGCTTTTGGCTCAGCGATATGAATATCACCGAGCATGGCAAAACTGGCGGACACACCGCCCATGGTCGGATCGGTTAATACCGAAATAAAAGGCACACCCTTTTCCGCCAAACGGGTCAGCACTGCACTGGTCTTGGACATCTGCAACAGGGAGAACAACGCCTCTTGCATGCGCGCACCCCCACTGGCTGCAAAGCAGATAAAGGGAATTTTTGCCTCCATCGCTGCCTGGGCACCCCGCACGAAACGCTCCCCAACAACTGAACCCATCGATCCGCCCATAAACCGGAAATCAAAGGCCGCCGCCACCAAGGGTACCCCCATCACCGCACCCTTGATCACGATCAGGGCATCTTTCTCTTCGGTTTCGCGCTGGGCAGCAACAATACGGTCTTTATACTTTTTGGTATCACGAAACTTCAGCATGTCGACCGGCCCAACCGTCGCTGCGATTTCCTCAGGCCCTTCCTTGTCGAGGAATACTTCCAAGCGCTTGCGCCCATAAATACGCATATGATGCTGGCATTTTGGGCAGACCTCATTATTCCTTTCCAGCTCAGCGCGATACAATACCGACTGACACTCCGGGCATTGCCGCCACAGCCCCTCTGGAATGGATTTCTTTTTCTCGGTGGTTTCTTCAGTGCGAATCCGCGAAGGCAGTAATTTCTCAAACCAGCTCATTTATTTCTCATCCATCGCTGCCCGCATGCCTGCGAGTAAATTGCCAATATTATCCAGAATAACATCGACCTTGTCCGGGTTGGCTTCAATTTGTTTGATGATCGCGCTGCCGACCACCACCGCATCCGCCACTTTAGCCATTTGTGCCGCCGTCGCTGCATCCTTGATACCGAAACCCACACCCAGCGGCAGGTCACTGAACTGGCGGATATGCTCAATCCGGGTAGCCACAGCACCGACATCCAGCGTACTGGCACCGGTCACCCCTTTCAGTGAAACGTAATACAGGAAACCGCTCCCGGCATCCGCTACGCTCTTGATGCGCGTATCAATCGAGGTGGGTGACAACAGGAAAATACAATCCAGACCCTGCTCACGGAACATAGGGATTACCCCCACACCCTCTTCTGGCGGCAAATCCACAGTCAAGACGCCATCCACCCCTGCTGCTTGCGCACGCTGGGCAAAATTTTCATAACCCATGATTTCAATCGGATTCAGGTAGCCCATCAACACAACCGGCGTGGTCTGATCAGTCTGCCGAAACTCGGTCACCATCGCCAGCACATCCGTCAAGCTGGTGTGATGCACCAGGGCGCGTTCACAGGCGAGCTGAATCGTCGGGCCATCCGCCATCGGGTCGGAAAATGGCACCCCTAACTCAAGAATATCCGCACCTGACTCAACCATGCGATGCATCAATGGCACGGTAATCGCCGGATTCGGATCACCTGCCGTCACATACGGAATCAGGGCGGTGCGTCCGGCTGCTTTTAATTCGGCAAAACGTGCCTGAATACGACTCATAGGGTAATTCCTTCCAGCTTGGCCACGGTGTTGATGTCCTTGTCCCCACGACCGGACAGATTAATAATAATACTCTGATCAGGCCGCATAGTGGGTGCCAGCTTTTGTGCATAAGCCAAAGCATGGCTGCTTTCCAGTGCCGGGATAATCCCTTCAATCCGGGTCAGGGCATGGAAACCGGCCATGGCCTCAGTATCCGTCACGGAGACGTAGTGAGCACGGCCAATGTCCTTCAACCAGGCATGCTCGGGGCCGACACCCGGATAATCCAGACCGGCTGACACCGAATGCGTTTCAATGATTTGCCCATGCGAGTCTTCCATCAAATAAGTACGGTTGCCATGCAATACACCCGGCTTACCCGCACACAAGGGCGCAGCGTGCCGACCGGTCTCAATCCCGTCGCCCCCTGCTTCCACCCCATAAATAGCCACATCCGTATCCGCGAGAAACGGGTGGAACAGACCAATCGCGTTGGAACCACCGCCTACGCAGGCGACTAATGCATCCGGCAAACGACCTTCCTGCTCCAGAATCTGTTCGCGTGCCTCACGCCCAATCACTGACTGGAAGTCACGCACCATCATCGGGTAAGGATGCGGGCCCGCGACTGTGCCAATAATGTAAAAAGTATCATCCACATGGGTTACCCAGTCACGCATCGCTTCATTCAAAGCATCTTTCAAGGTGCGTGAACCCGACGTGACCGGCACTACGGTGGCCCCCAGCAGCTTCATGCGGAATACATTGGGTGCCTGACGCTGAATGTCTTCCGCCCCCATATAAACCACGCACTCCAAGCCCAAACGGGCGGCAATCGTTGCCGACGCCACCCCATGCTGACCTGCGCCGGTTTCGGCGATAATACGGGTCTTACCCATGTGCTTGGCGAGCAAGGCCTGACCAATCGTATTATTGATCTTGTGCGCGCCGGTATGGTTCAGGTCTTCGCGTTTCAGGTAAATCTTTGCGCCACCCAATTCCCGTGACCAGCGCTCCGCCAGATACAAGGGGCTGGGACGCCCCACATAATATTTCAGATCACGATCAAACTCGGCCTGAAACGCCGGGTCATTTTTCAGCTTTGTATAAGCCGCTTCCAGTTCATGGATAGGCTCCATCAGCGTTTCCGCGACGAAACGCCCGCCATAGGCGCCAAAGTGACCGGCTGTATCCGGCATGGCATTCCAGTTATATTCGCTGAAGTTCACAGACCTGTTCTCCCAACCTTGTCTATTGTAAAAATTGAGGGGTAAGTTACCACAAGGCGGGCAACCTATCCATGCTACCATTTGGTGAGTGCTTGCGGAATATGCTCAGGCCATTACCTTGCCTGTTGCCTGCCTGACTTCGTGCATGAATGCCTGTATTTTTAAAGCATCTTTTACACCGGGGCTGGCCTCCACGCCACTGCTGACATCGACCGCATAAACGTGCGTGGCCTGGATGGCCGCCGCCACGTTTTCAGGGTGCAGACCACCCGCCAGAATAATAGGCTTAGGGTAATCCTGTGGCACCGCTGTCCAGTCGAAGGTTTTACCCGTGCCCCCGGCTGCCCCCGGCACATGACTATCCACCAGAATGGCTTGCGCATCCGGGTAACGCGCTGCATAAGCCGCAAAGCCCCCCTGAGCTTCCAGACCTTTCATCCCGACTGCTTTCAGGTACGGGCGTGAAAACTGGCGACAATAGTCGGGTGATTCCGCACCATGGAACTGCAAACGATCCAGCGGTACACGGGTGAGAACCTCCCGCACAAAATCCGCATCAGCATCCAGAAACAAGCCCACGGTCGTCACAAATGGCAGTAAAGCGTGGCAAATGTCAGCCGCCTGCGTGATACTGACCCAGCGCGAACTGTTGGGGTAAAACACCAAACCTATCGCATCAACACCCTCGGCAGCGACCTGCTGCGCATCCGCCACCGACGTAATCCCACAGACCTTGACCCGACAACGTGCTGTCATCCTGCTGCTACCTTTTACGGAAATTTCTGGAAAACCTGCAAAGTAGCACAATCAGCCGTGTTGCGCATGAATCCACAAACCCGCCATGCCCAATCACCAACAGATAGCGCACACTTAAGAATGTGAGCGGGTCAGCCTGCGGGATGCCATCATTAGCCCCCTAGCAAGGCCGCTTTCAGCTTGTTATCCACCGGATTAGCTCCCAGCCAGATGCCATAGAAAGCCTGCTTGAAGTCAGCACCCGCAATCGTGGCGGCATTACGGCCATTTTTGACGATGATCGTATTCTGCGGACGGTAGATAAAATCATAAATATCACCATCCTTGATCTCTTCCTTGAATACCGCGATCAGTTGCTCAATGCGGGGCTGAATAGCGGCCAGATTCGCACCGGCAGACTTCTGGAAGCCTTCACGCACGGCCTCTTCCATGTTCTCACTGGTAATGGTGCGTGAGGTAATTTGCAGGCGCATGGCCATCGGCTGGTTTCCGGCAAGAATCGCATTGGCATCCTTGTTCGCTGCCGGTAAATACAGGCCAGCGGTATACAGATTAAAAATCAGTTTGGCGCGGATACCTTTACCATTCAGGGTCAGATTCTGACCGGCAAAAGCTTGTGCTGCGGGGAATGGATCTGCGGCCTGGCTACTGACAGGGGCTAGCAACAGGAATGCCAATGCTGCCGTGAGCCAGTGACGCCCCATCCCGTAGGTTAAGGTTTTGAACATGTTCATAATAGCCTCTCTCCTTTTGTTAAGATGAGGTCTATCTATAACACGTTAATGCACCGGCATCCACTGCCGCAAGCGCAAGACAATACGCTTGTAGTTGATGGTGGCCCTGGCTGGACTCTCGCCTGTATTTTCAGGGACTTCGGGCTGCCCGTCATGCGGAAGTAAAGCAATCAGCTCCGCAGCCAGCTCACCTTGTTCTGCACCGGTCGCCTGCAGACGGGTGCGCAGCGCACTGATGCGCAACTCCTGGTCAGCCTGTGCGGCATAAGGTTCAGCTTTCAGCGCATTCAGGCTGGCAAGGCAAGCGGGCAACGTAAGCCCGGCCTGTTTCAGGTAACTGAGCAGACGCTGCTCGTAAGCATGCAACGCATCGTATTGCTGGCGGGCATCGGATAAGGCATTTTGTGAACCCGTCCCCAAATAGCTGCGCAGCCGTACTTTTTCCGCCACAACCTGGGTGAGCAGGGCGCGCGCTTTGCGGACACCGCTTTCACAGGCATAGAATTCCTGGGTGGTGATGCGCAGCAGATTGGCATGAGCCAGCCTATCCAGACTGGCGCGAGTACGAGTCCGGACGTTGTGGCTGAGGCTGTGACTGAGGTTATGCATCCGGTTCAGCACGGGGGGCTGGTGACTGGTGGCGTTCATAAGGCTGTTCTCCGTTTATAGTTTTCAGCAGTTTTTATTATTTCTTTCCAGCTTCATCGCTGTTGCTTTAAAGCCTAAGTCAAGCTACCACGCACCGCCATAAAAACCGATACCGTCGTAGATAACACGTCCTGGAGTATAGACAAACGCGACTTAAGCTCTACTTTAAATCCAGATTTAATTGTTCAGGTTGATGCGGGTCAGCCAATTGCACACCGATCCCGAGCAGGCGCACCGGACGCTCGCCCCGTGCCCACGCTTGTTGCAGCAAGGCCGTGTACAGGGCGGGATCGACCCGAAAAGTCGTGACCTGTGCCGTGGTCGTCACAAAATCATGAAAGCGCAATTTGACAAACAGTGCCTTGGGAACGAGTCGCTGGCGCTGTTGGGCGCGTTCCAGCCGGGTCAGCAGCGAGTCATACAGCACCGGAATCTCTGCCAGACAAGCCGCGAGTGTCGGTAAATCGCGGCTGAACGTATCCTCAACACTCACCGACTTGTAATCCCGTGAAGTACTCACTTCGCGCGTATCAATCCCGCGTGCCAGCTCATACAAACGTGTCCCAAACCGCCCAAACTCCAGCGTCAGATCGGCCAGCGACACCCGTTGCAAATCAGCACAATTCCGAATGCCCAGACGCTCCATGTGCGCCTCAGTCACTTTACCGACCCCCGGAATCCGTTTCACGGGCAGCGCAGGCATGAAAGCATCAATATCCTGCGGTCGAATCACAAACAGGCCGTTGGGCTTATGCCAGTCGCTGGCCACTTTGGCCAGAAACTTGTTAGGCGCTACCCCGGCGGATGCCGTGAGGGCATGTGCAGTGAGAATACGCTGGCGGATTTCCGTCGCCATCCGGGTCGCACTGCCTTGGTGATGATCCGCATCACTCACATCAAGAAAGGCCTCATCCAGCGACAAAGGTTCCACCAAATCGGTGTATTCGGTAAAAATAGCCTGAATCTCACGCGACACGGCTTTATAAATATCCATGCGTACCGGCATCACCACCAGATCAGGGCACTTGCGCAAAGCCACCCCCATCGGCATCGCCGAATGCACCCCAAACTGACGCGCTTCATACGAACAGGTCGCCACCACCCCGCGCCCACTGGGTGAACCGCCGACTGCGATGGGCTTGCCACGCAGCGCCGGATTATCCCGCATTTCAATGGCGGCATAAAAACAGTCCATATCAATATGGATAATTTTACGGCGATTGCCGGGTGGTGTTTTATCCGGATTCATGCCGGTATGATAACAAAGCGCCTTGAACGGCTTGTAAAAATCAAAGCCAAACCCCATCTTTTCGGATAAGATCAAGCGTTTTTTTGCATAAACCCGTCCGTAGCCGACAAGGATTCAGCCACATCATGCCAGTTTCAAACCGCCCCTATCACCTGCGCAAGCGTTTTGTGCTGTTGTGCGCCTGGGTTTGCCTCATGACCGTATTGCCAATAAGCGCTAATGCCACCGAACCCTTGCATGTTTTTGTCAGTGTGCTGCCACAGCGCTACTTCGCCCAACAGATTGGTGGAGAACAGGTGCAGGTCGAAACCATGGTGCAACCGGGTTTCAGCCCCGAAACCTACGAACCGAATGCACGCCAGATCAGTGCTCTGTCCAAAGCCGATTTGTATGTTCGTATCGGCATGCCGTTTGAAGCCGCCTGGATACCGCGCATTCAGGCGGTGAATAAAACGATGACACTGCTGGATGCCCGCACGGGCCTGAACCTGAAAACAATGGCCGCGCATGAGCATGCAGAAGCCGATGGGCATGAGGATGCACACACAGAGGACGAACATGCAAAAAACGGCACCGAACTGGATGCCCACATCTGGACTAGCCCGCGCATGGTCAAGCACATGGCCGCACAACTGCGCGATGCCTTCAGCCAACTACGCCCGGAACAGGCCGATTTGTTCAGCGCCAATTACACGCACTTTGCTGCCGAACTGGATACACTTGATGCCGAATTAACCGCACTGTTCGCTGATAAAAACTCGGCACAGGCTTTTATGGTCTTCCACCCTGCCTGGGGTTATTTGGCCGATGCGTATGGCTTGACCCAGATCCCGATTGAAGCCGAGGGCAAGGAGCCGGGCGCAAAAGCACTGACTGCCTTGATTGAACAGGCACAGCAAAATGGCGTGAAAACCCTGTTTGTCCAGCCTCAGTTTAGCCAACGTGCGGCAGAACAAATAGCCAAGGCCATTGATGGCAAAGTGGTCTCCATTGACCCCCTGGCGGAAGATTATCCAGCCAACCTGCACAAAGTCGCCCGCCTGATTGCTGGAGTAACGGATGAGTAATACGCAGACTGCGGGTCATACCCATGCAGGCCATACCCACCGCCCGACTGGTAGTGTGACTGATATTGTCATTGACCTGCAGAACGTCAGCTTTTCGTATGGCATGATACCGGTGTTGCAGGGGATTGATTTGCAGGTACATGCCGGTGAGTTTCTGGGGATTGTTGGCCCGAATGCAGGCGGAAAAAGCACCCTGATGAAGCTGATACTCGGCCTGCTCAAACCACAATCCGGTACGGTGCGGGTACTCGGGAAAAAACCCAGCCAGCGGCGCAAGCAAATCGGTTATGTGCCACAGTATCCTGGCTTTGCGCGTGATTTCCCCATCACGGTCGAACAGGCCGTGTTAATCGGGCGTTTGGGGGCGGGGAGTATTTTTGGGCGCTATTCACGCGCGGACTATGCCGCCGTGCATCGGGCGCTGGAAGAAGTCGAAGCGCTGCCACTCGCACAACGCCCGGTCGGCGCTTTATCAGGTGGCCAACTGCAACGTGTCTTGCTGGCGCGCGCGCTGGTGAGTGAACCGCAAATCCTGATTCTGGACGAACCCACCGCCAACATCGACATGCGCCTCGAAAGCGACATTTTCGACCAGCTGCGCGAATTAAACAAACGCATGACCATTCTGGTGGTATCGCATGATGTCGCCTTTATTTCCGATTATGTGCACCGGGTAGCCTGCCTGAACCGTACCCTGGTGTGTCACCACACCGATGCGATTGACGGGCAGGTCATTCAGGATCTTTACGGTGAAAACGTGCGCATGGTCGCACACCAGCACTGAACACCAACATCAGCAGCCCATACAAGTAGATGATAATGAATGAATTTCTGAGCGCACTGGCAGAACAACAATTCCTGCAAATGGCGGTACTGGCGGGTTTACTGGCGAGCCTGGGCTGCGGCCTGATTGGCACTTTTGTGGTGGTCAAGCGCATTACTTTCCTCGCGGGGGGCATCGCTCACTCGGTACTGGCGGGCATGGGGGCAGCCGCTTATTTTGGTTTTGACCCGCTCCTCGGTGCCCTGCTGGCGGCGATTGCCTCGGCACTATTGATCGGCTGGATACGCCTCAACTGGAAAACGCAGGAAGACACGCTGATCGGCGCTATCTGGGCGATTGGCATGGCAATTGGCCTGCTGTTTATCTCGCAAACACCCGGTTACACCACTAACCTTACCAGCTATTTATTCGGCAATATCCTGCTGGTGCCCGAACAGGATGTCTGGTTTATGGCCATTCTGGATGCCCTGCTCCTGCTGGTGGTCGCGTTGTTTTACCGGCAGTTTCTGGCGGTCATTTTCGATGAAGAGTTTGCGCGCTTGCGCGGTGTACCGGTCAGCTTTTTCTACCTGCTGCTGCTGTGCCTGATCGCCGTAACGGTCGTGCTGCTGATTCATGTGGTCGGGCTGATACTGGTGATCGCACTGCTGACGCTGCCCGCAGCGATTGCCGGACATTATGTGCATTCCTTGGGCAGCATGATGCTGATTGCCACCGTGCTGGGCAGCGTGTTTACTACCGGCGGGCTGGCTTTGTCATATGCGCCCAACTTGCCTGCCGGGCCAACCATTATCCTGCTGGCCGGGATGGTGTACGTGATTTCCGTATTATTTAGCCGTTACCAGACACAGCGCCAGGCACAGCGCAGTTTGGGAAAGCCGGAGTGAATCACGGGTGTGATTAAAAGTGTGGCATTACTTGTCCGTCGAGGTATCCCACGGATTAAGTACCGCCACCCTCCCAAAATCACCCACACTGCGTGTGCCAACCATCATCCCATGTACCCGCGCGGTGGCATAGGGCAAAACAGATTACCGGGCTAAACGGCGCTGGCGCAACACGGTATACAGGCCGCTGGCCACGATGATAACGCTGCCCAACAAGGTCAGCAGATCAGGGCGTTCACCAAACACAACGACACCGAGTATCAGGGCAAACACCAGCCGTGTATAACGAAACGGTGTCACCACCGACACTTCCCCCATGCGCATGGCCGCCGTGAGGGCATAATAGGCGGTCACTCCGAACAGGATGGCACCTAGCAGTTGCAGCCAAAGCTGTGGCGTTGGCCAGACCAGCCCGCCGGTGTACAGCAGCATCCCCAGCCCGGTCGGGGCAAGGACGAAAAAACCGTAGACCCCCAACTGCCGGTTGGATAACACCGGCGGTGCCGCCCGCGTCGCCAGATCACGCCCGGCAAAACCCAGTGTACCCGCGACCGCAAACAGCGAGGCCGGTTCAAACCCACTCAGGCCGGGGCGCAGAATCAACAAAACACCCCCAAAACCGATGACAATCGCCAGCCAGCGCCGCCAGCTGACCTGTTCAGCAAAGAACACGACCGCACCCAAACCGACTACCAACGGTGTCGCCTGCAAAATAGCCGATGCACTGGATAAAGGCGTCAACGCAATTGCCAGCGTATAACAACAGCGCCCCAGCACTTCGCTGGCCGCCCGCAACAGGATAGGCCGCGACAGAATGGCAGGATGCAAGACACGCTCGCCGTGGTATTTGGTCAACGCGATAAAAGCCAGCATCCCGCCCAAGCCAAAAATGAACAGCACCTGCCCGACCGGCAATAATTGGGTAGCCGATTTTATAAATACGTCTTCTACCGTAAAAGCCGCCATCGCCGCCACCATCAGCACACTGCCCCGAACATTCGCGGCAGCGAGTGACAGCCCCTGACTCACACCCAGACTCAAACCAGACTGTCCAGTACCTGGAGCGTTTCCTTGACCGCCGCTGCCGAAGTCTGCACCAGCGCCATTTCCGCCGCATTCAGATCCAGCTCAATCACGCGCTCGACACCGTTCTTGCCAAGAATGACCGGTACGCCGAAATAAATATTACTCAGACCATACTGCCCTTCCAACCAGGCGCTAGTCGGCACAATTTTCCGTGAGCCGCGCAAAATCGTCTCGACCATATAAGCCGCCGCTGCCCCCGGTGCATACCAGGCAGACGTACCCATCAGGTTGACCAGTTCCGCACCACCGTGCACGGTACGCTGCACAATCGCCTCGATCTTGTCGGCAGCCATCAGCTCCGTGAGCGGAATGCCGCTGACCGTGGTATAGCGGGGCAATGGCACCATGCTGTCACCGTGCCCACCCATCAGGATGGCGGAAATTTCTTTCGGGGAGATATTCATTTCGGTAGCGATGAATGACTTGAAGCGGGCGGTGTCGAGCACCCCAGCCATGCCAAACACCTGATTGGACGGCTTGTCGGCTGCCAGAAAAGCCGCATACGTCATCACGTCCAGCGGGTTGGAAACCACAATAATCTTGGCATTCGGTGAATAATGAATAATCTGCCGGGTCACATCCTGCACAATACTGGCATTGGTCGCAATCAGGTCATCGCGGCTCATGCCCGGCTTGCGCGGCAGCCCGGACGTGATCACCACCACTTCCGAGTCGCGGGTTTTTTCATAATCCCCGGTATAACCGCTGATACGAGTGTCGTATAACTGCACGGGCGAGGTTTGCCACATGTCTAGCGCCTTGCCCTCGGCAATACCTTGTTTGATGTCGATCATCACCAGCTCAGACGCGGCTTCCCGACTGGCCAGTGCCCGCGCACACGTTGCCCCGACATTACCCGCACCTACTATCGTTACTTTCATTCTGCGTCCATTCCTGCCTTATCAAGGCCTTATTTTAATCAAGTCATCAGCTCGATGCCATTATCGCCAATATAGCGGAAAAAAGTACCTGGCGAACCATTATTGTTTACCGACCACAGGGAGTTCATTGGTGGAAAAGTACAAGGCTGCTACTATGGCAGGCCGACTCATTATCCGGGTCATTCAGAATTATTAGCAGGTTCAGCGCATGCCCAGCCATTTCGAAAAACTCAGCGCCCGCCAATTACTGCCCAGCGCCCCCGACTTCCTCAAAACCGGCATTCACTATGAAGTGATCATGGGGTCAGTCGCTTATGGCGTCAGCAATGACAGCTCTGACCTGGATATCTACGGCTTCGCGATCCCGCCGAAAGAACTGATGTTCCCGCAATTGCGCGGCGAGATTCCGGGTTTTGATGCCTTTGAACTCAAGTTCGAGCAGTTCCAGCAACACCATATTGTGGATGCTTCCGCACTGGGTGGGCGCGGGCGCACTTATGACTTTTCGATTTACTCCATCGTTAAATACTTCCGCCTGTTGCTGGAGAATAATCCGAACATCATCGACAGCCTGTATGTCCCGGAAAACTGCATCCTGCACAGCACTGACATCGGCCAGCGGGTACGCGCGCAACGCCAGATGTTTTTGCACAAAGGCTGCTGGGCAAAATTCAAAGGTTATGCTTACGGGCAGATGCATAAAATCCGCAGCAAACACCCCGAAGGCAAACGTAAAGCGCTGGTCGATGAACATGGCTATGATGTGAAATTCGCTTATCATGTGGTGCGCCTGCTGGATGAAGTCGAACAGCTATTACTCCACCACGATATGAACTTGACCCGTAATGCGGAGCAACTGAAAGCCATTCGCCGGGGTGAGTGGTCGCTGCTGCAACTGGATGATTATTTCAAGCACAAGGAAGCGGATCTGGAGCGGGTGTACCTGCAAAGCACCCTGCCGGATCGTGCCGATACCCGCGCCGTTCGCCGCTTGCTGCTGGAGTGCCTGGAACAGCATTTCGGCTCACTCGGTGCAGTCGTCAGCCAGAATAATGCTGCAGAACAGGCATTAGCCGAGATTCAGGCCAGCTTGCAACGTTATCAGAACAGACAGTGAGTATGCGAACATGAGTATTGAAAACGACATTCAGAACTCTATTCAGAATCATTTAAATGCCATCGAGCAACAACATGCCGTCACCCTGCTCTATGTGATTGAAAGCGGCAGCCGCGCCTGGGGATTTCCGTCACCTGACAGTGATTATGATGTGCGTTTTATCTACGCACACGCCAAAGACTGGTACCTGCAACTCACGCCTGAGCGCGATGTGATCGAAGTACCGATTAATCCGCTGCTCGACATCAATGGCTGGGACATCCGCAAAGCGATGAATCTGGCGAACGGCGGCAATACTATCGTGCATGAATGGCTGAATTCCCCACTGGTCTACCGGCAACACCCGCAGCTGGCCAGCGGGCTGCGCGCGCAGTTGGGCAAAACGTTCAATGCGATTGCGGCTTATCACCATTATTATTCAATGGCAAAAGGTATGGCAGACGCGATGCAGGCGGAGCAGATCAAACTGAAACGCTTCTTTTACTTCTGTCGCACCACGCTCAGCGCCCATTGGATTCGGGAAAAACACAGCATGCCACCGATTGAATTCAAACAGCTGCTGGCGGGTTTGACGGATGATGCAGCGATAAACGCAGCATTTGCAGCGTTGATTCGCGCCAAAGCCAGCATGACCGAAGCGGAAGTGGTGGCAGTGGATACGCGGTGTCTGGCCTTTGTCAACGCGTGTTATACCGGTTTGCCGGAAACGGGGCAATCGGGCTTGAAAGCCACCCAGCAGGCTCTGGGGAATCAGGATTTACGGGAATTACTGACAAGGATCAATTAAGCATGGACAACATGGAAAATACGGGCAATGAACAACCCAACAACCCGTTGCACGGGCTGACCCTGGAGCAAATCGTCTCAAAACTGGTGGATTTTTATGACTGGGACGGACTGGCGCAAAGGATTGACCTCAATTGCTTCAAAAGCGAGCCATCGATTAAATCATCACTCAAGTTTTTGCGAAAAACCCCCTGGGCGCGGGAAAAAGTCGAAAATTTGTATGTGACAAGCTTTGGGAAGAAATCACCTTGGGGGAACTATAAGCAGCGCTGATAAGGTTGATCAATAGCATCGTCATTGCATGGATTGTCAATCGGATTTACAATCCATGCAATGACGATCACACGCCACCTGCAAAAACCTCTGCTTGAGCTGTCCGGCTACTACCCGGTGACTGCTATTACCGGCCCGCGTCAGTCCGGCAAGACCACGCTGAGCCAACAAACCTTCCCGGAAAAGGCCTATATCTCGCTGGAACCACTGGACAACCGCAGCTATGCAAGCGAAGACCCGCGTGGTTTTCTGGATGAATACGCGCAGGGTGCCATCATTGACGAAGTACAACACGTCCCCGGCCTGTTGAGCTACCTGCAGGATTTTGTGGATCGTCACCCGGAACCGGGGCGATTCATCTTGACGGGTTCCCAAAACCTGCAACTGGCTCAATCGGTTGCACAGTCCTTGGCCGGGCGCTGTGGTTTACTCACGCTGCTGCCGCCCAGTTGGGAGGAATTGCAACAATTCCAGAATGCACCCCGCTCCCTGCTGGATGTTTTGTGGCAAGGGCATTATCCGCGCATCTACGACCGCGCCATTCCTGCAGAACGCTGGCTGGCCGATTATGTGAGCACCTACGTGCAGCGTGATGTCCGCCAGATTACCCAAATCACCGACCTCAATACTTTTAATGCCTTTCTGAAACGCAGTGCCGGACACACCGCTCAGGAAATCAACTATTCCAGCATCGGCAATGACGTAGGGATCACCCACAATACCGCCCGCTCATGGTTATCTGTGCTGGAAACCTCGTGGCTGACCCATGCCCTGCCCGCTTGGCACAGGAACATCCGCAAGCAAGTCGTCAAAGCGCCCAAACTCCACTTCATCGACAGCGGCTTGGTCTGCCATTTGCTGGGTATCCGCAGCGCCGAAGAATTGCGCCATCACCCGCTGCGTGGCGCTATTTTCGAAAGCTGGGTGGTGGCTGAAATCATCAAGCAATTCACCAACCGAGGGGAAACTCCCTATCTCTACCACTACCGTGAATCACGCGGTCTGGAGATTGATGTCTTGCTGGAAACTGCCGGACAACTGGACTTGATAGAGGTGAAAGCAGGCAGCACCATCAGCGGTCATTTCTTCAGTAACCTGCTGAAGTTCACCGAAACAGAGCAAGCGGAACCTGCCCCACGGCGCTGGCTAGTGTATGGCGGTGAGCAGAATCATACCCGACAGGGCTGTCAGGTCAGAAGCTGGAGGCGGGTGGGGGATATAAAATCGAGAGCCGTTTTAAACCAGGAGACCATGACATGACTGATGCAGTACGCTGGACAATTTCCGTCTCACCGGAAACTGATTTGTCCTTACGTGGTTTTCTCGGCGCGCAGGGTATGAAAAAAGGTGATTTATCCAAGTTTGTTGAAGATGCAGTACGCTGGCGCATGCTTGACCGTACCGTGCAGGTAATCAAGGAACGGAATCAGGATATCGCCGCCGATATGCTGGAAGCGATGATCGATGAAGCCGTGCAGGCAGTACGTGCGGAATACCAGTCGACGGCACGGCATAAATGATTGCCGTCTTGGATCGGTAGTTACACTCTACCCCATCTCCGCCCAGGCCTTGTCCAAGCGCTTCGCTGACACGGGCTGTGCAGTTCCCAACTCCTGCGCAAACAGTGAAATCCGAAACTCTTCCACCAGCCAGCGGTATGCACGCAGCGTCATGCCCTGCTCCGACTCAAACGGCAGGTCGCCGAGTTTTTCCAGCCGCGCTTTATACTTGTCCCAGTACGGCTGCACTTGTACGCGCAACGCCCGATCCTTAGCCGGGGCATCGGCCAGTTTTTCCAGCCTGCGCTGAATGCCTTTCAGATAGCGGGGCAGGTGGCGCAATTCTTCCGGCTCAATGTCACCCAGAAAACCGACATAGACCAGATGCCCGAGCTGATCATTGACATCATTCAACGCTTCCAGCCAAGTGGGTACGACCTTACCCTTCAGCCGCCTGCGAATATCGTGGTACATCTCCAGCGACGGAGCCAGCAGCCGCGCCAGTTCCTGCACTTCCGGTACCAGTTGCTTACGCCCGCTGGCCAACGCCTGCTCAAACCCGTCCTGCTGGCGAGTATCCAGACAAGTCGCGAATGCCTGCCGAAACGCATACTGGGTGATGCTGTCTTTTAGCTCCTCACATTTACCCGTGGCGGCATAATGCAGACAGAGTTTCTGCAGCGCTGCGACCTGTTTGGGCAATGTCCGCGCCTCGGCGGGTAACGCCAACATGCATAAACGCAACACCCCCAAACGGTGCTGGCGTAGCGCGGTTGTTTCATTATCAAACAGTTTGATGTCGACCGTATTCCCGGAAGCCTGCACCAAAGCGGGCCAGGCATGTAGCTTCATGCCGCCCATTTCCAGCCAATGCGTGGCAGGCAGGTCACCGAATTCCCAAGTGGTCAACCCCTGCTTCTCAATCACCTGCACCGGCTGGCGCACCAACTCTTGCCTGGCCTGTTCACTCACCTTACCGCGCAAGGCCTGCAAGTCACGCCCGGCTTTAACCACGATGCCAGCATCATCCACGACTTCAAAGCGCATCTGCAGGTGTTCCGGCAAAACAATCTGCGCCCACACATCCGCCTCAACCCGCGTACCGCTCATGCGTAGCAACTGCTTGCCCAGCGCATCCTGCAAGGACATTTGTTCACTCGGCTGCAGCACCTCCAGACAAGCGCGCGCATAATCGGGTGCAGGCACAAACTGCTTGCGAATCGGCTTCGGCAGGGCGCGAATCATCGCCGTGACTTTCTCTTCGAGCATGCCCGGCACCAGATATTCAAACCGGATCGGCGAGAGCTGGTTCAGCGCCAGCAACGGCACCCGCACAGTCACGCCATCGTCCTCGGCATTCGGCTCAAAGTGATAGCTCAAGGGCAGGATCATGCCTTGCACCGCCATGCTGTCCGGAAACTGCCCACTTTTCTCATGCCCGGCATCACGCTGCATCAGGTAGTCTTTGGTCAAGAACAGCAGGCGCGGCTGCTTGGCTTCGACCTTTTTCCGCCAGCGCTCAAACGAATGGCCGTTAAACACCTGTTCCGGGATCAGCGGTTTGAAAAAATCAAACAGCAACACCTCATCGGCCAGAATATCGCGCCGCCGCCCCTTGGCCTCCAAGGTCTCGATCTCCGCAATCAGCTCAAGATTGTGCTGAAAAAAAGCGGCGGAGGTTTGGTACTCGCCATAGACCAGCGCATGGCGAATAAAAATCTCACGCGAGGTGGCCGGGTCAATCTTGCCATAGCTCACCTTGCGCTTGGGCGTGATGGTGATGCCATACAAGGAAGTCCGCTCGAAGGCGGCGACGTTAGCCGGTTTCTGCTCCCAATGCGGCTCGGTGTAATGGCTCTTGATCAGGTGCGCACCGAATTCCTCGATCCATTCCGGCTGGATTTTCGCCACGGTACGCGCATACAGTTTGGAGGTTTCCACCAGTTCGGCAGCCATCAGCCATTGTGGCGATTTCTTGCGCAAATTGGAGCCGGGGAAAATCAGGAACTTGCGCCCGTTCGCGCCCTGATACTCACGGTCTTCATCTTTGAGGCCGATATTACCGAGCAGACCGGACAACAGGCTGCGATGAATCCCGCTGTACTCGGCCTCGCGTTCGTTTTCTTTCAGGCCACTTTCCAACAGGGTGGAGCGGATTTGGTGATGAATCTCATGCCACTCCTGCAGGCGCACCCAGGACAAAAATTCTTTTTTACAGGCTTTCCGAAACTGCGACTTCGAGAGTGCTTTACGTTGCTGATGAAAGTATTCCCAAAGCTTGAGCAAACCGAGAAAATCAGAGTCTTCGGCCTTAAAACGCGCATGTTTTTCATCAGCCGCCTGTTGCTTGTCCATCGGGCGTTCACGCGGGTCTTGTAAAGCCAAGGCCGCCGCAATCACCAATACTTCCTTGAGCGCCCCCTCTTTTTCTGCCGTCAGTAGCATTTTGCCCAGGCGCGGGTCAACCGGCAATTTGGCCAGTGTGCGTCCATTCGCCGTCAGTTGGTAATCGGCATCCACCGCGCCCACTTCAAACAGTAATTTGTAGCCATCCCGGATCAGGCGCACATCCGGCGCTTCCACAAACGGAAATTTCTCAATATCACCAAGGCGCATGCTTTCCATCTGCAAAATGACCGAGGCCAGATTGGTGCGCAGGATTTCCGGCTCGGTAAAGACCGGGCGACTGTTATAATCTTCCTCACTGTACAAACGAATCGCGATACCCGCAGACACCCGCCCACAACGCCCGGAACGCTGGTTGGCGGAGGCCTGTGACACTTTTTCAATCGGCAAACGCTGCACACCGCCCCGCCAGGAATAGCGTGAAATGCGTGCCTGCCCACCATCCACCACGTATTTAATGCCGGGCACCGTGAGGGAAGTTTCAGCCACGTTAGTCGCCAACACCACCCGCCGCCGCCCGTGCGCTTCAAACACCCGATGCTGCTCTTCTGCCGACAGCCGGGCATACAGCGGCAGGATTTCGGTCGCAGGCGGGTGATGCTTGCGCAAGGCTTCCGCGGTCTCGCGGATTTCACGCTCACCGGGCAGAAAGACCAGAATATCCCCGGAACCCGCCCGACTCAGCTCATCGACCGCCTCCAGAATCGCTTCGGTTGGGTCGCGTTCATCCTCGCCCTCCACGTCTACCAGCGGGCGATAACGGATGTCCACCGGATACGTCCGCCCGGATACCTGCAAAATGGGCGCATGGTTGAAATGTTCTGAAAAGCGCTCCGGGTCAATCGTTGCCGAGGTGATAATGATCTTCAGATCAGGCCGACGCGGCAACAGCCATTTCAGATAGCCGAGCAAAAAGTCGATGTTGAGACTGCGCTCATGCGCCTCGTCAATAATCAGGGTGTCATAGTCATTCAGAAAACGGTCTTGCTGGATTTCTGCCAGCAGAATACCGTCCGTCATCAACTTGATATAACTGTCTTTATGCGTTTTATCGGTGAAACGGACTTTATAGCCCACCTGCTGGCCGAGTGGACTGTGCATTTCCTCGGCGATACGTGCGGCCACGCTCCGTGCTGCAATCCGGCGCGGCTGGGTATGGCCGATATAACCATCCACCCCACGCCCGGCATCCAGACACATTTTGGGCAGTTGGGTGGTTTTCCCCGACCCGGTTTCACCGCAGATAATAATGACCTGATGATCCTGAATCGCCTTGATGATCTCATCGCGCCGTTGCGCGACCGGCAAATCATCCGGGTAGTCCGGTTTGGGTGTATTCTGGACGCGCAAGGCGCGGCGCTGCGCAGACTTTTCAACTTTCTCCAGCCAACGCGCCAGCCGCTCATTATCCGGCTTGCGCTCCAGTTGTTGCAGCTCACGGTGCAGGCGAAAACGGTCAGCGCCGTGCGTGTCGGCGAGTTTCTGACGGAGGGTACGCATCTTGTTATGGGTGACAATAAGGGGGGACACCATGCTGTTTATGCTCATTACGCCCGATTTCCATAAATGTTTTGAGTTGTCCCTTCTCATCATCTGACAGATAGGCTTGATCCCGAACTATACGTGATTAACGTATAAACGCAACTTGATCAGCCAAGCTCGTATTCGGTGGCAACAGCGCAAATTTTTCTCCACCCTGCCGAAGAAACGGGGTGTAGTAGAAATCAGCCTGATTTTTGTATCGTAAGCTTACCCACTGCAAAACCTGCGCAGGCCGGAACAAATCCGGCTAAACTAAGCTAAAGCCTACACAATAAAAATCACCTATAAGGAGTTGATCATGTTTGCACAATTTGCAGTGGCTATTCTGGTATTCATCGGCGTGCTGGTCTTTATGGGCGTCAAAATGGTACCGCAAGGTTATGCCTATACCATTGAACGTTTCGGGCGCTATGTGCGCACCCTGCAGCCAGGACTCGGGCTGATTATACCGGTCATTTACCGTATTGGCCGCAAGATCAACATGATGGAACAGGTGCTCGACATTCTGCCCCAACAGGTGATTACCGCCGATAACGCCAACGTCAATATTGATGGTGTGGTGTTTTATCAGGTCTTCGACCCGGCCAAAGCTTCGTATGAGGTCAGTGGCCTGGAGAACGCGATTCTTAACCTGACCATGACCAATTTGCGCTCGGTGTGTGGTTCGATGGAGCTGGATCACCTGCTGAGTAAACGCGATGAAATCGGTACGCGCATTTTGGGTATTGTCGATGAAGCGACCAATGCCTGGGGGGTAAAGGTGTTGCGGGTTGAGATCAAGGACATTGAGCCACCTGCCGAGCTGGTGCTGGCGATGAATCTGCAAATGACGGCTGAGCGGAAAAAACGGGCGCAAATTACCGAAGCACAAGGCCTGAAAGAAGCCCAGATTCTGGAGGCTGAAGGTGCCAAAACTGCCGCTTTCCTGCGTGCCGAAGCGCGTGAACGGGAAGCACTGGCCGAAGCCAAATCGACCCGCATGGTCTCTGAAGCCATATCGACGGGCGATGTGCAGGCACTCAATTATTTTGTCGCACAAAAATACGTGGAAACACTGGGTAAATTTGCTGATTCCAGCCAGCAGAAAACCATTTTCATGCCACTCGACACCACCAGCATCATGGGATCGATTGGCGGTATCAGCGAGCTGTGGAAAGACCTGAAGAAAAGCTGAGTGGAGCTGGGTCAAAACCCTTGTTAACTTGAGAATGAACCGATGATTGAGCAAGACATTGAATTTTGGTACTGGCTGATACTGGGCGTGGCCTTCCTCGCGCTGGAGGTCTTTGCCCCCGGTGCGATTGTCATGTGGTTCGGGTTTGGTGCCATTGTCACCGGCATCCTGTTATGGCTGGATCCTGGCATGACGCTGGGCTGGCAAATCCTGATTTTTTCACTGGTGTCGGGCATCAGCGTACTGGCCTGGCGGCGTTCCGGTTTTTTTCGGGAGGAATCAACCCCCTCTGACAACCCCAGCCTGAATAACCGTCTGCAAAATCATGTTGGCAAGGAATACCTGCTGACTGAGGCCATTGTCAATGGCCGTGGCACCCTTCGCAATGATGGCACCGACTGGCGGGTGAGTGCTGCGACTGATCTGCCCGCCGGAACGCGAGTGCGTGTCACCGCCATCGACGGGATCATTTTACGCATCGAGAAAGCCGATTAATCCCGTATCATGCCGGAAAGGCAGGTGCTTGGCTGGAAAGCGGAAACGATAGCCCCGTTTGCGGCAGGCGCAACAAATCATTGAGCAGCAGAGGCCTGCTTAAATGAAAGCCCTGCCCCATATCCGCATTGATATTGCGGGCAATTTCCAATTGCCCCAGCGTCTCGATGCCTTCGATCACCACCGTTGCATTCAGGCGATGCGCCAAGCTGGTCGCACTTTCGATCAAGGCTGCACGTCCACGCTCCGCTGCCCGCAACAGTAAAATATCAATTTTCACGACATCAACAGCAATGGAGGCCAGACGCGACAGGGATGAGCTACCGGTTCCAAAATCGTCCAATGCGAAAGAATAGCCTTGTTGCTGCAACTCCTGCACGCCTTCTGCCAGTTTCTGAATATCAGAATTGGGCTCCTCCGTGATTTCCAGCAACAGCCGTTCTTTGGGTAATTGCAAGGCTTCAATGGCGGCCACCAGCTGTTGCCGATAGGTCGCCTGCTCAAAAAATAAAGGCGGGAGATTAATCGCAACGCGCAAAGTAGGTAGCTGTTGGCAGACCACCACCAGCTCCTTCAACAACAACTGGGTTAATGGAAACAACTTGTTATGCTGCTTCGCCATCTCTATAAACTGACTGGGTAAATAAACCGTGCCTTGCGCGTCACACAGGCGCATTAATGCTTCTACTCCGACCAGACAGTTGGTTTTTAAATCATAAATTGGCTGATAATTAATCAATAGTTCACGCTGATCAAGGGCTTGCTGAATCAATAGCAACATGCTTTTGGTATTGACCGCCTCCGAATAAATACCGGCGTTCGCGAGCGATTCCCCGCTGTAATTGCTTTTTGCCTGGTACAAAGCATGGTCTGCAGAGGTGTAAAGCATTGAAAAGGGCACATCCTCCGTCAAAAAGGTTCCCCCCACGCTGACACTGACAAAAATGCGATGCTCACCAAAGATCTGCCAGCTGGACAGGTAGTGGTGGAATTTCTTCAAAGCCAGGCTAGGTGAACCCGTGAATGCCAGAATCAGGATAAACTCATCCCCACCCAGACGCCCGGCCAATTTGACGCCTTCATACATCCCAATGCGGCGCGCAATATAGCAGAGCACATCATCGCCAACATGATGCCCATAGGTATCGTTGATAAACTTGAAGGTATCGACATCCAGCAGGCAGAACAATTCGTTACCTTGCGATGAGCGCCGGTAGTCATACAAATCCAGCGCCTGGATAAACCCACGCCGGTTGAGGATAGCTGTGAGGTCATCAATGGTTATCTCAGCCTCCAGCAAGGTTTGCTGTTCGCGGGCGTAAGACACCATAATGGCAAACCGGGTAAAAACGGCCACACCCGCAATGCCCGCCAGAACGTATTCAAAATCTTCAGGCAAGGGCAACGGATTAAAGTAAGGACGCACCCACAAGGCCAATGGCGTCACCAGTAACACCGCACCACTGGCAACCCACACCAAGGGTGACAAGCGAAAGGGACAGACATTTTTTACCTGTTCAGAAGAACTGTCACTCAAAGCCAGAACATGCACGATTAAAAAGATACCGGCTATCACATAAAAAGTCGCCGACCACTGTGCATAATACAGCTGATCCTGCAATGACAGGCTATTTTCCAGTGTATAATAATTGAAATAGGCCTCAAACCCCAGATGAATTGCAAACGGAATCATGTTCAGCAAATGCAACAGCTGTATTTTTAATTGAAAATTAAGAATGACAACAATACTAATCACCACAAATACGTAATAAAAACCGGGCAGGATCTGCAGACGCACTGCGGCGTTCTCCCAGCTTAAGCTGGAGACATAATCCAGTATCGTATCACTGTAGATGATAGCTGCTGCAATAAAACAGGCGACAAACAGCAGCGTGCAATCCGCAATCAGCCCGTTGCTGAACAGGCGCTTTTCTTCACTGATGGTTGTCAGGTAAGAAAACACCAGGATCAGACAGGTGCCTATCGCTTCGAACAGGTAGTAACCATTACCGGTGAACGGCCACCAGGCTTCCTCGCTGGCCATCGAAGGCCAGTTTATTGCCAATAAAACCCAGGTCATGCTCTTGAATAACAAGGCCCATACCAATAAAGACCAAGGAAGGCGCAGCATGTTTTTTGCTTTCAGGATGTTGGTAATCAATACCAGCAAAGCGATAGCCATAACAGGAGCCACAAACAGTATAAAAGCCAGTGATGCCAGCCACTTGATAACAAAAACAACCGAGGCGCTCAAGGCAAAACCCAGCATAATCAGGTTATTACCGTCAGTAGCAAGTCGGCTCAAACGGGTTCGTCCAAACATTCTATTTATTCTTGGCTAAGGTTCTTTCTATTATTGACCTAATCAACTGATTACTCATCTTTGCCTGCCAAACGGAGTAAGCCCATCTTCTTGTACAAGTCAGCGCAGCCCCTTGAGCCGCTCCGAAAGCTGCACCCCGTAGAGGCAGTCTTGCAGACGCCGCAAGCCTTTCCAGATACTTTTGGCTCCCGGTTCACCATCAGGTTTTCTGGCCAGAAACCCGCTCAGCCTGGCGATCAGGCGAATCACTTCATTCAATGGCGGTGGCGTGCGGTGTCTGGCAGCGGTAAATGGTTTAGTCCATAGGCCGCTTTCCACTCCAGTGTGTCAAAAACGAGTGCCGAGGATAGCTCAGGGCATTGTCGTCCGAGACGCATCAGGTACATCACTCGCCAGAGTACCCGTCCAGCCACTCAATGGCTTCCTCGGCTGACTCAACCGAACGGTTAGTGAGTAATCGCCAAATCAGCGGTTTCTCTCCGTCGGGCGGATTAATTTTCTGACAAACCGCCCGCGCTTTCTCGCCTTTCTTGCGTGACTGGGTCGGCTAGACTTGTGGAGATGCCTTTAACCTTGTCTGACCTTTTTACGATACTGCGAAGGCGTCACGTCACAGTATTGTTTAAATAAACTATTAAAGCTCGATTTTGATTTAAAACCACAACGAAAGGCAATATCTAGAATCGTAGACTTCGCCTGATTCAGCAATTCCCGCTGAACCCAAACTAACTGTATAATCATGTACTTGTAAAAGTA
>CAXYXY010000022.1:0-73286 GCA_964293125.1 uncultured Thiothrix sp. | reverse complement strand
ATAATTTACTACAAGATCGCTGGGAAGCCTAGTAGAAGGCGTGAACGCTTACGTTGTTGTGTACCGAAAAGCCGGTGCGCTGGTTGCCCTCGGCCTACATTCAGGCCGTAGCGTATAGCGGTGTCAACAATGACCCGAATGAACAACTGGATGCCAAGGATTTTGATGGGCCACTGGATCGGCAACTCTGGGATGCATTCGATTTTGTACACCTGCATATGAAGGTGCCTGCGCGTAAAGCATTCGGGCGGGTTGATTACCCGCAATATAGCCTGCGGGCCGTGTTTGAGGCGTTGGTGAATGCCGTGGTTCACCGCGATTACTCGATTTGGGGTGGGCGCATTCGTTTGCACCTGTTCGCCGACCGGCTGGAACTGTATTCACCGGGCGCCTTGCCTAACTCCATGACCGTGGAAGCGATGCAGTCCATGTCTTTGCCGCGCAATGATGTACTTTCCAGCCTGTTTGCCCGTTACTACCCGGTGCGTGATAGCGGTTTGGGGCGTGAATACCTGATGGATCGGCGTGGTTCGGGTGTGGATGTCATACTGGCGGAAAGTGAGAAGTTATCCGGGAAAAGGCCGCTGATTGAAATGATTGCGGATATGGAGTTGCGGGTAACAATTTATGCAGCAGCAAGAGGCCAATAGTATATCATGTGTTGCTGCACGCTATATTACTCCCGGAGCCTGAACAATGAGTATCGATCCCCCCGGCCATTCTGATCATTCCCCGCCACACCCGCGTCTGGAGCTGCGTGGCATTAGCAAGTTTTACCCGTCGGTAGTGGCTAACAAAGATGTCAATCTTAAGGTGATGCCCGGTGAGATTCATGCACTGCTAGGTGAAAACGGGGCGGGTAAGAGCACCTTGATGAAAGCGGTGTATGGCGTGATTCGCCCCGATGAAGGCACGATCTACTGGAACGGTGAGCGTTTGCAGGTACAAAGCCCGGCGCAGGCGCGTGCCTTGGGCATTGGGATGGTTTTTCAGCACTTTTCCCTGTTTGATACCTTGACCGTAGCGCAGAATATTTCGCTGGCGCTGGATGGCAAGCAGGACATGGCCAAGCTGTCCGCCCGGATCAGTGAAGTCTCAGAACGCTATGGTTTACCCCTGGAGCCGAACCGGCTGGTGCATTTACTGTCAGTCGGTGAACGTCAGCGCGTGGAAATCGTGCGCTGTCTGTTGCAGGAACCGAAACTGCTGATCATGGATGAACCGACTTCGGTACTCACGCCGCAAGCGGTGCGTAAACTGTTTGCCACCCTGCGCCGTCTGGCCAGTGAGGGCTGCAGCATTCTTTATATCAGCCACAAGCTGGATGAAATCCGCGAACTATGCCACACCGCGACGGTATTGCGCGGCGGCAAAGTAACGGGCACCGCTGACCCCCGGCAGGAAACGGCCAAAAGTCTGGCGGAACTGATGATCGGCAAGGAGCTGCCCGCCTGCCAGCATAGCGCTGCCCGCCCGGACGGTGTCGAACGTTTGCGGGTGGCGGGTTTGTCGCGCAGCACGGATGACCCGTTCGGTACGACTTTGACGGCGATTAATCTGGCGGTGAAAGCGGGTGAGATTGTCGGGATTGCGGGCGTGTCGGGTAATGGTCAGCAGGAATTGTTATACGCGCTGAGTGGTGAAAAACCTTCGTTAATCGCCGATGATGTTTTGATCAATGGCCAGCCCGCCGGGCGACTGGATGCTGCCAGGCGGCGCAAGTTGGGCTTGCGGTTTATCCCGGAAGAGCGCCTCGGGCGTGGGGCGGTGCCGGAAATGTCGCTGGCGATGAATGCCTTGCTGACCGGGTATGATACGGGTTTGAGTACACGCGGCTTGATCAGTTATCGCAAGGTGCACGCCTTTTCCCGTGCCTGCATTGAACGCTTTAATGTCAAATGCAGCGGGCCGGAGGCAGAAGCAAAAAGCCTGTCGGGGGGGAATGTGCAAAAGTATATTGTCGGGCGCGAACTGATGCTCAGACCGGAAGTGCTGATTGTTGCCCAACCAACCTGGGGGGTGGATGTGGGGGCGGCGGCCTTTATTCGCCAGACTCTGCTCGACCTGCGCAAGGATGATGTTGCGGTACTGGTGATCTCTGAGGAGCTGGATGAATTGTTTGAAATTTGTGATCGTATTGCGGTGATTGCCGGTGGCAAACTTTCGACGGCCAAACCGGTGGCGGAAACAAACATTGAAGAGATAGGTGTGTTGATGGGCGGGATGGTGCCGGTCGCGTCAGCAGCAACGGTGGGTGCGGCATCCACCGAGGAGCGTCACTCATGAGGCTGCGTCTGGAACCCCGCCCGCAACCGGCGAAAAGCATGGTTTATCTCTCGCCACTGTTGGCGATTGGCCTGATGCTGGTGTGCGGGATGATTATTTTTACTTTTCTGGGGCAAAACCCGGTCAAGGCTTTCCATGCATTTTTCATCGAGCCCATTAACGATGGGTACGGGCTGGGTGAGCTGCTGATCAAAGCTTCACCGCTGGCTTTGATCGCGCTGGGTTTATCAGTCGGGTTTCGTGCCAATGTCTGGAATATCGGTGCAGAAGGGCAGCTGACTATGGGAGCGGCGGCAGCGGGTGGTGTGGCACTGTTATTGCACGACAGTGACAGCGTGTTCGTCTTGCCGTTGATGTTTGTGGCTGGGGCGCTGGGCGGGATGGCTTGGGCGAGTATTCCGGCTTTGTTGCGCACCCGCTTTAATACCAACGAGATTCTGGTCAGCCTGATGCTGGTGTATGTGGCGACCTTGTTACTGAGCTGGCTGATTCATGGCCCGTGGCGTGACCCCGACGGCTATGGTTTTCCGCAGTCCCGCCTGTTTGAAGACAGTGCCCTGCTACCGACCCTGATCGCGGGGACGCGCACCCATGCCGGGGTCTTGCTGACCGGTTTGGCTTTGCTGCTGGCGCTGGTGTTTTTCCGCTGGAGCATGGTGGCGTTCCAGCTGCGGGTGGCGGGTTTGGCACCGAAAGCGGCGGGTTATGCCGGTTTTAGTGAACAGCGCATGATCTGGATCGGGCTGCTCGCCGGTGGTGCAGCGGCGGGTCTGGCAGGCACCAGTGAAGTGGCGGGGCCGATTGGGCAACTATTGGTGCCCATCTCCCCTGGCTATGGGTTCTCGGCGATTATTGTTGCGTTTGTGGGGCGCTTGCACCCAGTTGGAATTTTGCTGGCGAGTTTGTTGATGGCGCTTTTGTACCTTGGCGGTGAGTCGGCACAAATGCACCTGTCCTTACCGGCAGCGGTTAGTGGCGTGTTTCAGGGGATGCTGCTGTTTTTCCTGCTGGCAACCGACGTGTTGATTAACTTCCGTCTCCGCTGGCAGTCGGTAGGGGCAAAACTATGAATATGGATACGATTCTATTGATTCTGGTCGCGACGGTGGCGGCGAGTATCCCGCTGATTTTTGCGGCACTTGGTGAGCTGGTAGTGGAAAAGTCCGGCGTGCTCAATCTGGGGGTGGAAGGCATGATGATTGTGGGCGCGATCAGTGCGTTTATTGTCGCCGCCGAAACCGGCCAGTTGTGGCTGGCGACCTTGGCGGGTGCCGTGGCGGGTGCGTTGCTGGCTTTGATTTTTGGCTTTATTACCCTGAGCCTGTTGGCGAATCAGGTCGCGACCGGGCTGGCGCTGACTATTTTTGGCGTGGGTTTAAGCGCGTTTATGGGGCTGGATTACAGCAGTGTGGCTTTGAGTGGTATCAAGTCGCTGTCGATTCCGGGTTTGAGCGAGTTGCCGGTGGTGGGTCAGTTATTGTTTTCGTATGACCCCTTGGCCTATACCGCATTCGCGGCGTTTATCGGTGTCTCCTGGTTTTTGTACCGTAGCCGGGCGGGACTCGTGTTGCGGGCGGTGGGAGAGTCACCGTCTTCCGCGCATGCACTCGGTTATCCGGTGATCAAGATCCGTTATCTGGCGGTGCTGTTTGGCGGTGCGATGGCCGGTTTGGGGGGCGCGTACCTGTCGATTGTTTATACACCACTCTGGGCAGAAGGCATGACTGCCGGGCGGGGCTGGATCGCGCTGGCGCTGGTGGTGTTTGCGACCTGGCGACCGGGGCGGATTTTGATCGGTGCTTTATTATTCGGTGGCGTGACCATCGCCCAATTTCATGTACAGGGTACGGGCGTGGAAATTCCTTCTCAATTTTTATCCATGTTGCCGTATCTGGCGACTATTGTCGTGCTGGTGATTATTTCGCGTGATGCCAGTACAATCCGTTTGAATGCTCCGGCCTCATTGGGGCAAGCCTATCACAACGAACTTCATTAAAAACCAGACAGGAGAGTGTCGATTATGCAACATCAAAGCTTGAAAGGGCGGCTAAAAGCCATCGCCAGCAGTGTGTTATTAGCCGGTTCGCTAGTGGCAGCGGCAACCGCAGGCGCGGCTGATCCGTTAAAAGTCGGTTTCATTTATGTCAGCCCGATTGGGGATGCTGGCTGGACTTATCAGCATGATCTGGGGCGCAAGGCGCTTGAAGAGAAATTTGGCGACAAGATTGAAGTCAAATACATCGACAGCGTGCCCGAAGGTGCAGAAGCCGAGCGGGTGACCCGCGAGCTGGCCGCCAGTGGTAACCAGCTGATTTTTGGCACTTCGTTCGGTTTCATGAATCCGATGCTGAAAGTCGCGAAAGCATTCCCGGATACGGCCTTCGACCATGCGACCGGTTACAAGACGGCGGATAACCTCGGCAACTACAATGCCCGTTTTTATGAAGGCCGTTATCTGGCCGGGATTGTTGCAGGTTCCATGAGCAAATCCAATGTGTTGGGTTATGTCGCTGCGTTCCCGATTCCAGAAGTGGTGCAAGGCATTAATGCCTATACCCGTGGTGCGCAAACCGTGAACCCGGATATTGAGGTGAAAGTGGTCTGGGTGAATTCCTGGTTTGACCCAGGTCGCGAACGGGAAGCGGCGGATGCACTGATTGACCAGGGTGCGGATGTCATTACACATCACACCGATTCGACGGCGGTGGTGGTGGCTGCCGAAGAAAAGGGCAAGTATGCGATTGCTTACCATTCCGACATGGCTAAATATGGCCCGAAAGCTCACCTGACAGCAGTCACGCACCATTGGGAAGATTATTACATCAAACAGGTGCAGGCAGTGCTGGATGGTAACTGGAAGCCGACTTCGGTCTGGGGTGGCATCAAGGACGGCATGATTGATCTGGCACCGATGAATGAAGCCGTTCCGGCGGACGTAGTCGCCAAAGTGGAAGAGGCGAAGACAGCAATTGCGGCAGGTAGTCTGCACCCATTTGCAGGGCCAGTACTGGATCAGGATGGCAAGGAAGTAGTCGCCGCCGGTACGGACATGACGGATGAAGCCATGTCGAAGATGGATTTTTATGTAAAAGGCGTACAGGGTAAATTGCCCAAGTAATGCTGAAAAAACTCCCTGATTCCCTTTAGTTAAGGGCGTCAGGGGGTGGCTGTTTTGAGTGATTTGTTGCCTGATGAAGGTGATGCGGCTGATTGTGGTAAAAAGAATTGATTTCTCAGCAGACTATCGGTAATCTTTCGCCCTTGCCTAGAGAAGAGGTCGGAATATGAGACGCGCGTTAGTTGCGGGTAACTGGAAGTTAAATGGCTCCAAAGCCAGTATAAAAGCCCTGATCAAGGGTTTGACTGCCGGCGCAAGTAGCCTTAATCATGTTTCGATTGCGGTATGTCCGCCGTATGTTTATCTCCCGCTAGTGGGTGATTTGCTGGCTGGCCAGCAGATTGCACTGGGTGCTCAGGATGTGAGCGAGCACGCTGCCGGTGCTTATACTGGTGAGGTGTCTGCTGCCATGTTGCAGGAGTTTGCTTGCCAGTACGTGTTGGTCGGGCATTCTGAACGGCGTGCTTTGTACGGTGAGCAGGACGAAGAGACTGCCCGTAAATTTGCCGCAGCCCGCAAGCAGGGTTTGATCCCGGTGTTGTGTGTTGGCGAGTCGCTGGTAGAACGTGAGCAGGGCATTACCGAAGCGGTAGTCGCCCGCCAGCTGGATGCAGTGATTGAGCGGGAAGGCGTGGCTGCACTGAATGATGCGGTGATTGCTTATGAACCTGTTTGGGCGATTGGTACCGGTAAAACGGCATCCCCTCAGCAGGCGCAGGATGTGCATGCGTTTATTCGTAGCAAGCTGCGGGCACTGGATGCTGGTGTCGCAGAGAAAGTACAGATACTTTATGGTGGTAGCGTGAAAGGGGCCAACGCTGCTGAATTGTTCGCAATGGCTGATATTGATGGTGGCCTGATTGGTGGTGCGTCGTTGGATGCGCAGGAGTTTCTCGCTATTTGTCAGGCTGGGAACAACCGTCAGCACTAAAAGCTTATTTAGAAGTTAAACATGTTTTATAATATATTATTAATTATTCAGATTATTGTTGCTGCTGCCATGATTGTGTTGATTCTGATGCAACAGGGCAAAGGTGCGGATGCAGGTGCTGCGTTTGGTAGTGGTGCTTCAGGCACCGTATTTGGTTCGCGTGGATCCGGTAACTTCCTGAGCCGCACGACCGGCATACTGGCAACGATCTTTTTCCTGAATTCAATCGGCTTGGCTTGGCTGGTTTCTAACCAGACGGTGACAGCACCCACCAGCGTCATGGATCAGGTACAGGTGGGAGCACCGGCTGCTCCGGCGTCCGATGTGCCTGCGGTTAAAGCCGCACCGGCCAGTGATGTTCCGGCTGTTCCAGCTGTTCCTGGGCAGGAAACTGCACCCGCAGCAGCGACCCAAGCACCAGCGGCTGAAGTACCTGCAGCACCGGCTGCAGCGGTTGAGCCGAAGAAAGAGTAACAGGTTTTAGTTTCAAATCAGAGCGCCGACGTGGTGGAATTGGTAGACACGCTATCTTGAGGGGGTAGTGGCCCTAGGCTGTGCGAGTTCGAGTCTCGCCGTCGGCACCATCTTAAAATCTAACTTCATTAAAATCTAACTTCAACTGATATTAGTCTAAAAAGCCCCGGCCTGTATAGGTTCCGGGGCTTTTTTGTGTCCAAGATAAAAAAGTGATCGACGTATCAGCACATTCGCAGTTCGAGCGGAAGCGCGGACGGTAATCCCGCATTGTTGACTATTTTAGAGTCTACTTGAAAATGGACTTGACTATTTTATAATGAACTCTAATATAGTCACATGCGATACCTGACTATACCCATACAAGACGACCTGCAAAAGAAGATGGTCTTCATCGGTGGCCCCCGGCAGGTCGGTAAAACCACCCTCGCCCGGTATTTGTTGGCTCAAAGTGGTCAAGGCCGTTATTTCAACTGGGATTACGATGATGACCGCCAAGCCATTCTGCAAAAGAAATGGAGCAGTGATGACAAGCTGCTGATTTTTGATGAGTTGCACAAATACCCGCGTTGGAAAAGCTGGGTGAAAGGTCTGTATGACGTTGCTGGCGAACAGCACCAGATTTTGGTCACAGGCTCAGCACGTCTGGATGTTTATCGGCAAGGGGGCGACTCATTGTTGGGGCGCTACCATTACTGGCGTTTACACCCTTTTACGCTGGATGAAATTCCCGCTGGCATTACGCCAGAAGATGCATTTCAACGTCTGATGACATTAGGCGGTTTTCCTGAGCCTTTCCTCGCCAACGATTTGCGTGAAAGTCGGCGCTGGCGCAAGGAGCGTTTCGATAAGGTGCTGCAAGAAGACATCCGTGATCTGGAAAGCATTCGCAATATTCAGGTGTTGCGCTTGTTGCTGGACTTATTGCGTAGTCGGGTCGGTGGTATGGTGGTGATCTCTAATCTGGCACAAGACATTCAGGTTGCGCCACAAACTGCCCAATCCTGGCTGGAATCGCTGGAACGCATGTATATATTGTTTCGGGTCAAGCCTTACACGACGGCGATTGCCCGCGCTATTCTAAAGCCCCCCAAAGTCTATTTTTTTGACAATGCTGATGTGACGGAAGAACAGGGTGCTCGCTTTGAAAACCTGATTGCGACGACCCTGCTCAAGCGCCTGCACTATCTGGAAGACTACGAAGGCTACCACTGTGAGTTACGCTACATCAGGGACAAAGAAGGGCGAGAAGTGGATTTCGCCATTTTGAAAGATGGCGTGCTGGAAGAATTGATTGAGGTGAAATACAGCGATGATGGCATTTCATCTTCGCTGCGCTATTTTACCGAACGCCTCAAGCCCAAACGGGCGACACAAATTGTTGCCACGCTGGACAAGCCGTATGACAAGGATGGTATTCGTGTAACCAACCCGTTCCGGTATTTTGCCGAAACGGTGTGGTAGCAGTATTATGGAAATCGACCATGAAACTGATCAGTTACAAAAGCCCCAGACACATTTGCGTTGTATACTCGATAATTATCTACACTGGATGAGCTGAAAGACATGAGCGTGATTTCTCAACTAAAAGACAGCACTGATGCCACATTGGAAAACACACGCACCCAGCTTTTGCGTAGTTATATGGCTGATCAACGCCCGTGGGTTGTGGCCTATTCTGGAGGCAAAGATTCAACCTTGGTTCTTCAACTGGTCTATGAAATGTTGCTGGCGCTACCTGCTGACAAGCTGAAACCTGTCCATGTGATTGCTTCGGACACGATGGTAGAAACTCCGATTGTTGTTGATTATGTTAACAATAACTTGGATCAAATCAGGCGACACGCGGAAGGTTCTCATCTCGACATATCTGTCCATCTGGTACAACCTGATATTGAAAGCAGTTTCTGGTGCAATATTATTGGCAAGGGGTATCCACCACCAAATCGTTGGTTTCGCTGGTGTACGAGCAAGCTAAAAATCAAGCCAATCAGAAACGTTATTGAAAAAATTGCGGCAGCTCATGGCAGTGTTGTCTTGTTGCTAGGGACGCGGATTGCAGAGAGCAGCAACCGTTCGCGGCAAATGAAAAGCCGCGATTACAGTAGTTCAGGATTAAATCCGCATCATGAAATTCCAAATGCCCTAGTTATGTCGCCGATTTCGGATTGGTCAACAGAGCAAGTATGGGAATACTTGTATGAACACAACCCTGCCCCTTGGGATGTGACACATGATGACATGCTGGCTCTCTATCGACAGGCAAATAGTGGCGAATGTCCTGTCGTAACTGACTTGAACACACCAGCCTGTGGTGGAAATCGATTTGGTTGTTGGACATGCACCGTAGTTAAAGAAGATAAATCCATGCTAGGTTTTCTTAATTCAGGTGATGAATGGATGTTGCCTTTGTATGACTTTCGCCAAAAATTAAAAGACTGGAGAGAGGAAGAAGACTTAAGAAATAAACTCAAGCGCGACGGACGAGAAGGGCTAGGAGCTTTCAACTCTGAAACTCGGCAATTGATTCTTAAAGAGTTGCTTACAGTTGAAAAGACTGTAAAACGGGAGCTTATTAAGGATGTAGAACTAATCGAGATACAGCGACTTTGGTCTGGAGAGTTTGATATGCGTCAAAGTGCTATGAGAATTGCTTATCAATATGGCAGAACCCCGATGGCAAAAAGGAGTGCTGTATGAATAATAATACCTATAGCTTTATTCAGAAAACACTAATGGAATTGTCACCTGAATTTGACATTCCCCATAGTGCAATTCCTCATCTAATTGCTTTGCTTGAAAAGTATCCCGATATGAGTGTGCGTGGTTCTCAAACAGGGTTGTACGATGGATTGGAACGTATAGTAGAAACTTTAAAAAATGAAGGGGCATTGATATAATGCATTTTAAGTCTATTACAATAAATAATCTATTTACTTATGAGGGGGTGAATCGTATTGAATTCCCTGAGAACAATAGTAATTGTAATATTACATTATTAATGGGGCGAAATGGTTTTGGCAAAACGAGTTTTATTAATAGTGTGAAAATGCTCTTTTCTAATACATCTGAGGAAATTCGGCGGACTGTTCAGCGAAAGCGCACGCCCACACCAAAACAGTTTGTAATGGGAATTAACAATGAATGGTGGGGAGTATTGAACAAGAATGCTAGGGACTCTGGTAAGAATTCTTGTTCAATCTCAGCAGTCTGGATTGATGATGAGAACTGTGAGGTTAGCGCTTGTCGCGAGTGGGTAATTGACTTTCAGAAAGATGACTATGAATCACATATTACAGTTAACCATTTGTTTAGGGGTGAGATACATGATGATGAGGCGGAACAATATTTAGACTCACTTCTGCCTAAAAGTTATATACCATTTTTCTTTTTTGATGGTGAAGAAATTCAAACAATTGCAGAAAGCAACGACAGTGAGAATATTAAGACGATGGAATTGTTGCTTAATATTCGTCCTTTGGAGAATATGCAGGAAACTTTGGATAAGTTGGGTAGAACATGGAAACGGGATGCTGCTAATGAAGAGAAAAAGCTGGAGTTCAATAACAAAGAAAGGCAGTTAGCGGGAAAACAGGATCAGAAAAAAGTATACGATCAGCAATTAAGTGACTGCCAACACGAAATTGAAGAAGAAGAGTCTCTACTGAAACAAATAGATCGCCAGTTGCGCTTGTTGCGAGGAAATTCCAGCCAGCAAAAGGAAATAGAACTTAAAAAGGATATTGAAAATCAGAAAGGTATCAGAGGTGATGCATTGGAACGACTGGTTTCTTGTTGGAAACGGGATGCCTTCCTGTGTACAAATGCTGCACTGTATAATCGGTTGATGAAGCGTTTGGAGCCACTGCTGGAAAGTGGCGTGGGTGAACAGCAGGAGTTATTGATGGCTGTTCGTCAACGTCTTCATGCAATGTTTGAAACACTCCCATTTCCATCCCCTCGTTTACAAGACAACCAAGTTGAGTTCTATAAAAAGCGTATTGATAGGGAGATTGAGGCATTAGGTGTTACAGAATCGTCCACCGACCTCGATATTAGTCATGAGCGGGGCAAGAAGCTGTTTAAGCAAATGACGCTGTATTCTAAAGGCAATAGCCTGTTGCGTAGTATGCAAAATGACTTGGATAATGCACAGGATGCGAACAAAAAAATACATGACTTTGAAAATAAACTCAAAATAACGGGTGGCCTCTCCGAAAAGAAACAGCAAGAATATGATAACCTGTTATTAGAAGAAACTTCGATCAAAGAGCATTTGATGGCTCTTGAACGCAACAAAATCAATGTTGAAAAAGAGTTAGACACACTAGAACGTGATATTACCAAAATAACCCAAGAACTAGCTAAGCTATATCGCAATATGCAAGCCAGTAATGAGAGACGCAAACAATTTGATTTTGCTAAACGTTTGAAAGATGCATTAGGTGAAGTCAAGAAAAGGCTTCGTCAACAAAAAAGAAAGGAGCTGGAGGATGCTTACAACAAGCATCTCTCTGCCTTGCTCACATCTAATAATTTGATTAATCGAGTGGAGATTAATGAACACTTCGAGTTGACCTATAAGGATGATCAAGGTAATCCCGTTGGGATGAGTACCGTATCTGCAGGAATGAAACAGCTTTCGGCAACTGTATTGCTATGGGCATTGAAGGAAACATCTGGGCGAGATATTCCTGTTATTATTGATACGCCGATGGGGCGTATTGATCGCTTGCATCAAAATAACCTACTAGAGAGTTACTACCCTACTGTTGCTAAACAAGTTATTTTACTCCCTACAGATTCAGAACTCGATAGGGAAAAATACCATCAATTAAAACCGTTTATTTGCCAAGAATATCGCTTAAGTAATCCAACGGGTAAGGCCGCAAAAATTGAGAAAGTAACTGGAGGTTTATATGGCTGACATCTATACGAGTGCTCAGGACGAGCAAATAATTGATGATATTTTGCGTCATGGTTTTAATGTTATGCCATCACCAATGAAATGGCCAAAGTATATTTCATTACGCTTGGCATTAGCCAAGTCATTGAGTATTGCAACTCCTCCCGATGACAGTTTTGACAGGATTGATAAGAAAGGGTCTGAATATGATTTAGGGCAATTAACTGGCTTGTCTAAGGGTGAAGATAATGTTGGCAGTTTGGATTTTGATGATGCTCTTTGCGGTCTGTTGAGCGTTTATCATACTGAAGATTTATTTGATGACCCTAAACAGTATCGTGTCCTGCTACAACGCCATGTTCGTAGAGGATTGCATGAGATCCGTACTACATGGAAGCGTAGCCATGATTTTGCAGCATGGCTACGTGAAGAAGTTTTTTCTGCCAGCTTAGTATCCAGTCATGAGCCAACACCAGCTTATGGTGAATTTGATGAGCAAAATATCTTATCGGCATTGACTGAAGCAGGCATTCGCGCCGAGATCAAACAGGTAATCGAAGGCTCACGTATCAACCGCTATGAGCTTTTATTGCCTGAAATACAGTCATTCGATTTATTGAGGCGCAGTCAGGATAAATTGGGATTTTTGCTGGGGTTAGATAACGAGGGAGTTTTCATTAATCCTACAGGTGAACCTAAAGTGGTTGCGTTGGATATTCCCCGTTCCAAAAAATACTGGAAAACAGTTTCTCCTGTACGTCTGCGTGATTGGGCGACTCAAGCACATACAGGGATATTGCCTGTCTGGCTGGGTGAGGATGTTTTGGGAAAGGACTTCAGCTTTGACTTGGCAGATGCCCCACACTTACTCATCGCAGGCACAACAGGTAGCGGCAAAAGTGTGACGCTACATGCACTGATACTCTCTTTACTCTATACCCAGCCTCCCGAAGATGTGAAGTTGGCACTGATTGATCCTAAGCTGGTTGAGCTGGGACAATATCAGGGGATACCTCATCAATATGGGGAAGAAATTGCCCACTTGGTTTCTGATGCCATGTTGCTACTGAATGGTTTGGTAGAAGAAATGGAGCGTCGCAATCAGATTCTAGGTAAGTTAGGTGCTAGTAATCTAGCAGAAGCGCAAAAACATCATCACGTTTCCCTCCCACGTATTGTCGTTATTATTGAAGAACTCGCTGACTTGATGATGCAATCTAAAGAGATTGAAACACCATTGGTACGTCTGGCACAAAAAGCCCGTTCCACAGGTATTCATCTGGTATTGGCAACCCAACGACCCGATGCTACTACCTTTAGCGGTCTGCTGCGTTCTAATATTCCAGGCAGGATCGCCCTGCGGGTACAGAAAAGTTCAGAGTCAAAAATTATTCTGGATGAAACTGGAGCAGAGAAACTACTAGGTGCGGGTGATATGCTAGTAAAAGTCGGCAGTAACAATGTAACACGCGTACACGGTGCTTACATCACTGCGGATGACATCAAACACGCTATTCACAGGGTATGATCATGGACAAGTTACTGATTTACGAATTCAGCCCTTTACGACTGACACTTGAGCGGATTGGCCCATTCAGGGAATCGCTGTACACAGTAGATTTTACGAACAACGATAACCTCCCTTGTAACTTTTATATGTTGATTGCTCCCAATGGATTCGGCAAAACTACCGTATTGGACTCCATTGCCTGTGCTATGAGCTTGCTGGGTGAAAAACAACCTAGCCAATACGGGTTGGAAGATTTGGATAAGGGAGAGGGGCGTATTCAGCTTGATGTGTCTGTCCGCTACCACTGGCAAGGGGAAAACCATCGTATTGTACTGTCGATTCATGCAGGACATTTCGGTAGTGAAATTATTTCCCTGTATGACTGGGGTGAAAGTGATGATGCCTTGCAGAAAGCAGAAGCCGAAAAATGGTATCGTATGGGCTTCACTGGGCGCAATTTACGTCCTTTTTCAACGCATAAAACAGACGAGTTTGTGGAGGAATTTCTAGGGGTTATCCAGCACTTTACCGGGGATTCACCTGACAATTTTAATGACAGTAGTATTGATGTTCCAACAGTATTGAGCTTTTCAGCCTATCGGGATATTCCTTCTGTGCAAAGTCTTTCTAGTCCTCAGGCGGTAACAACCAAACCAGCCCACTGGGGTTATCAATGTGTCCACCAGTTTTCTGCTCACAATGAAACTTGGTTATACTCACTCGATAGCCTGTTGGTATGGCTTAAATGGCTAGATGATGGGCGTTTTGAAAAAGCCTGTGATATGTTAAATCAGTATGTTTTCGATGGTGGAAAAACTAAACGCATCAAGGATATACAGCGAGACCCACCTCAGGCTGTCATTGAAGTCAATGGTGAGCGTCACCGTCTTGATCGTTTAAGTAGCGGTGAAAAAAATATTGCCCAATTGATGCTGCGTATTGGTACGCACATGACTAAGAATGCCATCATATTAATTGATGAGTTCGATGTGCATTTGCATATTCGCTGGCAATATCACCTGTTTGAAGCATTGAAATCGTTGGCAGCAAGGGATGACATCAACGTAACAGTTATTTTGACAACGCATTCTGTAGAAATTCTGGAAACCTATATCAACCGTATGAAAATTAATGAAGACGGGTTGGTCAAGGGTGGGCATCTGATTGAAAAGGGCATGAGATAAGGGCATACGATGGATTTTAAGAACCTGTCTGATTTCAGCAGTGAACAATATTTGGCGGGTGACAAAGGTGTCATCGTCTATCTGGAATCGACTGATGATGTGTTCATTTTCAAAAAATGGTTTGGCGATGTACTTTCAAAAATTCAGTTCGAACCCATTTCTGGAGAAAAAGCTAATGGGGGATGCCGTGCCGTTATACAACGTTTGCGGGAGCTTGACCATCACACGATTGATTACTACGGTGTCGTCGACAGGGATGCGTTGCTGAATGAAATCAGTACACATGAATCCTTATGGTGGGAAAGTGATGATGATGTGTTTTTTAGCGCATCACCGTTTGGTGACAGGGTATTTGTTCTGAACAGATGGGAATTGGAAAACTACTTGCTTCACCCTAAAGCACTTGCCAAACGACTCCATAACCGCACGATGGGGGAAATCTCATATACCGATGTATCACAACTAGCCGAGGCTATATTAGAATGTGAGGATGACTTGGTTGCTGTCACCGTTTTGGCAACGTTAGGACGCGGAGATAGATCACCTCGCCATTTGCAAAGTGATCAAGGACAAGCATTGTGGGTTAAAATTAAGCAAGATACCAACGCGGACGATGCAAAAATTGAGTTACACAAGCAGAATATTATCCGATTTGCTGAATCTCAAACAGAACCTCTGCAGCGTTGGGATAAGCTCAGCCGGATGGTTGATGGCAAACGGGCGATGGTACGCATTGACGGTATGTTTACGCAACATAAGTTCTGTATTGAAAACGAGCGTGCTGATTTAGCAGATGATATTGCCAACCTGAATTTGATTGACCCACATTTGCATCAATGGATTCAAGGATTAGCCGGAATTCTCACTTAACCCAACAGTCGTAAGCTCTCAAAGTATTGGCTTGTTGAAAAAATACCACTGCGTTATTTAGCCCAAGCCAGCCACGGTAAAACCCCGTAACTGGCTTGTCTGGGTGGGCGCTTTAAGCAATCACACCTTTTTCACGCAGTAAAGCTTCAATTTCCGGCATGATACCCGGATCATCAATCGTCGAGGGCACGATGTGCGGTTGGCCATTCACCATCTGGCGCATGTTCTTGCGCAGGATTTTCCCGGAGCGAGTCTTGGGCAGGCGTTTGACGATGTAGGTGTCTTTATAGCAGGCAATCGCACCGATCTGGGCGCGGATATCCCGTATCAGCTCTTTGCTCAACACTTCAGGGTCAATACCTGCGCCGGTTTTCAAGACCACCAGCCCGATCGGAATCTGGCCTTTCAGGTTATCATCGCGGGCAATCACTGCGCATTCAGCGACCGAAGGGTGTGCACCCACGACTTCTTCCATTTCGCCGGTAGACAGACGATGGCCCGCGACGTTCATCACATCATCGACGCGCCCCATCACGAACACATAGCCGTCTTCATCAATATAACCACCGTCGCCACTTGCGTAGTAGCCGGGGAAGCTGGCGAGGTAGCTTTCCTTGAATTTTTCAACATTGCCCCAGACCGTGGCCAGGCAAGACGGCGGCAGCGGGAGCTTGAGCGCAATATACCCTTGCTCACCGGCTGGCAGTTCCTGACCCGCGTCATCAATGATTCTGACGTTAAAGCCCGGAGTCGGTACGGTGGATGAACCGAGTTTGACCGGCATCGGTTCTATACCCAGCAGATTAGCCGTAATACCCCAGCCAGTTTCAGTTTGCCACCAGTGATCGATCACTGGCTTGCCGCTGGTGGCCATCAGCCATTCCTGAGTGGGTGGGTCAAGGCGTTCGCCTGCCGAGAAAATATGCGTGAGTTTGCTCAGATCATATTTTTTCAGCAAAGCGCCTTCCGGGTCATCTTTTTTAATCGCCCGGAACGCAGTCGGTGCGGTGAACAAGGCTTTTACGCCGTATTCTTCACAAATGCGCCAGAACACACCGGCATCCGGAGTCATGATGGGCTTGCCTTCAAACACGATAGTCGTGCAGCCGCGAATCAGTGGCGCATACACAATATAAGAGTGCCCAACCACCCAGCCCACGTCCGAGGCGGCCCAGAACACATCACCGACCCCGACGTTATAAATCGCGGCCATGCTGTAATTCATCGCAACCGCATGGCCGCCATTCTCGCGCACGACCCCCTTGGGTTTGCCGGTGGTGCCCGAAGTATACAGAATATAAAGCGGATCAGTGCCCTTGACCGGCACACAATCAGCCGGTTCAGCACTCGCATACAGGCTGGCCCAGTCATGGTCACGCCCGGCGGTTAATGCAGCCGTCGCTTGGGGACGCTGGAAAACAATTGACGCAGTGGGTTTGTGTGTGGACAGCTCCATCGCTTTGTCCAGCAGCGGCTTGTATTCAATAATGCGGCTGATCTCAATCCCGCAGGAGGCGGACATGATGACTTTAGGCTGGGCATCTTCAATCCGTACCGCCAGTTCCGGTGCAGCAAAGCCACCGAATACCACCGAGTGAATCGCACCCAAACGAGCCACCGCCAGCATCGCAACGACGGCTTCCGGGATCATCGGCATGTAGATAATCACCCGGTCGCCTTTTTCCACGCCCAAGCCCTTGAGCATACCGGCGGTTTTCGCGACCTGCTCCTGCAGTTGGGCATAAGTGATTCGGGTCTTGGTCTGGCTGACCGGTGAATCATAAATAATCGCGGTCTGCTCACCCCGGCCTTGCTCGACATGGTAATCGACCGCCAGGTAACAGGTGTTCATTTCACCATCTTCAAACCAATGGTAGATGCCATGCTCGTCTTGCGACAGGATGTTTTCAGGGGATTTGAACCATGTCAGTTTACCCGCCTGCTCTTTCCAGAAGCCTTGCGGATCATCCATGGAACGCTGGTATTCGGCTTTGTAACTCATCTGTAGATCCTCCTAGTGAATCAAAACTTATTGAAACTCGTCAAAACGCTCAAAAATTCGTCAAAAACTGTCGCCAGGAATCCTCACCCAGCCTTCCATCAGCACCCGTGCACTGCGGCTCATGCTGGCTTTGGTGGCGACCCATTCACCGTTCACTTCGGCAGCTTCCGCCCCGACGCGCAAAGTGCCGGACGGGTGGCCAAAGCGCACGGCTTGCCGCTCACCCCCGCCCGCTGCGAGATTCACCAGTGTGCCGGTAATCGCTGCCGCCGTGCCAATCGCCACCGCTGCCGTACCCATCATGGCGTGATGCAATTTGCCCATCGACAAGGCGCGTACATTCAGGTCAATGTCGGTGCTATTGACCTGTTTGCCACTGGAGGCGACATAGGCTTGTGGTTTGCCGACAAAAGCCACTTTGGGGGTGTGCTGGCGGGTGGCGGCTTCTTCAATATGCTGAATGAGCCCCATGCGTACCGCACCCCAGGCACGGATGGTCTCAAACAGAGCGAGTGCCTTGTTATCGCCATTGATCGCATCCTGCAGCTCGGTGCCGGTATACCCGAGGTCTTCGGCATTGAGGAAAATGGTCGGAATCCCGGCATTAATCAAGGTGGCCTGAAAGCTGCCTACACCGGGCACTTCCAGCGTATCGACCCGATTGCCGGTGGGGAACATCGCGCCGTCGCCATCGGCGGGTTCCATGAATTCCACCACTATCTCTGCCGCCGGGAAGGTCACGCCATCCAGCTCAAAGTCACCGGTTTCCTGCACTTCACCGTTAGTCATGGGCACATGCGCGATGATGGTTTTCTGAATATTCGCCTGCCAGATGCGGATGACCGCAATCCCGTTTTCCGGGATGCGCTCGGCATCGACCAGACCGTTGCTGATCGCAAACGGGCCAATCGCCGCCGAGAGGTTGCCACAGTTGCCGCTCCAGTCCATGAAAGGTTTGTCGATCGAAGCCTGCCCGAACAGGTAATCCACATCGTGTCCGGCGCGGCTGCTTTTCGCGACAATCACCGTTTTGCTGGTGCTGGAAGTCGCACCGCCCATGCCATCGGTCTGTTTGCCATACGGGTCAGGGCTACCGACCACGCGCAATAATAACTGGTCACGCGCCGTACCCGGCACCTGTGCCACTTCCGGTAAGTCGGTCAGTTTGAAAAATACACCTTTGCTGGTGCCGCCGCGCATGTAGGTCGCGGGAATCCTGATTTGGGGAACGTGTTTCGTCTGAGTCATGTGTGCTGCTCCTCAAGCCGCTGTGGATTCAAGGAAATCTTGCGCGAAACGCTGCAAGACACCGCCCGCTTCATAGATCGAGACTTCTTCCGCCGTATCCAGACGACAGGTCATCGGCACTTGCACGGTTTCGCCATTGGTGCGGTGAATAAGCAGCGTCAGTTCAGCGCGCGGCTTGCGTTCACCCTTGACATCATAGGTTTCGGTGCCATCCAGTGCCAGTGTCTTGCGGGTCGTACCTGCCTTGAATTCCAGCGGCAACACGCCCATCCCGATCAGATTGGTGCGGTGAATGCGCTCAAAACCTTCGGCGGCAATCGCTTCTACCCCGGCCAGACGGACACCCTTGGCCGCCCAGTCACGTGAAGAGCCTTGCCCATAATCAGCGCCCGCCACGATAATCAGTGGCTGTTTGCGCTCCATGTAAATTTCGATTGCTTCCCACATGCGCATCACTTCACCTTCCGGCTCCACCCGTGCCAGTGAACCTTGCCTGACGGTGCCATCGGCAGCGCGCACCATTTCGTTCAACAGTTTCGGGTTGGCAAAGGTCGCCCGTTGCGCCGTCAGGTGATCACCCCGATGGGTGGCATAGGAATTAAAGTCTTCTTCCGGCAAGCCCATTTTGTGCAGGTACGCACCCGCTGCACTGTCGAGCATAATGGCGTTCGACGGCGATAAATGGTCGGTGGTGATATTGTCGGGTAATACCGCCAGTGGCCGCATGCCGGTCAAGCTGCGCTCACCGGCCAATGCGCCTTCCCAATAAGGCGGGCGACGGATATAAGTCGACATCGGTCGCCAGTCATACAACGGGGTGACGGTTTCGCCATCATCGGCACTTTGGGCGAACATCGGGATATACACTTTGTTGAACTGTTCGGGTTTGACGCTGGCCGCGACGACCGCATCAATTTCTTCATCACTCGGCCAGATGTCTTTCAAGGTAACGGGCTTGCCCGCCTGATCAGTGCCCAACACGTCTTTTTCAATGTCAAAACGGATGGTGCCCGCGATGGCATAAGCGACGACCAGCGGTGGCGAGGCCAGGAAAGCTTGCTTGGCATAGGGGTGAATGCGTCCGTCGAAATTACGGTTGCCCGAGAGTACTGCCGTGGCGTATAAGTCGCGTTCGATCACTTCCTGCTGGATTTTCGGATCGAGTGCGCCGCTCATGCCATTGCAGGTGGTGCAGGCAAAACCGACAATACCGAAGCCCAGCTGTTCCAGTTCAGACAGTAACTGGGCTTCTTCCAGATAGAGTTGAACGGCTTTGGAGCCGGGGGCGAGTGAAGTTTTCACCCACGGTTTGCGGGTCAGGCCACGCGCATTGGCATTGCGTGCCAGCAGTGCCGCCGCGATGACGTTACGCGGGTTGCTGGTATTGGTGCAGCTGGTAATCGCGGCGATGATGACCGCGCCATCCGGCATTTGCCCGGCTGTTTCTGTCCATTGTCCGGCAATACCGCGCTCCTGCAAAGCCGAGGTTGGCAGGCGTTTGTGCGGGTTGGAGGGCCCCGCCATGTTGCGCACGACGCTGGAGAGGTCAAAGCTTAATACCCGTTCGTATTCGGCCTGTTGCATGCCTTCTGCCCACAAACCGGTTTGTCTGGCATAGGTTTCGACCAGTTTCACCTGGGCGTCCTCGCGTCCGGTCAGCTTCAGGTAATCAAGGGTTTGCTGGTCGATATAAAAGAGGGCGGCAGTCGCGCCAAATTCTGGCGTCATGTTAGAAATGGTTGCCCGGTCGCCCAGTGTCAGGTTCTCGGCACCTTCACCAAAGAATTCGAGGTAAGCAGACACGACTTTTTCATTGCGCAGAAACTCGGTCAGCGCCAGCACAATGTCGGTTGCCGTGATACCGGGCTGACGTTTGCCGGTCAGATGAACACCGATAATGTCTGGCAGGCGCATGTACGAGGCACGCCCGAGCATGACGCTTTCTGCCTCCAGACCACCGACACCGACGGCAATGACCCCGAGTGCATCAACGTGCGGTGTATGACTGTCGGTGCCGACCAGTGTATCCGGGAAAGCCACGCCATCGCGGGCATGGATGACCGGTGACATTTTCTCCAGATTAATCTGGTGCATGATGCCGTTACCGGGTTGAATCACGTCGACATTTTTGAAGGCCTTTTTCGTCCAGTTGATGAAATGGAAACGGTCTTCGTTGCGGCGGTCTTCAATGGCGCGGTTTTTCGCGAAGGCATCCGGGTCAAACCCTGGCGCTTCGACGGCCAGCGAGTGGTCGACAATCAGCTGGGTGGGAACGACCGGGTTCACCTTGGCCGGGTCACCGCCTTTTTCGGCAATCGCGTCCCGCAAGCCAGCCAGATCAACCAGTGCGGTCTGCCCCAGAATGTCATGGCAGACGACCCGCGCCGGATACCAGGGAAAGTCCAGATCCTGTTTGCGCTCAATCAGCTGTTTGAGTGCATCAGTCAACAGGGCAGGGTCGCAGCGGCGTACCAGATTTTCAGCGTGTACTTTGGAGGTATAAGGCAGCTTGTCGTAGCTACCGGCCTGGATAGCCTCAACGGCAGCACGGGTATCAAAGTAGTCCAGTGTCGTGCCGGGTAAGGCGGTGCGGTATTCAGTATTCATCAAGTGTTTGATCCTGTTAGCTAGAGTTTAGCCGCGCTCAGATAAAGGGATGAAAGGCAGGTTTTCCGGCCCGATATAGTTCGCGCTGGGGCGGATAATCTTGCCGTCCTCGCGCTGTTCGATGACATGAGCACCCCAGCCGGTAGTGCGGGCAATGACAAAGATTGGCGTAAACATATCGGTGGGAATACCCATCTGCCCGTAGGACACGGCTGAGAACCAGTCAAGATTCGGGAACATTTTTTTCTGATCCCACATCACGTGTTCCAGACGTTCCGCAATATCAAACATTTTCAGGTCGCCATTTTCTTCGGCCAGCAGTTTGGCGGTGCGTTTGATGACTTCATTGCGCGGGTCGGCGAGGGTATAGACCGGGTGGCCAAAACCAATCACGATTTCCTTGCGTTCCACCCGGGCGCGGATGTCAGCTTCGGCCTCGTCCGGGCTGGAATAGCGGGTCTGGATACGGTGGGCTTCTTCGTTCGCGCCACCGTGTTTGGGGCCACGCAATGCGCCAATCGCACCGGTGATGCAGGAATAAATATCGGAATTAGTGCCCGCAATCACCCGGGCAGCAAAGGTGGAGGCATTGTATTCATGTTCAGCGTACAGCGTCAGCGAGGTATGCATGGCGCGTACCCAAGACTCGCGCGGCGGCTTGCCATGCAACAGGTGCAGGAAGTGGCCACCCACGGTTTCATCCTCCGTTTCCACGTCAATACGCTTGCCATTAACCGCAAAGTGATACCAGTAAAGCAGCATCGAGCCAAAGCTTGCGACCATGCGGTCAACAATGTTGCGTGCTTCTGCCGCCGGGTGTTCTTCCTTTTCCGGCAAACAGGCACCCAACACAGAGCAACCGGTACGCATCACATCCATCGGGTGCGTAGAAGGCGGCAAGGCCTCCAGCGCTTGTCTGACCGGCATCGGCAGGCCACGCAGGGCTTGCAACTTGGCTTTGTAGACGGCGAGTTCTGCCGCCGTCGGCAGTCTGCCGTGGATGATCAGGTGAGCGATTTCCTCAAACTCGGCCTGTTCGGCAAAGTCGAGGATGTCATACCCCCGGTAATGCAAGTCGTTGCCAGTGCGACCCACGGTACAAATGGCCGTATTGCCCGCCGTTGTGCCCGATAGTGCGACTGATTTTTTTGCCTTTGGCAAGATTTGTCCTGACATGAATGTTCCTCCTCCCCAGGTTTATCCGGTATGTTTACTCTGCGCCTTTTTCGGCAAACAGCTTGTCCAGCTTCTGCTCGAAAGCGTGATAACCAATCGTGTCGTACAATTCCATGCGGGTTTGCATGCTCTCGATGACGTTTTTCTGGCTACCGTCTTGCAGCAGGTGTGTGTACACATTTTCGGCGGCTTTACACATGGCGCGGAAGGCGCTCAACGGATAGAGCACCAGCTGGACGCCCACTCCAGCCAGTTCGGTCGTCGTATACAGCGGAGTAGCCCCAAATTCAGTAATATTCGCCAGCACCGGCACGTGCACGGCGCGGGTGAATTCAGCGTACTGTTCCAGCTGGTTCATGGCCTCGGGGAAAATCATGTCAGCGCCCGCCTCGACACAGGCCATCGCCCGGTCAATGGCGGACTGCATGCCTTCGACGGCGAGGGCATCGGTGCGTGCCATGATCACAAAGCTGTCATCGGTGCGTGCATCCACGGCGGCTTTCACCCGGTCGACCATCTCACTCAGGCTGACAATGGCTTTATTCGGACGATGCCCGCAGCGTTTTTGCATTACCTGATCTTCGATGTGAAAACCGGCGGCACCGGCCATGGCGATTTCACGGGTGGCACGCGCAATATTGAAAGCACCACCCCAACCGGTATCGATGTCAACTAGCAGCGGCGCAGAAGTCACGCCGGTGATACGCTTTACGTCTTCTACCACATCATGCAGCGTGGTAATGCCCAGATCCGGTAGCCCCAGTGACGAGGCGGCGACACCACCGCCCGATAAATACAAAGCCTTGTGGCCTACTTTTTCGGCAATAATGCCGCAGTTGGCGGTGACTGCACCGACCACCTGTAGTGGCTTGTTTTCTTGAACAGCCAGACGCAGTTTTTGTCCGGGCGTTAATGTGGTCATGGATTATCCTCCATCATTTGTTTGATACTTTTCCAGGCGCCGCTGATGTGGCGGCGCATGAGCATTTCAGCCAGATCACCATCACGATCAGCAATGGCCTCGACTATCTGCCGGTGCTGTTGCAGGGCAGGGCGCGGACGTTGCCGCAGGTTACTGGTGCGATGACGGCACAGGCGTAACAGTTGATACAGCTCACCCGCTAGCAGATCAATCAGCATCTGATTGCGGCTGCCCAGTGCGATGTGATAGTGAAAATCAAAATCACCCTCACTCTGGAAGTATTTAGTGCCATCGCTGGCCTCGATCTGCTCATGGTGCTGATCCAGCAGCACAAACAGGTTATCGATTTCGGCCTGTGTCATTTGTTGGGCAGCCATCCGGCAGGCCATGCCTTCCAGTGCTTCCCTGACCCGGTAAAGGTCAGCCATCATGGTGTTGTTTAAAGTGACGACGCGTGCTCCTGCATGCGGAATGCGTGTTACCAGGCGCATCCCTTCAAGTTGGCGAATGGCTTCCCTTAAGGGGCCGCGACTGATTCCGAACCGAGTGGCCAAATCGGCCTCACTCAGTTTTTGTCCTTGTGCGAGCTCCCCGGTGACGATAGCTTGGGTAAGGCGCGCTGAGGCTCGATCGGATAAGGTTTTTTCTTCATCTAACTGTGCTGACATAGTGATTGCTCCGTATTATTGTTGACAATCAACGTGGATATAATAGCACTTTCATTGAAAAATAGAAGTTTTACAGGAGTTTTGTTAACAAAAAAATGGAATTCAGCGATTTGCAGGATATTGCGGCGCAACAATGCCCGGAGCGTGATATTACGCTCCGGGTTTCAGGCAGGATGGATGTAGATGACGGGCAGGTGTGAAGGGGGGATCAGGCTGACTTTATTCAGCCGGTTTTTCTGGCTTCTCGGTAGATTCCTCTTCGATAGCTTTATCAGCAGGTTCTTCCGCAGTGGTCGCTGCAGGTGCAGTTTTGGCGGGTGTTTCTTCCGTTGTGGCTGTTTCTGCAGCGGTTTCTGTCGGTTTATCTTCTGCTGCGGGCGTGAGTGCAGCGATGGCTGCCGTCAAATCCTGGGCAAAGTCGCCGTGCAAGTCCAGTGGTTTGCCGTTAACAAAAAAGCTCGGTGTGCCACTGATACCTAAAGCAGTGGCCTCTTCTACCGAGGCAGTGATAGCTTCCGCTGTTTTCGGGTCTTCCAGGCAAGTCTTGAAGGCGGCTTCGTCCAGCTTCAATTCAGTCGCCAATCCCAGTGCGGATTTATCGTTCAGCTTGTCTTGTTGGGCGAAAGCAAGGTCATGGTATTCCCAGAACTTGCCTTGCTGGTCGGCACAAACCGAGCCTGCCGCGACCTTGCGCGAGATACCCGACGGATTGATGGGCATGTGGCGATAAACCAGTCGCGCCTGTTCGGCGTGCTCAGTCATGAATCTGGCCGCCTCTTCACTCGCGACCTTGCAATGGGGGCACTGAAAATCAGCAAACTCAACGATGGTGATCGCTGCGTCTTTGTTACCCTTGAATGGGTAGCCTGCGGTGTTGATCTCAAAGACAGGGGCATCCGGCACGGGCAGGGTGAGCTGGAATTGCTTGTCAGCTTTGACCGTTTTCAGGAGTTCCAACGCTTTGTTCTGGCGATGTTCGTCCCAGACCACCGCTTCCAACTCATCTTTGACTTCATCAAACGGCTGCTGGATACGCTCCCAGTTTTCATCATAGAAAGCACGAATGGCTTTGGCGTCCGGCTTGGGAACCTCCAGCAGGGTGGCGGCCAGTTTTTCTACGGTCGTATCCTCTGCCTTGGCCCGGTCGCGCAGGTAGGCCTCCATGATATAGTTTTCAACCATCTGTTGCCGCTGTTGGTTCATCTGCACATCCAGTTCATATAACTGGTTGCGGATCGCAGCGGGCAGGCTGTTGCCGGTGTAGCTCTTGCCATCGTAGTCAAAGCCCAGTTCAGTCGCAGCCTGTGTGTTCAAGGCAAACAGCGACAAGCCCGTCAGTAGCAAGGCAGGGATCAGGTTTTTTTTCAGCATACTCTTCTCGTTGGGTAGATCAATATTGGCATATTGACAACAGTAAGCGTCAGAGTTCCGACTTGCAAGATCGAATAAGAACAGGATGGGGATTTTTTCAGAAAGGGGGCGGAGAGGAAGAGAAAGCCACCGGGACAGGCTAGCTTGACCCGGTGGTTGCTGCGGCTATGTTCAGGTATTTTTCTTTTTCACGTCATCGATGGTTTCATTCACTTTTTTCTTGGCCGTTTGCAGCATTTCCTCAGCATCATCTTTCAACTCAGCGATTTCTTCCTTGGCATCTTCCGCGAGTTCACCGGCTTTTTTCTTGGCCGTCTGCATCACTTCTTCAGCATCATCTTTCAGCTCGGCCAGTTCTTCCTTGGCATCTTCGGCGAGTTCACCGGCTTTCTGTTTGACTTCCTGGGTAGTTTCGATCACTTCTTCCTTGTAATCGTCCAGATTATCGGTAGCACGGTCACTCAGGTCAGCTTTAGCGGAGCTGCGCTCTTCTGCGGTGGCGGTACTCATGCCCAGTAACTGGTAGAGCACACAGACGCTGAAAACGCCTGATGCAAGCACCAGTGCGCCAATCAGCGTGAGCCAAAAGCTATGCGCAAAAAAGAGGCCTATTAAAATCAGGCCGATACCTGCGGTGATTCTTAAGTTCTTGTCCGTTCTGCCTACATTGCGTTCCAGATTCATAACGTTATCTCCTGAAGAGGGGTTGGGTAAATTAATGCCGTTTTAGTCTGTGGTTTGCTTGTTTTCGTTTATTATTAGCCAGTGCCTGAGTGCTGGTCTGACTTTCGACTGTTTTGCGCCCGCTTCTGGCTGATTTAACCTTTGATGCCGTTAATTTTTTCTTTGGCCATTTGTACCAGCGTGGCAGCGCCAGACTTGATTTCTTGCAGGGTTACCAGCGTTTCCTGTTTGAAATCTTCGATATTTTCCAGCGCGCGTGCAACCAGGTCAGACTTGGCAGAGCGTTGTTCAGCGGCGGTCGCCGTGTTCTTTCCCAGTAGCTGGTACAGGCCGCAAACACTCAAGAGACCGGTAGCGAGTACAATCAGTCCGATCAGGGTAAGCCAAAAGCTGTGAGCGAAGACAATGCCGATAAAAACCAGATTAAGGCCGATGGCTATTCTCAGGTTTTTTTCTTTTCTGCCGATGTTGCGGTCTGTATTGAACATATTATATTCCTTGGTGACGGTTTGAGGTACGCTGCGCAGCCGATTGGCGCAACGTAGTCGCTGATTCAGAGGCTATTATAACAGATTGGTAGATATGCGTAATCATCGCGTAATCATTTGGCATGGGCTTTTCTGCCTGAAACAACCCTGAATCCATTCCGCCAATTGCGCCAATTGTGCCCATTACCGATGTTTCCGCCGGTAATCCCAGGGGGCAAGCGGGCTTTTTTCAGCCCAGAGTCCCAAGTGTGCAGTCCGTGCGGTGGCTTCTGCTGCGGCATACGCTGCCCGATCCTCGCGGCTTTGTTCACGCGCAAACGCTTTGTAATGCCAGCCACAACCCGCCCGAATCTGTTCCAGCGCTACATCTTTGCCATTGACGGTGACTTTCGCGATGATGCGCCCGTATTGGTCGCGTTTGTAAGCACTGAGTTGCGCCGTTTGCCCGGCGGCGAGCGCAGACAGCCCGGTTTTGCAGCTTTGCCCGTAGGCCTGTTTTTTCTCGGGTGCATCAATCCCCTGCAGGCGAATGCGCTGGCGTTGCTGGTGACTGTCGAGCACGGTGAGCGTATCACCATCACTGATGCCGATTACTTTGCCCGCAGCAGGCAAGGCCGGATCAGGGCGCAAACCTTCTTCGGCTGGCAGCGGCTGATAAGAACCGGATTGCTTGAAGCGGGGCGCACAGGAACTGAACGCCCAGGCCAGTAAAGCCAGCAGGGCGATCAAAACCAGGGTCGAACGCTTCATTCCACCGTGGCAGCCATGGCCGGTTTATTAGCCGGTAGCAATACGGGTTCCAGCGTTGGCCACAGGTGTTCAAGCACCAGGGTTTGAGCCTCGGCAGTCGGATGCAGTCCATCGGCTTGCATCAGGGTATAATCGAGTGCAACCCCTTCCAGCAGGAAGGGGACAAAGGCCAGTTTATATTCTGCCGCCAGATCAATGAACACCTGCTCAAATTTTTGGGTATAGGCTGGGCCATAATTGGGCGGAATCTTAATCCCGATCAGCACGGTGCTGGCGTTCGCTTGCTGGCTGAGTTCGATCATTTTTTGCAGGTTCTCCTGCATGACCGTGGGTGATAAACCGCGCAGGCCATCGTTCGCGCCCAGCTCCAGCAGCACATAATCCGGCTTGTGCAGCGCCAGCGCATCCGGCAGGCGGGTCAGGCCACCGACCGTGGTTTCGCCGCTGATACTGCCGTTGACTACTTTGAAATGGCTCCCCAGTTTTGTCTGTAACAGGTTCACCCAGCCGCTTTCGACCGGGATACCATAAGCGGCGCTGAGGCTGTCACCCCATACCAGCACGGTTTTCGGGGGGGTAGTACCAGCGGCATCGTTTAGCGTGGCGGTAGCTTCGTCCGCCAGACCGATGGAGTGTGTGAGCAGCAGGTACAGCATGAGCAGCAGCGTGGCGAAGGGTTTGAATAATGGCATGAAAAATCCTGGGTTGTTTGGGTTGTGTTATTGGGTCTGAGTTTAGACAGCCTGGTTTTAGAGTGGGGGCATTGTCCGCAGGTTCAATGCCGTTTGCCATGCCGGATGGGCGGCAAGCGTCGTCAAGGCCTGTTGCAACAAAGTTTTACCGGGTTCGGTGCGAAACCAGGTCGATAGCCCGGAAGGGTGTGGGAGCGGGATCATATCCAGCGCCCGGCCATGGATCGTGCGGGTATGCGTCTGGCCGACCACCTTGCTCAGTGGGGTGACGGGCATAAACTGGCTAATCGCGAGTTTGCCGACCAGCAGGATTAGCTCGGGTTGCAGCAGCTGTAATTCAGCATCCAGCCACGGGCGGCAGCGTGCGACTTCTTCTGCCGAAGGCACGCGATCACCCCCGACTTTGCCAGTTTTATTAACCTTTTTGCCCGGAAAGCAGCGGCAAACGGCGGCCATGTAGACACGTTCACGGCATTGCGCTTCATCCATGCCGATGCTGGCAAACCAGCTGAAGAGTGTTTTTCCGGCTGTCCAGCCAAAAGGGCGTTGTACTTTTGCTTCATGAATACCGGGTGCCTGACCGATCAGCAAAATGGGTGAGCTGACCGCTTGGCCGGTGATCACCGGGCGGATCATGTCCGGGCATAAAGTGCACTGGCGTAATGCGCTTTGGTGGTGGATTAATTGTTCACGCAGAGTGGCAGGCATGAGATTCCAAGTTTATTATCAGGTTTTTCAATTATGGGTATATTAAACGTTGATGATTGTTGAGGGTGACCGGCATTGCTACCCGCTCACAAACTGTATAGAGTACGGTAACAGGGCTTGGGGGGCTTTTCCAGCAAACGCGATGGCATATTTGAATGCTATATGTTTGTCTGTGCGGCTTTCCGTGTGACTTACAACTAATCTTTACCACTCTCGGGCAAGTATTCCATGAAACCAATCTGTTCTGCGTGCATACTGTGGCTACTGGTAGCTTTTTCTGTATCTGTTCAGGCCGCCGGAAAGCCGGTTCCGGCACCCGCAGCACCTGCACCTAAACCTGAAGCATCCACAGCACCTGCTGCGACCCCCGCCGATGTGCGCATCATTCCGATGAACAATCCCAAACAGCCGTTTGAAATGGCCGCAAAACTGCAGTGGAATCCGCAGGATAAGCATTGGGACAAGGTGCTGGTCGTCTATAACGGCCACCCACCCGCACCGGCTGATCATCCGGTTTGGGAATACTTGCGGAGTTTGCCGGTTCCCCAGCGTCAACCGAGCAAACCGGGCGAAAATATGGGCTATAAACCATTCCGTCTGAACGCTTATTGTGATGGTACGACACCACTGGCTTCGGGTAAGCCAATCCGGGTCAGCTTTGATCAGAACCAGCGGGGCGCTTACAGCGAAAAGGACTATTTGCGCGATTGGAATTGCCCGAAGTGGGGGATGGGTCTGAATAATCTGGCGATTGTTAATGGCAAAGAATCCCGTACCGGCAAAGATCAAACCTTGCGGATCAATTTGCTGAAAGGCCTGTCGGGGTGTGATACCACTGAAAGTTGCATCAACTGGAAGCCCAAAATGGGCGCGCAGCTGGATACGATGTATTACTCCTATTGGGTGAAATTTCCGGAAAACTTTGATTTTGTGATGGGCGGCAAATTACCGGGGATTGCGAATGATAACGCGAGTACCGGCGGTGGCAAACCCAACGGGCGCGATGGCTGGAGCGTGCGCGTCATGTGGAACCGGCAGGGGCAGTTGGGGCAATATGTCTATCACATGGATCAGCCCAAACATTTTGGTGATTTTTTCCAATGGAACATGCCGCCGATAGCAAAAGGCCAGTGGTTTCAGATCAAAACCTTCGTCAAGCTCAACACAGCGGGCAAGCGTGACGGCATGATCAAAACCTGGGTGAACCGGCAGGAAGTCCTGAACCAGCAAAACCTGCGGTTTCGGCTGGGTGATGACCTGAAAATCGAACGCTTCCTGTTCTCGGTGTTCTATGGCGGCAGCGGCCCGGAATGGGCACCCAGCCACGATATGCAGATTTATCTGGATGAGTTTGTGTTGTCGGCGACGGATTATTGAGGCTGAACAGGTTCTCCTAAGTATCTCCTAATCTTCGGTCGTCAGACTCCTTTTCCAGACACACGCATTCACACCGATCAATGCCTTCTGGAGAACCCGCATGACGACCGCCCCGGCTTCACAACCAACAGACCGTACTTTGCTGATTAAAGTACCGGTTATTATCACCCTGTTTTTCTGGATTATTAAAATCCTCGCGACTACGGTCGGGGAGACGGGGGCTGACTTCCTGATTTTCAACCTGAATGTTGGGCTGCAAACCACCTCGATCCTGATGACTCTCTTGTTGTTGGGGGTGCTGTTTGTACAGATCAGGGCAACGCGCTACATTCCCTGGCTATACTGGCTGGCGGTAGTGATGGTCAGCATCGTGGGTACACTGATTACCGATAACCTGACAGATAATCTGAATATTCCGCTGGCATCATCCACCATCGGCTTCAGTCTTGCCCTGATTGCAACTTTCGCCCTGTGGTATGCCAGCGAGCGTTCTTTGTCTATCCATAGTATCGATAATGTGCGCCGTGAGTTGTTTTATTGGGCAGCTATTTTGTTTACTTTCGCACTGGGAACGGCTGCCGGTGATTTGATGGCCGAATCCATAGGTTTGGGTTATGCGCTGTCGGCGCTGATTTTTGGTGCTGTGATCGCAGTGATTACGCTGGCTTATTACGGGTTTAAACTGAATAGCGTGCTGGCGTTCTGGCTGGCGTATATCATCACCCGTCCGCTGGGGGCTTCCATCGGTGACCTGTTGTCCCAGTCAAGCGCTAACGGTGGCTTGGGGCTGGGGACTATTATGACCAGCGCCATTTTCCTGGTTGCTATTTTTGTTCTGGTGACTTATTTGACTGTCTTCAAGGTAGATGCACCGAAGTTGGCGACAGCGGCCGGGTGAGTATTGAGTGAGTATTAATCGCAGGTAAGCAGGTACAACTGGTAACGGTCAACGGGTAATTGCTTGCCTGTTGACCGTTTCCCTTTTTCAGCTTTAGAACGTAACCGTCTCATTATTGAATTGAGTGAGTTTAAAACTAACACCCGGTTCATTGCACAAGGCTTTGGATTCAAGCAGCAGGTGTAGTGCTACTTTTTCTCCCAAGGCCAGCCCCTGCAAGCCGTCTTGACGGTAATGCACCCCAGCGTAGTCACGCCCCAGCGCAATATTACCCGCCAGTTTGTTCAGCTCACCCCCCACGGTGAGTGCTGACTGGTTGTAAGGTAGCAGGTTAAGACCATCATCACTCGCGCTGACCGGTGCAGGCAGCGTGAACGACTCATCGAAAAAAGCCTTGAGCACAGTGACGCATGCCCCGGCGATGGCAGCATGTCCGGCGGGGTAAGACGGATGGGTGGGCGAGCCTTCAGGAAATACCTGCGGTAACAGGTAAGAACCGTGACGCGAGAAGGTTTCACTGACGGCGGTGGCATTCAATAAACTGTTGTGCAGCGGATAGCTGGCCGCACCCTGCAGATGATTATGTACCCGTCCACCCAGCATTTCAGGCCGTAAAGTACGGTGAACTTGCCATTTCTGATACCAGCAGGCTTTCAGGGCGGCATAGCAGGCTTTGGCGATCATATCGAGAATGTGTGGCCCGCCAAAGGTGATAAACGGGTTTTGGGTTTTGGACGATGAATAAGGGTGTGAGTCACGTTGTGCCTTCATACCCATCAGAATCAGGGCTGCATTATGGAAAGCCTGAAAACTGTAATCCTGATGCACCCACTCCGCCATATCGTGCGCATTGCGGATATAGTGCGGTGTCGGGTTATAGGTTGTTGAGCGGGTCGGCGCTGCCCCCCGTTGAATGGCCAGCCATTCATCATACGCTGTCATATGCACATCGCCTGCGATGGGCAATTTGCAGCGCTGCGGTAAATTCATGGCACCGACGGGTATATCCAGCCACAGGAATTGGGAAATGAGTGGGCCATTAGCATCACCGGGCAAATGGCCACGAAACAAAGTGCCGGCGTTCACTCCCGCATAGCCGGGGAAACGTGCCAGTTCCCGGACAGCTGCCTGTGTCTGTGGTTCCAGGCCATATTGGCTAAAAGGGACTTCATGCGTCAGGGCATGCCAGTAAAGCTCAACCATTTCCCCTGCCAGCTGCTGGCTGGCAAATTCGGGGAAAGCAGGTAACTCAAATGCATGAGAATCCAGCCCTTCCAGTTGGAAGGCTTCGGCGGCTTGCGGGTTGGCGAGCTTGGCGGTGCCGCCCAGCGGGATCGCCTCATAATCCGCTGCCTGGGCAGAATCGATGGCGGTTAGCAGCTGTTGGTAAGCGTTGCTATCGACTTCCCCCAAGTCATTATGGGGCAGGCATTTTGAAAAATTGGCAATTTTGCCGCTATAAATCAGCTCATCCTGGTTAGGCGTCTGGACGGCGTTGGACAAACGGTAGTTGACGCTGGCCGCAGACTGACGAATCAGCAAGTCATTTTTTGCGCGGGAGTCACCGCGTTTATTGAATTTATGCTTGAACTTGAATTTGTCTGACTTGCTGTCGGCACTGGCGGTATTACTGACCATGCCGGTAGCGGCAGGGAGTATTGCGGCATAACCGATGCCTTTTAGAAAACTGCGCCGACTGTTGGGAGGGGTTGGTGTTGTCATTTTTTTGTCCACACTCATTTGTTTTTTTGTTGAATATGGATAATTTAGACTAATGGATACGCTGCTATCAGCTGCAACAATGATAAAAGGTATTAATTGGCAGATCAGAAAAATAATGATAACGCCCTAAATGCCCTATGCCACTGCACCGCCGTTATTCAGGCAAGGGATTTGTGTATAATCCGGTTTTTCCCCATTCTGATACGATGCCCCGATGATACGCATTACCGAACTACGTCTGCCACTCGACCACACGCCTGAAGCACTAAGCGCTGCGATTGCGACACGTTTGCAGCTGAATCCTGTTGAGATACTGGATTTTACGGTTTTCAAGCGCGGTTACGATGCACGCAAACGGCACGCTATCCTGCTGGTTTACACGCTGGATGTCTGTGTGGCGGATGACGCAGCGCTGCTGGCGCGGTTTGCGGAGGATCGGACGGTATCTCCCAGCCCGGATACGACTTACCGGTTGCCCAGTCAGGCACCTGCGCAGCTGGACAAGCGTCCGGTCGTGGTCGGTTTTGGCCCCTGTGGGCTGTTGGCCGGGCTATTACTGGCGCAAATGGGTTTTCGCCCCATTATTCTGGAACGTGGCAAAAAAGTGCGTGAACGTACCAAAGACACCTGGAAGTTATGGCGGAACAGTCAGCTAGACCCTGAGTCGAATGTGCAGTTTGGTGAGGGTGGGGCAGGCACCTTTTCCGATGGCAAGCTGTACAGCCAGATCAAAGACCCACGCTATCTGGGGCGCAAGGTGTTAACCGAATTTGTCAAAGCCGGTGCGCCTGAAGAAATTCTTTATGTGAGCAAACCGCATATCGGTACTTTTCGCCTGGTGAAAATGGTCGAGGCGATGCGTACCGAAATCGAATCCTTGGGCGGTGAAATCCGTTTTCAGCAACAGGTCACCGATATTCTGATTGAAGACGGGCAGGTGCGCGGCCTGACCCTGGCCAGCGGTGAGCAGCTGGAGGCTGATCAGGTGATTCTGGCACTAGGGCACAGTGCACGTGACAGTTTTGCGATGCTGCAGGCGCGGGGGGTGTTTATGGAGGCCAAACCCTTTTCGCTTGGTTTTCGCATTGAACACCCGCAGGCGCTGATCGATCAGGCACGTTTCGGGCAGCAGGCGGGCAATGACTTGCTGGGGGCCGCGGACTATAAACTTGTGCATCACGCTAAAAACGGGCGTTCAGTGTACAGTTTTTGTATGTGCCCCGGTGGGCAGGTGGTCGCGGCGACTTCTGAGGAAGGGCGGGTCGTCACGAATGGCATGAGCCAGTATTCACGCGCCGAGCGCAACGCTAATGCCGGAATTGTGGTCGGTATTACCCCGGATGACTATCCGGGGCAGCCACTTGCGGGTATTGAATTCCAGCGCCAATGGGAATCACGTGCCTACGTGCTAGGTGGCGGCACCTATGCAGCACCCGCTCAATTAGTGGGTGATTTTATCAAGGGTATCCCGTCTACCCAGCTAGGGTCGGTTGAACCGTCTTATCAGCCGGGGGTGCAGCTGACTGATTTGGCCAGCAGTTTGCCAGACTACGTGATTCATGCCATTCGCGAAGCGTTGCCAGCGTTTGAGCGACAGATCAAGGGTTTTTCGATGTATGATGCGGTACTTACCGGGGTGGAAACACGCACTTCTTCGCCACTGCGCATTACGCGGGGTGCTGATCTGCAAAGCCTGAACGTGCGCGGTTTGTATCCGGCGGGTGAGGGCGCGGGCTATGCCGGTGGGATACTGTCGGCGGGCGTTGATGGCATCAGGGTTGCAGAGGCGTTGGCTAGCGCGTATTTAGCAAAATAACGTACAAAACAATGTAAATTGTATACAATCTATGAATTACATTGCATGCAATGTTGTGCTTTGCTAAATTAACTGAAATTAGCTGCGCTGTAACAACTTTAATCTAGCCCAACAGGATTCACATGGAAACCATTATTATTGAATGGCTTAGTCTGGCGTTTCGCTGGATTCACATCATCACGGCCATTGCTTGGGTGGGCGCTTCCTTTTATTTCAACTGGCTACTTAACCATCTGCTCACTTCGGATGATCCGAAAATTTCCGGGCAGCTGTGGGCTTTACATGCAGGCGGCTTTTTTAATGTAGAAAAACGCAATATTGAGGCTGGTAAATTGCCGGAGCCGCTGCACTGGTTCAAGTGGGAATCCTACTGGACATGGATCAGTGGTTTTATCATGCTGATCATTGTTTATTACTTTGGCGCAACTGCTTATCTGATTGACCCGGCGGTGGCTGATTTGCGCCCCGGTCAGGCGATTTTTATTAGCCTCGCGACCCTGGGTGGGGGCTGGGTGTTTTATCATAGCCTGTGGAGTAGCCAGTATGGCCGGGCAAATGGGCGCCATGCCCTGATGATTACCGCGCTGTTTATTGTCGCGATGGCCTATTTCCTGACCCATGTTTTCAGTGGACGCGGTGCTTTCCTGCATGTCGGCGCGATGCTGGCGACCTGGATGACCGGGAATGTATTTTTCGTGATTATGCCGGGGCAGCGTCAGCTGGTGAAAAATACCCTGGCGGGCAAGCCGCAGGACAAGGCACTGGCCGAGGATGCTGGCTGGCGTTCACTGCATAACAACTACATTACCTTGCCCGTCCTGTTCTGCATGTTCAGTAATCATTACCCGTCTACTTTCGGCAGTGAATGGAACTGGCTGATTCTGACCGGCCTGTTTGTGGTCGGCGGTATCGTGCGCCATTATTTTAATATCCGCGAGAAGCAGGGCACTATAAAAGCACTCTGGATGCTGGCGGTGGCCTTCGTCCTGTTTGTGGTGGTAGCGCTGGTGGCGAGTTATCCGCAGATCAAACAGCTCGGTCGCGCGGGTGATGCGCTGGATTATGCTCAAGTAAAACCCTTGCTGACCCAGCATTGCATTACCTGCCATGCTGCGCAGCCGACCAGTACCCTGTTCACGGTTGCGCCTAAAGGCGTGTTGCTGGAGACGGAGGAGCAGGTTCGACAGCATGCGGCGATGGTTGCGATTCAGGTGACTTCCAAGGCGATGCCACTGGGAAATATGACTAAAATGACTGCTGATGAACGGCAGTTGCTGGTAGAGTGGGTAAAACAGCTGGAGCAGCACTAAATTCCTGTTATGAAAGCACAAAAAGCCGGACTGGGTGACACGTCACTCAGCCGTGATCAAGCCATTTATGAGCGTGTGTTCGATGCTATTCTGGAGCAGCGTCTGGCTCCGGGCGTCCGCTTGTCTGAAGACAAACTGGGGCAGCTATTTGGTGTGAGCCGTACTATTATCAGGCAGGTCTTGCAGCGGCTGGAGCATGAAGGTGTCGTAGAAATCCAGCGCAACCGGGGCGCCACCGTGGCTAGTACCACGGCGACGCAAGCACGTCAGGCGTTTGCGGCTCGGCGGGTTATTGAACAGGCGATTGTCGAAAGTGCCTGTGAGCATATCAGCCCGGAACAGATCAGTGCCTTGGGGGTGATTATTGAGGAAGAACAGCAAGCTATTCGCGTCAATGACCGGGGGCGAGCGCTGCGCTTGTCAGGCGAGTTGCATTTACGGCTGGCGGATGCCTGTGGCAATGAGTTCCTGGCCAGCTTTGCCCGCCCACTGGTATCACGCTGTTCACTGATCATTGCCCAGTATGAAACTTCGTCAGGCGAGTTGTGCTCGACTGATGAGCATGCTGAAATTATTGCAGCCATTGCTGCCGGGGAGCGGGTGCGGGCGGTTAAACTGATGCATGAGCATATCGGCCATATTGAAGGCAAGTTAACCATTAGTGACACCGTCGCAATGCCCGCAGATCTTGCTGATATCTTTGCAGAAAATAGCTGAAACAGTGAAAATAGCCATGACTAATCCCGATCCAACTGAACATTCTCATTACCCCCGTGACTTGATTGGCTATGCTGATCGTGTTCCGCATGCTCACTGGCCCGGCGGTGCGCGGATTGCAGTCCAGTTCGTGCTGAATTATGAAGAGGGTGGCGAAAACTGTGTATTGCACGGCGATGCGGCCTCAGAAACCTTCCTCTCTGAAATTATCGGGGCGCGTGCCTATGAAGGGGTGCGCCACCCGAGTATGGAATCCCTTTATGAATACGGTAGCCGTGCCGGATTCTGGCGGATTTACAAGCTGTTTCATGGCCGGGGTATTCCATTGACCATTTTCGGGGTGGCGATGGCGTTGGAGCGCAATCCGCACGCCGTTGAAGCGATGCTCAAAGCCGATTTCGAGATTTGCAGCCACGGCTGGCGCTGGATCGATTACCAGTTCATGGCGCGGGAAACCGAGCGTGAACACATGCAACAGGCGATTGAGGTTATTACCCGCCTGACCGGCACTGCCCCCAAAGGCTGGTATACCGGGCGCAACAGTCCGCATACGCGTGAATTACTGCTGGAGCAGGGTGGCTTCGTCTATGATGCGGATGATTACAGCGACGACCTGCCGTTCTGGACAACGGTCAATGGCCAGCAGCATCTGGTGGTGCCATATACACTGGATACCAATGACATGCGTTTTGCCTCGCCGCAAGGATTCAACAGTGGCGAACAGTTTTTCCAGTACCTGAAAGATGCCTTTGATGTGCTGTATGCGGAAGGTGCAGAAACGCCGAAAATGCTCTCGATTGGTTTGCATGCGCGGATTATCGGGCGGCCTGGCCGGTTTATGGCGCTGCAGCGGTTTGTCGATTATGTACAAAGCCAGCAGGATGTCTGGTTTGCCCGGCGGATTGATATTGCCGAACACTGGATCAAAACCTTTCCCGCGCAAGCGGCATCACCGGGAATGGCTGTTTCTGCCCTGAATGCACTGGAGCAGCCTGCCTTTGTTGCCCTGTTGGGTAAGGTCTATGAGCATTCTCCCTGGGTCGCAGAACGCACATTTTCAAATCGCCCGTTTGCTGACCGTGAAACTTTGCTGCAGGCGATGCGCACCGCACTCGCCAACGCCAGCCGGGATGAACAGCTGGCGCTGATTCGTGCCCACCCTGATCTGGCCGGGAAAGCAGCCTTGCGGGGTGAGTTGACCGCAGAGTCAACGCGGGAACAGGCGGGTGCCGGGCTGGATCAGTGTTCACCCGCTGAGCTGGCACGTTTCCATCAGTTGAATGACGCTTATAAAGCACGCTTCGGTTTTCCGTTCATTATGGCGGTCAAGAATGCCAGCAAGGAACACATCCTGGCCGGTTTTGAAGCACGCATTAATAACAGCCTGGATGATGAATTTGCGACCGCTTTAGTGCAGATTAACCGGATTGCCGGTTTTCGGGTCAATGATCTTGTTAACGAGTAAACGACGAGTAAACCATCATGAGTAACTTGCTGGAACAGTTAAACAAACGCTGGATTGATCTGGCGCAACCGCGTCTGGGTGCAGCCGGTCTGTATGCCACCGATGAGTTTTTTGCGCCGCTGGAGCGCATGCTCAACCCGGAACCGGCGGTTTTCATCCCCGGCAAGTATGACGAGAACGGCAAGTGGATGGATGGCTGGGAAACCCGGCGTAAACGCGGTGATGGCTATGACTATGCCATCGTGCGTATTTGTCCGGGGCGGATTCATGGCATTGACCTGGATACTTCGCATTTCACGGGTAATTATGCACCTTCGGCCAGTGTGGAGGCCTGTTACAGCGTAGAGGCTCCTGACGAGCGCACGCAATGGACAACGATTCTGGGTGCAAGCCCTTTGCAGGGGAATACCCATAATGTGTTTGTGCTGGAAAATGACCAGACCTGGACACACCTGCGCCTGAATATTTACCCGGATGGTGGAGTAGCGCGGATGCGGGTGTATGGTGAGGTCGTGCGTGACTTGAGCCATACCCCTGTGGATGAAGAGCTTGATCTGGCGGCGATGATTAACGGTGGGCGAGCCTTGTGCGCGAATGACATGCACTTTGGGCACATCAATAACCTGATCGCACCGGGCAAGGGTGTGAATATGGGCGATGGCTGGGAAACACGCCGCCGCCGGGAGCCGGGACATGACTGGGCTATTTTGCGGCTGGCGCATCCGGGCGAAATCCGGCGTTTACTGATTGATACCGCACACTTCAAAGGCAATTACGCGTATGAGTGTTCGGTCGCGGCTACCCTGTTTCAGGGGGGGAGTGAAGACAGTATCGCCACCCAAAGCCTGTACTGGCAGGATCTGTTGCCCCGGCAAAAGCTGGCGGCAGATACCGAATTCCTGTTCGAAAAAGAATTACAGGCTATCGGGCCAGTGTCGCACCTGCGTTTGAATATTTATCCGGACGGTGGCATCAGTCGCCTGCGCGCCTTTGGACATATCAGTGCTGAAGGCTGAATAGGGGCAAACACGATGAGCATACTACTGAAACCGGAAACACTCACAGCGGAGGCCTTTGCGCCGTTTGGTGACGTGATCCAGACTGCTGGCAATGACTTTTTTCCCATCAACTACGGCAAGACTGAGCGTTATCATGATCTGGCCTTGCTGGATACCCTCGACAGTGGCGGCAAGCCGACTGTGAGTATTTTTCGTTCTGAACCGGCGACATTTCCGCTGCGCATTGCCTTGGTGGAGCGTCACCCGCTGGGTAGTCAGGCGTTCATTGCCATGGCACGCCAGCCGTTCGTGGTGGTGGTTGCCCCGGCGGGTGAGCCACCCGCACCCACCGCGCTCCGGGCGTTTCTGGTGGGGGAGAATCAGGGTGTCAATTATCGACGGGGCGTATGGCATCACTACATGTTCAGTCTGGCCGGTGTGGCCGATTTTCTCTGTCTGGATCGCAGCGGTGGTGATGGCAATAACTGTGATGAACATCGTTTTGACGAAGAGATTCTGCTGAGCTTATGAAGCAGGTAAATGCCTGCACGGCCTGATGTTCTCTTTGTTCACCTTGTTCGCCTTTACGATTTAATGCACGACAGTATGCAGCACGCGGTTGCGTTCAAAGTAAACTGAGAATTGACCGTAATTCCAGACGGTGATGCGTGGCCATCTCTTTTTGTCCCGACCTTTGGAAACACGGACTGAATGCGGCTGGCCGTGTTTCTGCTTGACCTGCTGCATGCTCATGCCTCGTGTCGGGTAAGTGGCTGATTCGGCAGCGACCAGCTTGACAGGAGCAGGGAACTGCACGGGTGTGACGGGTGCAGATAGGGTACCGGCCTGTCCGTAAACAGGCAGGCACAGGATCACAGGTAACCACCATTGACTGACTTGCATGGTTTTCTCCGGTTGGGTATGACACATATTCATTGAATTATTACGGCAAATTAAGCTGTGATTTGGGCGTTCAAGCGGTACAATCGCCAGCCATGTTCAGACCATTAGAATTATTCATCGGGCAACGCTATACGCACTCACGGCGGCGTAACCGTTTTATCTCGTTCATTTCTTTCGCCTCCATGCTGGGCATCATGTTGGGAGTCATGGTGCTGATCACGATATTGTCGATCATGAACGGTTTCGAAAAAGAACTCAGAAGCAGGATACTGGGCGTAGTCGCGCATGTCACGGTTTCGGAGACGGATGGCAGTTTAAGGGACTGGCCACAGTTATATGATCGTCTGGCAGCAGAGGAACATGTGATTGGTGCCGCACCCTACGTGCAAAAACAGGTGATGCTCGCCAATGGCAGCCTGCTGCGGGGTGTACTGTTGCAGGGGATAGACCCGCAGTACCAGAGCCAGGTCATGGAGCAGAATTTCAAGATGGTCGATGGTGCCTTTACCGACCTCAAATCGCGTGAATACGGTATTTTGCTGGGTGAAGGGCTGGCGAGTGCGCTGCAGGTCTACCCCGGTGACAAGGTCACGGTGATTGTGCCGCAGGTACAGGTAACGCCCGCCGGGATTTTGCCGCGTCTGCGTCGTTTCACCGTGCTCGGTATTCATCAGTCGGGCATGCAGGAGTTTGACAGTCTAACTGCTTATGTGCACATCGATGATGCTGCCCGTCTGTTTAAATTACGCGGTGAACACGAAGTCAGCGGAATTCGCCTTAAACTGGATGACCTGTTCGCGGCGCAGCCGGTCGCGCTCAAGCTGCAACAGGCATTAGGCGACAAGTTTGCGGTGGAGGACTGGAGCAAGGAACACGGCAATTTCTTCCGGGCGGTCAAGACTGAAAAAATTGCGATGTCCATGATCCTGTTTCTGGTCGTTGCCGTCGCGCTGTTTAATCTGGTGGCTTCGCTGGTTATGGCGGTCAATGATAAACAATCGGATATTGCCATCCTGCGGACTTTTGGCATGGAGCCGCAGCGGGTGATGCGCATATTCATGATCCAGGGCAGTATTATCGGCATCTTCGGTACCGTTGTCGGCGTGATTCTGGGTGTGTTGCTGTCGCTGAATATTGAAACCATTGTTCCGGCGATTGAGCATACCTTTGGTTTCAAAGTATTCCCGGCGGATATTTTCTATATCAGCGAAGTGCCTTCCGACATGCACTGGGGCGATGTGTTGCTGATTGCCGGTGCGGCGCTGGTATTCTCGGTGCTGGCGACGATTTATCCGGCACGCCGGGCGGCAGCAGTACAGCCTGCGGAGTCGCTGCGTTATGAATAACTGGGTGCAATCACTGGAGCTGTTTATCGGTTTGCGCTATACGCGCGCCCGGCGGCAAAATCACTTTGTTTCGTTTATCTCGCTGGCTTCCATGCTGGGGATTGCGATTGGGGTACTGGTTTTAATCACGGTGCTGTCGGTGATGAATGGCTTTGAACATACCTTGCGCGACCGCATGCTGGGTATGCTGGCGCATGTGACTGTGTCTGAGCAGGATGCGCAATTATCCGACTGGCCCGCCGAACGCGATAAAATCCTGACATTTCCGTATGTATCGGGTGTCTCGCCGTTTATTGAAAAGCCGGTGATGCTCAACCAAAGTGATGAAGCGCGCGGTGTGCTGCTGCAAGCGATTACCCCTGAGCTGGAAGTACAGGTGGCGGACGTGTTCAAGCACGTGGAACAGGGCGACATGATGGCGCTGACACCGGGCAGTTTCGGGATTGCCATTGGTGCGACCCTGGCGAAAGAGTTAAAAGTGGGTGTAGGTGATTCGCTTACCCTGATCAGCCCGCCCGAAGATATTCTGGCCAGCAGTGAATTACCGTTGCTGGAGCGTTTCAAGGTGAAAGCCATTTTCCGGGTGGACATGCAGAACTATGACTCAGGCTTTGCCTATGCCAATCTGCAGGATGTCCAGCAGGTGTTAAAGCTGGGTGAGGATATTACCGGCCTGCGTATTCGCCTGACCGACCCCAGCCGTGCCCCGCGCATTGCTGACGACATACTCAACCGTTTGGGGCCAGAGTATCCGGCGATCTGGGTCAGCGACTGGACACGCCAACAGGGTAATTTCTTTAAAGCGCTACAAATCCAGAAAACAGTAATGTTCATTATCCTGCTGCTGATTATTGCGGTGGCTGCATTTAATCTGGTCTCCACGCTGGTCATGGTCGTTACTGACAAGGAGGGGGATATCGCCATCCTGCGCACCTTGGGTATGTCGCCCGCGCGCATTATGGGTATATTCATGGTGCAGGGTACTTTGATCGGGGTGATTGGCACCCTGCTCGGCGTCGTGTTGGGCGTGCTGCTGGCGAGTAATATGGAAAGTATTGTGCCCTGGCTGGAACGGATGTTTGATACTAACTTCATTTCTGCGGAAGCCTATCAGATCAGTGAATTGCAATCGCGCATCAATGTCGGCGACATTATTGTCATTGCTTTCAGTTCGCTCCTGATGGCGATTTGTGCAACCCTTTATCCGGCCTGGCGTGCCTCCAAAGTACAGCCAGCCGAGGCCTTACGTTATGAATGATGTGGTGATTGCCTGTGAAAACCTGGGCAAGCGTTTTCAGGAAGGACAGCTGGACGTGACCGTGTTGGGTAAAGTCAGCCTGACCGTACAGGCTGGCGACAAAATTGCGATTGTCGGTAGTTCCGGCAGTGGTAAGAGTACCTTGTTGCATCTGCTCGGTGGGCTGGATTTACCCAGCACCGGCCATGTCGAAGTGATGGGCAAGCGCATGGATCAGCTGTCTGATAAAGACCGGGGCTTGTTGCGTAACCAGTCACTGGGGTTTATTTACCAGTTCCATCACCTGTTGCCGGAATTCAGTGCCTTGGAAAATGTGGCGATGCCGCTGCTGATTCGTGGTTTGGCCGTCAAGGAAGCGACCCGACAGGCGACCGACATACTCGGGCAGGTTGGGTTAGGCCAGCGCCTTGCGCATAAACCGGCGCAGCTCTCGGGGGGTGAACGGCAGCGTGCCGCCATTGCACGCGCATTGGTGACACGCCCGAATGCGGTGCTGGCCGATGAGCCGACCGGTAATCTTGATCATAACACGGCAGAAACGGTGTTTGACCTGATGCAAAGTCTGAATGATCAGCTGCAAACCGCGTTTGTAATCGTCACGCATGACCTCGCGCTGGCGCAGCGTATGGACACGGTTTACCGGCTGGTGGACGGCGACTTGCAACGTGCTGCTTGAGCTTTATGAGTTTTATTTGTCCGTATCATTGGCCGGTATCATCGTCTTTTTCCGGGTGGTGCGGGTCGACCGGATGCACGCGTTTGCGGTGCTCCTCAAACTTGCGCTCACGGCGTGCTTTCATGCGTTGAATGATATGCATGCGCCAGAACAGATGAATACTAAAATAACCGATAATCGCTGAAATTACCCCTAGCAGCAAACAACCCAGTAACATCGGCCACCAAATGCTGCTAACCGACGCCTGAAACCAGTCAAACGTCAATTCAAATTTGACCTCTTCTATCTGCTGATTAAGGATCGTCGCCCCAAACTCATACGCAAAATAATACAGGGGCGGAATCGTGATCGGATTGGTAATGAATACCAGTGCGACCGATAACGGCAGGTTGGCGCGGAGCATGACAGCGGTCGCCGCCGCAAAAACAGTTTGTGGCGGACAAGGCACCCACATCCAGAACAGGCCAATCGCGAAGGCTAAGGCGATATTGTGCCGGTTGAAATGCCACAGGCTAGGTAAGTGTAAAGAATGACCTATCCATCCCAAGTGTTTGTTGCCCTTGATGATATCTGGATGTGGCGCCAGCTTTTTGAACAAATGCTTTGGCATTGAGATTACGGTCGGTAGAAATTAATAAACATTATCCACGGTTTTCATAACATGCGCACCTTTTCAGTGAGCTTTTTTCTGGGTACCTGGATTCTGGCGGCCTTTACCACTTTGCCAGCGAGCTTGCTGGGGTGGCCATTGGTTTTGCTATCGGTTTTGCTGTTGTTGGGCGTGACGATCATGCTGGGTTTGTACTCCGGTCGCTACCAGACTTTTTTTAGTATGGCCTGTTTACTCAGTGGATTCCTGTATGCCCTCTACACCGCCAGTGCCTTGCTCGAACAGCGGCTACCACCGGACTGGGAAGGTGAGGACATCGTCCTGGAAGGCATCATCAGCAGCATCCCCGAACAGCGTGGGCAGAGCGTGCAGTTTCTGTTTGCAGTAGAACAAGCCCGGCTGGCGGGAACGGTAGGCAATACCTTAACAGCCTCTCGCTTGCGCGGCGCTGTACGTCTGAGCTGGTTTGCGGAGCGGGCGCGTAAAGCGCGTGCTGCTATCGACCCGCCCGACGTGCAGGTAGGTGAACGTTGGCAGCTGGTAGTGCGTGCCAAGCGGCCAAACGGATTCATGAATCCCGGTGGGTTTGATTATGAGCAATGGCTGTTTACACAGCGGGTGGTGGCGACCGGCTATGTGCGCAACCGGGAGGATAACCAGCGTTTGCAAGCGGCGCCCCTGTTTCATCCTGACCGCATCCGTAGCCAGATCAGCCGGGCAATCAGCCATGCACTGGCGGATAGCCCATCAGCCGGGCTGCTGCAAGGCTTGGCGGTAGCGGAACGCAGCGGAATCAGTGCAGAACAATGGGACGTGCTACGGCGTACGGGCACCAGCCACTTGTTGGCTATTTCGGGCTTGCACATCGGTCTGGTGGCCGGTTTTGGTTTCCTGCCGGTAGCACTGCTTTGGTGGCTGTTTCCGGGTTTGTATTTACGCCTGCCGGTCAGCATTGCCGGTGGGGCGCTGGGCGCAGTATTTGCGCTGGCTTATGCATTACTGGCCGGATTCAGCCTGCCGACCCAGCGGGCACTGGTGATGGTGCTGGTGTTACTGTTTGGCCTGTTGCAGCGCCAGCGCATTCCATTCAGTCTGACTTTTTGTACGGCTTTATTGGCGGTATTGCTACTGGATCCACTGGCCAGCTTGTCCGTGGGTTTTTGGCTGTCATTCTCATCCGTGGGTTTGTTATTTATCTTGTTAAACCGGCAGCACCGGCCTGCGCGCTTCGGTTTTCTTTGGTTGCAACTGGGCTTGTCACTGGGAATGGTGCCGTTGACGGCGGCTTTTTTTGGGGGTGTTTCGCTGGTATCACCGTTAGCGAATCTGGTCGCGATTCCCTGGGTGACCTTATTGGTGGTGCCGCTGGTGCTGCTGGGGGTGGTGTTATTGCCGATCTCAGCGGAACTGGCGGCGGGTGTGTGGTGGCTGGCGGCGCAGTCGCTGGAAGGGTTATGGCATGGTTTGAGCTGGCTGGCACAAGCGGAGTGGGCTTTGCTGCCGCTGCCTGCAGTGCCGTGGTGGTGGGTGCTGCTTGGCCTGAGCGGGTTTTTGTTCTGGCTGATGCCTCGCGGCATTCCGGGACGCTGGCTGGGGCTGGCGATGTTGTTACCGCTATTTATCTGGCAACCGGCACGTCCTTTACCGGGTGAATTTCAGCTGACCGTGCTGGATGTGGGACAGGGCTTGGCGAGTGTGATTCAAACGGCGCAACATACCCTGGTGTTTGATACGGGTCCCAAGTCTTCAGACAGTTTTGATACGGGCGAGCTGGTGGTGTTGCCGTGGTTACGGGCGCAGGGCATCAGGCAGCTGGATGGGTTATTGGTCTCGCATGCGGATAATGACCATCGGGGTGGAGCCGATGCTTTATTGGCGGCCTTACCCGTTCGGCAATTATGGGTGAATGACTCCTCCATCTTCCCGGAGCGGGTGACGAGCCTGTGTCGCGCCGGGCAAAGCTGGCGCTGGGATGAGGTGGATTTTCAGGTATTGCACCCGTCAGCAGCGTTCGACAGCCGTAAACGTAATGATCATGCCTGTGTGCTGCGGGTGGGGAATGGGGCGCACAGCGTGTTGCTGGCGGCGGATATTGAGCGGCGTGCCGAAGCCTGGCTGATCGACAATCAGGCTGATTTGCAGGTCGATGTCTTGCTGGTGCCGCATCATGGCAGCAAGACCTCGTCATCACCGGAGTTTCTGGCGGCAGTGCGCCCGCAATTGGCGGTAGTCAGTGCAGGGTATCGTAGCCGGTATAATCATCCGCATCCGGATGTGGTGGCGCGTTACCGGCAGGCGGGTATCCCCTTGGTGAATACAGTCGATACCGGTGCACTGGATTTATACTTTCCGGCAAGTACCGGGGCGGTTAGTATGCATGCATGGCGGCAACAGCACCGCCGTTTCTGGAATCGTTAGTCTGTCAACAGAAGAGAATCACATGATCATAAAACCCAGTGAATACCCCGGTGCGCACGAACGTCACCTGCTGCGCAAGGCCGGGAACGCCCTGTTTGAAGGGATGCAAGTGACCCTGACCGATGATGGTCTGCTGCAGGCACAGCGTGAGGATCACGCCTTGCTGCAGGTTTACCAGCAGGAGTTTGTTGATCTGCTGGAGCAATCGCAAGCCCTGGCCGGCCATGTCGAGAGTGACACGGCGCTGGCCTTGAAGGAGCGGCTGGAGCGAGCTTATGAAACTGCTTCAGCCCTTGGCGGTCAACAGGATGAGTCGAAAGCCGCACTGCGTAAACTCTTGCAGTTGATCATGCTGGCGATTCGGCGGGGCGCAGGCGGCGACCAGCACGCACAACAGGAGCTGGATCAGGAAGAAGCGGCACGGCAGGCACATTTTGCCTTGCTGGAGTCGCCACTGGTGGCCGATTTGTTGAATCCGGCTTCAGTCATCAGTGCGCAGGCGTTGCTGCCGACCCTGTTGTCAGCTGAGCAGACTGATCTGGCGCTGGCGGTGCAGTTGTTTGATCAGCCCCAGCTGCAGGTGTTGTTAACGCAGGGTGAACAGTTGCTCGCGCGTCTCGCAGGCGGTCAGCCTGCGTTTTCGGGTTTGCCCATTGGACAGCCGCAATGGGTCTTTATGGCAGGCTATCTTGAGTTTTTGCGGCAAGGGTGACATTTGCCGGGTGCGCTGGATTTGCTGCTGCTCTTTTGTCGGATAAGTTTGCAATTGATGGAAAGTTGTCTATTATCAAAGCAGACTATTTAAAAAAAAGTCTGCTGTTCTGATCTGGAAAGCAAAACGCACTGTGTGCTTTTAATGATCTGAAACAATGGACTAGGTGACTTTTCGGTGTGGTAGTGTCCACTGGGAGGTTTAATGTAGAGTAAAACCAAACAGGATGTTGTGCCGATGCCAAGTAATGCCAATACCGTCTCACCCCAGACAGGTAATGACGGACAATTAGTTCAGAAACAGGGTATCCGGACTGTTTTGATTGCGGATGATTCCCAGACGGAGCGCATGCATCTGAGCCAGATCCTGCAAGCCGCCGGGTATGAAGTGATCGTGGCTGTGTCAGGCAATGAAGCCAAGACGCTGGCCGAAAAACATGAGCCGGATGTGATCTTTCTGGACATTATCATGGACGATGGTGATGGCTATCAAACGTGCCGTTATCTGAAGCGTAATCCGGGCACCGCTGGGATTCCGGTCATCATGGTATCCAGCAAGGCCAATCCGGTCGATATCAAATGGGCGGAGAAGCTGGGTGCCAGTGGTTATGTGGTTAAACCTTATGCACCCGAGGCGATTCTTGAACGCCTCGCAGCGCTGTAGGAGGCGGGGATGGCACATACCGCATTCTGCTACCGGATAGGTGACTACCGGATTGCTTTGGAAGAAGGCATTCGTACTGAACTGTTAACGCTGAACACTGTTTATCCGGTGCCCTTTGCCCCGGCTTGGTGTGCCGGTCTGGCCGGAGTACGCGGTGATTTATCGCCGGTAGTCGATATGCATGTGGTGCTGTTCGGACAGCCGCAGCCACGCAGTCCTTACCTGTTGTCAGTACGCCATGACTCTTTTGCTCCGGTGATTCTTGGCTGCGACGAGCTACCCCGCCAGGTCGAAGTGCCGGAGGAGGATGACCCCCGGACAGGAACGCGCCCGGCAGGTTTGCCGGGCTGGATCAAGTCGGCCTGGACACAAGCTGACAACAGTTTATTGCTGACGGCTGACCATTTGCGCCTGTTCAGGTCGGTCAGCAAAGTCCGGTGAACAGTCCCGGATACACTGGTATTACATAAGAAAATTACATAATAAAAAACCCGAGTCGTTCGGGATACATCACAGCTAAAGGGAGTGTCATGAAAGAGGATTACGGGAGAGGCGTGCTCAGGTACGCGTGCCTGCTGCTGGCAGGATCGTTGCTGGTTCCATTGCTGGCCGAGGCCGAAGAGCCGGGTGTGACGGCGACCGAAATCAGGCTGGGAACCGTGCTGGATCTGGAGGGACGCTCCAAAGGACTGGGACAGGATATGCTGAAAGGCATGCAGGCTGCCCTGAAAGGTAAAAAGGTGGGTAAACGCGAACTGGTCTTGATCAGTGCCAACGATTCGTATACACCCGAAAAAACGGTAACGGCGACCCAGGCTTTGCTAGCGGATAATGTCCTGTTATTTGCGGGCAATGTGGGTACTCCGACCGCCAATGTCTCCTTGCCGCTGCTGGCTTTGGAGAAGATTCCGGCGGTAGGATTTTTTACCGGAGCCGATTTGTTGCGCCCTGGTGAAGGTGACATCATTAACTTTCGGGCGAGTTACATACAGGAAGTCGCGGTGGTGGTGCAGGAGGCACTGAAAAATGAAATAGAGCCGAGTGGAATTTGTGCGTATGTGCAGAATGATGCCTATGGAATGGCGGGTATTTCGGGTATGTCAGCGGCTTTGAAAGACCAGCCAGGTATGGAACAGACGCTATCCCTGCTGGATGACATCGTGGCGATGACAGGTGATGAGCCGGAACGGAATGGTATCGGCCCGGCAGGTGTTTACAAGCGGAATACGTTTATTGCCCGGGATGGTTATGATTCACTCAAGGCCTGGGAGGCCAAACAGGGCAAACCCTGTCGTCTGATCGTGACCGTAGGTGCCTATGAATCAGTCGGGCGGTTTATCGCCTATGCCCAGAGCAAGGGGGAACCGTGGATTTACAGCGCGGTGTCATTTACAGGTGCGGGTAATTTTTTAAAAACACTGAAAGCATTCAATGTTAAAGACAAGGTGGTCATGACGCAGGTGGTTCCTCCGCTGGACAGTGATTTACCGATTGTCGTCGATGCACGTGCGGCTTTGGGCGAAGACCTGGGGTATGTGACCATGGAGGGCTACATCGTCGGACGTTTGCTGTTGTATGGTTTTGAAGCATTAGAGCGTGATAAAAAAATGATAACACGAGAGAATTTGCTAAATACCTGGCGTTGGAACCAGTTTGATCTGGGTGGGTTGAAGCTTGATTTTAACGATGATAACCAGGGGTCGGATTTTGTGGGTCTGACTGCACTGGTTGATGAACAATGGCGCCCGATGAGCGGTTCAACCTGGAGAGGCTGGTATCAATGAATGCAGTAGTTAAAGTAAAGCGAAATGCTGGCTTGTTCAGTAACATGTCGGTCGCGCAGCGTGTTTACATGCTGGTATTTTTTCCATTGATCCTGTTGTTACTGATAGGCAGCAGTTCGATCCTGGTTCTCGATAAAAATCTGGCAGCACTGAGCCAGCTGGGTAACCGCGTCACGCTGATTGACAGCGGTAACAAGGTCATTCGCCGTACCCAGCGTGACTACATGTTGCTGTTGCACCAGGTGGCACTGGGCGGCGAAACCTGGCAATCGGGTCTGAAAAAACTGCGATCTGCGCAAACTGCGCTGCATGATGTCACCGTGCCTCGTTACAAGGTGGCCAAGGAAATCATGCTGCAGGAGGCTTATGGCAAGACAGAACGTGACAAGATGGAGCTGGCCATGGCGGAAATGGACAAGCTGTCTGAGTTAATGGAAACGGGTGCCAAACTGCTGGAGGAAGAAGACCGCGTCAAGCTGGAGTTGTATGTACAGAATGATTTGTCCCCTGATACCACGGCGCTGCGTGACTCGGTGCACAATGAGGTCGAAGAGGACATTAAACAGGCCTATGCCTCTGTGGAGGAGGCCAGTGGTAATAACCGGCGCTTCCTGATTTTGGCAGTGGCGTTGGTGGTAGGCGGTATCGCCCTGACGGTACTGTTGGGTTTCCTGATTTACCGGTCGATCGTTTCGCAAATCAACCACTTAACGGGGACGATGCGTGATATTTCTGCGGGTGACCTGAATGCACGGGTCTCGATGGAAGGCAAGAACGAACTGGTTGAACTGGGCGATGCGTTCGACGGGATGGTTGAAGACCGGATCGCCACCCAGCGCAAGATCAATGCGGATCACCAGCAGCTGAATGAATCCGTCTTTTCACTGCTGGAAGCAGTCGCGGATCTGAGCGAGCGTAACCTGACTGTGCGCGCCAAAGTTACTGAGGATGCGACCGGGCCGCTGGCCGATGCGGTTAACCAGTTGGCGGAAGATACCAGTGATGTACTTCGGCAGGTGCGGGACGTTGCGGCGGCGGTAGAAGGCACTGCTCGGGAGGTTAACCGCCATACGCAGTCAGTGAATGATCTGGCCGCACTGGGACGTACCGAAGCGGAAGAAACGGCTCAGCAGATGGGGAATATCTTGCGGCGGCTGGATTCCATTGCGACTTCAGCCCAGCAGGCAAACCGGGTAGCGGGCACGACTTCACAGGCGACTCGTGAAGCACAGGAATCGGTAGGACGTACTCTGGTGAGTATTTCAGGGATTCGTGATACCGTGCAGGAAACCGGTAAACGTCTTAAGCGTCTGGGCGAACGCTCCCAGGAAATTTCGCGGATTGTTGATATTATCAATAACATCTCCGAACGTACTACCGTGCTGGCACTCAATGCCAGCATGCAGGCAACCGCTGCCGGGGAAGCCGGGCGAGGGTTCTCGGTGATTGCGGAAGAAATCCAGCATCTGGCCGAAGGTTCACGGGAATCCACCGAACAGATCGGGGTGTTGGTGCGCAATATCCAGCAGGAAGCCAACACCACCATCTCGACCATGGATCAGACTATTTCTGAAGTAGTAGACGGTTCAAAACTGGCTGAACAGGCTGCCGAACAAATGCAAGTCAGCCTGGATTCGACCATTGACCTGGTTGGATCAGTGGGTCGGATTGCCGCTGATTCGGCAGAGCAGATCAGCGCAAGCCAAGACTTGCGGGCGCGCGCCGAGCGTATTGTAGCGTCTACCCGTGCGACCGGGCAGGAGCTGATGGCATTGACCGGGTTAACCGGTACAATGGCTGAGTACGGGCAACGTTTGGTAAAATCGGTCAACGTCTTTAAGCTGGATAATTGATGTCGGCACGTTCAAACCCGGGAAATGCGGAAATGGGGAAAATCCTATGAACACTGGAATCGGCGCGACCGGGCAGGATGAAGAGCGGCTGGCTTTTGCAGAAGAGCTGGAAGAAGTCGCCTTGCAGCTTTCCCTGTCCGATCCCCAGGTGCCTGTGGCAGCACAACAGGAACAGCTGCTGGCAGAATACGAGCGGCTGGCCATGACTGCCGAGATGTTTGCCTTGAGCGAAATGGCGGCGGTCATACAGTGGGTTAGCACAGCGGTAGAAACACCCGCGTTTGACGGCTTGTCCATGGAAGGCAAGTTTTATGGCTGGCTGGAGATGGCCGCGCTGATTTTGCGGGAACCGGAAGAGGTCTCCCATCTGGCGCTGCTGACAACCGAGCTGATGGATCCGGCCTGGCCAGAACCACTGGATGCCTCCCTGTTGCAGGGGCTGCTGCTGAGTTTGCGGGCGGAACCGGCACGGATGGCAGGTTCTGCGGCGGGCACCGGCTTTGACTTTGATGCTGACCCTGATGACACCGCCGTTGATTCAATGCCAGTGGCTACCGGGCTGGCCTTCGCAGCAGATATACACCCGGAATTGCTGGCTGCCTATCTGGAAGAAACGCCCGGACATGTGGTGGAGGCGGCGCGTCTTGTCCGGTTGCTGGCACTGGGGGCGGGTACTGCGGAACAGAAGCGGCAGGCCTCACGGCTGGTGCATACCATCAAAGGTTCCAGTGGTGTGGTCGGTGTTGAAGCCATTGCCGGTTTCACGCATACACTGGAAGATTTGCTGGATGTACCGTTTCATACCATGCCGGAGGGTCTGGGGCCTACGTTGGAAGCAGCGGCAGACTGTCTGGAAGCCCTGTTTGAACACCTGCAGGCCGGGCAGGGGCTGCCGGAGGAATACGCTGATTTGTGCACCAGTCTGGATGATTGGGTACAAACGCTGGCGGCAGAGGTCGGGACAGAAGACATCGGCCTGTCGAGCACTGCGCCTCCCTCACTGGCCACGCTGGCCAGCTTGCTGAATGATGATGAGGGTGATAAGAATGGTGGCGGTGATGAAGGTGATGAGGCGGGCACGGACAGTGCTGTGGCGGAGAGCCTGGCACCCGGAGCGGCATCCTCCCTGGTAACCCTGAGTGATGATCGTGTCCAGCGTTTGCTTAATCTGACCGGCGAGTTGATCACGTCCACCAGCCAGACTGCTGAATTGTTGCAGCAGGCCGGACGCTTGGGCAAGCAGCTTGGGCGGCAGGATGAGTCGATTCGGCAGCGACTGGAAGAACTTGAGGTTGATATTGACCAGCAGGCGCGGCAATTAGTGCAGCTGCCGCCGACGGGACAAAAAACGGGGGCGTCCACCGATGATCTGGATGATCTCGAAATGGAGTCTTACGGTGGCCTGTATAGCACTGCCAGCCTGCTAACCGAGTCGGCAGCGGATAGCCGGGAACTCGCGCATAGCCTGCAGCAGTGCATTCGGCAGCTAAGTGACGAGTTGTACCAGCAGCAACGCCTGCAACGCCAGTTGAGTGAGGCGGTGCTGGCGACGCGGATGACCGCGATCAGTACCCTCGTTGCACGGCTGGAGCGGATCGTGCGCGAGACTTGCCGCAAAACCGGCAAGCAGGCCAGAATTACCATTCACGGCCAACACTTGCAGGTTGATGCAGATATTGTCAAGGGGATCAGTGACCCCTTGCTGCATTTGCTGCGTAATGCGGTGGATCACGGTATTGAATTGCCCGCAGAGCGCGTGGCGTCCGGCAAAGATGAAATCGGGCAAATCACGTTGAGCTTTGCGCGTAAAGGTAACCACGTGACCTTGCGTCTGGAAGATGACGGGCAGGGTATGGATCCTGTGAAGATTCAGGCGCGGGCACTGGAGTGTGGCCTGCTGGCTCCGGGCGAGGTGCTGGCGGAAGAGGCCTTGTTGCGGCTGGTGTTGCAACCCGGTTTCAGCACCCGTGATGAAGTGAATGAACTGTCAGGGCGGGGGGTCGGCATGGATGTGGTGCAGGCTGCCATCGCCCGGCTGCGGGGCACCTTGCATTTACAGAGTCAAGTGGGTGCGGGTAGCCAGATTCTGATCGATTTGCCACAGACCCTGATTGCTACCCATGCGCTGGTGGTGCGGGTGAGCGGGAATCTGGTCGCCATCCCGGCGGACAGTATCGAGCAGCTGCTGTATGTATCGGCGGCTGAAAGCCGGTTGGACGATGAGCAGGGCTGGCAGATTGAAACCAGCCGTTACCAGTTGCCGGTGACCCAGCTGGCGCAAGTCTTGCACTGGCAGGCTCCGGCTGTTTCTGTGGAACAGGCACACACCTTGATGATTGTGCGCAGTGAAATGCGTACCTATGCATTTTATGCTGAGGAAATTTTACCCTCTCGTGATATTGTAATCAAGAATCTCGCGCCTTGGCTAAGCCACATCAGTACGGTACAGGGTGCCTGTATTCTGGCCAACGGCGTGGTTGCACCCGTGCTGGACATGACAGCGCTGTTACGCCAGATGGACAGTGGTGAGCTGCAGCCACAGGTGAATGAACTGCCGCTGTCACTGGCGGTCAATAGCCGTTCAACCATTCTGGTGGTGGATGACTCATTAAGTAATCGCAAGTCGATGCGGCTGATGCTGGAAGGAATGGGGCATACGGTCTTGACTGCGATTGATGGCCTGGATGCCTTGCAGGTGCTGAATGGCAGCCAGGTCGACATGATCCTGACGGATCTGGAGATGCCGCGCATGAATGGGCTGGAAATGGCTCAGGCAGTGCGTATCTGGCCAGAAATGAAGCATTTGCCAGTGATCATGGTGACCTCACGCAGCACCCGCAAACACCGTGAACTGGCGACAGAGGCCGGAATCGATGCTTATATGACCAAACCGGTACAAGCTGGTTTGTTACAACAACAAGTGGACAAATGGCTGGGCACACAATTGAACGCCCTCCCGGTATAATTTCAGGAGTAAAGCAGGTGATGCCGCAAACGGATCAAACAATAGGTATCTGTTTATTTAAGCTCGCGCCCAAAGAAGAAGCCGTGCTTAAACGAGTCGTTACTTTCAGTGGCGCACAAGGACGGAACCATATCTATACCCTGACCCGTCTGGAGAATGCGCAGGTGCTGGTTATCAGTGAGCAGCTGGATGCCGCTGCGCTAGCGCTGAAACCGGCGCATGCCGTGGTCATCAGTATTGCTGACCAGCCGGATGAGCTGCCGGGTGATGTGCTGATGCTGCGGCCTTTGCTGGTGACCCGCGTGATGCGTGCCTTGGACGAAGCCCGCAAGCTGTTGGCCGTGAATAACAGTAAGACTGCCACTACCCAAGTACCCGATGGGGTAGTGGCTGTAGAAATGCCAGTCGCGCCAGTCGTGTCCGTAGTTCCTGCTGAACCTGCCATCGTCGCCCCGGCTGTTGCAGAAGTAGCAGCCCCGCCCGCGCAAGATCTTGATGCAGCGTGTACAACAGAGGCCGCTCATGTACCCACCGTACCCAGCGATGCATCCGGGCAGATAGCCGAGGCAGTGCAGGAGGCTACTTATCATCATCGTGCTTTGGTGGTGGATGACAGTGCCGCGATTCGCAAACAGCTGGAGCTGGAACTGCGTGAGGCGGGGATTGCTGCTGACTTTGCCGAAGATGGCGAACAGGCTTTACAGAAGGTCAGTAGCGGTCATCATTATGACCTGATTTTTCTCGATATCATCATGCCGGGGATTGACGGCTACGAAACCTGTCGGCAGATGCGCAAGATCAGCCTGCTGAAAAAGACGCCGATTATTATGCTTAGCGCCAAAACCTCACCACTGGATGAGGTGCAGGGGGTGATCGCTGGTGCTTCGACGTATCTGACCAAACCCGTGAAAAGTGAGCAGTTGCAGAAGACTTTACAGCGTGTTTCAAAGTGGCTGGATAATTTCAATCGCTAAAACGCGCGGATGGCAAGCACCATTAAGTCAGAGTTTAGCCAATAGCCGTTATAAAAGTCATTGATAGCAAGAGTGGTTGTTCGACTACTCTCACCATGATCTCGGGGCTGACAATGATAACAAAAAAACGCGACCGGTATTTCACAGTGATACCTTGGCAGCTCATGCTGTGCGCCTTGTTGCCACTTTCAGCAACAGCGGCTACCTCACTGCAGGAACAGCCACCTCCTTGGGCTGCCCGGCAGGATGTTCAGGTAGCAACTCCTTTACCGACGGTAACGCCTACAGCCGCTCCCGCTGCCCGTACCGTGCGTCCTGGCTCCAGTTCCAGTGTGGAAAGCTGGTATCAGGCGCGGCAAAGCCGGGTGGCGCAGTCATCTCAATCAGCCCAGTCAGCGGACGCTGTTTCGACCTTGCAGGCTAAGGCCGAACAGGGTGACGCAGAATCGCAATATGCGCTGGGGCTGGCCTATCAGGGTGGGCGGGGCGTGGCGGCAGATCCGCAGCAAGCGCAGCAATGGTTGATAAAAGCAGCTAATGCCGGACATGATCGTGCCCAGTATGCGCTGGCCTTGCTGTTGCGCGCTGCGGGCGGCGATATTCAGCAGTCCCTGCAGTGGCAGCAAAAAGCAGCGATGAGCGGAAACCGTGAAGCGCAATATGGCTTTGGGCTGTTATACGCAAACGGGCAATATGTGCAGGCTGATGCCAACAGTGCGCGTTACTGGTTCCGGCAGGCGGCGGAACGTGGGGATGAGGCGGCTAAACTGGCCTTGAATAACATGCCACCACCTGCTATTCAGCCCCAGCCTGACCCTCAGCCGATAACTGCCCGCCCGGCAGCCGTGGCTCAGGCACCCCGTTCGTCCGCACCCGTAGCACCTGCTCCGACCGTGGTTTCGGCGCTGACACCGGAGCCAGAACCCGAGCAGTTTATGCCGGAGCAGCCCGCACAGGAACAGGCCATGCCGCAATTAGCTGAAACAGTGCCTAATGAAGCACCTGAAGCAGCGCTTGATGAAGCGGGTATTTCGGTAGAGCATAACCAGTCACAGGTTGATGTGGGGAATATGTCGGTTGAGCAGATTACGGCGGCGGCCTACAAGGGTGACATGTATGCCCAGTTGATGCTTGGCGCTTTGTATGAAGATGGTTCGGAAGGCATGGAGCAGGATTTGCGTCAGGCGGCCAGCTGGTATTTGAAAGCCGCGCGGCAGGGTTATCCGAAAGCACAGCACAATTTGGCACTTTTGTATGAAGACGGGCGCGGGATGGCGCAGGATTACGCACAGGCGGCTATCTGGTACCAGAAAGCGGCTGATGCCGGTTTCTCCGAGGCGCAAAATAATCTGGCGGTGCTTTATATCCTTGGCAATGGGGTTGAGCAGGATCGCCAAAAAGCCGAGGCGCTCTTGCAGGCAGCGGTTGCACAGGGTAATACCAATGCCAACCGCAACCTGCAAATGCTGCAGGAAGGCGGTTCCGGCTAGTTCGAACCGCCCATGCACAAGGGTGAATCGGCGACTTTACCGGCACGTTCAAAGTATTCGGCGGGTGTCAGGGTATGCAGTGCCAGCGCGTGAATCTGGCCATTCAGCTCTTCGGCCAAGACCTGGTTAACCATGCGGTGGCGGGCAACCAGCCGTTTTCCGCTAAATGCTTCACTGACCAGCGTCACTTTGAAGTGTGATTCGGAACCGGCTGGCACATTGTGCATGTGGCTTTCGTTCGCGACTGCCAGTATCTCGGGGTTGAGCGCCTGCTCTAATTTTTTCTCAATCTGTTGCTGCATTGTCATAGGGTTTTCTCAATGGTAACTTGAATCTCACTAAATAGTGCGTATATTCAGCAAACACTTACATAACGACGTTTAAAACGCTATCGAGCATGAACCAAAAACAGAATTTTGACAAATTAGCACGGTATCTGGAGCGGAAAATCGTTGGCCAGAAATCATTGATCAATCGTTTGATGATCGCTTTGCTGGCAGATGGGCACTTGCTGGTGGAGGGTGCGCCGGGGCTGGCAAAAACCCGGGCTATCCAGATGTTGGGGCGTGGGATTGAGGGGGATTTTCACCGCGTCCAGTTTACGCCAGACCTGCTCCCGGCGGATATTACCGGCACAGAGGTCTTTCATCCGAATGATGGCAGCTTCCAGTTCCAAAAAGGGCCGTTGTTTCATAACCTGATTCTGGCTGACGAAATCAATCGTGCGCCCGCCAAAGTCCAATCTGCCTTGTTGGAAGCGATGGCTGAACGGCAGATCACGGTGGCAGGTACGACCTGGAAATTACCGGAACCCTTTCTGGTGATGGCGACCCAGAACCCGATTGAACAGGAAGGTACCTACCATCTGCCAGAAGCACAGCTGGATCGCTTCCTGATGCATGTGGTGGTTGACTATCCGACGGCGGAAGAAGAACGTCTGATCCTGTTGCTGGGGCGCAAGGAAGCACTGCAGGACGTGCGCCACGAACAGGTCATCGAAGAGCCGTCCGTGAGCAGGGAAGATGTGCGTGCCGCCAAGCAGGATGTGCTCGGTGTGTACATGGCGGAAAATGTCGAGCGCTATTTGCTGCAACTGGTGCTGGCCACTCGTCACCCGGAACGTTATGGCAAATCGTTGGCGGGGAGTATTGCGTATGGTGCCAGCCCGCGTGCCACGCTGGCGATAGACCGCTGTGCCCGTGCCCATGCCTGGCTGGCCGGACGTGATTTTGTCAGCCCGGAGGATGTACAAACGGTCGCGCATGATGTGTTGCGGCATCGCTTGTTGCTGACGTTTGAGGCCGAGGCGGATGGCATGACACCCAATCATATTATTGATGAACTACTGGCATTGGTGTCTGTTCCCTGATGCGTGCCGGTGACGGGCTGGTCTTCAGCTCCTTGCAATCCCTGCTGCGCTTGAAAAGCCAGGTGCAAACCCTCAATCTGGCCAAGCGTCACACCAAGGCACGGCACAATGGCTTGCACCGTTCGCTGTTCAAGGGGCGTGGCATGGACTTTGCCGAATCGCGCCCGTATCAGCCCGGTGATGACATCCGTTCGATTGACTGGCGGGTGACGGCGCGCAGTGGCAAGGTGCATACCAAGGTGTTTCAGGAAGAACGCGAAAAGCCGGTGTTGATCTGGATGGATTTGCGTGCGCCGATGTTTTTTGCTACCCGAGGGCGTTTCAAAAGCGTGGTCGCAGCGGAAGTCGCCGGGTTGCTGATCTGGAAGACGCTGGCGGAGGGTGATCGTGCCGGAGGTGTTTTGCAAAGTGCCGCGACGCATCTGGAGTTCAAGCCTGCGCGCAGCCGTTCAGCGGTGTTGGGTTTTATGCGCAAGCTGGCCGATGCGACCCAGGAAGACGTGGCACAGATGCGTGATACCAATGGCACCTTGCTGCAGGAAAGCTGGCAGCGCCTGCGGCGGGTGACCGAACCGGGCACGCAGGTTTTTGTCATCAGTGATTTCCGCCATGCCAGTGCAATCGCATTGCAACAACTGGCGATGATCCATCGCCAGACCCAGGTGACCCTGATTTCAATCCGTGATCCGTTGGAAGAACAGCTGCCTGAACAAGGTCGTCTGCGCCTGACCAATGGTCGCCGGGGCTTGTGGGTTAACCTGAAAGAACGGGTCTGGCGCAATGAATACCATCAGCGCAATCAAGCGGCACAACTGACGCTGAAGGAATTTGCGCGTAAACACCGAATGCCTCTGATTTGGCTGTCTACCCAGGACAGCGTCACCGAACGCCTGTTGAAACTGACGCGGGGGATGCGATGAATCCGGATGATCCCTTACCACTACGCGATATTCACCTGCCACCCGAGATTGGTTGGTGGCCACCGGCACCCGGTTGGTGGCTGTTGTTGCTGGTCGTGTTAGCGAGTCTGGCGGCGCTGGTCTGGTGGTGGCGGCAACGCAAGCCGCTACAGCAACGCCGGGTTGCTGCGCCCGCTTTGCGTGAACTGGCGCGGATTGAGCAGATCCACAAGGATGACCCACACGCCCTGCTGCGTGCTTTGTCGGTCTTGTTACGCCGGATTGCCATCAGCCTGTACGGACGGCGGCAAGTGGCGGGTTTGACCGGGGTCGCCTGGCTGCAACTGCTGGATCGGGATAATCTGCAACCGGTATTTAGCCAGCGGTTCCAGCAGGTTTTGACCGAATTGCCCTATCGCCCTAAAGGGGATGCGGATGTGACTGAGCTGATTCGCGTGATCCGCGACTGGCTGAGCCTGCAGGAGAGCAAAAGGCATGTATGAGTTTCTCTGGTGGTGGCTGTTTGCCTTGCTGCCGTTGCCGTGGCTGGTGCGCAGGTTGTGGAAACCGGCCAGTAACCTTGCGGGAGTCGCCTTGCGGGTGCCATTCCTGCAAGACTTTGTGCAGGGTGACGCGAGTAGAACCCGTCACTGGATGGCACGGTTGAGCCTGTTGCTGGCGGCGCTGGCCTGGCTGGCTTTACTCGCAGCGGCGGCACGCCCGATTTGGGTAGGTGAGACCGTGGCCTTGCCGGTGTCAGGGCGTGATCTGATGCTGGCCGTGGATTTGTCCGGCAGTATGCAGGAGCAGGATTTTCGGATTAACCAGCGCGTGGTTGACCGGCTGGTAGCGACCAAACTGGTGGCGGGTGAATTCATTGAAAAGCGTGAAGGTGACCGGATCGGGCTGGTGCTGTTTGGTGATCAGGCTTATCTGCAAGCGCCCCTCACGTTTGACCGGGTGACGGTGCGCACCTTGCTGAATGAAGCGGCGATAGGTCTTGCGGGTGAACGTACTGCGATTGGCGATGTGATTGGTTTGTCGTTGAAGCGTCTGCAGGATAGCCCGGAGAAAAACCGGGTGTTGGTGTTGATGACGGACGGGGCGAATACCGCCGGTTCGGTCAGCCCGCTGGCGGCGGCGGACATGGCGGCGGCGGCAGGCCTGAAAATTTATACGGTAGGGATTGGCTCAGAAAGTCAGCAAACGCGCAGTATTTTCGGTTTTCAGTTGATGAACCCGACCGCCGAGCTGGATGAACGCCTGTTGAAAGCGATTGCCAGCAAAACCGGCGGGCAGTACTTCCGGGCGCGTGATACTGAAGAGTTTCAGCGTATTTACGCAGAACTCGACCGCTTGGAGCCGGTTGAACAGGCGGCTGAAAACTGGCGGCCACAACAGGAACTGTTTCGCTGGCCACTGGCGCTGGCTTTATTGCTGGGTGGGTTGACTTTCGTGGTGCGGCTGGAGACTGAGGCATGATGGGTTTTCATTTTCTGCATCCCGACTGGTTATGGCTGTTACTGGTGATTCCGGTCTTCTGGGCGTGGGGATATTTTCGGCGCGGTAAGAAAAACAGTTGGCTGGACGTGGTCGATAGCGAGCTGGCACCCTTTGTACTCACCGGGCAGGAGCAGAGCCAAAAGACCCGTTTTATTCTGGTATTTTCTTTGCTGGCGGCGTTAGCTATTCTGGCGATGGCGGGGCCCGCCTGGGTTAAAAAGGAAGTACCTGTTTTTCGCCAGCAACAGTCGCTGGTGGTCGCACTGGATTTGTCGACCTCCATGTATGCGGCGGATGTCAGCCCCAACCGCTTGGAGTTGGCACGGTTCAAACTGCTGGATTTGCTGAATCTGCGCAAGGACGGGCAAACCGGTTTGGTGGTATTTGCGGGGGATGCCTTTGCTGTCTCGCCGTTGACCGATGACACCAATACTATCGCTGAGCAGATGAAAAGCCTTACGCCCGAGTTGATGCCCGCACAAGGTAGCCACCCGGATTTGGCGATTCGCCAGTCACTGGAGCTGTTGCAACAGGCGGGTGCGAAAACAGGTAGTATTTTGCTCATGACGGACGGGATGAGTGATGTTGCCTTGACGCGGGAAGCGGTACAGATGGCCGTAGCGCAAGGTTATCCGGTGGCGGTGATAGCGTTTGGTAGCGCGCAAGGGGCACCGATTCCGTTGCGTGATGGCGGATTTGTCACCGACGCTAATGGACAGACCGTGATGGCAACACTGGATATCGCTGCGCTGCAGGCGTTGGCGACACTGGGCAAGGGGGTCTTTGTGCAGGCGGGTATCGGTGACGACGACATCCAGCAGTTAGCGGGTCAGTGGTGGGCGGCGCAGCCTGCTGCCGGTTTGTTGCAAGGGGGCAGTCGACAGGTGGATACCTGGGTGAATGAAGGTATCTGGCTGGTCTTGCTGATGCTTCCTTTGGTCGTGCTTTTGTTTCGGCGTGGCTGGCTGGCTGTGTTGGCACTGGTGTTTGTGCTGCCACACAGCGAACCGGTGCAGGCGGCACTCTGGAATGATCTCTGGCAGACGCCGGATCAACAGGCACAAACCGCCCTGCAAGCCGGGCAAGCGGAGGCCGCCAGTACCTTGTTTGCTGACCCTGACTGGAAAGCCGCTGCCGCTTATCGGGCTGGCGACTACAAACAGGCAGCTTCTTTGTATGCAGCCAGCAAAACGCTGGAAGGGCAGTATAATTATGGCAATGCTCTCGCCCGGCTGGGTAAGACTGCCGAAGCGATTGCTGCTTATGAAAAAGTGTTGGCACAGAACCCGCAACATGAAGATGCCCAATTCAATCTGGAGCTGCTGAAAAAACAGCAGGAGCAGGAGCAACAAAAGCAGCAGCAAAGCCAACAGGGGCAACAGCCCAACCCGCCGCAAAATTCACAAAATAATGGCGGTGAACAACAAAAGCAACCCGGGCAGGCGGATAGCCAGCAACCCCAGAACGGTGATTCGCAAGGCCAGCAACAGCCAGCAGATGCCGAGCAGGCTCAGGAAGAGCAGCAGAAACAGAAAGAACAGCAGGAAAAACAGGATCAGGCACAGAAAGACAATGAACAAGCCCAGCAGGATGCATCGCCCGAGGACAGCATGGACGCCCAATCACGAGAGCAACAACAGGCTACAGAACAATGGTTACGTCGGATTCCCGATGACCCGGCGGGTCTGTGGCGGCGCAAATTCCAGTATCAGTATCAGCAGCGTGCCCGCCCGGCGCAGGGCGAGGCTTGGTGATGCGTATGTATAAACGATGGTTTGTACGATTGGCCAGCCTGCTTTTCTGGCTGTATGCCAGCAGTGTGCTGGCAGCGGGCATCCAGGTAGAACCTGACCGTAATCCGGTGGGCTTGGGTGAAGATTTTCTGCTGACCTTTACGGTGGACGGCATGCTCGGGGGTAACCCTGACTTTTCCCCCCTGCAAAATAATTTCCAGATTCTGGGTACCAGCACCAGCAGTAACATGCAACTGATCAATGGTGCGGTTAGCCAGCAGACCAGTTGGCAACTGCGCCTGATTGCGAATGAAGTAGGCACATTGCAGGTACCGCCGATCAAATTTGGTGCGGAGGTCAGCCCGGCGGTTAATATCACCGTGCAAGAAGAGGTGCCGGATGCCGCCGCAGCGGGTGACGACAAGATTATTGTCGAGCTGGAAGCCGATACCACGGAGCCTTATGTGCAGCAGCAGGTGGTGATCACCCAGCGTCTGTTACATGCCGTACCCTTGCAACGCACGCAAGCCAGTATGTCACACCCGGAGCTGGTGAAGGGTAAGGGCATTCTGCAACAGCTGGGTAATGCCCGCAACCTGTCTGTGCAACGCAATGGAATCACCTATCAGGCGATTGAGCGCCGCTATGCTGTTTTTCCGCAGACGCGCGGTGAAATGACTTTAGGGCGCACTGTCTTTGAGGGCGTGCTGGATGATCCGCGCAGCCGGCAGCGTGATCCGTTCGGGATGAGCGGCCAGCAGGTGCGGCGCTTTTCCAAGCCCTTGACCCTGAATGTGCAGCCACAAGCCAGCAATCAGGTTGTCACCTGGCTGCCAGCACATAATCTGACTCTGAATGCTTACTGGCAGCATGACGCGAGTAAGCTGAAGGCCGGGGAGCCGGTTACACTCACGCTGGCGGTGATGGCCGAGGGTTTGATGGCTGAGCAGTTACCGGCGCTGGAAGTGAAACCACCGGTCGGGATCAAAGGGTATGCGAGCCAGCCCGATTTTCGGAATGATGCGAGTGGCGATAATATCATCGGCATTCGTGAGGAAAAATGGACGCTGATCGGTACGGCAGACGGACAGTTTGTGCTGCCGGAAATGAGCGTCAAATGGTGGAATCTGGCCAAAGGTGCGCTGGAAACCGCGACTATTCCGGCAACCACACTCACCATTTCAGGCGCGGGTGTGGCGGCGCGAGCCGTACCCCCGGCAGAACCTGCCGGACAAACGCCCGCTGCCCCCGGATCGGCGGGTTTGCCCGGTGAGGGTGAATCTCATTCCCTGCTGGAACCGGTTGAGGCTGGGCAAAATGCCCCGCTGGCATCCAGTCAGGATCAGCCGGAGAGTGACCCCGGTGTTTGGCTATTGCTGGCAGCTACCGGTGGTTCAGTGTTGTTGTTGCTGGGGCTGGTGGTTTACTGGCGGCGCAAGCCTGCCGGACAAGCAGTCAGGCAAGGCAAACAGTCGCCCGCCGTGCCCGTCTGGCATCAGTTACAGCGCGCCTGTCAGCGGAATGATGCGGCGGCTGCCGCCCAGTTATTACCGATATGGATCAGGAATGAACTGCAGTTATCGCCGCCCACCATTGCTCACCTGCGCAGTCGGGGGGATGATCATTTGGTGCAGGCGCTGGATGAACTGAATACGGTGCTATATGCGGCAGCGCATGACTTATGGGAAGGGCGTGGTTTATGGGATGCCTTACAGGCATTTGCAGGGAAGCGCAACGGCACTCCATCGACGGGCAACACGACCGCCAACGATGATCTGGCGGCGCTTTACCCGGAGTAAATGACCAGTACACTAACGCTCCTGCCTAACGAAAACTGCCAGCGGGTGAGGGCTGGCAGTGTTGTTATTGCACGGGTGGGTGCCGGGCTGTGTCACATATTCGGGTAGTTTGGCCCGCCGCCGCCTTCCGGTGTCACCCAGTTGATATTCTGGCTGGGGTCTTTAATGTCACAGGTTTTGCAGTGTACGCAGTTTTGGGCGTTGATCTGTAAGCGCTGGCTACCATCCTGTTTGGTTTCATCCGCAACATATTCATACACACCCGCCGGGCAGAAACGCTGCTCGGGGCCGGCGTACCTGTTCAGATTAACCGCCACCGCCAAACTGGGATTTTTCAGCTGCAAATGGGCAGGCTGATCTTCCTCATGATTGGTATTGGAGATGAAGACTGAAGACAGTTTGTCGAAAGTCAGCACTCCGTCGGGTTTCGGGTAATCAATCGGTGTGGCCTGATCTTTAGTCAACAGGGTTTCATGGTCAGCATGACCGTGTTTGATCGTCCAGGGCGCTTTACCTCTGAACAGGATCTGGTCAATACCGGTATAAAGGGTGCCAACGATCAGCCCCCATTTGAAGGACGGACGCACATTACGCGCGGCATGCAGTTCTTCCTGTACCCAGGATTGCTGAAACTTGTCAGTATAGGCGGTGAGTTCGTTGCCAGTAGCGGTTTGTGTGTTGCCAGCCTGCAGTGCTTCAAAAGCAGCTTCGGCGGCGAGCATGCCGGATTTCATGGCGGTGTGCGTGCCCTTGATCTTGGGCATGTTCAAAGTGCCCGCATCGCAGCCCACCAAAACACCACCGGGGAAGGTGAGCTTGGGTAGACACTGGATACCGCCTTCATTCAAGGCACGCGCACCGTAAGAAATACGCCGCCCGTTTTTGAAAGTATCCCGAATTTTTGGATGGGTTTTGAAGCGCTGGAATTCCTCAAACGGACTCAAGTACGGGTTTTTGTAATCCAGACCGACCACAAAGCCGACCGCGACCTGATTATTTTCCAGATGATACAGGAAGGAACCGCCGTAAGTATCAGATGGCAACGGCCAGCCCGCCGTGTGCACCACCAGACCGGGCTGGTGCTGTGCCGGGTCAACTTCCCACAGTTCCTTGATACCGATGCCGTAGGTTTGGACTTCGACGCCATCTTCCAGATTAAAACGGGCTTTCAGTTCCTTGCCCAGATGCCCCCGGCAGCCTTCCGCAAAGAAGGTTTGCCGGGCGCGTAATTCCATACCCGGTTCAAATTGTGGGCCGGGCGTACCGTCTTTTTGGATACCCATGTCACCGGTAATCACACCGTTAACGGCACCGTCTGCGCCATAAATGACTTTGGAGGCAGCAAAGCCGGGGTAGATTTCCACCCCGAGTGCTTCGGCCTGTTCACCCAGCCAGCGACAAAAATTGCCAAGGCTGATGATGTAGTTGCCCTCATTGTGCATGGGCGGTGGCAGGAAAATGTTCGGGGTTTTCAGACTACCCGTTTCGCTGAGAAACATGATCTTTTCTTCAGCGACCGGTGTATTCAGTGGCGCGCCTTTTTCCTGCCAGTCCGGGATCAGTTCATTCAGCGCAGTCGGTTCGAGAATGGCACCCGACAGGATATGCGAGCCGATCTCCGAACCTTTTTCGACCAGACACACCGAAATCTCCTGGTCATGTTCGGCAGCCAGCTGTTTCAGGCGAATAGCGGCGCTCAAGCCGGAGGGGCCACCCCCGACGATGAGCACATCAAATTCCATTACATCGCGTTCAATTGCTTCCACGTAATCGTTCTCCGATTGGCCGGGTAAGGAGCCGGGGGTTAGCGGTTAGCTGAGTGCCTTGTCCATTTCCGGTACGGCGTCAAACAGGTCTGCCACCAGACCATAGTCTGCCACCTGAAAAATCGGCGCATCTTCGTCCTTGTTGATCGCGACGATGACTTTGGAGTCTTTCATCCCGGCCAGATGCTGGATAGCGCCGGAAATACCGACTGCAATATACAGGTCAGGCGCAACGATTTTACCGGTCTGGCCAACCTGCCAGTCATTCGGCGCAAAACCGGCATCCACCGCCGCCCGTGAAGCGCCAATAGCTGCGCCCAATGTGTCGGCCAGTGATTTGATAATGTCGAAGTTGGCTTCAGAACCCACACCGCGTCCACCAGAAACGATCAGGCGGGCTGAAGTCAGTTCCGGACGATCACTTTTCTGTACCTGGTCACTGATCCATTCAGTGGATAGGGTGGAAGCTGCACCGGTGATGGCTTCAACCGCAGCACTATTACCCTCCGCCGCTGCTTCGAAGTTGGCAGTCCGCACGGTCATGACTTTTTTCGCGTCAGTCGACACGACGGTTTGAATCGCGTTACCGGCATAGATCGGGCGGACAAATTCGTTATGGCCGTTAATCGCCATCACTTCGGAAATCACCATCACATCCAGTAAGGCAGCAACGCGCGGGGCAATGTTTTTGCCGGACGTGGTCGCCGGGAAGACGATATGTTCGTAATTACCCGCCAGGCTTACGACCAGATCAGCCATCGGTTCAGCCAGTGCATGTGCATAACGCGCGTCATCGGCACACAAAACTTTGTTTGCGCCTTGTAACCCGGCGAGTTCCCCGGCAGCAGCACTGCAACCACCCGAAGCACACAATATATCGACCGCACCCAACGCCAACGCAGCGGTCAGTGCTTTGGCCGTTGCATCCTTGTTCAGGTATCCGGCATTGACATCAGCAATCAGTAAAACGCTCATTACAGTACTCCCGCTTCATTCTTGAGTTTGTCGATCAGCTCAGCCACTGAGGCTACTTTAACACCGGCTTTGCGCGCAGGCGGTTCAGTCACCGATTTGACGGTCAAACGCGGGCTGACATCCACGCCATAATCAGCGGCTGTTTTAATGTCCAGTGGTTTTTTCTTTGCCTTCATGATGTTAGGCAGCTTCACATAACGCGGTTCATTCAAACGCAGATCAGCGGTGACAATGGCTGGCAGGCTGGTTTTAATGGTTTGCAGACCGGTGTCGACTTCACGGGTGACTTGCAGGCCGCCGTCGATGATTTCAAGCGCCGAGACAAAGGTGGCTTGTGGCCAGCCAAGCAGGGCGGCCAGCATCTGACCGGTTGCATTCATGTCATTATCAATCGACTGTTTGCCGAGGATAACCAGGCCGGGCTGTTCTTCGGCCACGACTTTGGCCAACAGTTTGGCAACGGCCAGTGGCTCAATATCGACATCCAGCGAATCAGTCGCCTGAATTAAAATGGCACGGTCAGCACCCATCGCCAGTGCAGTACGCAGCGTTTCCTGTGCTTTGTCAATGCCGATCGATACGACTATAACCTCGGTCGCCTGACCGGCTTCCAGCAGGCGCATCGCGGCTTCGACTGCAATCTCGTCGAAAGGGTTGATGGACATTTTTACGTTATTCAGTTCGACACCGGATTGATCACTTTTGACGCGTGGTTTTACGCTGTAATCAATCACCCGTTTGACAGGGACAAGTATTTTCATCAGGATTCCTTTGGCAGTCTGGTAAGGAGTTTTTCAGTGACAGCATGTTATACGCATACGCTACCGTATGTGAAGTGTATTTTCCGTCAAGTCAACGTCTATTTTCGGTCACGACAGGCTGTATTTATAGTAGCAGTTCATGAAAAGGGATTGAGCCAGCTGGCAACATACGTTAGCGTATCGTCTTTGTCAGCACAATAATCCAGGGGATGGTTTTGGATAATGTCAGGCCGGTAGCGTCTCTGCCTGCGGATGATCAGACGCCACGTCTGGGGCGCGAGGACTGGATCACCGCAGCGATTGAAGTGTTTACCGAGAGCGGGATCGATGCGGTCAGGGTCGAACGTCTGGCTGCGCGCCTGAATGTGACCAAAGGCAGTTTTTACTGGCATTTCAAAAACCGCAAGGAGCTGCATCAGGCCATTATCAACCACTGGAGCCGCCGTTGTACTACGGCGCTGACTGACTCTGTGCTGGCGGGCGATGATATTATTGGAGTGGTGCTTGCCCTGTTTGAAATCTGGCTGCGTGAAGAACCGTTTTCCCCCAAACTCGATGCCGCCATGCGCGACTGGGCGCGGCGTTCGTCCAACGTGCAACAGGCCGTGGAAGAAGCGGACGCCACCCGTACCGCTGCGATTGCTGCCGCTTTCCAGCGCGCCGCTTACCCGGAACGTGAAGCGTTGATTCGTGCCCGGATTCTGTACTTCATGCAAATTGGCTATTACGAGACGCATTTACAGGAATCGTTTGCGGTACGCATGGACTACACCCGCGAGTACATCAGGGGTTTCACCGGCCTGGAGCTGAGTGCTGAACGCGAGGAAGAATACCGGCGGCGGTTTTTGCCTTAATCAGTTTAACCTTAACCCGCTTAAATCACCTTGCCCGTCGGTTGTTCCCTGCCTTCTGTTTTCAATGCCCGTTCACTCAGCCACTGGACGCGGGCATTCAGCACCAGCGCCGCTACCAGCAAACCCGCGACTAGCCCGATCCACAAGCCTTCTGCGCCGTGATCACCGTAGACACTCAGGTAGACGCTGGTGCCGACCCCGATGACCCAATAACAGAATACGCTCATGTACATGGGTATTTTGGTGTCTTTGTAGCCCCGCAAAACCCCGATTGCACCGACCTGTAGCCCGTCCCAGAACTGGAAAATGGCGGCGAACACCAGCAAATGGGTGGCCACCGCTGCAACCGCCGCATTATCCGTATAAAGTGCCGCGAGTACAGCACCGTACAGCCAGAGCATCAGGCCGGAGAGTGCCATAAAGCCTGCACACAGCATAATCCCCAGCCGCCCCCGTTGCTGCGCCAGCCGGTAATTTTGGCCACCGATCGCATGCCCGACCCGCACGGTCAAGGCCAGTGAAGTACCCAGTGGCACCATGAAGGTGGCCGAAGCGATATTTAATGCAATCTGGTGACCCGCTGCCGCTTCCACACTCAACCGCCCCATCAGCAAGGCGATGGTGGTAAACATGCCGACTTCCATGGTGACGCCGATACTGATGGGCAGACCTAAACGCACGATCTGACCAATGTGTGCCCAATCCGGCCAGGTCATGCGGCGGGCAAGGTCGTATGGCTGATAACGGCGGGCGCGCAGGGTGTAGGCATACAACAGGATGCAACCAATGGTTTGGGCGATACCGGTGGCCAGCGCTGCCCCGGCGGCTCCCATCGCCGGAAAGCCGCCCTGCCCGAACATGAACAGGTAGTTACCCAGCGCGTTCAGGGGCAGCAGCAACAGCTGAATCCACAGCATCGGCATGGTGAAGCCCATCGACTCGTTAAACGTGCGTGGCACCAGATACAGGCAGGAAAATGGCAGGCTCCAACTCACCCACCACAGGTACTGCTCGACCGCCGGGATGAGTGCTGGCTTGATACCCAACAGCGGCATAAGCTGCGCCAGCAAGGCCAAAAATACCATCAGGATAATACCGAGGATCAGCGCCAGCCATACACCCTGACGCAGTTCCTCGCGTATTTTGGCAGGCTGGTTTGCACCCAGATGCTGCGACAGGATAGGGGTGAGTGCCACCATCAGCCCCACGCCGCCGAGCACCACCAGACTCCAGAGACTCGCACCCAATGCAACCGATGCCAGCGCCAGTGGACTGATGCGCCCGGCCATAACCGTATCAATCACGCCCATGCCCATTTGCAACAGCTGGGCAGCGATAATCGGCAGGGCAATTATGGCGATCTGGCGGAGTTCCCGTTGCCAGTGAAAAGTCTGGGTTGGCATCTTTAGCGTCTATTCTATTTTTAGGTGCAGGCTAGCATACAGGAGCGTATCGTGATGTGATACCACTGGCGGCTTGCGGGTCTGGGTGTGTAAAATCAATAGAAACAAAGTCATTATTGTGCAGGAGATAACCGACAAATGAATCATCAACTCTCAGCGGTAAAATACGTGGGGTACACACTGGCTAGGCGCCTGTTGCGACACGGTGTGAGCACAGTAGAACAATTGGCAGCGATGCCCGTGGAGGCGTTGGCGGCAGTTCCCGGTTTCGGGCTGCGCCTGGCACCGCTGGTACTGGCGAGTGCGCGTGAACTGTTGGGTAGCGCTAAGAGTGAGGTCGGTGAAGTGAGTGCAGTAGCACCGGAACCTGTGACTGTTAATGCGCCCGTAGAGACTGGGCCTGCTGCGGAACAGGCCAGCGAAAAGCCAATGAAAAACAAGCAAGTGAAGGCCGCGAAAAAAGAAAAAAAGGCCAAAAAAGAGAAGAGTAAGAGGGCAAAGAAAGAGAAAAAAGAAAACAAGAACCAAACAGACAAACAGGGGAAAAAGGAAAAAAAGGGAGAGGAAAAGAAAAAGAAGAAAAAAGACAAGCAACAGAAAAAAGCAAAAAAATCCCAGGATAATGAAGTATTGTCATTCTAGCCTGCCTGAATAAACCCCCGCATTTTCAAGAACAAAGCCCGGGTGCTTCTTGATTACGCAGTCTTGTGTGTGAGTAACCGCGCTGGCTACCGTTCAGGCGCTGGCCTCACCTGCAACACCCATTCCGTTTTGCCCGGCAGATAAGCCGCCGGACGACCCTGCAGCCAGTCCTCATGCCCCGCACCCCAGTAAGGCGAGAGCGGGTGCCCGGCCTGTCCGCCCGGCATCTGAAAAATACCTTTTGCTTCCTTGCCCGGTGCAACAATCATCCGTTCCGAGGCACCAAACACCGTGCCGCTGACCTTGGGCATGAACATATCGCCACTTTGCGGTGCTAGCGGCAGCGCCAGCCACGGGCGCAAAACCGGGAGGATACGCGCAAACGGATGAGCCATATCGAGGGTATTGGCGGTGCCCCAGGTGGTGAGTGTGGGTACAGCTTGGCCATCCGCTGGGGTCAGGTTGTGCAGGGTTGCCAGCAACACACGGTTCAGCAGGTCTTCCCAGTGGTTATCCTCGGCGAGTTGTACCTGTGCCGGTTTCTGGGTGAGCAATGCCCACAGCGCGTATTCATCGTGAATCCGCGTAAAACCCGCCTCCGGGTCTTGTGCTTGCACGGCGGCATACCAATGGCCCAGCGTATGCGCATGAAACAGCAGGCGGAATTGCCGGACTGCAAGATAAGCCCGCGAATCGGCACTGGCTCGGCCGTCCCAGTCTTGTAATGCGTCCAGCAGAGTCTGCAATTCGGGCGAGCGTTTGAGCTGTGCCGGGTTCAGTTCCCGCCGCAGTTGCTGATGCCAGCGCTCCAGAAACAGGGCGCGTTCATCCAGCGCTATCGCCAGCAATCCGGCTTCATCTGCCCGCTGTAACGCGTTCAGCCCCTCCCGGATTTGCCCGGCACGTGCACCCAGCGCATACCCACTACCGCCGATATGTTCATGATCCGCTTGCGTCATCACCCGGTTATTGGCTGTCCACAAGCGTTGCCCGGCGGGGTTCAGCACCTGTGGGCGTGGCGTGCTGCCGGAACCTTGCCAGGGCGTGTTGATAATCCCGGCCTGATACTGCGCCCGCTTCGGCAAGGGGCCGGTAATCGTCCAGCCGATTTGACCCGCCTGATCAGCCACCAGCAGGTTCTGGTTAGGCACCCCCCAGCCCGGTGCAGCGGCGAGTGCCTGTTCGACCCGCGTCACACTTTCCATCTGTATCAGGTTCATGTTCAAACCCGCGTCAGCATACGCCGTCCAGGACAAGACCAGCGGCTGGCCTGTCGCATCTTCACCGACGACCGGCCCCCACGGTGTTTCCCGGACGTTCAGTGTCTGCACGGCCTCGCCACTCACTTCCAGTCTTTCCTGATACTGGGTGTAGGCCTGTTGCTGGCCGTTCAGGCGGAAGTGGTCAGCATCGTCCCCGGCTTGCAGCCTGAGCAAGTCGACACTGTCTACATAACTGTTGGTGAAGCCCCAGGCAACTTGGCTGTTACTGCCGATCACGATCAGCGGTGCGCCCGGCAAAGTGACCCCCGACAACATATTACCGCCCGCGATCTGCCAGACGGCGCGATACCAGATATTGGGCAGGCGCAAGCCCAGGTGCATGTCATTGGCGAGCAGGGCATGGCCATCCGCCGTCAGTTGCCCGGACACCGCCCAACTGTTGGAACCCGCCGCCTCCGGGAATGCGGCGGACAGGCTGGATTGCAGGGTGTTGTCCTGTTCGGCGGGTGCGGCAGGCAAGCTTAAACGACTGGTCGGCATGAGCGGGGTAGGGTAGGCATCCCCCGCCAGCGGCGCATCGAACGCGCCACCCGGCGGGTTGATAAACGCGAACCAGTCTGGCGGCAATAATGCTTGCAGGCCACTGATGAAACGGTCGTGGTTGGCCTGATGACCCTGCAGATCAAAATACATCGCACAGACCACCAGCAAAGTATCCTCCGGCTGCCAGGCTTGTGGTGTCTGACGCAACAGCAGGTATTCAAACGGACGCACTTTAAGCGCATTCAGCCCAGCGTTTACCCCGTCCACATAGCGCTGCAGCAACTGGCGCTGTTCCGGGGGCAGGCGGGCGACTTGCGCTTGGGCGCGCGCCCGAAAACGGTGTACCCGATGGGCATGATCGGCGGGTAGCGCGGGCGCACCGAATAAAGCCGCCAGCTCCCCGGCACCGGTACGCCGCAGTAAATCCATCTGGAAAAAACGTTCCTGCGCGTGCAAATAGCCCAAACCCCAGGCAACATCAGTGCGGGTTTCGGCGTGTAAGGTGGGGACTCCGGCAGCGTCGCGGGCAATGGTGAGGGCGCTATCGAGTGGCGCAGTGATCTCACCGCTGAGTTGTGGCAGGCTGCCACGTACTGCCAGCCAGGCGGCTGATACGGTGAGCAGGGCTAATAGCAGGATAGCGCCTGCCAGGTGGCGGAGTGGTTTTCGTGTGAAGGGCATTCCGGGTGTTCGCCTTGCGTTCTCAAACCTCTATTTTAATACAAACTGCTCAATCACTGCCTCATGGCGTAACATGTTTCAATGGCCGTCGACAAGTTGAACTACAGCCAGTCGTCCTCCATCCTGTTTGGAGAACAGCAATCGCTGCCCTTCAGTAAGTTCTACTTTGCCCCCAAGAGGAATTATTCTTCTGTTATTGGTATCCGTAATATCTATCAAGTCATTCATGCACTCGTTGACGAGATACCACCCACTATTATGTAGGACAAAATAACCTTCTCTCTTTTTCTGTATATCTGAAATTCGCTCATTGGGCACTATATTGCGATTGGTATGCCATTGAAATAATGACTGGTTGGTATAAACCATTAGTCTGTGGTTGTCGGGGCGAAATTGTCCTTCCTTACGTGAGGAATAGAGGTTCAACACAGGAAGTTTGCCTCTGTAAGGTCATCTCCTTATACACAAGTCCCCAAGCTGATGTAAGATAAGCAATTTTCCCTATGAACTGGTCATCTAGCGAACTCACCGATCTTGATTTGGGAGACAAGCGCCTCGAAACACGCGCCGCCCATATTCTCAATG
>CAXYXY010000021.1:0-73857 GCA_964293125.1 uncultured Thiothrix sp. | reverse complement strand
GGGGTGAAACCTAACTCATTGATTGGGGTGAGTGTCTCGCCTTAGACTGGTAGCCTCGTCCCACACCATAGTTACCCGTTAACATAATATTGGATGGCAACTGCCGCGCCATTTCGCGCCCTGCACTCAACAGACGAATGTCATCTATGGAAATGGCATTGGAGGGATCAGCGTATTTTGTACGCGCCAAATCAAAACTACCAACAAAAGGCCACAAACCAATCCGCAACGCATCCAGCAAGGTCGTTTTGCCACCGCCATTGTTAGCCACCAATACCGTGAGTTGTGGATGTAACCCGACAGTCAAATCCTCGTAACAGCGGAAATTTTTAAGGGTAATGGAATCCAGCTTCATAGGATTTGCTCCAGTGTAACAACCCGCAATGGCAATACAGCTTCACTGCATTCTTTAATGGCGTAAGTGTGCGTCATGGTGTCAACTTCAGGTTGTGTAATAATTCAATATGCCCATGAGCCTTGGCTTTTTGCCAATATTTCTCATCAGCGGTAATCAGCAGGGAATCAGTTTCAAGCGCCACGGCGTGATACAGCGTATCGAACAAATGATGCTGGTATTGCCGGGCGAGCGCCCCCGCCAATTCATGAATAGCGATGTGATCCACCACCTCCAGTTCCAGCGCGTGCAGAATGCCCAATGCCTCCTGTGCCGTGTTGGTAGCAGAACGGCGCACGATCACCGCGTAAACTTCCACCAACCAATGGGCAGGCTGGTGAATGTCATAACGCTGGTTATACAGCCCCGTCAACAGGCCAATGGCTTTATCAGTATCTTGCTCGGCAGGATCATCGGAGAAAAACCACTTCACCGTCACACTGGCATCAATGACCAACTTCATCCGCGCAAGGCCTCGCGGCTCTCACGGATTTGCTGCTGGTTAATCGGTGGTTGCATCTGCCGAAATGCCAGTAAACGTTCAATGGCTTGACCACGGCGTTGCTGGCGCTTGTATTTCTCAATCGCTTCCCGCATCAACTGCGTCAGAATGGCGCTTTTGTTTTCACCCGCAAAACAGCGATTGAATTCATCGCGAACTTCGATGGGGACACTAAAGTTAACGGTTGCCATCGCACACCTCGATTATTGAAGATTTCAACAATAATACTGTATTTGATGGGGGTCATGTTTTGATTTCTACTTTACGTGCACGGATGATGACAGAAAACCAGTTGCTGTCGGCTTCAAATTCAGCGGGTGAGTTACCGTTATCACGCAGAGCCTTCTGTGCTCTCATAACCCCTTGGCCATAACGGTTGACATAACCAAGGGCACGCATGGCTTCGGCGATAATCGGATTGCGATAATCATTGCGTTCAGGGAAATGCCCTACCGCTTCCCCATACAGTCCGCCCGGATTATCAATTTGGATATGATCGGCATACCAATAAAAGCGGATAGGCGTATGCGACTGGTAGTTACGATGCATCACCGCATTCAATAACAGTTCACGAATCGCCGCTTTGGGGTAATCACTCACGGTCTCCTCGCGCAATGTCGATACGAAAGCTGGGCGTTGGCGTATGTTAACATCAATCAACAAATCCAGCGTATGTAACAGGGTAGAAAGATCGGTGTGCAGTTCTTTGGCATCCAGAACAGTACTGGTCGCATCGGTTCCTTCCAAGCGCAGGAATTGCAGATAGGCTCCCGGCAAGAAACTTACCGGGCGCGGGGCAAACAACAGTACCCCGGCATAGGTTGGGCAGCGGCTACGCAAATCATAAAACCGCAAGCTGGCAAGTTGATGCTCCAAACTTCGATGATTGGCGGCGATCACCTCTGCTGACACGGCTCGTTTGCGATATCCCAGCAAGAACAGTTCTTCATTCAAATCCTCCAGCGTCGACTGTGGGCAAGGCAAAGCATCAAAGCTGCGAGCATGGGCAATGCGTCTCTCCATCAATACCCGTTCTTCCTGCTCGCCCGCGCGTTCACTGTGATCTGACTCCAGATCAGCCAGCGAACTAATTAATTCTTCCTGCTGAATCATACACTGTCCTTGGCCGCAATGGCTTTTGAAAGAAGTTCACTCAAATCATAGTTTACACTGGAAACGCCAAAGTCAGGTTCTGTGGTGAAGGGATTGGGAATATAAAACGGGCCTTCATACGCATCACCCTCAACCATTACCACCGCCAGCAGAAATTTATCTGCCTGATTCAACCCGTAGATGATTTCATTGCGGCTGACTGTGATGGTGGTTTGCCCTTTGGCGCGGCCTTTGACTTCAATGTGCCGGTCAGGGCGAATGGAGCCGTCAGCATTGACCGGTGGGCGTGAGCTAATATCCCAGCCACATTTAGCGGCGGAAACATCCTGTATCTTGCAACCCAGTGCCTGCTCAGCGCTGATGACCGCCTGCATGGCAACTCGCTCGACCCGCGCACGGGCAGCCGCATCGACTACAAACTGGCTTTCACCCTTGCGATAGGCCAGCAAGCCTTGTGGAATCAGCAATGCCCCGCCAATAATAACCGGCGTGCTGGAGACTACGTTTTTCATCGCTTCCAGTTCCCGTTCACGCTGTGCTAACCGCGCTGTCAGTTCTTCGGCTTTACGCCGGAATTGCTCGGGTGCCATGCTTGGCTTTTTGCCTACTTCCACGTCGGCTTTCAGTTTGAGATAACGGTCTTGCTGGTAGTTGATTTCCTTCACCAGACGTTCGCGCACGGCTGCGTGAATTTTGCTGGCCTGCCGTTCCCGGCGGTTTTTGATTTCGGTGTAATGTTCCGGCACCAGCTGTTGTGAAGCGTGCTTCAATGCCAGTGCATCCAAGTCATTATTTAGCCAGGCGGCTTGCAGAATATCGCCCACCCGCTGGCGGTCAGCGTCATTAATTGGCTGTAAATCCAGGTGAGGCGCCCAACCCGCATTCAGCGCAAGACCCTGCTCATCAATGCTGACAAACTGCAAGCGCCGCGATACAACTTGTGAGTTCTCGCTGGCTGAACGTACTGCATGATCAATCATGAACAGAACTTTGGGAGTGATGCTGTCATCATTCGGATCAAGCAGCACCGCCCCCTGTTTAAGTTTGCTGCGGTGTGCTTCCAGCACCAGATCAGTGGCTGCTGCCATGAGAGGGTGCGCCGGGTGCAGTAAATCAGCCATCGGCTTGCCGGTCTGGCGCACCTGCTGCTTTTCAAAACAGATGCGCTCATACTTGCGCAATACCGGTGTGCGGGTTTCACCAATAATGCGGTCACGCTCACCAATAGCGGCTGGCACATGCCGAACTTCATAGCGCCCGGCTTCGCGGGGGCGTAACTCACCCCCCAGTGTTTTGAAAGCTTCGCTGAAAAAGGCGCGGATAAAATACGGCTGGAGTTTGCGGGCTTCGGCTCTGTCCATTTCTTCCTTGACCGTGTACAAATCTTCCAGGCTCATGTGTTGTTCTACCAAAGCAGTACGGCGCAGGATTTCTTTCAGGTGTTCCGCATCCAGTGCGTCATGGATGACCTGATCCATTTTTGCTTTGACAGCCGGGTCTTCGCCGTAGCGGATAGCTTCGATCAGCAGGTCTTTCAACGATACATTATCAAAAGCCTCACCCAGTACATCAAACACCTTGCCACCCAAAGCAGCCCGTTCGGTTTCGATCTTATCGAACAGCTTCTGGAAAACAGCACCTTCACGGGTTTCATTGGCGACCAGATTCCACAAGTGGCAAACCTCGGTCTGACCAATACGGTGGATGCGTCCAAAACGTTGTTCCAGACGGTTAGGGTTCCACGGCAGGTCATAATTGACCATCAGGTTGGCATTTTGCAGGTTTACACCCTCCCCGGCGGCATCGGTGGCAATCAGCACCAATACATCGGGGTCGTGGCGGAATTCCTCCTGCACCTTGCGGCGCTCATCCCGGTTGGTGCCGCCATAGATGACACGTACCGCTTCCGACCTGCCCAGCATGTCACCCACACGGGTACGCAGGTAGTTGAGGGTATCCTTATGCTCAGTAAAAATGATCAGCTTGCGACGGCTGCCATGACCACCGCTGCTGTACATTTCGGGTCGGTCTTGGAGCAGGTGAGACAGTTGTTCCCATTTCTTGTCATTGCCAGAATGTACCAGCGTTAAGGCTTGTTGCTCCAAGTCCTTCAGGCTGAGGATCTCTGCTTCCAGTTCGTGAATGGTTTCAGACGCGCTGGCCTGATCCACGACCTGTTCGCTGTAGAGTTCATACTCTTCAGCACTGAGTTCTTCATCCAGCTCATCAAAATTCTCAGGCGTGTCGATCTGCCGTTTGACGTAATATTCGTAGTCCTCAACGGTTTCCGCTACGCCATCGCGGTGGCCTGACTTGCCACGCGCCTCCAGCTTGGTTTCTTCCAGTCGCTGTTCCAAACGTTTACGGCGGCGTTTGAGTGACTGGTAAATAGCCTCAGGGCTGGAAGCCAGGCGGCGTTGTAATTGGGTCAGGGCAAAGCCGATGGTGTTCTTTTTCTTGCCGTTCAGCTTATCTGCCCGGTTCATTTCTTCACGGACATAGGTTGTTACCTGCTCATACAGGCTGGCTTCCAGGGGTGACAGTTCGTAATTGGCGGTGTAGGCGCGTCGTTCCGGGAAAAGGGGCTTGCCATCAAACTTGAGTAATTCTTCCTTGACCATGCGTCGCATCATGTCGGACACATCAACCTTGTGTACGCCCTCACGAAACTTGCCATAGAAGCGGTCGCCATCCAGTAATGACAGCCAAATCTGGAAATCGGCTTCCTTACCATTGTGCGGTGTGGCCGTCATCAACAGGAAATGGCGGGTAATGGAACCGAGCATTTCCCCTAACCGGAAACGTTGCGTCTTTTTGACCTCATTGCCAAAATAACTGGCTGACAGCTTGTGCGCTTCATCGACAATGATTAAGTCCCACTCCGTCAGTTTCAGCTTTTCCTGATAGTCCTCATTGCGCGATAATTGGTCAAGCCGACAAATTAACTGCTGGGTATCATCAAAATAATTCCCGGAAGCAGATTGTTCCTGTTTTTCCCGGCTGAAAATCTCGAATTTCACCCCGAATTTTTCCAGTAACTCATCCTGCCATTGTTCAGTCAGGGAGCCAGGTGAAATGATAAGAATGCGTTTGGCATCCGCCCGCATCAGCAGTTCACGGATGAGCAAGCCTGCCATGATGGTTTTGCCTGCACCCGGATCATCCGCCAGTACAAACCGCAGCGGCTGCTTGGGCAGCATTACCTCATAAACAGCAGAAATCTGGTGAGGTAGTGGCTCAACATTCGAGGTATGCACTGCCATCATCGGGTCAAACAAGGCCGCCTGAGAAATTCGCCATGCTTCCAGCCCCAGCTTGAAATCCTCTCCCTTGGCATCAAATGCCCAAGCGCGTCCTGCTTGAGCCAGTTCCAGGCGTGCTTCATCTGAACGGAATAGCATCTGTTCGCCCAAGCGACCATGGCTGTCTTTGTAATAAACCGTTATGGCTGACTCGCCGACAGGCTCTACCTGTACGATGCGGACAATCGCGTTTGGCTGGATACCGCTAATTTGGGTATCTTTCTTGAGGTCTTCGAGTTTTAGCATGAATGTTCCTTGACTGGACAATGGCCATCTTAGCGCCTGAAGATGCAGGGTATGGTATGGCATGTCCCGATAATTGATAATTATTGACTGGATTATACGCTGGTTCTTCTCCTGATCTCCCCCAGTTTGCGCCAAGCCCACACTATGGCATCATACGCGCATGGAAAAAGCCTACCAATTACTCAACACTGTCTACGGCTACGCCGATTTTCGCCTGAATCAGAAGGATATTATTGCCTCGGTGCTGGGCGGCGGCGATGTGCTGGCCTTGATGCCGACAGGGGGTGGCAAGTCGCTTTGCTACCAGATTCCGGCACTGGTACGCCCCGGTACCGGGGTGGTGGTTTCGCCCCTGATTGCCTTGATGCAGGATCAGGTCGATGCCTTGCGCCAGTTGGGGATTCGCGCTGCTTTTCTGAATTCCAGTCTGGCTTTCAACAGTGCGCAGCAAGTCGAACGTGATTTGCTGAACGGGGAGCTTGATCTCCTTTATGTTGCGCCAGAACGCTTATTGATGGAGCGCATGCTCGCGTTGCTGGATCAGGTGCGGGCAGGGCAAGGGATCTCCCTGTTTGCGATTGATGAGGCGCATTGTGTGTCGCAATGGGGGCATGATTTCCGCCCGGAATATCAGCAGCTGTCCCTGTTGGCGGAGCGTTATCCGGGGGTGCCACGCATGGCGCTGACCGCGACGGCAGATCAGCGTACCCGGCAGGAAATTATCGAGCAACTGCGCCTGCAACAGGCGGATGTCTACGTTAACAGTTTCGACCGCCCGAATATCAATTACACCATCCACGAAGGCCAAAACGCCAAGCAACAGTTGTGGCAGTTTCTGGAGACCAATCACCCGCAGGATGCCGGGATTGTCTATTGCCTGTCACGCAAAAAGGTGGAAACGATTGCCGGATGGTTATCGGAACAGGGGCGGATTGCGCTGCCGTATCATGCCGGTTTGCCCGCTGAAACCCGGCGCTTGCATCAGGAGCGTTTTTTGCGCGAAGAGCGGGTGATTATTGTCGCGACGATTGCCTTCGGGATGGGCATCGACAAGCCGGATGTGCGCTTTGTCGCGCACCTGAATCTGCCGAAAAGTATCGAGGCCTATTATCAGGAGACCGGGCGTGGTGGGCGCGATGGTGCGGCGGCGAATGCCTGGATGACTTATGGTTTGCAGGATGTGATTACCCTGCGGCAGATGATGGCCGAATCGGGTGCCAGTGAGCAGCAAAAACGGGTGGAGCACCACAAGCTGGATGCGATGCTGGGCTTGTGTGAAATGACCAGCTGTCGCCGGCAAGCTTTGCTCGATTATTTTGGCGAGGCCGGTTCCGCGCCCTGTGGCAACTGCGATAATTGCCAGAATCCGCCTGAAACCTGGGAAGGTACGGTAGCAGCACAAAAGGCCTTGTCGTGTGTGTACCGCACCGGGCAGCGGTTTGGGGTGAATTACGTAGTGGAGGTGTTGCTCGGCAAGGACGATGAGCGGATTCGTCAGTTCGGGCATGACAAGCTCACAACCTATGGGATTGGCAGTGAGCACACTCAGACCGAATGGCGTTCTATTTTTCGGCAGTTGATTGCGCTTGGTTACCTGAGCGTTGATCTGGAAAGTTATGGTGTTTTACGCCTGACCGCGAAGTCGCGCCCGGTTTTACGCGGTGAACAGAGTTTGCCGTTACGCAAGGAACGCAAGCCGGAAAAACGCAGCAAAACCAAAGCGGGGCGCGGGACGACGGTCCAATTTGTTGATCAAGTGTTGTGGGATGCCTTGCGTCGGGTGCGGCTTCGGCTGGCGCAGGATCAGGGCGTACCTCCGTATGTGATTTTCCACGATGCGACGTTGCATTTGATGCTGGCTCAGCGCCCGCAAACACTGCATGAACTGGCGCAGGTGAGCGGTGTGGGTACACAAAAGCTGGCGCGTTACGGCCAGGCTTTTCTGGATGAGATTCTGCAGCATCCACGCGAAGCCCTGCTCGACAATAACCTATAACTACGAACTGCTGCGCTGCGTGTTAGCTGCGCTTTAATGCTCATACAGCGAGCGGCGGCGGCAGAAGGAAACCGCAATATAGCGGGTGCCTTTTAGCGTCGGGCGGCCACCGTGCGGGTGGGAAATGCACGGGAACAAAGTGCAATAGCCCCCCTTCGGGTTGGCCAGTACCTTTTGACGCACAAACCAGGTGCCACCACCCTCGAAGCCGTTATTCAGGCCAACGGTGAAGGTATAGTCGGCATAGTCCTGATGAATGGATAGCAGCTGTTGTTCATTCGCACGGTAACGCGCCATAAAGCTTTCTTCGACCATGTCGTCCCATTTGGTGCCTTCCAGTCGCCAGAGCTTGCGCGCTACCGGATGGCAGAACTTGCGCATGATATGGGCATACATGGGTTCCAGCCCGATCTCGGTTAACAAAACGTCAGTCGTTGGATAAAACTCATGGCGTGCCGTTGTCCATTGCGCCTGTTTTTCAGCGTGCTGAATGATTTCATAGCAAAACGCGTCGGTGAATAGCGGGAAGCCGTAAATATCCGGCCCCAGTTCATCCATAATCAGGTCGATGTCGCCCGAACGGATACCGGGTGCGATGTATTTGTTGATCCAGGCGTCTTTTTGTTCACGCCAGTCCATTATGGTTAGGTCAGTCATGGCTTGTTCCAGAGTGTTTTTATGATAATGCTGTTATAAGGAATGATGCCAAATTTGTCGGTAAATTTGTTTATCAGCGGATAGTCGGCTAGATAAGCGGTTCTTAGGTGGCCTGCAGTTTGTCGAAGATGAAGTGGGGAGAGTATTTGACGGGGGATCAGTTGTATTCAGTCTTAATCAGTTGCATAATGACTTACATGTAAATCATTTGTGGAGCGACAACCATGACCCGTATGGTATCGATTCGTCTGGAAGATGAAATTGATCAACGCCTTGACGTGCTGGCAGCGGCCACCGGACGCACTAAGACCTTTTATGTGCGTGAGGCCGTGTTGGAACATCTGGAATCCCTGGAAGATGCTTTCCTGGCGGACAAAGTATTGGCCAGAGTGCGCAATGGGGAAGAAAAAACGGTTTCCTTGCAATCGGCTATCAAACGTCTGAACCTGGGTGATGCCTAACCGATGACTTGGGCAATTGAGCTAGCCGAATCGGCGATTGAACAATTAAGTGACCTCGATCGCGCTATCCAGCGGCGTATCACCCGCTATCTTTCCGAGCGTCTGGCCGTGGCAGAAGACCCGCGCTTACTCGGTCGGGCTTTACGTGGGCAGCTGGGCGAGTATTGGCGCTATCGGGTGGGAGATTATCGCCTGATCTGCGAAGTTCAGGATGATGTGCTGAAAGTGTTGGTGGTCAGAATAGCCCATCGCCGCGAGGTTTATCGTTGATACCGGTGTCTGAAATTCAATTTTCTCGCTCAAAACGTCTTGCTGGTGGGGTGGTTTTTGTTGCACGCTGATGATGGATATGCTGCTGTCCCATCCTGTCTTCCGGCTGTTATAATAGAGCCGCTTTCCTAGTCACGAACCGAAAAGAGATCCCCCGGACATGAATTCCATTACCACTGAACCCGTCAGCCTGTTGCGTCGTTTGGGCGCTGTTCTTTATGACGGCATGCTGATTGGCGCTACTGTCCTGATTGTGGGCGGGATTTTGGGCACGCTACTCAGCCGCTTACTGGGCTTGCCGGAAATAGCGCCCGGCACCGTGTTGGCAAAAGTCATGTTTCTCACCGAGATTTTCATGGCTTACCTGCTGTTTGGCTGGTTCTGGACGCATGGCGGGCAAACGCTGGGGATGCGCGCCTGGAAAATCCGCGTGCTAACCGAGGATGGGTATCCACTCAACTGGCAGCAATCCTTTTTCCGTTTTGTCGCCGCTCTGTTTAGCTGGATAGCCCTAGGCGTGGGTTTCTGGGTCGCGCTGGCTGACCCGGAGAAACTGACCTGGCATGACCGTTTTTCACGGACACGGCTAGTGCGCGTCTAGCTGCGCCGGACGTGAGGCTTTACAGCCCCAGCTTCTCCCACATGCCATCCACCTTATCCTTGACCGCCTGATCCATGATGATCGGCGTGCCCCACTCGCGGGTGGTTTCTCCCGGCCATTTGTTGGTCGCATCCATTCCCATTTTTGAACCCAAGCCGGAGACGGGTGAGGCAAAGTCCAGATAATCAATCGGTGTATGCTCGATCAGGGTCGTATCCCGCGCCGGATCCATGCGGGTGGTCATTGCCCAGATCACATCCTCCCAGTTACGGGTGTTGACATCATCATCGACGATAATGATGAACTTGGTGTACATGAACTGACGCAGGAATGACCATACACCCATCATGATGCGCTTGGCGTGCCCCGGATACTGCTTCTTGATGCTGACGATCGCCATCCGGTAAGAACAGCCTTCCGGTGGCAGGTAAAAATCAACAATCTCTGGAAACTGCTTCTGTAGAATCGGCACAAACACTTCATTCAATGCCACGCCCAGAATCGCGGGTTCATCGGGTGGGCGACCGGTGTAGGTGCTGTGATAAATCGGGTCTTTACGGTGGGTAATGCGTTCAATCGTAAACACCGGGAACTGATCGACTTCGTTATAATAGCCGGTATGATCACCGAATGGCCCTTCGGGAGCCATATCATCCGGGTAAATATGCCCTTCCAGCACAAATTCTGCGGAGGCAGGCACTTGCAAATCTGCGCCAATCGCCTTGATCAGCTCGGTGCGTGAGCCGCGTAGCAAACCGGCAAACGCATATTCCGACAACGTATCCGGCACCGGCGTAACCGCGCCCAGAATGGTGGCCGGGTCAGCGCCCAAAGCGACGACCACCGGAAAAGGTTCGCCTGGATGCGCCTGTTGCCACTCACGAAAATCAAGTGCCCCGCCGCGATGTGATAGCCAACGCATGATCACCCGGTTTTTACCGATCACCTGCTGGCGGTAAATCCCCAGATTCTGGCGCTTTTTCTCTGGCCCTTTGGTAATGACCAAGCCCCAGGTAATCAAAGGTGCCGCATCCCCCGGCCAGCAGGTTTGCACAGGAATCTTGCTCAAGTCGACCTGTTCACCTTCCAGTATGACATCCTGACAGGCCGCACGGCGCACCACTTTCGGTGCCATATCCAGCACTTTGCGGAAAATGGGCAGGGCATTCAGCGCATCTTTGAAACCTTTCGGTGGATCAGGCTGCTTTAACAAAGCCAGCAGTTTGCCAATTTCACGCAAGGCATCCGTCGATTCTTCACCCATACCCAGTGCTACCCGCCGGGGAGTACCGAACAGGTTGGCCAGCACCGGAATGTGATGCCCTTTCGGCTTCTCGAATAACAAGGCAGGCCCGCCCGCCCGTAATACCCGATCAGCAATCTCAGTCATTTCCAGATACGGGTCAACCTCGACGCTAATTCGCTTCAGTTCACCCATTTTTTCCAGTTGCTGGATAAAGTCACGCAAGTCTTGATAGTTCATGCGCAGATCATAACGGAAAATTTCCTCGGTGTGACCAATTTGTCAGAGTGCCATCAAATGACTACAATGCTTGCATGTGATTGCAATCAGGGATTTGCCCATGCCTAACTTAAGTATTCGTAAACTGGAAGATGAAACATTACAGCGCCTACGTGTGCGTGCTGCACACCACCAGATATCGATGGAAGAGGAGGTAAGGCGTATTTTACGTCAGGCGGTCAGACCCCCTGAAAAATCAGGTTCATTGGCAAAATCCTATTTTGGGGAGGAAGGTATTGAGCTGGATTTGCCTGAGCGTGAAGTATACGACCCCGTGAGCTTTGACGAATGATTGTGATCGACACTAATATTATTTCGGAGTTAATGCGACCCCAGCCTGACTCTGCCGTGATTCAATGGCTAGACCAGCAAGAAACTTCACATTTGTACCTCACAACCATCACTCTGGCTGAGATTCGTTATGGCTTAGGTATTATGGCTGACGGGAAGCGCAGGCAACATATGACCAGTCAGTTTGAAGCTTATGTTGACAGGGTGTTTGAAGGTCGTGTTCTGGATTTCACTTCGAAAGCAGCCAGTCGATATGCTGATCTGATGTCGTACCGGCGGCGGGCTGGTTTGCCAATGAGTATGGCCGATGGACAGATTGCTGCTATTGCGAGTGCACATCATTTTTCGGTAGCGACACGGAATATTAAAGATTTTGAGCAGTGTGGATTGACGTTGATAGATCCGTTTGTGCCTGTTGGTACATTATGAACAGTCGCTATAGTGACGGCATGCGTATAATCAGAGGTTTTCAGAAATGCGGTAAGATGATTTATGCTGAATGAACCGGATAAAACGCTGCGGGATAGTCCTATCCTGTGTTATTGGCTGGCAACCCGCCCCAAGTTTCTGGCCGCCAGCTTCGTCCCGGTGTTTATCGGGGTGGCGGCAGTCCATGCTCAGGGTGGCGAGGTCAGTGTGCTCCGTCTGTTGCTGACTCTGTTGGCGATTGCTTGGGTGCATGCGGGTGTGAATGTGCTGAATGATTACTATGATGACCAAAATGGTACGGATCGTGTGAACACACAGCGTATTTTTCCATTTACGGGCGGAAGCCGTTTTATCCAGAACGGTGTTTTGACCGCGCAGGATACTGTGTGGTTCGGGCTGATACTGCTGGCAGCTGCGGTGTTGTTGGGGCTGGGTCTGGTTTGGGTGAGTGGTGCCGGTCTGCTCTGGATTGGAGTTGCTGGTTTGCTGCTGGGCTGGGGTTATTCCGGGCCGCCGCTGCGCTTGAACAGTCGCGGTTTGGGGGAACCGGCGGTTGCGCTTGGTTTTGGTGTGCTGACGCCACTGGGGGCGTGGTTTGTGCAGACCGGTGAATGGAGCCTGTATCCGGTGTTGGTCAGTTTGCCGGTGGCGTTGTTGGTGATGAATATCCTCTATATTAACCAGTTCCCGGATCGGGAGGCGGATGAGGCCAGTGGCAAGCATCATTGGGTAGTCCGTCTGCCGCTGGATACGGCACCGTGGGTGTACTTGCTGGCAGTCGGTTTGGCCGCAGTGCTGCTCGTTATTTATGTACTGAATGGCCTGTTGCCCGCTGGGTCATTGCTGGGTTTGTTGCCTTTGGGGCTGGCGCTCACCGCCGGTTTGCAGTTGCGTGCTTATGCCCATGAGCCACAAAAACTGACAGCAGCCATTCAAATGACTATCGCCAGTATGGTATTGCACGGTCTGGTGTTGAGCCTGACACTCTGGTGGATGTAGAGTTCTGTTATGAATATGTCTGAATACACACCTGTACAGTTTCCGGGCGCTTATCCCGCGCCTTTGACCGGGCATTTCCGGGTGCACCCCGCCGATTTTCAGGTCGATGAGCAAATGCCGATTGCACTGTCTGGCAGTGGTGAGCACCTTTGGTTAAAGGTGCGTAAAACCGGCGCGAATACCGACTGGGTGGCCGGGCAGCTGGCACGGGTGGCAGGTATCGCGGCTAAAGATGCCGGTTATGCGGGCTTAAAAGACCGCCACGCTATCACCACGCAATGGTTTAGCTTGCAGTTACCGGGTTTGGCTGATCCTGATTTTTCCGCACTGCCGCCTGAAATTGAAATTCTGGAGCAGCAACGTCACGATAAAAAACTGCGCCGGGGTGCCTTGAGCAGTAACCGTTTCACCCTGATTCTGCGCGAATGCAGCGGTGACTTTGCACAGGCCGAACAGGTCTGCGCACAGATTACCCGGCAGGGTGTGCCCAATTATTACGGCGAACAGCGCTTTGGGCATAATTTCGGTAACTTGAACAAAGCGGCACGCTGGTTTCGGGGTGAGTTTACACCCAAACAGCGTAACCAGCGCAGCCTGTATCTGTCGGCAGCACGTTCCTGGATTTTCAATCATGTGCTGGCGGAACGGGTGCGTCAGGGTAACTGGAACCAGCGCTTGCCCGGTGACGTGTTTATGTTTGAAGGCGGTAATGGCTGGTTTGCCGATGATGCGAGTGCGGAGTTGGAGGAGCGCTTGCTCACACAGGCGATTCACCCCACCGGTGTCCTGTGGGGGCGTGGCGAGTTAGCGTCACAGCAGGCGGTTGCTGAATTGGAAGCAGCGCAGGCGGAGGCTTTTCCAGTATTTTGCGCCGGTCTGGACAAGCAGGGTTTAAAGCAGGAGCGGCGTGCTTTGCGCATCAAGGTCGGGGCGATTGATTTTCAGCCGCTGGATGAAAGTACCTTGCAGCTGGGTTTTGAGCTGCCACCGGGGGCGTATGCAACCGTGCTGCTTAGTCAGCTGGGGGTGTTTGTTGCTCAATCTGCGCCAGTGCGCTGAGTAACTGTTCGACATCACGGCGGGAGTGTGTGGCGGATAAGGTCACACGCAGGCGGGCAGTATGAGGCGGAACGGTCGGTGGGCGAATGGCCGTCACCAAAATACCCTGTGCTTCCAGCTGGCGGCTATAGGCGAGGGCGCGGGCGCTGTCACCGATCAGGATTGGCTGAATCGGTGTGCTGGATTCCATCAGACTCAGGCCTAATTGTTCTGCACCTTGCCGGAACTGACGGATGAGTGCCTGCAGATGCTCACGTCGCCATGGTTCTGTTTGCGCCAGACGCAGGCTGACCAGGGTGGCGGCGGCGATGGCGGGCGGTTGGGCGGTGGTGTAAATATAGGTGCGTGCTGTCTGGATCAGGTATTCGATCAGATCATGACTGCCGGCGACAAAAGCCCCGGCTGTGCCCAATCCTTTGCCGAGTGTGCCCATCAGGATTGGCACGTCCTCTTGGGTTAGCCCTTCCGCTTCGAGTAAACCACCCCCGGTTTTACCCAATACCCCGATACCGTGCGCATCATCGACCATCAGCCAGCTGTCATGGGCGCGGGCAATCCCGGCGAGTGCGCGCACAGGCGCAACATCACCGTCCATGCTGAACACGCCATCGGTCAGAATCATGGTCTGCCCGGACTGGTCGGACTGGTCGGACTGATCAAGCCTGTTGATGTGTTGTTGCAGGTGGGTCATGTCATTGTGTGGATAGCGTCGGAGTTTTGCCCCCGAAAGCAGGCCTGCATCCAGCAGTGAAGCGTGGTTCAGGCGATCCTGGTAAAGCGTATCAGTGCGTTCCAGCAGGGCGTTCACGGTGCCCATATTAGCCATGTAGCCGGTGGAAAACAGCAGGGCGCGGTCACGTCCGGTGAATGCCGCGAGGGCTTCTTCCAGCTGTTGGTGCAGGCAAGAATGACCATTGACCAGATGGGCGGCGCCACTGCCGACGCCAAAGGTATTGGCCGCTTGCTGAAATGCCCGGATGACTTCCGGGTGATTGGCCAAGCCTAAGTAGTCATTGCTGCAAAAGGTCAGCAGGGTCTGGTGGCCAATTTGCATCCGTGCCTGCTGGGCGCTGGCCGTAATGCGCGGACGCCGATACAGATGCGCTTGCTGGCGTTGGTTTAGGGTATTGCGGAGTCGGGTAAATTTGTCCATAGTGGATAAATATACCAAAAAGGCACCCGCAAGTGCCTTTTGAATGACTGAATTTATTGAATCTTAGTTTTTCTTGATGAAAAACGTGAACTCGCCACCATTTTCGGTGCTGCCGACAATTTCATTGCCAGTTTGTCTGGCGTATGCTTCCATATCCTTGACAGAGCCGGGATCAGTCGCAACGACTTTGAGAATGTCTCCAGCGGCCATGCTGTTCATGGATTTTTTGGTGCGCAAGATAGGCAAGGGGCAGTTCAGGCCGCGTGCGTCCAGTTCGGTGTTGAAATCGGTCATTTTCCTCTCCTGATTTCAGTTAATTTGATGTGTGACGATGTATTTAACGAAACGCTAATATAGCAGTAAAATAGCTGTTTCGCTATATCTTTGTATACTAATATACTTCGTAAATAAGGGGCGGTTATGGCAGGCAGGCAATTACATTTCACCAAAATGCACGGTTTGGGCAATGATTTTTTGGTTGTTGATGCGATCAATCAGGTTGTTGATCTGACGCGTGAGCAGATTCGTTGGTTGGGCGACCGGCATTTCGGCGTGGGCTTTGATCAGTTACTGTTAGTCGAAAGCTATGCGGGTGCAGACGCCGACTTCCGCTATCGCATTTTCAATGCAGACGGGGGTGAAGTGGAGCAATGTGGCAACGGTGTGCGCTGTTTTGCCCGTTTTGTCTATGATCAGGGCTTGACCAACAAGACAACTATTCCGGTAATGACCTCCGCCGGGCGGGTAGTCGTGGACATTCAGGACGATGGTCAGGTAATTGTGGATATGGGGACACCTAAATTGCAGCCTGATGAGATTCCGCTCATTTCGGAGCGACGACAAATTCTTTATACTATTGATCACATCGGTGACGATCAGCAGTCATGGGCAGTAGGCGCGGTGTCGATGGGCAATCCACACGCTGTTTTGCAAGTGACGGATATTGACACTGCACCGGTTGCAACACTCGGGTCATTGCTGGAAGTGCATCCTGCGTTTCCGCGCCGGGTGAATGTTGGTTTCATGCAGGTTGTTGACGCAGGCCACATCCGCCTGCGGGTATTCGAGCGGGGTGTGGGGGAAACACGCGCTTGTGGCACGGGTGCCTGCGCTGCGGTGGTGGCAGGGCGTCTGCAGGGTTTGCTGGATGAACAGGTACAAGTTGATTTGCCGGGCGGGCGTCTGCAGATCAAATGGCAGGGTGAAGGAGAATCGGTATGGATGACCGGACCTGCGACAACAGTATTTTCGGGTATGGTAAGCATATGAGCGAAGTAACAGACAAGCAGGACACTACCGCCGGGCAGGTGGTAGCCTATTTGCAGCAGCATGTGGATTTCTTTCAACAGCATGAGGATTTGCTGGATACACTGGTCATTCCACACCCACATACCGGCGAGGCTGTTTCTCTGCTGGAGCGTTTGGTGCAGCGCCAGCGTGACCGGCAGCAACAGTTGTCCCATCAACTGGAAGACATGCTGAAGGCCGCCCGGGACAGTGAACGCGTGGTGGTCAGCCTGCATCATTTGGCCATGGAACTGATGACTTGCGACAATCTGGATGACGTAGTAGCCACCTGTCGCGACTTGTTATTGTCCGAATTTGATGCCGATAGTGTGGTGATGCGCCTGATCGGACGCGGGCTTTCACACGATAGCAGTTTGTATTTTATTGATCCGGATGATCGTTCACTGAAACAGATGTCCAGTCTGTTTCAAAAGCGCCAGCCTGTGTGTGGTCGTTTACGACCCAAGCAGCAGATATTCCTGTTTGGGGAAGACAGTGCGTCGATCAAGTCTGCGGTACTGATTCCGTTGTTTGAAGCGCGTGAGATGGGTGTGCTGGCCTTGGGCAGTGAACAGGAGTCACGGTTCCATCCCGGTATGGGCACCCTCTTCATTAGTCAACTGGGTGCGCTGGTGTCGAAGGCTTTATCGCGCCATCTGGATACCCGTTTGCACTCGATAGAATCCAGCGGCTCCTAGCGTGAACGCGCAGATTCTGGAGCAGTATGCGCACTATCTGCAAACTGAAAAGCGTTCTTCACCCCTGACGATCAAAGCGTATCAGTGTGATTTGCGGGCATTTCTGGCTTGGTTATCTGCGCCATCAGGGGTATCTGGAGCATCTGGATTGCCCGGCGCGGTTGATGATCAGCATGATGTTGCCTTGACATCAGTCCAGACTTTCCAGATTCGTGACTGGGTGAGTGCCCTGCACCGGCGCGGCCTGAGTGGCAGAAGTCTGCAACGCAAGCTGTCTTCCCTGCGCCGTTTTTACCATTATCTGCTGCGCGAAGGGTTGGTTAAAGCTAACCCGGTCAGTGATGTGCTGGCACCGCGTAGCCCGCGCCGCTTGCCCGATGTGTTGGCCGCTGAACAGCTGGATTACCTGTTGTCCACCCCGGCTGAAAATCCACTGGAAATACGCGACTGTGCCATTTTGGAGCTGTTTTATTCCTCCGGCCTGCGTCTGGCCGAGCTGGCCGGACTGGATATTCAACACCTTGATCTTGACCAAGGGCTTGAGCAGGGATTTGGTCAGGGCAGTGTACGGGTCTTGGGTAAAGGCAATAAACAGCGGGATGTACCCGTTGGGCGTATGGCAGTCAAGGCGCTGGAGGCATGGCTGGTCGTGCGCAGTGATTTTTGTGATGTCACTGAAAATGCATTATTTGTGAGCCAACAACGGCGGCGCATGAGCCACCGCAGTGTGCAGGCACGGTTAAAATACTGGCAGGCCAAACAGGGGCTATCCCAAAAACTACATCCACACAAGCTACGCCATTCGTTCGCCAGTCACTTGCTGGAGTCTTCTGGCGATCTGCGCGGGGTGCAGGAATTGTTGGGTCACGCCAACATTAGCACGACCCAAATTTATACTCATCTGGACTTCCAGCACCTGGCGGCGGTCTATGACAAGGCTCACCCCAGAGCGCGCAAAAAAACCTAGGGCTGGCTAGGGCTGAGGGCGCGTTTATTCAGGCATCTGCTTGGGGGCTTCGTAGAAGATATACGAGGTCGAGTAATCGCTGAATTCAAAATAAACCCGGCTCTCATTCTTGTCTGCGATACCGTTCAGGTTACTGTCCAGATAACCATAACCGTAGCGGTAAGGTCGATCAGCACCGTTGTCGGTGCCAATAGCCGTGCTGAGCTTGTCAACCTTGATAAAGCGCTTGGCCAGTTTGTCGCCCGCATAAACTTCCAGTACACCGTTAGTGCCTGTCCAGTTATTGATAGCGCGACCAATCTGGTTTTGTGTTTCTTGTGTACAGCCAGCAGCCAACAAACCGGCTGCAGCCAGCAGCATCAGCGTTTTATTATTCAGCATATCTTTTCCAACCTTTTATTCAGTCTATGATGCGGGTAGTGTAACAGGGACGCATCAATAGCCCAAGATTCTCGCCATACGCAGATCACCTTTGTCCAAGGCAATATCAATCGGTGTTTTGTGACCCGCATCATCAGTGGGCACCCGCCCGTTGGCGCCTGCTTTTATCAGGTAGTTAGCGACGCTGGCCTGGCCAAAACGTGAGGCATGGTGCAAGGCTGTCCAGCCATTGCTGGTACGTGCATTGATGTTGACACCGTGTTTAGCCAGATAATCCACTACCTGGGTGTGCCCACGGGCGGCGGCGGCGTGAATAGCCGTTTCCCCGTAGCGGGTAGTAATACGCGGATTGGCGCCTTGTGCCACCAGATCAATCATGGCATTCAGGTTGCCCGCTAGAGCGGAAAGCCACAGGCGTTCGTCCATGTCACGCTGACTGGCTTGTGGCACCGGGTTATTGTCCACTACAACGGTCGGCGCCGAGCTAACGTCAGCAGCAGTCGCCGGTGCCGGGTTATAGTTGTAACTGGAGCGGCGCGCCGTCACGGCATCTGCGGCTGTTGCGACGGCGGGTCTGGCCGCCACGGTGGCAGTGGTGACAGCAGTCACTGCTTGCGGAGCCGGGGCAGCGACGGCTGCAGGTTGGGGAGGTGCCGAATTCAGTGAGGGGACTACCGGTATGCGTGCGGATGCATTGAAATTGCTCGACCATTTGTCTGCCGGTTCAGCAAATGCAGTGTTTACGGATGCGGTAACGAGTAGCGCTGTCACCGATAAGCGCATGTTTAGAGTTTTCATAATCACAGGTACATTTGATAGTGGTTCAAGAAATGGCGGGCAGTACGTCCACTGTGCCCTCCACGCTGCATGGCGAAACGAATCGCCTCTTCATGCAAAGACTCCTGATCAATATTCTTTCCTTTAAACAAGGTGTCAACAATGCTCAGATAGGTTTCTTGGGGCATCGTATTGAACGAGAGTGACAAGCCGAAACTGTCGGCCAGCGATGAGTGCTTATTCTGCCCGTCAAATACTTCCTCTTTGTCGGTAGAATTATTCAGGTTGTCTGCCATTGTTTCGGGCAGTAGGTGTTGACGATTGGAAGTGGCATAGATAAGTACATTGGCAGGGGGTTTTTCAAGCGTCCCTTCCATGGTGCTTTTCAGTACGCGGTATTGCCCCTGACTGTCATCAAAGTTCAGATCATCGCAGTAAATGATGAAATGATGGTTATGGTCATGAATATCGTCGGTAATGTCGGGCAATACCGGTAAGTCATCCCGGGAGATCTGGATGATGCGTAAGCCATAAGTGTGGTAGCGGGTCAACAGGGTTTTGATCAGTGAAGATTTGCCAACTCCGCGTGCGCCCCATAATAGTGCATGGCCAGCAGGCTTGCCACGTAGAAAGTTTTCAGTATTTTTATAGAGCAGGGCTTTCTGCTCGTCAATGCCCAACAGGCTTGCAGGATCGATCATATCAACCTGTGCAATCGGTTTAAGGAAATGCCGATTAGATCGCCAGACCGCCGCTGTGGTTGAACGCCAGTCTATGCCAGTTTTACCAAATGCCATAGTTACTCCTGATAGGGTGGGGCTGTCCCTGTAGGCTAGGGATCGACCTATCATCTTCAGTTTAGTTGTTAATGTAAAAAATTGCCGCCAAATGGCTCTTTTATATGCAAAATTTTAGTGAAATGTGTCGATGCTGATTTTTTAAGTATCAGACCAAGGCTTCATGCTGTTCTTTTATTGAGCGGCAAGAATTGATTTCATTAATATTGGCTGAATACACTGTCTATCATTATTGCAATAATGTATCTTTTTCGCAAAACTTTGTCGCATCAAAGTCCCGATCAAGGAGACAAACGTTGATCGATAGGCTAGAAGCCCAAATTATACCCAGGAAGAAAATGTTAATGAATACAATGAACGAGACAGAAAAAAACCAGCGACATACAGAGCGCATGCGCCGCAAAAAAGCAGTGATTGATGCCAGTATTGCCCGCGCTGACCAAAACAAGGGTTTGCTGCTGGTCTTGACTGGCAATGGCAAAGGCAAGTCCAGTTCGGCTTTCGGCATGGTGGCACGCGCCGTCGGGCATGGGATGAAGGTCGGCGTCGCACAATTTATCAAAAGCCGGACGGATACCGGGGAGGAGGCCTTTTTCAGCCAGCTGGATGCGGTTGACTGGCATGTACTGGGTGATGGTTTTACCTGGGACACACAGGATCGTAGTCAGGATATAGCAACATCTGAACGCGGCTGGGCGATTGCCGAAAAAATGCTGACTGACCCCAGCTATGATTTGGTGGTGTTGGACGAACTGACCTATTTGCTCAGCTACAAGTACCTGGACAGTGCAGCCGTGCTGGCAGCGATTGCCAACCGTCCGCCCCTGCAGCATGTCGTGGTGACAGGACGAGCAGCCACGGATGAATTGTGTGCACTGGCCGATACCGTGTCTGAGATTAATGATGTCAAACACGCCTACCGTGCGGGTATTCAGGCGCAAAAGGGGATTGATCTGTAAAGATTAAAGTGGCTTTTTAAGTTAGGTGCTTTAATTGGACGCTTTGATCAGCTGCGCAATATTCCACAAGCTGGGTACATACTCAACCGCTGCCCGCAAGGATACATCCGTCGGGTTGCGTTGCTGGGCACTGTACAGGGCGTGATAGAAGCTGGCGTAATGAGTCGCGACACCCTTGCTCTCCAGGTCGGCCAGCATACGCTTGACGTTGCCTGCGCCCCAGTTATACGAGGTGATGGCGAGTAACCAGGCATCGGTTTCACTGTAGCCCGCGACTTTGGCGAAATAGAAGTAGTAACGCCGCAAATGGAGCTGTGCCGCCTGAGTACTCAGGGTGGCGCTGGCTCGGATTTTATCCGGGTGGGTTTTCTTGATGGCGCTGGGGGCATGATCCAGAGTCCGAATTTCATCAACCACCTCGCGTACCATCTGCCAGTAACCGTAATCGGCGGCAGGGTGGCCTTTTTGGCTGTTCCATTCAGACTCAAGATAGGGAATCAGCATGATGATCACCGGCATTTCTTGCAGATCAACGGTTTTCAGAAAGGGGAAGGAGCGGCGGTAGGCCTCGTTATAGGTATTTTTGCCGCGACTGTTCAGCCAGCTGATATTGTTTTTAACCCGATCTGCCACGACTTGAAAATCCTGCTTACCCTTGCCATGCAGTGACTGCTCCAGAAAAAACTCAAATAACTGATGTTGCTGGCGGGCGATGCGTGCCAGAGAGGGCTTGGTATTCACCTTGTACACGACTTGTTGCCATTGCAGTGGTTTCGGTGTATCGGCCTGACTGGGAGCCAGGTAGCCCAGTAGCAACAGCAGTAATAGCAGTAGCAGCAAGGGTCGAAGAGGCAGGTAATGCATCAATGGGCGGGTTGGCATGACTAGGGTTCCCTCTGAGGTTGGCACAGTCTGCATTGTGCACGATAGTCATCGATAGAGCATGCAGAAATAGTGGGCATAAAAAAAGGCTCCGCAAGGAGCCTTTTTTCTGCTTCGACCCTGAATCTTTTAGCAAGAGTCAGAGGGTCGTATCACCTTAGTGAGCCTGAGCTACGCCAGAACCCCGTGGGATACGCACGTCTTCAACCATATGCTGGATATGCTCTGGAGGGGGTGCAGTCACACGGGAAACAGCAAAGGCAACGCCGAAGTTGATCAGTGCACCAATGGTACCGAACGCTTCTGGAGAAATACCAAACAGCCAGTTTTCGGGTGTGCTGGCCGCCATTTCTGTGCCAGGGATAAAGAACCAGCCCTTGAACCAGAAAATGTAAACCAGTGTACTAGCGATACCGGCCAACATGCCTGAAACCGCACCCGCGCTGTTCATTCGCTTGGAGAAGATGCCCATCATCAGCACGGGGAAGATGGACGAGGCGGCCAGTCCGAAGGCCAATGCGACCACCTGAGCGGCGAAGCCCGGCGGATTAAGCCCCATATACCCCGCGACCAGAATGGCAAGGGTCATGGTAATCCGTGAGGCTAACAGCTCGCTTTTCTCCGAGATACGCGGATTGACAATACTTTTGATAATGTCATGCGAAATGGAAGATGCGATGGCCAACAGCAGACCCGCTGCGGTAGACAGTGCGGCAGCGATACCACCGGCGGCAACCAAGGCGATAACCCAGTTAGGCAGGTTAGCAATTTCCGGGTTAGCCAGCACCATGATGTCGTTGTCGACCTTGGTCAGCTCGTTACCCTTCCAGCCGTATTGTGCTGCTTTCTCTTCACCTAAGCCTTTCTCGTCATAGTACTGAAGCTTGCCGTCACCATTCTTGTCTTCAAACTGCAGCAATTGGGTTTTTTCCCAGGTTTTCATCCACTGTGGCATGGCATCAAACGACAGGTTGCCGTCAGGTGAACCCACTTCGCCGGTTTGAATGGTGTTAACCAGGTTCAAACGCGCCATTGCGCCGACTGCCGGAGCAGTGGTGTACAGCAGTGCGATGAAGATCAAAGCCCAACCCGCCGTTGAACGCGCATCACGTACTTTCGGTACAGTGAAGAAACGAATGATAACGTGGGGCAGACCCGCTGTACCAATCATCAGTGCCATGGTGAACAGCAGGGTATTAAACATGGAAGAATGCGCTTCGGTGTAGGTTTTGAAGCCGAGGTCAGTAATCACCATGTCCAGCTTGTCCAGCAGGAACACGCCAGAACCATCCGCCATGGTAGAACCCAGGCCAATTTGTGGAATCGGGTTGCCGGTCAGGTTCATGGAGATGAAGATGGCCGGTACGGTGTAAGCAAAAATCAGTACCACGTATTGTGCGATCTGTGTATAGGTAATGCCTTTCATGCCGCCCAATACTGCGTAGACGAAAACGATTGCCATACCGATATACAGGCCAGTATCCACGGATACTTCGAGGAAGCGGGAGAAGGTGACGCCAACGCCTTTCATCTGACCGATGACATAAGTCAGGGAAATAACGATCAGGCAGATAACGCCTACCACACGGGCTGTTTGTGAGTAATAACGGTCACCGATGAACTCGGGGACGGTAAACTTGCCAAACTTGCGCAGGTAAGGAGCGAGCAGCATGGCCATCAATACATAGCCACCTGTCCAGCCCATCAGATAGGCAGATGCATCATAACCTTTGAAGGCAATGATACCGGCCATGGAGATGAACGATGCGGCTGACATCCAGTCAGCGGCGGTTGCCATACCGTTGGCAATCGGATGAATGCCACCACCAGCCACGTAAAATTCGCCGGTGCTTCCAGCACGCGCCCAGAAGGCGATACCGAAGTAAACCGCAAAGCTTAGGCCGACGACTATATAAGTCCAGATTTGTAACTCAGTCATTGGATTCTCCCATCAATCTTCGTGAACGTCATATTCGCGGTCAAGTCTTCCCATGCGCCAGGCATAGAAGAAAATCAGCGCGATGAATACATAGATGGAACCTTGCTGGGCAAACCAAAAGCCAAGCTTGTAGCCCCCCAAATGAATGCCATTCAGTGGGCCGGCAAACATGATGCCCAGTCCGAATGAAACGATGAACCAGATAGTCAGGCACACTGTGAGGATGCGAACATTCGCAGCCCAATAGTCCTGAGCAGATTTAGATAACATGATAATGACTCCTCCGTCTGTTATGCAGGCAGCCAGAGTGTAACGCGAATCGGAGCGAACTGGCAATTGCTTAAGGGCAGTTTTTTAGGGGTATTTCTACACTTTGTTGATTTATTTTCATGAAAATGGCTTTTTATTAGCCTTTTTGGCCAGTGATACCTCGGTATTGTCGACAATCTTGGTGTGTTGCTAGAAAGCACATCGCCTGTTTCTGATGACATTAATGCGGTCTATTACGGGTGGGTGAGTAGCAAGAATGGACTTTTGCACTTTTTTGGTGCATTTATGAAGCGAGTCAGAGGCCGTCCATGGCCAACTGCCTGTTTTCATCAGGATTATTGTTTGGCACTAATATTGCTTTGAAACAGAGATGATAGACACTCGAATAAATCACGGCAACCTGTTGAGTCTCATGGCCTGCGCTATTGTAGTGCTGGATGAGCGACTGTGTGTGGCTTACATGAATCAGTCAGCGGAAGTGCTGTTAGGTCAAAGTCTGCCGCGCATGCGTGGGCATCCTCTTACCCAGATAGTGCATGGTGACGATTTTCATGACCAGATTCAGCTAGCCTGGCAATGGAAGGATCCACAAACCCTGCGCGAGCAGGTATTGCATTTGCTGGATGAGCAAACAGTCACGCTGGATTGTGTGATCACGCCCATTCAGGATGCGGATATTTTAGCGTCTGGGGGTTTGCTCCTGGAGATGCAGCAGGTCGACCGGCAAATACGGATTGCCCGCGAAAAACACACGCTGAATCAACAGCAGGCTGTCCATGAGCTGGTGCGGGGTATCGCCCATGAAATCAAGAATCCGCTAGGTGGATTGCGCGGTGCCGCGCAGTTACTGGAAAGTGAGTTGTCCGATCCAAGCTTGAAAGAATATACGCAGATTATTATTTCTGAAGCCGATCGCCTCAAGCATCTGGTTAACGGGATGTTGGGGCCGGGGAGTCTACCCTGTCGTATGGCGGTTAATATCCATGAGGTGCTGGAGCATGTGCGTAATCTGGTGGAAATTGAAGGCAATGCCCGGATACGTTTCCTGCGTGACTATGACCCGAGTATCCCTGAATTTGAGGGTGACCGGGGGCACATGGTGCAGGTGTGCCTGAATATCCTGAATAACGCAGTGAGGGCGGTGGGTGGGCACGGCACGATCTGGCTGCGCACCCGGGTGTTGCGCCAGTTCACGATTCATCAAAGCCGCTACCGCTTGGTGCTCAGGGCGGATATTTGTGATGACGGCGAGGGGGTGCCGGATCATTTGCAAGACAAAATCTTTTTGCCGATGGTCAGTGGCCATGCCAGTGGCAGCGGCTTGGGGCTGGCGATTGCCCAGTCGTTGTTGCGCCAGCACGGTGGCCTGATCCAGTGTGAGTCGGTGCCGGGCTATACCTGTTTTTCAATATTAATACCGCTGGACAAGGGAGGGGAGAGTACCGATGGACATGAATGCTGACAGTCATTCCGGAAATATCTGGATTGCGGATGATGACCGCTCGATTCGCTGGGTACTGGAGCGTGCCTTGCAAAAAGCCGGTATCCAGGCGCGTAGCTTTGAAAGTGCCGATCAGGTGCTGATGGCCTTGCGCTCCCATGAGCCGGATGTGCTGGTGACCGATATTCGCATGCCCGGCACCGATGGCTTGGGTTTGCTCGGGCAGATGCAAAGTCGGCACCCGGATGTGCCGGTGATTATCATGACGGCGCATTCCGATCTGGATAGTGCGGTGTCTGCTTACCAGGGCGGGGCTTTTGAATACCTGCCGAAACCGTTTGATGTGAATGAAGCCGTCGATCTGGTCAGGCGCGCCAACCGCATGCGTCAGGAGAGTCGTGCCGATGCGGAAGCGGTGGATGTGTCCGCTGATATTATGGGTAGTGGTGAAATTATCGGTAAGGCCGCCGCCATGCAGGAGGTTTTTCGGGCCATCGGTCGTCTGTCAAAATCCAGTATTACGGTATTGATTACGGGTGAATCAGGCACGGGTAAAGAGCTGGTGGCCAAAGCTTTGCATACGCACAGTCCGCGTGCCAAAAAGCCGTTTATTGCGCTGAATACGGCGGCGATTCCGAGTGAGTTGTTGGAGTCAGAACTGTTTGGGCACGAAAAAGGCGCGTTTACGGGGGCTTATGCGCAACGCAAGGGGCGTTTTGAACAGGCGGATAGCGGCACGCTGTTTCTGGATGAAATTGGTGACATGCCCGCCGAGTTGCAGACCCGCTTGTTGCGCGTGCTGGCTGAAGGCACTTTTTATCGGGTGGGTGGGCACACGCCGGTTACTGTGGATGTCAGGATTATCGCGGCTACTCACCAGAATCTGGAAGAGCTGGTACGCAGGGGTACTTTCCGCGAGGATCTGTTCCATCGCTTGAATGTGATTCGGATTCACAACCCGCCGCTGCGTGAGCGGCGTGACGACATACCCCTGTTATTGAGGAATTTTTTGCGCCGGGCAGCCGAAGAATTGCACGTGGATGCCAAAGTATTATCACCCCAGGTCACGACTTACCTGCAGAACCTGCCTTGGGCGGGCAATGTCCGTCAGGTGGAAAATACCTGCCGCTGGCTGACAGTGATGGCATCCGGGCAGGAGGTGGTCATGGATGACCTGCCCGCCGAGTTGCTGGAGCGTGAGCAGGCCCGGCAGGAAATTCCGGGTGACTGGGAAAAGGCATTGGCGCAGTTTGCCGACCACCGCTTGGCGAATGGTACCAAGAACCTGCTAGGGGAGCTGGCGCCTGTGTTTGAGCGTATCCTGTTGCAGGCTGCCTTGAATAAAACCGGTGGCCGCAAGATCGAAGCTTCTGAATTATTGGGCTGGGGACGGAATACTTTGACCCGCAAACTGAAAGAGTTGGGTGTAGAAGGTAGTTGAGCGTAGTTGAAGGCGGCTTCAACAAAAAGGCCAGCATGATTGCTGGCCTTTTTGTGTCTAACTAATAACTTAGTACTAAGTGTTAACTGCTGTTAGCAGCTGTAGTACATGTCGAACTCAATCGGATGAGTCGTCATGCGGATGCGCTGTACTTCTTCCATTTTCAGGTTGATGTAGGCATCAATCATGTCATTAGTGAACACGCCGCCCGCCGTCAGGAAGTCGCGATCCTTGTCCAGTTCTTCCAGTGCCATGTCTAACGAATGGCACACTTTAGGTACCAGCTTGTCTTCTTCCGGTGGCAGGTCATACAAGTCCTTGTCCATCGCTTCGCCAGGGTGAATCTTGTTCTTGATACCGTCCAGACCCGCCATCATCAAGGCAGCAAATGCCAGGTAAGGGTTGGCAGTTGGATCAGGGAAGCGTACTTCAACGCGGCGACCTTTCGGGCTGCTAACGAAAGGAATACGAATGGAAGCAGAACGGTTGCGTGCTGAATAAGCCAACATGACCGGTGCTTCAAAACCAGGCACCAAACGCTTGTAAGAGTTGGTAGACGGGTTGGTGATACCATTCAATGCTTTAGCGTGCTTGATGATACCGCCGATGTAATACAGTGCCATTTCAGACAGGCCTGCATAGCCGTCACCCGCGAACAGGTTAGTGCCGTCTTTGGCCAAAGACATATGGACATGCATACCGGAACCATTGTCACCGACCAGTGGCTTGGGCATGAAAGTAACCGTCTTGCCATACTGATGCGCGACATTGTGCGTAACATATTTCTGGATTTGCACCCAGTCAGCACGTTGGGTCAGGGTTGAGAAGCGGGTGCCGATTTCGCACTGGCCTGCTGTCGCCACTTCGTGGTGATGCACTTCGACCGGTACGCCCATTTCTTCCATGATGTTACACATGGTAGAACGGATGTCGTGCAGTGAGTCGACCGGAGGAACCGGGAAGTAGCCGCCTTTCGTACCTGGACGGTGTCCCATGTTGCCGTCTGGATACACTTTTTCGGAGTTCCAGCCCGCTTCTTCGGAGTCAATCTTGACGAAAGTGCCGCTCATGTCGGTGCCCCAACGGACATCGTCAAAAATGAAGAATTCGGGCTCAGGACCAAAGAAGGCGGTGTCAGCAATGCCGGTAGACTTCAGGTATTCTTCAGCGCGTTTGGCGATTGAGCGTGGGTCGCGTTCGTAGCCTTGCATGGTGGCCGGTTCGACGATGTCACAACGAATGTTGATGGTCACGTCCTGAAAGAACGGGTCCAGTACGGCGCTGTCAGAATCGGGCATCAGGATCATGTCGGATTCATTAATGCCTTTCCAGCCAGCAATGGAGGAGCCGTCAAACATTTTACCGTCTTCGAAAGTATCTTCGTTGATTTCACCAACGGGTACGGTAACGTGCTGTTCCTTGCCCTTGGTATCGGTAAAACGAAAATCAACGTATTTGGCGTCGCTATCTTTAATGAGTTTCAGAGCGTCTTGTGCAGACATGTTGCCTCCTGAATGAAAGAAAAGGGTTAATGTTTAAAAACAATACATAATCATCGGTTAATTATGCAATATCCATACCAATATTTATCACCCGCAGGCTCTCGCGTTTTCAGGTGCTTGCCTGCTCGGTCAGGTGAATTAATGCACTAAAATAGTGCTTTTATTAATATTGAGCATTATTTTAGTGCATGACTCTGATAAAAGGCGATTTCTCCGATGCAGCCGGTAGTGTCGCAGGCCTTTTTAAAGTCTGCAAGTAGCGCGGGGGCAGGTATCGTTGGAAAATACATCTCCAGCCTGATGCTGCCGTCGATATAGTGCAGAATTATTTTTTCCAGCTGCGGCCACAGTGGAGTGGTCAGGGGGTGACTGCGTAATTGGGTCATCAGTTCCTTGCGGGTTGGCAGGCTCGCCGATGGCTTGCTGGTCTCATCGTCCTCAGGGTCAATGTGCACGGTAACATCGCTAATATCCGGGAATTTTTTCTTCATGTTCCGCATCACGTACTCGGCGATGTGATGGCCTTCCGATACGCTGATCTGCCCGGAGACCTGAATATGTGCGTCCGCAAACACGGCACCGCCCATTTTACGGGTACGCAACATGTGTACGCTTTCAACGCCATCCAGTGCACGGATAAAGTGGGTGATGGCTTCGGCTTCTTCCGGTTCGATGCCGGTGTCGACCAATTCGCTGGCACTGTCCATGATCATGTTCCAGGCCATGTACATGATCATCAGTGCGACCAGCATCGCCGCGACAGGATCCAGCCACGGCAGGCCAAACTGGGCACCACCAATTCCGAGCAATACAATCACCGAGGAAATGGCATCCGAACGGTGGTGCCATGCGTTGGCTTGCAGCAGGCTGGATTTGAAGCGTTTTGCAGTCCGCAGGGTGTAGTGATAGAGCGCTTCCTTGCTGAGAATGGCTAATGCAGCAAAAACCATGGCAGTCGGGTGGGGGATCGGTAAAGGCTCAACCAAAAATAATCTGTCCCAGCCACGCATGAAAATGGCGATGGCGACCCCCGCCAGCATCAGGCCAAGAATGACGGTTGCGACGGTTTCAATGCGGCCATGCCCATAAGGATGGTCGTCGTCAGCGTCTTTATGCGCATGGCTTGCTGCTGCGAGCACTACAAAGTCACTGGCCAGATCGGACAGGGTGTGCAGGCCGTCAGCAATTAATGCCTGAGACTGGGTAGCGACGCCGCCCAGTAACTGGGCAATACTCAGGAGCAGATTGATCACTGCGCCTACCAGGGTCACTCGCTGGGTGGCGGCCTTGCGCTCTGTGGGGATGGATTTGGGCATGGGATTCCGTTGATGCTGTTTCTAAGCTGGGAGGAAAGCAGGGCGAATTATAGCGTGCCCGGCCAGCAAGCGCGAATCAATGCTGTCTCTGTTTGGCGATGCTGAAGTTTCTGCCGAAACTCTGCCGGGTCTTTTTGCAATACCATGCTGCCTGCTTTGGGGTACAGGATGGCCAACAGGCGCGATAACCAGAAACGCAGCGCAGCGGCACGCAGCAGGGTGCCCCAATGTTCGCGTTCCAGACTTTGCAGTGGGCGCACTTGCTGGTAGGCGCTCAGGCAGGCTTCCAGCCGTTGTGGGTCGAGCGTGCCATTCTCCCGACAGCACCAGTCATTGACAACTACGGCCAGGTCATAGAGCCAGCTATCATTACACGCGTAATACCAGTCAATGATGCCGCTCAGGCTGCCGTGTTCGAACAGGGCATTATCACAGAACAGGTCAGCATGAATCACACCCGCTGGCAGCTGCTGGAACGGGACGGCGTTTTGCTGTGTGATCTCGGTCTGGAGCAAGGCGGCGTCAGCCGGTGGCAACTCAGGTAGCAGGTGTCTTGCGGTCTTGAGCCGCCAGGCATGGCCTCTGTCCGGTGGCCGGTCTAAGGGAAAGTCACGCCCCGCCAGGTGTATTTTGGCCAATACCGCGCCTATTTCGCTGCACTGCGCAGCGTTGGGCTGGGTCAGTGTTTGACCAGGAAGGCGCGCTACCAGCGCGGCAGGCCGCCCGTTTAACTCCAGCAACCTGTTACCGGCCTTGTCATGCTGGGGACGGGCAGTGGGAATACCGGCATCCGCCAGATACTCGGTCAGTTGCAGGAAATAATCAAGTTCGTGGAATTCATATTGCTCGAACAGGGTGAGGACAAACTCACCCTGGGTCGTGGTGACAAAGAAGTTGGTATTTTCAACACCCGCTGCAATGCCTTGATGCCCAAGTAACGCACCCAGTCGATAAGCTTCCAAAAAGTGGCTCAGTTCGGTCGCGCTGACCGGGGTGAAAACAGACATCAGGCAGTGATCACCAGGAAAACAGCTTCCAGCTGGGAATCATCAGCTCATCGCTATCGCTGTGCGCGCTTTTGCTGACACCACTGGATTCGCCCGCACCGACCAGATCATAACCTGCACCACCACTGCTCGGCGCAAAATGGATTTCACTGTGCATGGCCTGAACACGCTGTTCTTCGATGGTGCCATAGCGATCCTGGGTTGAAATGGTTTGTATTTTCACTTTACCGTTGACTTCTTCGGTGACCGTGACGCCTTCTTCGGCCTGAGCCAGCGTGGCGAACAAGCCGATGGCCAGCAGGAGTAAGCTTGCAGTTTTATTCTTCATTGTTATAACTCCATAAAGTTGGCGCGCTCTTCTGCCGAAGGGCCGGCAACAGCACGCTCGTAGTGTTGGAAAATATGTTCCACGATGGCATCGACATCGTCAAGCAAAACGAACAGGTCAAGGTCACCGGGTGAAATGGTGCCCTCTTTGACCATGGTGGCCTTCAGCCAGTCAATCAGCCCCGCCCAAAAAGGTGTGTCAACCAGAATAATCGGGATACGCTCGGTTTTGCCGGTCTGTACCAGGGTCAGAATCTCCGCGAGTTCATCCAAGGTGCCAAAGCCACCGGGCATCACCACATAGGCAGAAGCATGTTTGACAAACATGACCTTGCGTGAGAAAAAGTGGCGAAAATACAGGGAAATGTCCTGATATTCGTTGCCGTGTTGCTCATTCGGCAGCTGGATATTCAAGCCGATACTGGGCGATTTGCCTTCTTGCGCCCCTTTGTTGGCCGCTTCCATAATGCCGGGGCCACCGCCACTGACGACAGCAAAACCCGCATCCGATAATTTGCGGGCTATCTCGACGGTGAGCAGATAGCTCGGATGAGTGCGTGGGGTGCGTGCCGAGCCAAAAATACTGACTGAAGGGCGGATGCGCGCCAGCCGCTCGAACCCTTCTACGAATTCGCCCATAATCTGAAAAATTTTCCAGCTCTCGCGAGCCAGTTCTTTATCATCAATCGGTCGTAGCACCGGATGATTTGCACGTGTTCTATCGTCCATAGTTTTTTTTCTTATCCCGTAATTTCGGTCAATCGGATCAAGCGCTCTCTTTTTCATCGGGCGTGAGTGTGGTCAGTGTCAGCGCATGCAGCTGGCCGGAAGTAATGGCATCCATGACCGTCGCATAGACCAGCTGATGGCGCTTGATTTTACTGAGGCTGGTAAAAGCAGTACTGATGATTTCAGCCTGATATTTATAGCCATCTCCCGTGACTTCAACCTGAGCGTCGGGGATGCCAGCCTGAATCATTTCAGTGACAGCCTCATTGCTGATACTCATAAATATGCTTCCAAAATAGACAGAGTTTCAAGTATACCGGATGTAACGTCGACAATTGCCATTTCTATACTTATAACGGGTATAAAACGCGTATAATGAGCCAAAATTTTCTTTTCAGAAGTGGAGCATCATGGCAAATCAGCATCTAGTGCAACAGGTGCAGGATACCTGTACCGAGTTTTGTGCGGCCTTAACGCAGGACGAAGTCGGTAAGTTTGTGCGGTACACGCGCCTTATTGAGTTGGGTCAGCGTGAAACACTGGCAGACATCGGTGACGTTGGTGAAAGTTTCTATATGATCATTGGCGGTGCCATCAAGCTGTTTCAGGTAGATGGTGAGCGTGAGTTTGAAGTAGGGCAGATTATTGCCGGTGGTTTGGTGGGGGAGATGTCGTTTTTTGATCACCAGCCACGTACCCTGCGCCTGAAGTCCCGCAAAAGTGGCGCACAGTTACTGGAAATCAACCGGCAGATGTATAACCGTTTGCGGATTGAGGAGCCTTATATTTCCACCAACTTGCTGGAGTTTGTGATTCGCAGTCTGGATGCGCTGGTGCGGGAACTGAGCGCGCAAAATGCAGTGTTACACAAGCAGGTCACCGGGCATGGCTATCGCTAGTGGCAAAGAGGCCAGATTTGGGTACGAATGACTCGATGCGTGCAAAACCTGGGACTGAAAGCCGCCCCAGGTTGGTTTTTGAACCGCTTATTTTGTGGTGGTGGTCGACAAGCCCAGAATACTCCAGTCCTGCATGCCGCCCCGGTACCATTTGATTTTTTCCGCAGGGTAGCCCATCGCCAGCAGCTTTAGAATATTGGTCGGTGATTGTCCGCACCACATGCCATTACAGAATAAAACCAGTGTTTTGGCATTAGAGAAATCGAAGACGGCGCTGGTGTCGCCCGCCGCAACCGCTTCATCCACATCCAGTGCGTCTTTGCCTTCAGCCATTTTTACGCCAAATTCTTCGCCCATGATTTTGATGATGCCGTCCGTCGTTGCACCCTGCTTTGGCTCCAGGTCAGTCCACGGCAGATTTTTTGCACCGGGAATCGTGCCTTTTTCGACCCAATCAGGCGTGCGTGAGTCAACGAGCAGAATGCTCTTGTCACCGCCATCCATTTTTTTCAGGTAGTCGAGTACTTCGAGTTCAGCAATGGTTTCCACACCGGGGGCAATAGTGCCTGGCTGAATGCAGAAAGGCGGGCAGGCACGCGATGTTTTTGCAAAATCTTCGCCAACCGTAGCCGCGTTATCCTGATTGCGCTTGATTTCGACGCCGCCAATGGTAACGCTCATCAGGTCACTGGTGATGCCGACCGGCTTGTCTTCCGCATTAGCCGCATGGGTGAAGCTCAAGCCTGCAGTTAATGCCGCTATGCTCAATAATTGAACTATTCTCATGTATCCTCCAAAATGAACGGTGTGTGTCTAAAAATAATCTAAAAATGTAGTCAGTGTCGTTATAGTTCTTTAGTTATTCGCAGTCAGGCTCTCTCTCTTCTTCTTCCTCTACTGCGGGTTTCTTTTTAACCGGTTTTTCTGCTTCTGTTTCCGCTTCTGCTTTTGTCTCAGCCGTTGCTTCTGGTTGTGCCTCTGACTCTGGTTTGGCAGTTTCTGGCGTGGCGGGTTCTTCAGCGGCAGGCTTGTCGTCCTGCGGCGCTGTCTCTGATGTCTCCTCTGTGGGTTTGGCTGTTTCTACTGCTGGTTCAGGCGTTTCCTGGCTGGTATCGCTTGTTTCAGCGGTCGCTGCTGCTGTTTCAGCCAGTTTAGGGTCTGCTGCCGCTTTATCTTCTGCGCAAGCAGTCATGAACGGGCTGGACAGCAAGAAGATAAGGACGGCGTAATACAGTTTTTTCATTGTGGATCTGACCTCGCATCAGTTTGCTTGTCGAGTGTGGACTTTGGATTTTTAGCAAAGAGTTCACGTATTTACAAGCGGTTAAAGGAGATAGACGGTATCAGACCATCTATCCTCTGTTTAGTTTTTATAGATTTCTGCTGATTAGTTTAGCTGGTCAGCCAAAAAGTAACTGGGCCATTATTAATCAAGCTGACCTGCATGTCGGCACCAAAAACACCACAGTGTAGTGTGCCGGTCGCACGCTCGGCCAAAGTACAAAAGTAGTCAAACAAGTATTGACCTTGTTCTGGCGGAGCGGCTGGCGTAAAGCTGGGTCGGTTGCCTTTACGGGTATCTGCCGGCAGGGTGAATTGTGGCACGATCAGCAGTTCACCGGAACTTTCCCGGAGTGAACGGTTCATGCGCCCGTTTTCGTCCGGAAAAATACGGTAGTTAAGTACCCGCTCCAGCAGGCGTTCTGCCTTGGCGGATGTATCCTCTTTTTCCACACCCAGCAATAACAAAATACCCTGATCTATCCGTGCGACTTCCAGGGTATCGATGGTCACGCTGGCTGCAGAGACACGCTGGATCAGGCCGATCACGCCAGCAGATCCAGCATGGCATTGGTCGCTCTGATGAGTTCGGCCTGGATAGCCGTTTCGCTGGCGGCATGCCCGCATTCTGGCACAATGATGAAATCGGCGTTTGGCCAGGCCTGATGCAGTGCATAAGCCTGTTCCAGTGGGCAAATCATGTCATAGCGGCCATGAATAATCCTGCCGGGAATCTCGCTGATTTTATAGGCATCACGCAATAACTGATCTTCCTGCATGAAACCCTGATTAATAAAGTAGTGCGCTTCCAGACGGGCAACGCTCATGGCGGTATGTGGGCTGGAAAAATGATCTACGGTGCTGCCTTTGGGGGAAAGGTTGGCTGTGCGCCCCTCCCAAAATGACCAGGCTTTGGCGGCCTGCATGCGTGCAATTTCGTTCTTGCCGGTCAGGCGTTGGTAGTAAGCCTGTAATAAATCATGCTGCTCGGTCATGGGGATAGGGGCAAGGAAGTTTTGCCAATAATCCGGGAAAATCGCACTGGCACCTTGTTGGTAAAACCAGTCAATATCCTGAGGTCGACAGAGGAAGATGCCGCGCAAAATCAGCCCCAGCACCCGTTCGGGGTGGCTTTCAGCATACGCCAAACCGAGCGTTGAGCCCCAGGAACCACCAAAGACGACCCATTGTTCAATGTCCAGGTCACGCCGGATACGTTCAATATCGGCTACTAAATCCCAGGTGGTATTTTCCGTAAGTTCAGCATGTGGCGTGGAGCGGCCACAGCCACGTTGATCGAACAGGATAATACGGTAGCGTTCCGGGTCAAAAAATTGCCGATGCCAGTTCTCGCAACCAGAGCCGGGGCCGCCGTGCAGAAAGATGACGGGGATACCGTCAGGATTGCCGACTTCTTCCACATAGAGGGTATGTAGGGAACTGACCGGCAGGAAAAAATGATGGTTTTCACGAATGGGGGGGTACAGTGCGGGTGGTGACATGCTGTTTACTCTTTCTCGCTGTCCAACAGTTTGCGGGCTTCGGCGAAGCGCTGGAGATCCTTGTCAGAAACTTGCGGGTATTCAAGGCTGAGTGCTTCCAGGGTAGCAACAATTGTTTCTGCCACAGCGACCCGCATATACTTTTTATTGTCAGCCGGAATCGCGTACCAGGGCGCATGCTTGCGCGAGGTGGCATTAAGTGCCTCCTGATAGGCGTGCATATAGGCGTCCCAATGTTGGCGTTCAGCAACATCGCCACTGGAAAACTTCCAGTTTTTTTCCGGTTCGTCCAGACGCGCCAGAAAGCGCCGTTTTTGCTCCGCCTTGGATACATTCAGCCAGAATTTCAAGACAATAGTCCCATTGCGCGCCAGATGTTTTTCGTGGTCACGAATGGATTCATAGCGATCTTCCCACAGTGTCTCCAGATTGACTGCTTTGGGGAGGTTCTGCCCACCGAGGTACTCAGGGTGGACACGCACAATCAGCACTTCTTCATAATAGCTGCGGTTAAACACGCCCATACGCCCGCGTTCTGGCAGGTTTTTGCTGGTGCGCCACAGGAAATCGTGATCCAGTTCCTCTGCCGAGGGCTGTTTGAAGGAATAGACCTGGCAGCCCGCCGGATTGATACCGCTCATAATGGCGCGAATAGTGCCATCTTTACCCGCTGCATCCATGGCCTGGAAAACCAGCAGGAGTGAATGCTGGTCGTGCGCATAAAAAACCTGTTGCAACTTGTCGAGCTTTTTAGTCAGCTTTTTCAGACGTTTTTCCAAGCTGGAATTACTTTCCTCATGCGCGGGCTGGTTGTCGGCTTTAGCAAGCTCAAAGCTACCATCGAAAGGCACGCGGTGATTTTTCGGGAATTCAAACATGAACGGTTGCTCCTCCAGTTTGTTATTTTATATGGGCTGTAGTTTGCCAGAGATGAAGCAGAGGTGCATTAGTTTTGCGGAGCTTGTCTACACTGATTGGTTTTAAGTCAACACGAGCCGCATAGTCACTAACCCTTTTTATGCTAAGGTAGCCACCGTTATTCCCACCATCCGAAACATGCAATGAAAAACCTTTATACCGAAGCGCATGCCTGTTTGTTGCAGGCGTGTCCTGATCAAAAAACGCTGGGTGTTGGCGTGCTCCAGTCCGGCTGGCAGGCAGGGGGGCTGGTGCGTGTGGATGATACCCCCGTGTATTCAGTGCCTGTGCCGGGGCGTCCGGCCAAACCTGAACTGGTTCACCCCAAGCAGGTCAAGCAGCGTAAGTTAAGTACGGTCAACGGGCGGATTGCCTTGCTGCATGCGGTCGCACATATTGAATTTAATGCGATTAATCTGGCGCTGGATGCGGTTTACCGGTTCAGAGGCATGCCGGATGCTTATTACACCGACTGGCTGCAAGTCGCGGTGGAAGAGGCTTATCATTTTGGTTTGGTCAGGGCGCGCCTGCGTGAGTTGGGCAGTGATTACGGGGAGTTGCCTGCGCATAATGGGCTGTGGGAGCAGGCCTGCAAGACCGATCATGACGTATTGGTGCGGATGGCGCTGGTGCCACGGGTGTTGGAGGCGCGTGGCTTGGATGTGACGCCACCGATGATGCAGCGCTTGCGGGAGGTGGGTGACGAACCGACGGTGGCTTTGCTGGCGATTATCCTGCGGGATGAGATTGGCCATGTGCGGATAGGCTCGGAGTGGTTTCGGTATTGCTGTGCGCAACGTGGACTGGAGCCGGAAGCGACCTTCCGGCAGTTGTTACGTGAGATCATGCAGGCACCGGTACGCGGGCCGTTTTATACCGAAGGTCGTCTGCAGGCTGGCTTTAGCGTTGCTGAACTGGAGCAGTTACAGCTGCTGGAGGCCAATTGGGTAGCAGAAATAAGTGAGGTCAGCCAGTGAGGTCAGTGCTCCAGCCACTCTTTGACCAGACCAACGAAAATATCAGGGGTTTGCACGTGCGGTAAATGATTCGCTTCTGCAATCATGCTGCGTTGTGCCTGGGGGAAAATCTGCTGGGCGACTTGCCAGCGTTCGGGTAGCAGGTAGTCCGACAGTGCGCCACCAATAAACAGGGCTTCGCCCGCATAGGTTTGTTCGACGGCAGGAAACGCAGTGATATTCAGATAATGGCGGGCAATTTCAGGCAGGTTGCATTGCCAGTCGAATTTGCCGTTACTGTCCCATTTCAGGTTTTTCAGCAGGAAGCCGCGCTCAAATGGCTCCTTGATAGTCGGTGCCAGCCATTGATCGGCCTCACGCCGGTTTTTGAAGCTGGCTAACGGCATGGTCAGCATTGCCTGCAGAATGGTTTGGTGGCGAGGCGGGTAATTAACCGGCGCAATATCGACGATGACTAGCTTTCGTACCCGTTCCGGGTGGTGCAAGGCGAGCCACATCGCCACCTTGCCGCCCATTGAATGCCCCATCAGGTCAAAGCTTGCCAGCTGCAAGTGATCAGCGACCGTGAGTACATCCTCCATCATCAGGCGGTATGACATCCCCTCCACGTGGGGGGAACCACCATGGTTGCGTAAGTCGAGAGCGATTACCGGACGTTCGGCTTTTTGGCGGCTGGCGAAAGTGTTCCAGTTGTCCAGGGAACCGAGTAGCCCATGCAGAACCAGAAGTGGGATTTGCCCGTTAGAGCGGGTCAAATCACCGTGGATACGGTAGTTAAGCATCAAAGTTTTCCCCAAAGTTTTCTCCCATGCTTTCAACTTGCTGCAGGATGGCAACCCGTTCTGCGTGGCTAATGCTGGGCACGCTGTGAAAAATCTGATGGTGAATGTTTTGAATGCCACAAAAAGCGAGGGTGCCATCGGTCACCGGGCGATAGATCAGATGTTCCGCGTCGGTTTTGCGAAAGTATTCCTCATCCCCACCGGCGGTAATGAGTACCAGTGCACGCTGACAGGGTAACAGGCCTTTGACCCCCTCTTGTGAATATTCAAAGGCCGTGCCATTCGTCAGGACATGATCAAACCAGCCCTTGAGGATGGCGGGGCGGTCAAACCACCACAGTGGATAGATGAATACCAGACCCTCTGCCCACAGCAAAGCGGCCTGTTCATGGGCAATCTTGGCTGGAATAACGCCTTTGCGCAGGCTGGCAAGGTCAGTAGATTGCAAAACCGGGTCGAAGTTTTCAGCGTGCAGGTCTTTGACCCGTACTTCATGGCCACTGCTGAGCAGGCCGCGTTGGCAGGCTTCCAACATGGCATGATTGAAGCTGTCCGGATTGGGGTGAGCGTAAACAATAAGAACGCGCATAGATTTAATGGCTACCGGTCAATGCAGGGTTTGGATGGGCGGTTCGACGACGGAGGCCACGAATAACTTGGCAACATCCACCCGGTCAAGCGTGTAGGATGCGTTGCAAAATTCGCAGGTGATCTCAATCTGGTTTTGTTCTTCCAGAATGGAATCAGCTTCCTCTTGGCCGAGTGACTGCAGCATGGACTCTACTTTTTGCTGGCTACAACCACAATGGAAGCGAATCGGCTGGGAAGGATAGATGGCCGGTGAGTCTTCATGGAACAGGCGATACACCAGCTCTTCAGCAGCCAGTTCCTGTAATTCTGTGGCTGTCAGCGTGTCGAGCAGCATGGAAATGCGTTGCCAGTCCTCTGTTTGCTGTGCGGCCTGTTCGACGGACAGGTTGCTGGCGGCGGGCAGGCGCTGTAGCAAGAGTCCAGCACAGCTGTTGGCATCGGCAGTTAGCCACAAGCGGGTGGGTAACTGTTCGGATTGCTGGAAATACTGTTCCAGTGCCTGTGTCAGGTTATCTCCTTCCAGACCGATAATCCCCTGATAGCGCTCGCCATCATTTTCTGCCTCCAGGGTGATCGCCATGTGACCATTGCCGAATATTTCGCTCAGTGTGTTGCCTTCCGACTCATTCGCATCCGCATGCTCATACTCATTATTCCAGCGTGCCAGGCCGCGTACCGTACCCTGTGGTGTGGCTTGCACAACCAGCAGGTGAACGGGGCCATCGCCGCGAATTTGCAGGATGAGTGAACCTTTGTGCTTGATGGTAGCCGAGAGCAGAACAATGGCGGTCAATGCTTCACCCAGCAGGTCACGAATTTTCGGTGGGTAGTCGGCGCACGCCAGCAACTGCTGCCAGGAGCTGTCGAGATGCACCCATTCGCCGCGCACGTTAATGGTGTCGAGGATAAAACGTCGTAAATTGTCTTCTGTCATTGGATCATTGCCTTGTAGCTACTACCTTTAGTGTCAGTCTGTGTTAAAATCCCGAACAGTGCCTGCCGAGTGAATGCAAATAAGGAACTTATCACATAAGTCGGCTTGCCCAAAACCATCATGGTTGCTACATTTAGCCCACCATTTTTGGGGCTCACCTGTTGAGGCATGGAAAAATGAAGTATTACAGCGGATGTATTCAGGACTTATTCTGTCATCCAAGCTCATAATTTTAGCTTTATAGCCGGACTAACTAACGATGTTCAAAGCCATTTCTGGTTTATTCTCCAACGATATCTCTATTGACCTTGGAACAGCAAACACCCTTATTTACATGCGCGGTAAGGGCATTGTACTGGACGAACCGTCTGTTGTAGCGATTCGCCAGGATCGTGGCCCTGGCGGCCCCAAATCGATCGAGGCGGTCGGTTTCGAGGCGAAAAAAATGCTAGGCCGCACCCCTGAAAATATCACAGCTATTCGCCCGATGAAAGATGGTGTTATCGCTGATTTTACTTACACTGAAAAAATGCTCCAGCATTTTATTCGCAAGGTTGACTCCGGTCGTATCCTGCGCCCCAGTCCGCGCGTGGTTATTTGTGTGCCTTGCGGGGCGACCCAGGTCGAACGCCGTGCGATCAAGGATTCTGCGCTAGGCGCGGGTGCACGCAAGGTCTACCTGATTGAAGAGCCGATGGCGGCTGCGATTGGTGCGGGTATTCCCGTGGATGAGGCCATTGGTTCGATGGTGCTGGACATCGGTGGCGGCACGTCTGAAGTGGCGATCATGTCACTGCGTGGTATTGTTTACTCGGCCTCCGTCCGGATTGGCGGCGACCGTCTGGATGAAGCCATCATCAGTTATGTACGCCGTAACTATGGCATGTTGATTGGTGAAGCGACCGCTGAGCGCATCAAGTGCGAAATTGGTTCTGCTTACCCTGGCAAGGAGTTGCTGGAGATTGAAGTCAAAGGCCGTAACCTGTCTGAAGGGGTGCCACGCGCCTTTACCCTGACGAGTAACGAGATTCTGGAAGCCTTGCAGGAGCCGTTGTTTGGTATTGTCAGTGCCGTTAAAACAGCGCTGGAACAGACACCGCCTGAGCTGGGTGCCGATGTGGCCGATCGCGGTATTGTGCTGACGGGCGGGGGTGCTCTACTGCGTGATCTGGATCGTTTGCTGATGGAAGAAACCGGTATTCCTGTGGTGATTGCGGATGATCCATTGACCTGTGTGGCCAGGGGCGGCGGCAAAATTCTGGAAATTCTGGAAGCGGAAGGCGATGCCTTTCTCGCCACAGACTAGTTGATCCGACCTTACGCCGGATTCATTCTCTCCGGCTCCTGACCTCGGTCAGCGGGTCGGTCATCGGGTATAATAGGGAGCGGAGACTGCCATTAACCATACCGATTATCATGCAACACCGGGGCTTTCATTTCAGTTCATCGTTTTGATGATCGCTGCCCTGTCACTCATGGCATTCGATTATCGCAATCCTGCCAATACGGCACCGGTACGTACTGCTTTTACCATTTTGGGTTATCCGTTGCAGCTGCTGGTGGATGCGCCGTTTGACATTTACAACAATGTAACCACCTATTTTGGTGAACAGACCCGTATTGTAGGTGAAAACACCGACTTGAAGGAAAAGTTACGGTTGTATTCCGTGCAGTATCGCGACATGCAAGTGCTGGAACAGCAGAATGCCCGCTTGCGTGAATTGCTAAAGGTCAGGAAACGCCCTGGCTATACCTTTACCATGGCTGAAATTGTGGCCGCTGCCGATGAGCGCGGGCGTCAGGTTATTACCCTGGATAAAGGTTCGCGTGATGGTGTTTATGAAAAACAGGTCGTGTTGGCGGAAGGTGGCAATATTTTTGGTCAGGTGATCGACGTTACTCCCTTTAGTTCACGGGTGATGCAATTGACGGATCGTCAGCATGCCATCCCGGTTCGTAACCAGCGCACCGGCATGCGGGCATTGGCGAACGGCACGGGCAAATCCGACTTGCTGGAGCTGAAAAGCATTATCGCCAGCAATGATGTCCAGGAGGGCGATATTTTTGTCAGCTCCGGCCTGGATCGACTGTTTCCTGCTGATTTTCCGGTAGCGCAAGTGATTCCGAATGGTGTGCAGTATATTCCTGGCGACCCTTTCGCCAACATCAGTGCGCGCCCACTCATCAATTTTGACAATACCCGTGAAGTTTTATTGCTATGGCGCACCGATTCCACGCCAGAAATGTTGGATCAGCCGCCAGCAACTCCTGTTGATCCCAATAACCCAAGTGAAGACGCTTCAGCACCGGGGGCTACCCAATGATTGACAGTACACCGCGTTTTACGGGCGCTGTCTGGCTGAGCGTGTTGCTGGCAGTCATGTTGAACAGCCTGCCGCTCTCCAATATCTGGCCCGCCTGGCCGGTTTGGCGACCCGACTGGGTGGTGCTTGCGCTGATTCACTGGGCCTTGCTGATTCGTCAGGATACCAGCCTGATCATGGCCTTTTTTATTGGTTTGCTGACCGACGCCCTCTCGCATTCCCTGCTGGGGCAGCATGCGTTTGGCTATGTACTGGTTACCTATTTTGCAGTGCGCTTGGGGTTACGCATGACCGCTGAAGCATTTTTGCAGCAAATGGCCTTGATCTTTATTGTGGGCGGTGTGTTTATGCTGCTTAACTTGTGGATAAACGGTGTGGTAGGTGGCAGTGGGGTTAACTGGATGTATTGGGCACCCTTGGTGAGTAGTCTGGCTATTTGGCCCGTGTTTCACGGCTTGTACGGTTATTTTCTGGTGCAGCGCAAGGCCATCTGAACCCTACAAATCATCAGGGCTTATAACGCTGTAGTCTGACGGGTAAATTGCTCCTTTGCCTTGAGTTTTGTTACCTTAGCCCCCATTCAAGCAAATACTATTATGTTGAGGAGCTTTTAATGAGCGCAACCAATGCCTGCCAAGAGTTGTCATGCGATGCCATGCCGGATATTGCCAAGCAGCCACACGCAGGGCCAAAAGGCACCTTGAACTGGGTGGGGATGAGTGAGATCGAAATGCCGGTCTTTGTACTCAACCCTGAGGGTGATAAAATTCAGACCCTGGCGCGCGTGCAGGCTTACGTCAATCTGACCGACCCGAACAGTAAAGGCATTCATATGTCGCGCCTGTATCTGGCGCTGGACAATATGCTGGGCATGAATGAACTCAGCCCGGAGTTATTGCGCAAGACAGTGACGCAGTTCGTGGATTCACACGCAGGCCTCAGTGATGCGGCCTATCTTGAGTGCCGGTTTAACTACTACGAAAAGCGTAGTTCGCTGTTGAGTGGCAACACCGGCTGGAAAAACTATCCGGTACGGGTTATCGCAAGTTTACGTGCCGGGCGATTTGAAACGGAAGTGCAGGTCGAAGTACCTTATTCCTCAACCTGTCCTTGCTCGGCGGCCTTGGCGCGCCAGTTGATTCAGGAAGGTTTCCGCGAATCGTTTGGCAGCGGCCAGATCAGTGCGGATGTGGTTTATGACTGGTTGGGTACCGCGCAAGGCATTCGTGCCACACCGCACAGCCAGCGCAGTGTGGCGCAGGTAAAAGTAAAACTGGCGGACAAAGTGCGTAGTTTGCCGCTGACCAACTTGATTGATCGTATTGAAGATGCGTTACAAACACCCGTGCAGGCAGCCGTGAAACGCGAGGACGAGCAGGAGTTTGCCCGTTTGAACGCTGCGAATCTGATGTTCTGTGAAGATGCCGCCCGTCGCCTGAAAACGGCCATGAATGAAGACATTGCTGTGCGTGATTTCTGGATTCGGGTGAATCACATGGAAAGCCTGCATGCACATGATGCCGTGTCGGTGGTCGTCAAAGGGATAGACCATGGCTATGACGATGATCCGCGTGACTATGCGGCTTGCTGACAGCCGGTAATCTAAGGGCGCGTGGTTGCTCTATGCTGTTTTTTCTCTGACAATGCCCGTTTTGTACAGGCTGACAAGGCGGGCTGCTGTTTTATGAGTTTCCATGAGTCCCATTGGGCACAACTTTCCCCTTATTTAAAACAGTATGGACATGGCTGTCAGAGCTATTCCATGCTGCAGAAAGGTATGCAGTATTATATTGAGGACGGTATTGGTTTTATCGCCTATTACCCTTATTGGCACCTCCTGCTGGCTCCTACCGGGCGCAAGATCGTGCTGGCTGACCCGGTGTGTGCGCCTGAGCATGCCGAAGGTTTGTTGCAGCGCTTTATCGCTAAATACCAACGGGTCATTGTCTTGCAGTGTTCCGTCGCTACCGGTAATGCCTTACAGAATCTTGGTTACGAAGTGAATCACTTTGGGCAGGAGACTGAGCTACCGATTCCCTTTGATCTGGCCGGTAAACAACGGGCTAAAATCAGGCAGTGGCGGAACAAGTGTGAGCGTGAAGGGGTGGTGGTTGAAGAAAAACCGTTGTCGCACTGTGATCCGGCAGAAATTGATGCGCTATCTAAAGAATGGATGCAGGAGAAGGGGGGTAAGGAGCTGATTTTGCTAACTCGCCCCTTCGTGCGCGAGGATGAACCCGATGTGCGTTGTTTTTGGGCGCGGCAACAGGGTAAGCTGGTCGGGCTGGCTATTTTTGACCCGATGTACGAGCAAGGCAAGATTGTCAGTTATTATCACAATTTTGACAGAATTACCGCCGATGCACCGAATGGCACCAGCGCTTATATCATCACGGAAGCCATGCGTAGTTTTGAGGCTGAAGGCGTGCGCAGCGTGTCCTTGGGTTTGATGCCACTCTATGTGCTGCGGCCGCATTTTCGGCAGAATGAGTTTACGCTGAAGGCGCTCAAATACGCTTATGGCAAGTTGAATAACCTTTATCCGTTCCAGGGTAATATCTCACACAAGAAAAAATTTCACGGCACGCGCCAGCACGTTTATGTTTCATCCACGCAAGGCACCAGCCTGTGGGAGCTGATGATTCTGGTGCAGGCGATGCGCATGATTTCAATACGCGGTATGGGTAGAATAGCCGTGCTGTTCATTTTCAGGAAAATCAAAAAATCATGACACCTGCACAACTCTCACAAAAGCATATGACGATTACTTTCATTGGTGCCGGGAATATGGCGCGTAGCCTGATCGCGGGTATTGCCCAGGATAACAAGGCGCTGAAAATCCGGGTAGCAGACCCCGACCAGAACCAGCTGGACGCCATCCGTCGCCACTGGCCGGAGGTGGTCACGGCTACCGACAATCTGGCCGTGCTCGATGGTGCCGATGTGGTGGTGCTGGCGGTCAAGCCGCAGGTGATGGCGGAGGTATTGGCACCGATGCGGGCGTTGGCACAGCAACAGCGCCCAGTCTTTGTGTCGGTGGCGGCGGGAATTCGCGAAGCGTCTTTGAATGGCTGGCTGGGCGGCGGGCTACCGGTGGTGCGCTGCATGCCGAATACACCCGCGCTGGTACAGGCCGGTGCCACTGGCTTGTTCGCCAATGAACATGTGTTACCTGCCCAGCGCAGCCTGGCGGAAAGTATTTTACGTTCAGTCGGGATTACGCTGTGGTTTGAGGATGAAAGTGCGCTGGATGCGGTGACTGCCGTTTCCGGGAGTGGTCCGGCCTATTTTTTCCTGGTAATGGAAGCGATGCAGGCCGCCGCCGAGGCATTGGGTCTGAAAGCGGAAGATGCACATTTGCTGGTGGTGCAAACCGCGTTGGGTGCGGCTAAGCTTGCCTTGGAAAGTGATGATGCTCCCGCTGAGTTAAGGCGCAAGGTGACCTCGAAAGGCGGGACAACCGAAGCGGCATTGAATCAGCTGAATGCAGGGGATTTGACCGGCTTGTTCGCGAAAGCGCTGCAGGCCGCCGCTACGCGTTCCCGTGAACTGGCGCAGACGAATAGCTGAAAGACAAAAGGATCAAAGGACAAAAGGATAAATCATGGTTTTGCAGAATCTTGCCGTTTTTCTCGTTTCAACCCTGTTCTCGCTTTATATTGGTGCGGTATTAGTCCGTTTCATGCTGGCCTTGGCGCGGGCAGATTTTTATAACCCACTCTCGCAGTTTCTGGTCAAAATTACCAATCCGGTACTGGTGCCATTGCGTCGCTACGTACCGTCAATCGGTAAAATTGACTCGGCTTCGCTGCTCCTGGCGTTTGTACTCAAGCTGGTGGCCATATTACTGCTTTCTGCCTTATTAGGGCGGCAAATGGATGTATTCTCGCTGCTGGTGGTGGTTATTGTCGAGCTGGTGCGAACGGTCATCTGGATTTTTATGGTGGCGCTGATTATTCAGGCTATCATGAGCTGGATGGGGAATACTTATGGCAACCCGGTGGCGTCCTTGCTGGATAGCCTGACGGCGCCGTTACTGCGGCCATTACGCACTATTGTACCAACGATTGGTATGATTGATTTATCGCCGCTGGTTGCGATTCTGTTGTTGCAGGCAGGTTTGATTCTGTTGTCGCCGTTTCCGTCGTTTTAAAAAAACGGGTTAAAACAAAACGGGCGAGTAAATACTCGCCCGTTTTGTTTATAAAGTTGGGTGTAACTTAGTAACGGTTTTGACGATAACCACCGCCACCGCCATCACGACGGGGAGGACGACCACCACCACCACCTGAGTTTTCGCGTGGTTTTGCTTCGTTGACTTTGGCATTACGGCCACCAATGTCAGTATCGTTCACGCTATTGATTGCAGCTTGGGCGGCTTTGTCGTCTGACATTTCTACGAAACCGAAGCCTTTGGAGCGACCTGTTTCTTTATCTGTAATAATGCTGACTTTGGTAACATCACCAAAAGCCCCAAAAATGCTGCGAAGGTCTTCTTCATTGGTCGAGTAGGCCAGGTTTCCAACGTAAATATTCACTTGTTATCATCTCATCTATTTGTGCGCTGCTGAAATCGTGGTTATCGGGCAAGCAGTCACACAAATTGCCCGTAACGTTTGGCTCGAAGGCCGATCCAGAAATTCCTAGTGTATAGTAGTTTGCTCAGGAGAAAAGCAAAATATTGCTAAATTTCCTGTGGCAACCCCGATTCTCTTTTTGAGCTGTGCTCCAGTGTGCTTATTAGCCACTTATAAATTACCGGAAAAGTAACGCTCTAGAAAGGTATCTATATCTATTTTATCTTCAATTTCAATCTGTTGTTGTTTTTGTAAAGATTCGGTGGCCATCCGGGCAAACTGTTGCTGCAGTTCGTCGGACAGCTGGCGTTTAAGAAAGTATTCGCGGTGCTCTTCTGCTTTGCGCTGGGCAAAGTAAAAGAAGCCTTCATCCTGGTTAGCGCGCATTTCTGCCAGCATCCGTGCAGAAGGCGTCAATTCGGGGTCTTTGACCAGTTCATGCTGGTCGGCCAGCGCCTGACTATAGGTTTCATCCTCATGTATCTTGTCCAGTAAAGCCGCGACCGGCTGCATTTGTTGTAGCAGTTCACTGGCCCAGTCGGAAAGGAGCATGGATTCAGCGGCGGCATCAGCGCCTTCAAAGCGCTGCAGTTCCAAGCCGGGTGCACGCCCCCGATGTGCCACCAGCGCCTGATTGTGGTTGATAGCCTCACGTTCGTCCCGACCAATCAGCGGACTTTCCTGCAGCAGGCAAAAATGCATGAATACTTCGAGGAAGGTGAGTTGTTTGCGGGTCATGCCTGCCGGATGGTAGGCATTGATATCAACCGAGCGTAGCTCCACATAGCGGATACCCCGCTGGCTGAGGGCATCGACTGGCTTCTCAAAGCCCTGCAGCACCTGTTTGGGGCGCACCGTGCTGTAATACTCGTTTTCAATCTGCAGGATATTGTCATTTAGCTGGCGGTAGACGCCATCGACTTTCACCCCGATGGCAGCATATTCCGGGCTGTGGGTATGAATCGCCTGGCGCAGGCTGTCGGTATAGCTTTGTACCGAATCATAACAAACACGAATACCGGTATCGCGTTCCTTGCTGTTGGTATAGCCAATATTGCCCATGCGCAGGGACGTGCCATAAGGCTCATACAGGGTGCTGGCATTGAATTCCTGCAGGCTGCCAGAGGACTTGCGCCCGCCCAGAAAGGATTTGCAGATAGCCGGTGAGGTGCCAAACAGGTAAATGATCAGCCAGCCATAACGCAGCAGGTTACGGGTCAGTCCCATGTATTGCCGGTCACGAAAATCCCGCAGGGACAGGTTGTCCCGGTCTTCTTCCTGCTGCCAGACCGGCCAGAAGGATTCGGCGATGGAGTAGTTGAAGTGAATACCTGCAATCACCTGCATGTTTTTGCCGTAACGCCAGGCCAGCCCCTGCCGGTAGATATGTTTCATCTGCCCGGCATTGGATGTGCCGAATTCAGCAATCCGGATGTCATCGCCGTTACCGAGAATACAGGGCATGCTGGTTGTCCATAACAGCTCGTCTTTAAGCTGCTGGTAAACAAATGTCTCGATATTAAGCAGGAAATCCAGCGCATCGGTGGCGCGTTCCTGCGGTGGCGTAATCATCTCCAACAGTGACTCTGCATAGTCGGTCGTGATCCACGGATGCGTTAATGGCGAGCCGAGGACTGCCGGGTGCTGGGTTTGTGACAGGCCACCGTCCGGTGATACGCGCAGGCTTTCTTTCTCCAGCCCGGTGTGTGCATCACGCAAGGAGGCATGCAGGTTTTTCGTATCAATAGTACGCAGACGCTGTTCCAGAAGTGAGTACACGGGCTTTTCCCTTGAAGACCTAAATAATAATTAGAGCACAGCTCACCCAATAAGTGAACATTGATTCTATTTAGGAAGGTTTATGTAAACCAGCCAGCCAATGTAGCTAAAGTAGGCCAGCAACAGTAAAACGCCGTGAGGACGATTGATTCTGCCTTGCCCACGGAAGCCGTAACCCATCACAAACAGTAACAGCGTCAGCCCCAGCATCACCGGCCAGTCGCGAGACAGGACTTCCGGGCTGACCGCAAGCGGGTGAATCACCCCCGCAATCCCGACGACTGCCAGCAGGTTGAACATGTTGGAACCTAGTACATTACCCAGGGCAATGTCGTGTTCGCCTTTGCGTGCCGCGATGATGGAGGCGGCCAGCTCCGGGAGGGAAGTGCCTAAAGCGACAATGGTCAAACCAATGATCAGGTCGCTGACCCCAAGGGAATGCGCGATGCTGACTGCCCCCCACACCAGAATCCGTGAGCTGATGACCAGTAACACCAAACCAATCCCTGTCCATAGCAGTGCCTTGTTCAGCGGCATCGGGTGCTGGATCATCTCCAGATCAATTTCCGCGCCCAGGCTATCACTGCGGTGAGTGACCGAGGTGTAAATGGACCAGCCCACCAGGGCAAAAAAGCCCAGTAACAACACGACACCGTCCATGCGGCTCAGTTCACCATCCATTAACAACCAGCCGGAAAACAACACCAGTGCCAGCAGCATCGGCAGTTCTTTGCGCAGCACGCCGGAATGGACAAGGAGGGGTGCGACCAGCGCGGCAGCACCGAGAATCAGGGTCGAGTTGGTAATGTTGGAGCCATAAGCATTACCCAGTGCCAGCCCCGGATTGCCTTGATAGGCCGCAATGGCCGACACCACCATCTCCGGGAGGGACGTACCGAAACCGACCACCAACATACCGATCAATAAGGGGGACATACCGAAATGGCGAGCGCTGGCGGCAGCACCGTCGACAAACCGGTCTGCGCTCCAGACTAACAGAATGAAACCCACAAGAATGGCGAGACTAGGCAACAACATACAGGGACTCCGCAGGATGATAATAGGCGCGGAGAATAGCAGCTTTGTCAATGAAGTGCCTGATTCAAGCAGGCTTATCAGGGGTTTAACGCCAAGCGTCACAGATACCCCGCTGGAATGGCATCTACGGTGTGCGATAACGGCATGTCGGTTCCGCGCAGGCAGACAGGCTGGGCGGGGGTCAGGCCGTTGCGCCAGTAGCTTTTGATGATCTCAACCAGTACAGTTTCGGCGTTTTAAGCAGGCGCTTGCTGACATTATTGTGATAAGGCTGCAGCAGGTAAATGGTGTCAAGCTTTTCTGTGTTTGCAGCGTTGAATTTTTGATCTTATCTCAAGTGCATTTTAGACTAAAATTGATTTTATATTAAATACACTTGAGACAAGCCAATGATTTCTCCCGTTCTGCGCCAGGCTTCTGCGTTTATTCTTGCCCGCCCGCAACCGGCCTACCGGCGGTTTTTGCACCAGCGTCTGGATGCTAATGAGCGATTAACCGGCATCAAAGGGGCGCGTGGTTGTGGCAAGACCACCCTGATGCTGCAACATGCCCGGCAACTGATTCAGCAGTCAGTGTTTAAAGCGGAGCAGGTGTTGTATATCGCCTGTGATCACCCGGCGATGGTTGATGCCAGTTTGTATGATCTGGCGCAGACCTTTTATCAGGACGGCGGGCGCTTGCTGCTGCTGGATGAAATCCACAAATCACGTAGCTTTGCCGCACATTTAAAGGCGATCCGCGATACCTTTGAACTGAAAGTGATTTTTTCCGGCTCTTCTGCGCTGCGGATGAATCACGAACTGGCGGACTTGTCGCGCCGCGCGGTGGTGCATGAATTGCCGGTATTGTCCTTGCGCGAGTTCATGGAGATAGAAACCGGGCAGACTTTTCCGGTTTATACGCTGCCTGATTTGCTGGCCGGGCATGCCACTATCGCCGCGCAAATCATGCAGACGGTTCGACCGATTGAGCAGTTTAAAAAATACCTGCAATACGGCGTTTATCCGTTTTATCGCGAGTCGGAGGCTAATTACATCCAGAAGTTGCTGGAGGTGGTGCATCTGACTATCGATTCTGACCTGAGTTTCATTTATAACATTGACCCGCACAAGCTGGATAAGCTGAAAAAGGTGTTGTACATGCTGTGCAGCACTGATCCGGTTGAGTTGAATATTTCCAAACTGAGCGCGGCGGTCGGTACTTCCTGGCCGACGCTGGCCAAGTACCTGGAGTACATGAGTACCGGCAGCCTGATTTATGTGGTGCGTGCTGGCAGCGGGATGCGGGCGGTGAATAAGCCGTACAAGTTACTGCTGAATAACACTAATCTGTTTCATGCCTTGTGTGCGGCACCCAATGTGGGCGCGTTGCGCGAGAGTTTTTTCGTGTCGCAGTTGTCGGCGCAGCATCAGGTGCATTATCACGACCGGGGCGATTTTTTGGTCGATGATCACTGGGTGTTTGAAATTGGCGGCGCGAGCAAGACGCTGAAACAATTGGCGGGTCATGCGCAGGGCTACGCCGCCATCGATGATGTAGTGATCGGCGAGCAGCGGCGCATTCCGTTGTGGTTGTTTGGGCTGTTGTATTAGCGCAGCTCTTGCACACCGGCAGCATTAAACCGCTATACTGGCCGTCCTCAATGACAGCAGAAAGACCAATACAGCTTATGATCACGGATCGCAAGCGCGGGCACCAATGGGCAGTTTCGCACGCCACGCCATATTATCAAGCTGATGGTCGGGCTGATGGAGCCATCGCAGGAGGATACGATTTGTGATCCGTCGTGTGGCACGGCGGGGTTTTTGGTGGCGGCCAGTGAGTATGTGCATGAGCACCATGCGGAGTGGTTTCATGATGCGGCGTTTCGTCGCCATTATAACAGCGAGATGTTCACGGGCATTGAGTTCGATAGCACCATGTTGCGGATTGGGGCGATGAATCTGCAGTTGCATGGGATTGAGCATCCGCAGTTGCTGGGGCTGGATGCGCTGAGTGAGGCGAACGCGGCGCGGCGGGATGATTTCAGTTTGATTCTGGCCAATCCGCCGTTTAAAGGCTCGCTGGATTATGACAGTGTGGAAGTTTCTTTGCTGAAGATGGTGAAGACCAAAAAGACGGAGTTGCTGTTTTTGGGCTTGATGTTGTGCATGCTGAATCAGGGTTTGTTCGGCCTGTTCGATGACGCCGACGCGGGCCAAGTGATTCAGCTAATCGACCGGGTGAATAATAATGCGCGGGTGTATGGCACGCGCTCTGCGCTGACAGCCTGAAGCGTAGGGTAAGCTCTGCTTACCCGAGCCGTGAGAACAAGTATCTTGTGCGTCGCAGCAATGTCTTTATCATGGACTCCATCGAAAACAAAAATGGAGTTACACATTATGAACCTGATCGCACATATCACAGCTTTTGCTAATCATCGTATCGAGTGGATCGAATGGATCGAACGAGCAAGAACACGCAACGCGCTATTAGCTTTAAGTGACCGCAATCTTGCTGACGCCGGTTTTTCCCGCGAGCTGCTGGAGAAGGGTGTCAAAGCCTGGCCATGGAAAGTTGAGGCAGAAGCCGATGCAGCCTGGGCTAGCAAGCCTGTCAGTTGCCCACCGCAATTGCAACCATCAGCACAGAAAGCACAGAAAGCACAGAAAACATCCCCTGTCATGTCGGTTCAAAGCGGCTTGACTGCGTAGGCTATGACGAACCTTCATTCACCCATCCCACGGGCAGTGGCATTTGATGCGGCTCGTGGGTTTAACTGCCAGACTGTCGCTACATTCCGCGCCGTCCGATAAAGATTCCCGGCTGCCTGTTCCAGCGCGGCATCCAGCGTCACCACCCCCGGCACTACACTGAACAGCGCAGTAATGCCATGTTCGTGCACAATACCGGCATCCGCCGCGACTGAACCCGCTAACGCAATCACCGGAATACCCTGTGCCTTGGCACGTTTGCTCACGCCAATCGGTGTTTTGCCGCGAATGGTTTGGCTATCGATGCGACCTTCCCCGGTAATGACCAAATCTGCCCCCCGCAGGTGCCGGTCAAATGCGACCGCATCCAGGACAATATCAATCCCGCTTTGCAGGCGTGCGGGCAAAAATGCCAGGAAAGCAGCGCCCAAACCACCCGCCGCACCCGCTCCGGGGATGCTGGCTACATCTTTGCCCGTAGTCGCCAGGATCAAGTCAGCAAAATGCTGCAGGTTGGCATCCAGTTGTTGCACCATCGCAGCATCCGCCCCTTTTTGCGGGCCAAACACAGCGGAAGCACCGTATTCACCGACCAGCGGATTATCCACATCACAGGCGACTGCAAACTGCACATGGGCCAGGCGTGCGTCCATCTGGCTCAGATCAATACTGTGCAACGCGGCCAAACCCGCACCGCCGGGTGGAATTTCCTCACCATGCTTGTCCAGCAGACCGACGCCCAATGCCTGCAACAGACCGGCACCGCCATCATTGGTCGCGCTACCGCCCAAGCCGACAATAATGTGCCGCATGCCCTGATCCAGCGCCGCCAGAATCAGTTCGCCCGTGCCCCGCGTTGTCGCAAGCATGGGGTTTCTTGCGCTGGCAGGCAGCAGGTCAAGACCGGATGCGGCAGCCGTTTCGATCACCGCGCTGCTGCCATTGCCGAGTTCGCCCCAGCTGGCCTCAAGCGGATGACCGAGTGGATTGCTGACGGTTTTTTTATGGAGCGTGCCATTGGTGGCGGCTACCAGCGCGGCAGTGGTGCCTTCGCCGCCATCTGCCACCGGGAGCTGGATGATCTCGGCAGCCGGGAAGACGCTTTGAAAGCCCGCTGCAATCGCAGCAGCCACTTTTTCGGCAGAGAGACTTTCTTTGAAGGAATCAGGAGCAATCAGTATTTTCATCGGCGAGTTATCCGGTTTAAGAATGACCCGCCGATCATGACACAAGATGTGCAAAAGTCTGTAGAAAAACCTTAAGGGGTTTTCACCAGGGCAGCATTCACATAAGCATCGCCCGGATAGTTTTGCTGTAATTGTGCCAGTACCAAACCGGCATCATTTTGACTGTTGTAATAACCGATCTGTACCCGATGCAACAAACGCCCATTCACCTGCAGCGGGCTGACAAAGGCACTGTAACCGTCACGGGCAAAGCGGTTCTTCAGGTTTTCAGCTTTGTTACGACTGGAACTCGCGGTCAGCTGGACGACATATTGCTGCTGCGGAGGCGTTACAACCGGCGTGTAATCCACGGGCGCAGTGTAAGGATCAGGGGTTTCGACCGGGGGTGGTGCGTAAGCGGTATGCACCGGCGCAGGGGTCATGGGGGCGCAAGCACTCAGGGTAGCGACGGTTGCAGTGAGGAAAGCAATTTTTATCATCGTTGTTTGCATGTTCATAGCGTGACCTTTCGGGTTGGTATAAAAATTAACTAACTCAATTTATTAACTGAATAGATAACGCTTATGACAGGCTTTTTTGGGAGAGGTTCTGCAGTTCGTCGGAACACGACGAGCGGTCTTGTGCACCCGCTACCTGTTTGAGCAACTGGCCGCCGGGAAGGTGACTGAAGCAGAACTGGCTAGCTGGTTTGAACGATCTTGCATATTAACACGGTAGCGAAGTGCTCATGCTAGCTAGCCATTGGCAGATTTCAGCGATCAAGCCTCCAGCTTGACCTGCATCAAGGCCACAGCCTGAGCGGCTGACATAGTCTGCACTTCATGAGCAGCCCTATTACTTCATCTCCTGCTGAATCCAGTCAGCCACGCCCCCTGCCGGGTGATCTGGCTATGTGGATTTTTATTCTGGCCGAACTGCTGGTGTTTGGTATTTTCTTTGTTTCGTATGCCTTTGCCCGCAGCAACAATGTCGGACTGTTTAACCATTACCAGCAAACTCTGGACAAAACCACCGGTGCCGCCAATACCGTCATTCTGATCACCTGTAGCTTATTTGTGGTGCTGGCGGTGCAGGCCATTAAAACCAACCGCTGGTTAGTCTGCCGTAACTGGTTGCTGGCCGCCGTGGGTTGTGGGGGTATTTTTGTGGTGCTGAAAAGCATGGAATTTGCCGGTAAGTTTGCCGCCGGTATTCACCTGAGCACCAATACCTTCTATATGTTTTATCTGTCGCTGACCTTCTTCCATTTCATGCATGTCATTCTGGGCATGATTATCCTCGCTGCGGTAGCATGGAAAGCACAACAAGGCGCATACAGTGCCAGCGACTATACCGGCGTGGAAACCGGTGCTTCTTATTGGCACATGGTGGATCTGGTCTGGATTGTTTTGTTTCCACTGGTTTATGTCATACGGTGAACAGATGAGAGTGATGATGGTATGGCTGCTGCTGATCGTGTTGACCCTACTGACCTGGTGGGTCGGGTACAGTGGTTTCAGCCAACAATGGTTAGCACTCGCGTTACTGGGGTCGGTATTTATCAAAGGACATTTTCTGATCGCTGATTTTATGGCATTGCGCAAGGTCGCTTTGCTGTGGCGACTGCTGATGCATGGCTGGCTGCTGAGTGTGCTTGGCCTGATTTTTATAGCTTATCAGATAGGAGGATAACATGACTGTTACCAACACCCTGCCGGAGTGCAGTCAATTACCGGAAGTGGCACTGCCGTTTATGAACCAGGTGCACTGTGAAGAACTGACGCTGGTACGCACCTTGCTGCAAGCATTGCAGGATGAAGCTGCACCAGAAGTGATTGATCAACACATGCAACACTGGCTGGAACACACCACAGCGCATTTTGCCCGTGAAGAACGCCTGATGGCGGAGTACAATTTCTTCGCTTACCCCATGCATCAGTCCGAGCATGAACAGGTATTGCAGGAATTAAACGTACAGCAGCAGCGCTGGCTGGAGCACCGGAACTATGCCGCATTGAGCAGTTACATCCTCAACTGGCGTAGTTGGCTGGAACAGCACATCAGCTCCATGGATTTTGTGACCGCGCAGTTTCTCAGCCAGTTTGATATAAAAGTGGAGTTACCGTGACTCAGCAGATTCCCCGTTACGTGGCACAAGGCCGGGAAAGTGAGCTGTTTGAACATGCTTACCGTCGTCAGTTACCGGTATTACTGAAAGGCCCGACCGGCTGCGGCAAAACCCGTTTTGTCGAGCATATGGCAGCCAAGCTGGGACGCCCCTTATACACGGTCGCCTGTCATGATGACCTGAGTGCCGCTGATCTGGTCGGACGCCATTTAATTGGTGACGGAGAGACTTACTGGAATGACGGGCCGCTGACCCGTGCAGTGCGTGAAGGCGCGATTTGCTATCTGGATGAAGTGGTCGAGGCACGCAAAGACACCACCGTCATCCTGCATCCCCTGTCAGACAATCGCCGCATCCTGCCGATTGAACGTACCGGTGAAACACTACAGGCCGCGCCGGAGTTTATGCTGGTGGTGTCCTATAATCCGGGCTATCAGAGCCTGCTCAAAGGCATGAAGCCCTCCACCCGGCAGCGTTTTGTCGCCATGCGTTTTGATTACCCTGAAGCGGAACTGGAAACCCGGATTGTCATGCAGGAAACCGGTGCCACCCCGGAACTGGCCAGACGCTTAGTGGAATTAGCGAATGCATTACGTGTACTGAAAGAGCATGATCTGGAAGAATCAGCGTCCACCCGCCTGCTGGTCTATGCAGCCACCTTGATTGAGGATGGTTTTGATCCGCTGTCAGCCTGTCGGGCAGCATTGGTTGAGCCGCTGACGGATGATCCTGAAACGGCTGAAGCGCTGATGGAAGTTGCCCGCACCTTTTTTGGTACATCATGAAATTTAACAATGACACGCTAACCACTATCCAGCGCTCAACCTTATTCAGTGCGCTGGCACCTGATCAGTTTAATACCCTGATCAGCTCCGCCCGTCTGTATGAACTGGCGGAGGGCAAGATATTGTTTCAGCAGGGACAGCCCGCTAATGAAGTATTTATCTGCATTGATGGCTTTATCAAACTGTTTCGCCTCACCCCGAATGGTGATGAGAAAATCGTCGACATCATCCCACCCGGTAACAGTTTTGCAGAAGCCGTGATGTTCATCGGTGGTGGCCGTTATCCGGTGCATGCAATGGCACTAAAGCCAGCCATGGTAGTGGGTATCAACTCGGCACAGTACCGCACGATGCTGATGGCTTCTCCTGAATTATGCTTCAATATGATGGCGTTAATGAGTCAGCGCATGCACTGGTTACTGAATGAAGTAGACCGGCTGACCTTACATAATGCCACATTCCGTCTGGTCAGCTGGCTGCTGGAAACACAGGAGGCATCTTCAGCGTCTGATGACCGTATCGTACTTGGGGTGCCCAAGCATGTGGTCGCATCACGCCTCTCGATTAAACCGGAAACCTTTTCGCGCATTCTGAAACGCCTGAGTGATCAGCAGCTGATTAACGTCAGCGACCAGTATATTGACTTGCTGGACAGGCCGTTGCTCGAAGAAATGATCAGGATTGAACTGTGATGCCGGGCATTATTTAAGGAGGCCGCAGTGGAAGAATGGGTCGGAAAGGTCTGGCATAAATTCATTACCCGTAGCGCCAGTCATGCTTATCCGGAGGCACAGGTTAATCTGGATGATATACGCAAAACATTGGGGGTTTTGTTGCGGGCACTGGGCAATGATGCCGGGCTGGAAATCCGCAAGAGCACGGAAACCAAGAATACCTCCAAACGCAGTTTATTACAGCGCGTGGCAGGCTCTGACCTGAAAACAACGCAGGCATGGCGTGAAAGCGAAGTAATGTGCCTGCCTGATACTATTGCCATCTTCCCGCAGCAAGCCTTAAACCGTGAAGTCTATCTGTGGCTGACGGCACTGGGCACCTGTCAGAATGTTGAGCAAACACTGCAGCGTTACCCGGCCTTAATACCCCGTTATCAACGCTTATTAGCGGCATGGCAGGATTTATACCCGGACGAGCCACCGCTATTACTGCACCTGATCGACGCGCCTGTCGTCGAGACGACTGTCCCGGAAACGCTGGCCGAACCCGCTCCACCCGAAGCAGAAAACAGTGAATCCGGCAAACCGTCAACCGCCAGCGCCAAACGCCACCGTGCCGAGCGTACCGATATGCCGGATGGCAAAAGTGGCCTGATGATGTTCCGCCTGGAAAGCCTGTTTTCATGGACAGAATTCCTGCCGGTGGATCGCACGGCAGATGATGAGCCGGATGATGACGGCGCACGTACCGCAGAGGATATGGATATGATCACCGTCGCGCGTGACCGTAAAGCCAGTGCCCATAAGATCAAACTGGATCTGGATTTACCAGCCGCAGCGTATGATGACATTCCGCTGGGCGAAGGCATTTCGCTGCCGGAATGGGATTATCGCAAACAGACGCTTAAACAGGGTCATTGTTGCCTGCAGGTCATGTTGCCACGCGATGCTGAGGAACAGGCTTTACCGCTGCGACTGAAAACAGATGTCGCCAGCGTACGCCGTCGCTTTGAGGCACTGCAGCCAAAGCGCGAGTGGCTGAATCATCAGCAGGATGGCCGTGAACTGGATACCGATAGTTATATTCTGCACCTGGCCGAGCGTCAGCGCGGGCGGATCGATATTCCGGCGGTTTACCGTGATTGCCGTGAACAGAGCCGGGATTTATCCTGTCTGTTGCTGGCTGATTTCTCCATGTCGACCGACAGTTGGGTGAGTAATCAGGCACGGGTGATTGATATTGTTCAGGACTCACTGCTGCTGTTTGGCGGAGCCTTAAGCGCGACCCGTGACCGTTTCGCTTTATATGGTTTTTCTTCGCTGAATCGAAAGCACATACGCTTCTATCAGCTGAAAAGCTTCGCTGAAGCTTATGATGCCATGGTGCGCGGACGAATTATGGCGGCACAGCCGGGTTATTACACCCGCATGGGCGCGGCGATCCGTTATGCCACGCAGTTATTGGAAGCCGAAGCGTCACAGCAAAAATTATTGCTGATCCTGACTGACGGTAAGCCCAATGATCTGGATATTTATGAAGGGCGCTACGGACTGGAAGATACGCGCATGGCACTGCAGGAAGCACGCAAAAAAGGCATGAAAACGTTTTGTATCACCATCGATGATAAAGCGGAGGATTATCTGCCGCGTTTGTTTGGTCAGCAGGGCTGGGTACTGGTGAAGAAGGCGGCGGAATTGCCAAAAAAACTGCCGCAGCTGTATGCATTATTGACCAAAAACTAAGCTGTTGCTTGCAAATCCCCCGGAAACCCACTTGACCTGAATCAAGGCTTCACTCCCTTCAAGTTCCCTAATCTTGTCAATTAGCAAATATTTTTTAGGGAGGCACTCACACCATGCATGAAATTTTCACCAAAAGCATGGCGAGGAACATTTATTACGGCGGTTCGCTGTTCTTTATTCTGTTGTTTCTTGCTCTGACTTTCGATACGCACCGAGCTTGGCCGGAGCGTGACAACCATGAAGCGATTACTGAACAGGTCGCTGATGGCAAACGCTTATGGGAAACAAATAACTGCATCGGTTGCCACACCTTGTTGGGTGAGGGTGCTTACTTTGCGCCGGAACTGGGCAATGTCTATATCCGCTTTGGCAAAAGTACCGAGGCCATTAAAGGCTTTATCAAGAGCCGTCCGAAAGACGGGATTCCGGGACGCCGCAGCATGCCACAGTTCAATTTTTCCGAAGCTGAGCTGGATGCCATTGCCGCATTTCTGAAATATGCCAGCGAGATTAATACCGAAAACTGGCCACCCAATATTCAGGGTTAAGGAGTAGAGCAATGCAATATAAAACCCAGTCTATTTCAAGATTGTACTTCATGGCAGCCATTGGCCTGTTTATTGGTCAGGTCTTGTTTGGTCTGATTATCGGCCTGCAGTATGTCATGGGTGATTTTCTGTTCCCTGAAATTCCGTTTAACGTTGCCCGCATGGTGCATACTAACCTGCTGATTGTCTGGCTATTATTCGGCTTTATGGGCGCAGCCTACTATATGGTGCCGGAAGAAGCGGGGCGTGAGCTACATGCACCGTGGCTGGCCAAGCTGATGTTTTGGGTCTTTCTGTTGGCGGGTGCGCTGACCGTGATCGGTTATCTGTCGGTGCCTTATGCGACACTGGCAGAGATAACCCGTAATGATCTGTTGCCGACCATGGGTCGTGAGTTTCTGGAGCAACCTACCATTACCAAAATCGGTATTGTGATTGTCGCGTTGTCCTTCCTCTATTGTATCGGGATTACCGCACTTACCGGACGCAAAACCGTGGTCACCATGGTGCTGCTAACCGGCTTAGTCGGGCTGGCCGTGTTCTTCCTGTTCTCTTTTTACAACCCTGATAATCTGGTTAAGGATAAATACTACTGGTGGTGGGTGGTTCACCTCTGGGTGGAAGGCGTATGGGAGTTGATCATGGCGTCCATTCTGGCCTTTGTGCTGATCAAGACCACGGGGGTTGACCGTGAGGTGATCGAGAAATGGCTGTATGTGATTATCGCCATGGCACTGATTACCGGCATTATCGGCACCGGCCACCATTATTACTGGATTGGTGCACCGGGTTACTGGCAATGGTGGGGATCAATCTTCTCCGCGCTGGAGCCGCTACCGTTCTTCATGATGACGCTGTTTGCCTTCAATACCATTAACAAGCGTAAGCGCGAACACCCGAATAAAGCTGCGGTATTGTGGGCGATGGGCACCGCTGTGATGTCCTTCCTCGGCGCAGGCGTGTGGGGCTTTATGCACACGCTGGCTCCGGTGAATTATTACACGCACGGCACTCAGCTGACCGCTGCTCATGGCCACATGGCATTCTTCGGTGCTTATGTGATGGTGGTGCTGACGATTATTTCGTATGCGGTTCCGATTATGCGTGGCCAGGAAGCCAAGAGTAACCGCCAGCAGGTCATCGAAATGTGGTCATTCTGGCTGATGACGGTGGCGATGGTGTTCATTACTTTGTTCCTGACCGGTGCCGGTATTGTGCAGACTTATCTGCAGCGTTATACCGACTCCCCCTTGTCCTTCATGGCGGTACAGGAAAAAATTGCGCTGTTTTACTGGATGCGTGAAGTCTCCGGTGTGGTGTTCCTGATCGGTGCTGTTTTATTCATTGTCAGCTTTATACCTGAACGTGAAAAAGTGGCGTTTGTTGAGCCACAGACTAGCTGATCCTGATTTATTTCAGAGCCTGCTGTCAATGGGTCATTGTGACTAATTGACGGCAGGATTTGGAATATTTTAACTTCACAAAGAAAATCAATATTTAGCTTTTAAAACAATTGTTTAACAAATTTCAGCTTGACCTACATCAAGGCTGTTTCCTCTCCTCTCACTCAGTATAAAAGCATCAGGTGATTTTTAATTTATCACCTTCCTGCTACCCGCTTGAACGAGGAAAAGTGACCATGAAAAAAACCACCCTAAGTCTTGTGATTGCCGCCACATTGGCTCTTTCTGCAACTACCTATGCTGATGATAAAGCAGTCACCGATCCGAAGGATTCTGCGGCGGTGCATAAAGCTGAAGTCGCTGCTGACAATCCTAAACACATCACCCAACCGGAAGCCAATTATCAGGGCGCACCGTCCGCCGTAGACCCGGCATCTGTTGAAAACATGATTACCTCGGAAGGTCCGCCGATGACCGTGAACGAATTTAATCGTGGCAAACAGATATTCTTCGAGCGCTGCGCGGGTTGTCACGGCGTATTGCGCAAGGGTGCCACCGGCAAACCACTCACCCCCAAAGAAACGCGAGCCAAAGGTACCGAGGTACTGAAAGTATTTATTACCTATGGCTCACCGGCAGGCATGCCGAACTGGGGTACATCCGGTGAACTGAGCGCGGAAGATATTGACCTGATGGCGCGTTATATCCAGCACGAACCACCTATGCCGCCGGAGTGGGGCATGCCAGAAATGATCAATAGCTGGAAAGTCGTGGTGAAGCCGGAAGATCGTCCGACTAAACAAATGAACGATTACAATCTGAACAATGTTTTCTCGGTCACCTTACGCGACAGTGGTGAAGTGGCGCTGATTGACGGCGATACCAAAGAAATCATCAGTATCATCAAAACCGGTTACGCAGTGCACATCTCCCGCTTGTCGGCCTCTGGACGTTATCTGTTTGTGATCGGACGTGATGCCAAGATCAATCTGATTGACCTGTGGATGAAAGAACCGGCTACTGTGGCTGAAATCAAGGTAGGGATGGAAGCACGTTCAGTAGAAACCTCAAAATACAAAGGCTTTGAAGACAAATATGCTATCGCCGGTTCTTACTGGCCACCGCAATACGTCATCATGGACGGCGACACGCTGGAGCCAAAACAAATTGTCTCCACCCGTGGCATGACGGTGGATACTCAGGAATACCATCCTGAACCACGGGTCGCGGCGATCGTTGCCTCCCATGAGTATCCGGAGTTTATCGTCAATGTTAAGGAAACCGGCAAAGTATTACTGGTCAACTATGAAGACATCGACAACCTGTCAGTCACCACCATTCCGGCAGCTCGTTTCCTGCATGACGGCGGCTGGGATGCAACGCACCGTTACTTCCTGACCGCAGCGAATCAGTCGGATAAAATTGCCGTGATTGACTCCAAGGATCGTAAACTGGAAGCATTGATTGATGTTGACAAAATTCCTCATCCGGGGCGTGGTGCGAACTTTACTCACCCCAAATATGGCCCGGTCTGGGCGACCAGTGCGCTGGGTAATGACAAAATCACCCTGATTGGGACTGATCCGGAAGGTCACAAGAATAATGCCTGGAAAGTCGCTGAGATTCTGAAGGGACAAGGCGGTGGCTCACTGTTTATTAAAACCCATCCGAAATCCACTAACCTGTGGGTCGATACGGGTCTGAATCCTGATGAGAAAATCAGCCAGTCAGTCGCCGTATTCGACATCAACAATCTGGATAAAGGGTATGAGGTATTGCCTATCGCTGAATGGGCTGATGTCGGTGAAGGGCCGAAGCGGGTGATCCAGCCGGAGTACAATCAGGCCGGTGATGAAGTCTGGTTCTCAGTCTGGAATGGCAAGGAGCAAAAGTCTGCTTTGGTGATTGTGGATGATAAAACCCGCAAGCTGAAGAAAGTCATTAAAGATGATCGCCTGATTACACCGACCGGAAAATTCAATGTTTACAATACGGTGTATGATGTTTACTAACTGATGCTGATCAGGGCTGACCCGCTGTCAGCCCTGATGCATCTTTCAGAAGCTCCCCTCAACTTCCAGCCGCAAGGTGCGCGGATATTCTTCATAGCGGAAATCCGCCGATTTTTCTTCCAAACGCAGATTAGTCAGATTCTCAATCCCGGCTCTGAATTCGTAATTTTTACTCAGACGTTTGCTCAGGCTCACATTCCACAGAGTCGTTTCCGGCAGATCGACCATAGTCTGGCTACCCGGTGGGATAATGGTCTGGTCAGCCTGATACTCAGCCCGGATATTCGCCAGCCAACCATTTTTCTCCCACTCCAGCCCGGTGGATAAAGTATGACGCGGACGACCCTCCAGCCGTTGGTGATTATCATCTTTAGCATCCAGGTATTGATAGCTACTGTTTAAGCGCACATTGCTCTGTAGTTTCACGCGTGTCGATATTTCAAAGCCACGCAAACGGGCAGAGTCAACATTGTCATAAGTCCACTCCTGCACCCCACTCGTCAATAAACGCTCAAAACGGGTATCAATCAAATCTTTCACTTTATTATCAAACACAGCAGCATCTACACTGAGTCCGTTACGGCTATAATCGGCGCCCAATTCCCAAGCATTATTGGTTTCTGGTTGCAACGCCGGGTTACTGTTAATAATAAATAGACCGACCGGAAAACTATAGCCCGGTGAGACCTGCTTTATAGTTGGTGCACGGAATCCATGGCCGTAACTGGCCTTCAGTGCCAGGTTATCAGTGGCATCCCAGGTCAGTGCTGCCCTCGGGCTGAACTCACTGCCGAAACTGTCATGCTTGTCCCAACGCACCCCGAAAGTGGCTTCAGTGCGTTTACCCAGACTGATAATATCCTGCAAATAAGCGGCTTTGGTTTTTGCCTCATCCCGCCCACCGGATAATAACGGATGCTCCAGCTGTGTGGTATGAAACTCAAAACCCGTGGTCATGGTGTGATTATCCCCGGCACTGAAGATCAGACTGCCGTCAGCAACATCTTCCTGCAGAGTTTGTGGTGAGGTTGGACTGATACCATTGCTGGCCTGATTAGTAATATCAACATGACTGTGATACGCACGCAATGAAGCGTGTGTATCACCCATCTTACCCTTCCAGCCCAGGCTGCTCTGGTCACGCTCAATGTCATAGAGGCTTTCATACAACGTGCCGGTACGGGTCGCGGTATCATACCAACGTTCTTCCTGTCCCCGCGTGTGTTCCAGCTCAATATGGTGTCCGGCAGCAGGCTGCCAGTTCGCCTGAAAAGATAATTGCTGCTGCTCCCTGCCTTCCAGCGCTGACGTTCCGGGTGCTAGCTGACTTTCCACAGCAGAGCGCCGGGATTGTCCTCCGGACAGACCGAGCTGCAGATTATCCTGTACGCCACCGCCGAGATTAAAGCGCAGCGCATGCCCATCGCCTCCTTGGTCACCCTCAGCCAGCCGTCCGCCCAGCGTGATTGTCCCGGCAGCATCCTTAGCTGGTTTCTGAGTAATAATATTAATCACCCCACCCAAGGCATCCGCACCGTACAGCACCGACATTGGCCCACGAACCACTTCAATCCGTTCGATCTGCTCAACCGGAATCCAGTCATACTGATAATCCGTATTTGGGCCGATAACATCGTTACTGGCCGGAACCCGTTTGCCGTTAACCAGCAGCAGAGTATGTTTACTCTCCATACCGCGCAGGCTGATTGCCTTACGGCCACCGGTGCCGATACCCTGCAAATTAACCCCTGTGGTATCACGAATGGCTTCCAGTACATTGGCACTTCCCTTCTGCACAATCTCACGGTGTTGGATAACACTCACACTACCGGGGGCGTCACGTGTTTCAACGCCACTGCCACCGGTAATTGTGATAGTAATAACACCGGAGTTATAACCATCCTCCGCCCAGGCATTTACAGTGGCCGCAGCCAGTAAAGTAATCAGTAGCTTTTTTTTCATGGGCACGTACTCCTTTTAGTGGACATATTCATGCCCAGTAAAACGCATAAGTACGCTGGCTCGCCTTGACCTGAGTTAAGACCTCAGTCCCGAGGTGCCGGTGCGAAGTGAATAAAACACCTCATACCGAGGCGTTTCTCTCCCCTATTGGTCAGCTGTATTTTTGGTAATGTTCAGGTGTTCTGTCACTTTTTGCAGGCACAGCAGATAAGCCGCTTCATCCGGGGCGGACTGCGTGCGTTGCGCCTGCCAGAGGCTTTCAGCCAGGCATTCCATCATCCGGTGTTCGGCCTCATGTCCACCGTACTGAGCCGCCAGCGTCTGATAGAGCGTGAATATACCCGCCGGGCGATGAGTGGCCAGTTGTTCGCGCAAGCCAAGGTGCAAGCCCATGTGCAGGAACGGGTTGGTATCGCCGTTTTCGGGCAGATAATCACGCTGGAGTACCTGTTCCGCGTGTTCCAACTGGCGGTGATATTCGGGGTGTTCGTGAATCACTTGGGCAATTTGTTGCTCCAGCGCATCCAGCGTTTGCCCGGCCTGCTTTTTCTGCCAGCATTGCAGGTAGTAACGGCGCAGGCTGTCGCGATCTTGTCCAAACATCAGGGGGTTTTCTCTTTAAAGTCGCACAGGTCGGCGATAATGCATTGCGGGCATTTGGGCGTGCGTGCCACGCAGGTATAGCGCCCGTGCAGAATTAACCAGTGGTGTGCATCCAGCAAATAGTCTTTGGGAATATGCCGTAGCAAACCTTTTTCTACGGCGATGACATCTTTGCCCTTGGCGAGTCCAGTGCGGTTGGCAACTCGGAAAATATGCGTGTCCACCGCCATGGTCAGCTGGCGGAAGGCAGTATTCAGGACGACATTCGCCGTTTTGCGCCCGACACCGGGCAAGGCTTCCAGCGCAGCCCGGTCATCCGGTACCTGGGAGTTATGTTTTTCAATCAGCAGGCGGCAAGTCTCGATAATATTTTTACCCTTGCTGTTAAACAGGCCAATCGTTTTGATGTACTCCCGCAAGCCCTCCTCACCCAATGTATAGATAGCCTCGGGTGTATTCGCGACCGGGAACAGTTTGGCGGTCGCTTTGTTCACGCCCTTGTCGGTCGCTTGGGCGGACAGGATAACCGCAACCAGTAATTCAAAGACTGAGTTGTAGGCCAGTTCGGTCTTGGGTTCCGGGTTGGCGGCTTGCCAGCGTTGAAAAATTTCCAGACGTTTAGCCGGGTTCATGTTCAGGCAGCCTCGCCTGCGGCCAGCTTTGCGGCGCTACGGGTGCGCTTGGCGCGGGCGGCCAGCTTATGATCAATGAAGTTTTTGCCTGCAACCAGTAAGCCCAGACTGATAAACGCCCCCGGCGGAAAAGCAGCCAGTAGCAGGCCATGAAAATGACCGTCATGGCCACCGAATCGCAAGGTCAAGCCGCGTGCCGCTTCGCCGAACATCAGGTGTGCATCCGCAAACAAGGTGCCGTTGGCCAGTAGCTCACGCATACCGCCCAATACGACCAGCACCAACAGGAAGCCGGTACTCATCATCAGCCCATCCAGCCAGGCTTTGCTCGGTGGGTTTTTGGAGGCGAAGGCTTCCGCACGACCAATGACGATGCAGTTAGTGATGATCAGCGGAATAAAAATACCCAGTATCACATACAGCCCGTGGAAAAAGGCCTGCATCAGCATTTCAATCGCGGTCACGGTCGAGGCGATAATCAGCACGAATACCGGGATGCGGATTTCATCGCGAATAAAATCCCGCAGCAGCGAGATCAACAGGTTAGAGATGACTAGCGTGAGCAAAGTCGCCAGCCCCAAACCCAAGCCATTGACCAGGTTGGTCGTGACCGCCATCAACGGGCACAGGCCGAGTAATTGCACCAGCCCGGGGTTATTATGCCAGAGGCCATCCAGTGCTATTTTACGGTATTCAGTGCGGTATTCAGTCGGGGAATCACTCATCAATTGCCTCCTTCAGCGGGCAAGGTGAACAGTGTGTCGCTATGTTGCTGTGTCCAGACCAGCACGTTTTTCACGGCACCGACGACGGCACGCGGGGTAATGGTCGCACCCGTGAACTGGTCAAAATCACCGCCATCCTTTTTTACCGCCCAGCGTTCGGGTGCCGGGTTTTGCAATGATTTCCCGGCAAAACCCAGTATCCAGTCATTTTTCGTGATGTCAATTTTGTCACCCAGTCCGGGGGTTTCCTTGTGAGCCACGACGCGCACGCCAGTCAGGGTCTGTTGAACACTGACACCCACCACCAGGCGGATATTGCCGCTATAACCTTCCGGGGTTGTGGTAACAAATACGGCAGCGACCGGCTGACCCTGCTGGCGGGCACGATAAACCGTGACCGGTGCGGCACTGTGCAGGGCGTCAGCAGGTAGGGTAATCTGATCATGCAAAGGGTCATTGTCATACAAGTCAGGGGCTATCAGGGTATTAATGCGCTCCAGCAAGGCCTGCCGTTCATTGGCGGCAATGCGACCTTCGGTGGCGGCATTAATACCGCCCAGCAATACCGTGCCCGCCAGACCAAAAGCGGCCAGCAGCAGCGCCGATTTGCTGATTTCACGCAGGAGCGGACTCATAAACCAAACCGTCCTTGGGTGCCGTATACCCGTGGCTGGGTGTAATAATCCAGTAGTGGCACGGCCATATTCATAATCAGCACCGCAAAGGCAATGGCATCCGGATAGCCTCCCCAGGCGCGGATGATATACGTAATGCAGCCAATACCCGCAGCATACAACAGCTTGCCCAAGGGTGTGGTGCTGGCAGACACCGGATCGGTCGCAATAAAAAAGGCACCCAGCATGGCCGCACCACTGAACAGGTGAAACACCGGCGAGGCATGGGTTTGCCCGTCAATCAGCCAGAAGATCAGCGCCATGGAACCCAACGCACCGAGTAAACCCAGCGGGATGTGCCAGCTGATAATGCGTTGGTACAAGAGCCACAACCCCCCCAGTAACCAGGCAAGGCTGACCATTTCCCAGCCATGTCCGGCCAGCCAGCCAAAAGCGGCGGTATTCATGATGTCACTGACAGAATGCCCCAAGCGTAATTGTGCCTTGATACTGTCCAGCGGTGTCGCCTGAGTGACCGCATCCCAGCCGCTAGTCCCACCGGCAAACACCTGTTGCAGCGTTTGCTCCCAGCCAATATGCGCAAAGCCTGCGAGTTCGGGCGTCGGCCATTGGGTCATTTCCAGCGGATATGACACCAGCACCGCCGCATAGCCCACCATCGCCGGGTTAAACGGGTTGTAACCGAGGCCGCCGTATAAATGCTTGGCCAGCACCACGGCAAACAGCAGGGCCAGCGCAATGAGCCACCAGGGCGCATAAGGCGGTAGCGAGACGGCCAGCAACCAGCCCGTCACCAGTACGCTGTAATCGCTTAAAAACGGGCGAAGCGGACGCTGGCGCAGGTACAGCATCAGCGCTTCCAGCAGCAGGGCAAAACCAAGACTGAGCAGCAGGTTGGTGACGACACCCCAGCCAAAAAACAGAAGGAGTGCCAGCGTGCCGGGAATGAGGGCATAAATCACCTGCGCCATCATCTGGCCGACATCCTGTTGGGTATGCAGGTAAGGGGAGGTGCGCGTGCCGAAAATCATGGGTTTACATCCTGGTCGGTATCAGTGCCAGCATCAGTACCCGTTGACGTATTTTCTGCTGGAATGGTGGTGGCAGTGGCAGTGGCCTGCTGTTGTGCCTTGCGCGCTTTGGCGCGTTCCAGTGCAGCTTGAATGGCTGCTTTTTTGTCATTACTACCGCCATCGCCTGCCTGCTTTTCTTGCAAGGCCTGTTTGTGTTGGGCGAGTTTTTCTGCTTTCTCGCGTTTGGCGCGTTCAATCCGCTCCTGCCGAAATTCATGGCGTTCACGCGCAAGGTCGGATTTGATCCGCCCCGCCCGCTGTTCGCGGATGTCGGCTTTGGCAAAGCGGTAATAATCTACCAGCGGGATGTGGCTGGGGCAAACATAGGCGCAACAGCCACACTCGATGCAATCGAATAAATGGTATTTTTCGGTTTGCTCCAGCTCACGGGCACGGGCATGCCAATACAATTGTTGGGGCAAGAGCTTAGCCGGGCAGACTTCCGCACATTTGCCACAGCGGATGCAGGGTAGCGCGGGCTGCGGAGTGTCTGCCTGATCAGTGACCAGAATACAGTTAGTCGCTTTCACCACCGGAATACGGTCAGTGCCGAGCGACACCCCCATCATCGGCCCACCCATCACCAGTCGGCGGGCGTTGCGGGTATAGCCGCCTGCCTGCTCGATCAGTACCTGCATGGGCATCCCGAACGGGACTTCCATGTTTTGTGGCACAGCGATTCCGTTGCCGGTGAGGGTGACATAGCGTGAAATTAACGGTTCACCCAGCACCACCGCCCGGTAAATCGCGCGAGCGGTGGCGACGTTATGGCAGATCATGCCCGCATCCGCCGGGCGTCCACCGCTGGGCACTTCCTTACCGGTGAGTGCCTTGATCAGCTGCTTTTCACCGCCGGTCGGGTAAAGGGTCGGCACCGCTACAATCTGCACCCGTGCATCACCACTGCGTAACGCGGCGGCTTGCAGGGCGGCAATGGCTTGTGGTTTGTTGTCTTCTACCCCGATCAGGCAGTGCAGGCCTTCCGGGGGCGCATGTGATTGCAGGATATGCAGCATGATCAGGCTACCGGCGATAATCTCATCCGGCTGTTCACGCATCAGCATGTCATCACAGGTGATATAAGGTTCGCATTCGGCACCATTGACGACCAGCGTGGTAATCGGAATCTGTGGGCGCACGTTCAGCTTGATGGCTGCCGGAAACACCGCGCCCCCCAGACCGACAATGCCCGCCTCGCAAATACGCCGCCGTAACAGGGCGGGGTCGACTTGGGTATAGTCCGGCAGCTTTTCCATGCAGCTATCACCGGGGTCGTCCAGGCCATCGGGTTGCAGAATGATGCACAGGTCATCCAGGCCGGAAGGATGCGCAATCGGACGCAGTTCCAGCGCCAGAATCGTCCCGGAGGTGCTGGCGTGGATGGGGACACTGACATCGCCTTCAGCCGCCGCAATACGCTGCCCCTTGTAGACATAATCACCGGGTTTGACCCGCACTTCGGGCTTGTCGCCCATGTGTTGTTGCAAGGGGATAATCAGCTCCGGGCTGGCATCGGTCGCGATCCGGCGCACAGCGTGTTGGGTGGACTGCTCTTTCTGATCATCAAGGTTCAAACCGCCCTGATTCTGCCAGAGCTTGCGCCAGAATGACTGAATCATGGTTTGGTTTTCTCCACGTTGACAGACCCCTCGATTTTGATCGGGATCACCGGGTACGGCCATTTCCAGTTGGCGGGGGCAGGCTTGAGTGGCACCATGTCAATGCAGTCGACCGGGCAGGGCGGCAGGCACAGCGCGCAGCCGGTGCATTCGGATTCAATGACGGTGTGCATGAGTTTGGCAGCACCGGCAATCGCGTCCACCGGGCAGGCCTGAATACAGAGGGTGCAGCCGATGCACATCTGTTCATCAATCACTGCGACCAGCGGCACTTCCTGTACTTCACCGTTTTCTTCGTTCAGCGGTTTGGGCTCGACGCCCAGCAGATCAGCCAGCGCATGAATGGTGGTATCGCCACCGGGCGGGCACTGGTTAATGTCGGCCTCGCCCCGCGCAATCGCTTCTGCATAAGGCCGACAGCCGGGGTAAGTGCATTGCCCGCATTGGGTTTGAGGCAGCAGTTTATCGATTTTGTCCGCGAGCGGATCACCTTCCACCTTGTAACGCAGCGCCGCATAGCCGAGCAAGATGCCAAAAGCCGTCGCGAGTGCGCCGATGACGAGCAGGGCGGTGAGCATCAGTTTCTGACCAGACCGGAAAAGCCCATAAAGGCCAGCGCCATCAGACCCGCTGTGATCAGGCCAATCGCGTTACCCTTGAAACTTTCGGGGATGTCGGCGACGGCCAGCCGTTCACGGATACCGGCAAACATCACCATCACCATCGTAAAGCCGAGGGCGGCACCCATACCATAAAGGGCAGATTCAATAAAACCGTGTGATTTCTGCACATTTAATAGCGCCACACCCAACACCGCGCAGTTGGTCGTGATCAGGGGCAAATAAATACCCAGTACATTGTGCAGAATCGGGCTGGTTTTGCGCACGGCCATTTCGGTGTAGCCGACGATGGCGGCAATCACCAGAATGAAGCTTAAGGTGCGCAGATACTCCAGCCCCAATGGCTCCAGCAGCCAGGTATTGAGCAGATAACTGCTGACCGACGACAGCGTCAGGACAAAGGTGGTGGCCAAGCCCATGCCCATCGCGGTTTCCAGCTTGCGCGAGACACCCATGAACGGGCAGAGGCCGAGAAACTGGGAAAGAACAAAGTTGTTCACCCAGACAGTGCCGACGATGATGAGCAAGTAATCAGTCATGGTTCAGTGATAGTTCAAGCATGGTTTGGTCAGGTTGGTTATATAGGGCGCAGACAGGCGTGCATATTGTGCCACAGCTATTCAGGAACAACCTATCTGAAATGGCCGGACTATGATAATTGTCAGATTGTAAAAAGGATAATTAAAATGTTGCAGTGCAAAATTTTTTGAACTAATATAGTCGATGAAGCGACCAGGTTGCTTCAATCCTCCTAGCGGTTGGGCATCTTTTGCGAGATGCCCTTTTTTAATGCCCGCGCATTACCCGACGGCTAACCAGACACCCACACCCATCATCAGGCTGCCCGCAATCCGGTTCAGTAAGCGCACATTACCCCTTTTTTCCAGAAAAGTACGCAAAGTCCGGCCACCACTGGCATAAATCAGCAGACAGAAAAACTCTATCGACAGAATCATCGCCAGCAATACGCTTAGCTGCGGCAGCATGGGCAGGGTAGGATTCAGAAAAGGCGGCAATAATGAAATAAAAAATGCCCAGCCTTTCGGATTGGCCACCGCCGTAATAAAGCCTTGCAAGGCCAGCTCGGTGCGACTCGCGACTTTGCCGGGCTGGAAATCTTCACTGATCGCCATTTTACCGCGCGAACGCCACATCTGGATGCCTAAGTAAATCAGGTAAGCGCCGCCGACGTATTTGAACAGGGTGAAGACCTGCGGATAATGCAGCATCAGCGCCGCAACCCCGATCACCGCCGAAACCGCCACCAGACCGACCCCCAGCAGCTCACCCGCCATCATCCACAAGGCACGCTTGACCCCGATTGTCATGCCCAAAGTCATGGACAGGGTCATGCACATACCGGGCGTGGCGGAGACGAAGAAAAACGTCGGGAGAAACACGGCTAGCAGTGAAAATTCGAGCATGGCATACCTTGGTTGAGCAATTGGACTGGGTAACTGAAGAGCGTATTAAAGCGCAAGTCAGGGGATTAGTCTGTAGCAGGTCAGCCTGAATGTGCAGATTATTCCAGCGGGGCGCAGGTTCTGGGGTATGCTGCTAATGGGGGTATGGGCAAGCACATGCCCGATCTTTATAGTTTCTGTCAAAGCCATCTTTTCCAGTTTTCCAGTCTAATTTCCAAAGTCATGAGGAGCCATGCCCATGAAATACCTACCCGCCTTACCCGTTCTGTTTGCCTTGTCTGCCCCGGTATCACTGGCCGCTGAAACTCCGCCTACGTCAGACGCGGCGGCTGAAGAGGCCAGCGAAACCCCAACCCGCACTGTACCTGCCCTCACGGCTGAGGCCAGTCAACTACTGGAAAAAGTCAAGCAACGTATCACCCATATCAGCACCCAGGAGTTGCAGGATTTACTGGCAAAACACCCCGAGACACAGCTGATCGACGTGCGCACTCCGCAGGAAATCACCTTGCTGGGTGGCAGTATTGATGCACCCCGGCATCGTAATATCCTGCGTGGCTGGCTGGAGCTGCAGGTCGATGGCCTGATCCCGGACAAGGCAACGCCGATCGTGGTTTATTGTGGCGTGAATCAACGCAGCTCATTCGCGGCAGATACCTTGATGCAGTTGGGTTACACGAATGTCAAAAATTACGCGGATGGTTTTTTCGCGTGGAAAGATGCGGGTTTGCCGGTCAAGGAAACGGATAAGGCGCTGGATTCCTTTTTGTACAGCAAGCCCATAGAGGTGATCCCCGGTGTCTGGTCAGCGATTGGCGCAACCGCTGCCCCCAGTGATGCCAATAGCGGGCACAATAATAATCTGTCCTTTGTGATTACAGAGGCAGGCGTGGTGGTGATGAACGCGGGTGATAATTACCTGCTGGCGCAAGCATTGCACGATGAGATCAAGAAACATACTGACCAACCGGTCAAATATGTGCTGCTGGAAAACGGGCAAGGTCACGCGATGCTGGGTAGCGGTTATTGGCAGGAGCAGGGCGCAAAAGTGATCATGCATGCGGATGCCTGGGCGGATGTTGAAGCGCAGGGCGCGGACATTTTGCAGCGGATGCAGGCGCGTAATCAGGACAAGGCCTATCGCACCCAGCTGGTAAAGCCGGATGTGATTTTAAGTGAGGACACGCTGGATCTGAGTTTGGGTTCCTGGAAAATGGAGGCGCGGCGCTTGGGGTCGGCACATAGCCCCGGCGACATCATGCTTTGGCTGCCTGAAAAGAAACTTGCGATTAGTGGTGATCTGGCCTTCCATGAGCGCTTGCTGCCGGTTTTTGAAGAAACGGACACCGCTGCGTGGGTTGATACTTGGGCGAAGTTCGAAGCCCTGCAGCCGCAGGTGATTATCCCCGGTCACGGCAGCCCGACTGATCTGGCGGAAGTGACGAAATACACCCGCGACTATCTGGTCTACATGCGCACTCAAGTGGGCGAGATCATCGAGCAGGGTGGTGGTTTGCAAGATGCTTATGCGATTGACCAATCTGCCTTTTCCCAGCTGGATACTTTCGATGAACTGGCTTTGCGTAACGCCGGGATGATTTTCCGGTCGATGGAGTTTGAATGAGAGGATGCAAAACCCGGCGAAGACAGAATGACTGGATTATCTGGCCGGAGTGGCCACCAAGCCAGTGGATACTTCAGTCCAAAGCCCTGATCAAATCCGCCTGAAAGTGCGCATAGCGGTGTTTAATGACGCTAAAAACTGACGATGCTGCATGGCTTGCTCCTACCAGTAGCTCAGTGCGCCCCGGTACATGTTTTCCATATCGACCGCATTCACGTCTTGCGAGCAATTGGCCAGGGCGCGTGTCTGACGCATGCTGGATTGGGTGAGTGGAATGACATCTGCCTCGGTAAAGCCCAGACCTTGCAGGCCATTGGGCATGTCCGTCACCCGCATTAACTGGATCAGGCGCTTGGATAAGACCTCGCCTGCATCGGCGGGTGTGGCACCTTTATGCCTTTCAAGGTGATAATTTGGCCATCACTTTTTAAGCAGTCTTGCGGTAGAGACATGAGGTTTCGCTGGATCATG